>JADFWU010000006.1 GCA_015234045.1 Magnetococcales bacterium
TCAGACTGTTCTCACCACCATGAACCAGGTTGCGCGGTGTTGGAAGCGATAGAGGAGGGGGATGTTGATCCACGTCGATTAGAGAGTCTTTGGCGGATTCTGGACTCACTGCCAACAACGATTTCGACAGGATAGTGATTTTCTAGGTTGACCTCAGCGTCCAACCGCTCTAATCTTCCTTCTCCAACGACAGAACACACCTTTCGCGCCCGTAGCTCAGCTGGATAGAGCAACTGGCTACGAACCAGTAGGTCGGAGGTTCGACTCCTTCCGGGCGCGCCATTTAATTCGAAGACATTTCAGTTAGTTAAGTAGGGATTCAAGAAAACTCTTGAGTCCCTATTTTTTTGCCATGTGAGACTCTGTGTGAGACTTTTGCCGAGCATGTTCATACATTGAAATTGCTTGGCGTTCTGCATCCCCCAGACTGTGGAGATAAATTTCAGTCGTTGTTCGGTTTTCATGACCGAGGATCCGTTGGATTGCTCCTACCGGTACATTGCTATTTTCCATCAATGAAGCTCCCGCATGTCTCAGAGCATGAAATCGAAAATATCTCACACCAGCTTTTTTACATAGCGTCCCCATGATTTTCTTCCGGTCTTGATATGGTCCCTCTATTTTTTCTCTGGTCTTACTACTCCAATATGTTTGCCAAAAGACCCATGGCTTAGAAGGATCGCGCTCTTTATAACGGCGGGACAGCACATCAAAGAGCTTGCCAGTCATTGGAACCTTACGGGGAGTCAAGTGCCCGCCTTTTTTCTTCCGCGTGTATAGGATCACTAAACGAGCATCAAGATCTATATCATCCCAAATAAGTTGATTGACCTCACTGACCCTGGCCATCGTTTCTCGGATGGTCCATAGGTAATCTTGTGTATCAGGATCAGCAACGGCAATGACTCGATCAACATCCTTAGCTGATGGGACATATTTGATCTTTTTCTCAATGGGCAAGGATTCCATTCCATCAACTGGATTTTCAGAAACCCATTTCCGCTTCTTGGCAAAATTGAAGGTGGCCTTCAATGATTGGATTTCCTTATTGGCTGTGATGGCGGATACTTTTGATCGTTCTAAAACGAACTGTTCTACCATCTCGGTGGTTACTTCGTTGGTCAGTAGATGACCCCATTGTTTCACCCACCTCCTGGCCATATAAAGGTAATCCTTATAATGCCGCTCGGAGTTGTACGCCTTCACATGATCCAACCGCTTATTCACCAGATCCAAGAAGACCATGTCGGTTTGGGTCTTTTCCTTCACTACTGGTTGCTCCAGTTCCTCCCTTCTTTTTGCTTCGGCTTTTCGTGCCTGAGCCTTGGTTTTGTACCAGGCGTTTGTGTACCTGGCTCCCTTGCGGGTGAAGTCGTATCTCCACCCCTTTCCTCTTACCGAATAAACGCTCATAAAGGTCCTCTTTCTTTGGAAAAATGAGAGAACCCCCGAGCTTCACAGCACCCAAATCCTGCCAGTTCTTATAAACCCATGACGGGCTCTTCTGGAGAAACTGGGCAACCTCCTCAACGGTCATTATGGACGGTTCTGTGTTATGGTCAATGTCATGCGTAGGCATAGGGATTCCCTCCACAGGAATTCCGATGCGACACTTCTTACATACCCACATTTCAATGGGCAAAGCGGGCTAAGAGCGACCTTTGGTCTACCAGTGCGAATTGCCCGCGGATGCGGTCCCGATTTACGGCGCTGTTTCCTTTTGATGCGTCGATCAGACTGGTTTGAACTAACGACGAGTGACAACCACATCGTTTTCAGAGAAGAACTTTACCCACTCAGACAAGTTTCTGGCCCGTTCCCTCAACCAGAATTGCCATATATCCACAGCGATTAGAGGGATAGAGTGGATCGGTTCTGCAAGTACATTTGGTGGAAACCTTTGCTCAATGACACGTCTACAAAGATCCTCAACACCTGTGAGTGACTTCACATCCAACAAGCCGAGATAGATATCCTCAGCCATTGAACTATATGAATCATAATTACACCAAAGGATATCCACCGGATCATGTAGATCCAGGATAAGATTAACTAAACTTATTGCATTAGATATAGCTTTCATCTACTTTACACCTTTCTCAGTTATGAATCTGTTTTGACTACTTGTTGTGGCATCTCGTCCCAGGTCACACCCTCCAACATGCGCCCGGCGACTTTAGGCTTTCGACCACCCCATTGCTTGAAGAAAAAGGGTGTGCCGGCAGCCTGACATTGATCCCTGATGTCTGTTACCCACTCTGCTTTCACAGGACGTGATCGCGTTCCTACTTCACCACCGACAATAACCCAATCGATTCCATCCAGATCCAGGTCGTGCATTGCGCCCAGGAGTGGTTCAATGGATAAGAATTTTACGGATGCAGTGGTGAATCTGAGATAATCGATTCGACGCTGATATTTACTGCTTTCAACGGTCACTCCCAACCATACATTGTCAGGCCATTCGATCATCTGCTCTATCTCACCAAGGCGATGCGCGCGCTTGGTGAGAACCTGGAATATGTGATGATCAGCACGACGCATTACATCAATGACCTGTAGGATGTATTCAGTTGGCACATCCTTATGGAACAGATCAGCCATAGAACATACAAATACGAGTCCTGACTTCTTCCAATCCAAAGGTTGATCCAATCGATTTGGCCTCAGAGTCACTCTGAAGGGGTCATCAACTGGATATCCATACCGACCTTGGAGTCTGCGTGCCATTGCAAACGCATAGCAATTGTCACAGCCACTGCTGTACTTGGTACAGCCAGTGACGGGGTTCCAGGTTAACTCGGTCCATTCAATCTTCGTTTTAGCCATTGTATCTACTCTCTCCAATCTTCATCGTCATACATGTCGAACTCACCTTCATCATCTACCATCAAGACATCATCCTCAGCGATCATCCCGTCCTCAACCAGTTTCTTGGCTTTCTTCCAGGCGTCGTAACCGGTTGCATTGACCGACAATCCCTTCAACTCCAACGTACGGTTACAGTGACGGTGTTTATCCAATGCTCGTTCAATATTGGTGACACCGCTCTGAATCAGACAGTCGATAGTCTCCACCATCTCCTGATACCGGAGTGTCCCATCCTCATTGAGAAAGTGCCGCTCGTATGACTGACCATATTTGTTGCGAAGCTGCTCAAACTGCTTCTGGATCGATTTATACTGGTCCAACGATTGATAGGTGTGCTGTGTAATGCTCCACTCTTTAATGAACCCAAGCCGGACTATATTGTCTCCAGGAACCAGATCAGATTGATCAAACTGCTTAATCTTGTGCGTGTACTCCTTTGTCTTCAGAATATTGGTTCGAGCAAATAGATCAGGGCGTTCTATGATCTCCGGCTCACGCAGTGACCTCAGAAACTCACCTGATGACGACTCTTCATCGTACCGATCACCGATGCACATCTCATCACCATCATCCAGTACCAGCGCCCGCTGATTTCCACGCTTTTTTTCATATGAACGCATCTTTGTCTTGATACCGGTATCGTCAGGATCAGACTTTGATGGAGGACGCTCCAGTTGATAGTTGGCAGATCCATGGAAGGTACCGGTATGGTAAAAATCCTTCATATCAATGGTGTATCGACCAATTCGGGACTCATAATTGATTATGGGCTCGTCATCACCGACACCGTCACCTTCAATACCATCACGTTCTACGGAAATCGTGGTAAACGGCATGTTCAGGACATCGATATTGGATGAATAGATCGACTGAAGGTGCTCCATCATGACTGCATTGACCCAGTCATTGGCATCGCTACCTATCAGTTCGGTCTCAACCTGACCATCTTTGATCAGTCTGAGGACGGTTTGATCACCGTCATCGTCAACCCAATCCAGGTCAATACGATCGTACCCACCGAGTGATCCGTATCTGACATTGGGATTGGACTCACGGTATAGATTGAACAAGTCGGTTGCAGTCATTGAATGGTATCCTCCACTGGGTAAACAACGTTATTTAGGTCAATGACCATCCCATCTGTGATGACCTGATACCCTTGGAATGCACTCTCCATGTACCACATCAACGCCCGGACAGATGCAGTGATGTTGTTGGCGACCAACAGATTTGAAACCTCCATAAATTGACTACTAATCACTCCTGGAATTCCGTTAATTATCAGCTTCCTGAGCTCGGCTTCAGGAGCTTCTTTCCCAAAGGTCAGACGCTGTTCCAACAGCTTATTGGTGCATAGTTCACCCATGGTTTCTGCATACCAAGCATGGCACTGTTCCTCGTAAAGAACCGTGCGCGTATTCCCCTTTGAAATTTCAAGCTGACAACCACTGCTTCCAGCATGGTTGTCGTGCAAGGCCCAAAACTCTTCTGGCGTTTTACACCGTTCTGAAGCTGGATACATAACGAGCACCTGGACGTACAGTCGATCCAGCAGTTCATCTCGTTGCTCTGGAGAACAGACATGGAGGATGTATTGGATGGCATCGTGATTGATGACAGTGTTTTCGATCCAATGAGTGAAAATCTTCACTTCACCGCGTCCATGATCATCATCCTGGTACCAGTATCTTTTCTTCTTTTTCCCGATATCAAAACGGCTTACAAAGAAGGTATTCGGAAATTCTAGTGGACTCAAAGAGTCCATCGATACAGTTGCATACCAATGGAGTGGGACCAGCTCATCACCAAATTGATCCAGGCACTGACGCAGGGTGGGCTTAATGACACCAGCACCTTTTCTATTGAAGAATAGGACGACAGGGACTCCAACGATGTACGGTTGAGCTCGACTCCCTTCACCGTAGCAGGACTGCACATCGACATCGCACAATGCCCCGTATGCGTTGGAGTCAGTTGGACGAACATTCCTGCACCGACCACCAGTTGAAAAACCGGCCAGGTAGATTGTCGTATCAGTCTGTGATCTGAAATGATCGGCCCCACACTTCGATAGGATACCCATCAACTGTTTTTGACGGCTCTTATCATCAGGTTGGATCTCCATCATCTTGAACAAGAGGGCTTGCATAAGATCCCGTATTGACCCACCGATGGTCAGTCGTGGTATGTATCCATCTTTCCAATAGTCAGCGACACTGAGTGACCCCCACATCTCTTTCATGAGGTCACGATATTTTTCGAGGATGCGGTACATAGTCAAATCACCGAGGGCGTAGCGATCAAAACGGTATAATCCGCTCTCATCTGGATCTTCGAGATAGACCTGATCCATTCGCCCTTTTTCATCAGAGCTGATGATGTCTTTGTACGGCATTTCAACGCCAACGGTTTTGGATACCTGATCCAGGCTCATGTAACCCATGATGCTTAATGTATCCACGAAACTGAGTGTGATGCGGTATTCGTATGACTGGTCATCCTGACGGATAGTAGCTATCCATGGCATCTTGGCAGGATGGCCGAAATTGCTCCCTGTCTTCAGGTTTTTTCCATCATGATGGATCCATTTCCGGCGAACGGCATTGTCGATATCGATCAGATATTCATCAGTGAAGCTGAGATACAACTCAGCCTGCAAGAAGTGACCGTATAGCTTGATGTTGAGGGTGTTTTTGACAGCATCAAGCTGTTCTCTGTCCTCCTCACGACGCACGCTGATGTCGTATCCTTGATCACGCATGTAGTCGATCATAACGATACCGGATCTGAACACTTTGTGGCGAAATTGACCATAGAATCCACCATCGGCCTCAATGTCAGGATTATTCATCGCCATGGGACACCTCCATCATTGATCGCTCGAAATCAGGATGGACGTAAATGACACCTTCAGACTCATGAATACCCTTAATTTGAACGGTGATTCCAGTTCTTGATCGCGATTTCTCGGTTTCAAGGAAGTCGTCAATGTCACCGCTCACAAACTCGGTATCAATTTCCAATGGCACCACGATGTTCAGTGGTTTTGATGGCACTTTGACCATCTTCTTCATCGGGACTTCATCAGTCATCAGCTCCTTGTCAATCAGGTATTGACGCCCCCGCATATGACGAGAGTCTGCAAGTAGTTTTGGCTTATTCGTCATGGTTAAACCTCCAAGGGTTTAAGGTTGGAGGCACATGTAAAGATCAAGGTTGACCATTGGCCAACGATCAGAAAGGGGTTATCATCGAAGGATGATGACCATACCGATCCGGCGTACATGCGCCCCATTGGTTTGGTGCAAAAGATCGATGACGCTGGCTTATTCCTTGGCCGGGAGACCAGCGTCATCGACTTGCTTTATGCTTTTACACTATCCATGCGGATCGTTTTCGTATTGTTCATCAAGCAACTTGTCCATATCCGCCTCACGTTGCTCATCAAGAAATTTGTCCAATTCCACTTCATGTTTCTGAAGCTCTTTCATGGATTCCAAAGCATCTTGATGCTCTTCACACCATCCACTTTCATAAGGATCAAGCTCAATATATTCTAGTTCACTGTAATCGATCTTTTTATTGTTCATATTGTTCACCATATCAATAAAGAACTAATAAGAGGGAATCAACACCCCCTTATTAGTAGTTGCTATTCGTTAGTTGAACTAAACCCTAAACGACTGGTTCGATCGTTGTAGGATCGATGTGCTGCTTGTGAAACTTAGTCTGCGACTCATCAGTGGTGACCTTGAATCGATACTTACGCCCTTTGAGAGCTATCAATTTTTTATTGATCTCTACCGTGTCGAAGTTACCACTGAGAATTTCTGCCAGATTCGTGGCCTTCATATTCATGACGAACACAGTCAACAGATTGAACTCATTGTTGATATTTCTACTGCTGACCCTGGTGCCAGTATCAAATGTTATTTCAACATCTTCTGGCTTCCCCTTGACCATGAACCTGCTATTGAGATTGTAAACTACCCAGGATCGACCATTGTCAGGATTTCTCTTGGTGCGCTCTACAATCTCACTACCAAGATAGGTGCCTTCACCCATCCCGTTTTCATCAACCACAGCTTCTGAGTCTGCAAGAATAGTTTTTGGCACAGCAACAGCGCTGACCATTTTATGACTTACTCTCTTCATTCTAACTCTCCATTATCATTGGGAGATTGCAATTTAATGGATGGGGGAGCGATGAGGACGATTCACATCCTGGGAACAGGATGTTAAAGTGATGCTGAGCTACGCCACTCACCGGTCCCATCCGGTGTTTAGAAGTCTACCGCTCCCCTCATTCCCGTTTCGCACACGGGAATGGGGTTTATTCATTCGTTTACATAATGATCACCTCCATTTTCAATTCCATCAGCAAGCTCCACATGCAATTCACCATCCTGGAAAAAATACCTCTCTTCAGGGAACGGAAACTGACGGCAGATAGCAGAGTTGCTTTTCACTCGGACCATTCCAGCAAATCGGCGCTCAAGCAGACGCGCTGTACTGTGTCCCTCGGAGCTACCAAATCTGAAATGCTTCTTCTTAGCTGTACCACCATCAGCGGTGCGATGAGGCTGATATCGATGGTGATACATTGGTACATGGACAGCACCAACCCAGTGACCGTGTTGCCAAGCCCGAAGTGACATGTCCACGTCTTCAAGCAGAGTCAGATCTGGATCGTAGTTCCCGTGCTCTTCAAAGAACCATCGTGGAAAGCATGTAAGAACGATGTTCGCTTTGAGAAATGCAACTGAATCCTTGGTGAACGACGGCAGATAACGTGTCATGCTGCCAATCGCACCAACACTGACGAACCTGGGTTCAGCGGCCATCAGTTGGAAGATTTTGTCCAATGCGTTGGGAGCGGTCAGCTTCGCATCATCATCAAAGTTGAAAACCAAGTCACATCCATCATCCAGTGCCTGTTGAGTACCGACGTTACGGGCCAGTCCAACACCACACTCGGTAGGCATGTCGATAACACAGATGTCATCAACATAATCCAAACGTAAACCTCGATCCCATCCATCAAGGATCCGGTAACGGTCATCACTGTTGTCAACGATGTAAACGGTGACTTGATGACCGGCATACAGACCAAGGGATTTCAGACACTCCCGGATCATTTCTGGGCGATTGTAGTATGGCACTACGATGCCCACCTTTCTTAAAACCATAAGTAAATCTCCATTTAGTTCTGAAGCTCCTGTTGCTGCTGTTCGAGACCTTCCTGGTAATCAGCAACCCAATCTATGATGCGCTCTTCCAGCTCATCTGATCTTTCCAACCAAATTTGAATATCAACAGCCAAGCGGTGATCACCCATACGCCAGGCTTCATCACGAACCATCTTGTAATCCAGGAAACGATCTTCTTTGACCATCTCTCGCAGTTCTTCCATCGCACAGCCCATTTCATGATCAACGACATTCTTGTCCATGCTTATCTCCTCTTAACTTCATGAATACAAACAGTAATGATACAACACGACAATCCCAATTTATTTCAGATATAGTCTCCTTCTATAAGTTAAAGTGGATTCAAACATCATGGTCGGCGGACTCTGATCGAATCCGTCCACAATGATGGTCGAAACCCAGGCATGAGGAGGCCACTGACTTTGTGGCCTCCTCACCAACATTTACTCTGCCATGCTGCCTGATGAACTGTTCATCTCACTGCTAGGCAAATTCACACTAAGACTGGAAAATGGGGGCCTGCCGAACAACGTCAAACTGATCGACAAGATTCCTCAAATCTTTGGGAAGTTGATTAATTGGAGGATCATCAAGATTTTTACTATGATCATCCGACCACACATCAGCCAGATCGGGACTGATCACGTAAAGCTGGACGTAATAAAGCTGCTGTATCCGCCGCTGAGCCTTTTCTCTCTCAACATCAGGGATTGGTTCCTCATTAACCTCCGTTGGGACAGAGGCTAACATCGCATCAAGATCAAACAGCCCTTCAAGCAGATCACGTGAGGCTGTTATAGATTGCCAGTCAATCCCAGACACGTGTTTGTTCAAGCAGGATTCACTGTGAGGGAGAGGCTCAGGAGGAGGAGCAGAGATTGATTTATTCAGTTCACCATAAGTTTGTTTAACGATCTTTCGGAAACTCTGTTCACGATCGTCATCACCTTCAAGCTCATCAAGTGCTGCATCTTTGACCCGATCATGCACAGTCTGTATCAACTGTTTCTGATGATCCTTGGATAGCTTGGCCATCTTATTGCCAAAGGACAATGTAACCCCTTCTTGGGTCACCCAAGCCTGGATTTCAGGGAGAGCGTCTCTTTGGAATTTTGCAGCACGCTGAACTGAAGTCCGACTGATGGAGTGTAAATTGGCGGCTTCGTCCTGGGTCAATGCTTCTTTTGAAGCATTCGATTGCCCCTTAGAAAGCGTGGCCATTGAAACAGCAACCATAGCCTTCTGTGAGGTTGACATATGACGGTGCAGTTCATTGCTTCCGATAACAAACTGGAGGATATCCTTCTCGGTGGGCTCACGACCCAACATACCGGAGAGATAAACGAATAGGGGTACCATCCCATTCTTTTTGCTAACTTCAACGCGGTTTCGACCGGCGAGGAGTACCGGATTGCTTTCTGAAATCAGAACACACGGCTCACGCTGACCATGCTTCGCCATATCAGCGGCAAGGGATAACAAACGACGTTCCGATTGCATCGGATATTTATCAGCAGCGGGATGCACATCCAGTTTTTCCCAATCATCACGAGTGAACACTTTCTGCGAAGATGTCGATCTTAATGGGTTGGTGCCTTCCCGATCATCATCGTCACAATGGGTACCTTTCGCATACATTTTGAATTCAGCATATTGCTTTTGCTGATACTCTTTTTCAGTCAACTGATCGCAGCTTTCGTACTCAGAGTTATCCATTGAATTTTCAAACATTTTCACACCTATTTTGTTGTTTTCGCACCAGTGGGTGCGGTGGATTTACACACAAGTTACTCAGCCCAACCAATGAGGCATGAATAACCCGACGAAAAAGATTGATATTTGGTTTCACACCCCACCTTCGTGATGGTGACAGGTGAGGTGTGGATGATCCTATCCCGGAAACTGGGTCTCCTTTATTGTTCGACGTTGCCATCACCGTCAGTCTACACCACTACACTAGTGGTGTAGTGGTGTAGTGGTGTAGTGGTGTAGTATGATAAATTCCCCCACCTCTGTCAACAATAAAATACGCCACTACAGTATTAGCGTAATAGCGTATTCCTCGTGCAGATCCTTAAGAGAAGTTCGAATTAAAAAACAATGTATTGAGTGTATTTTTAAATGGTTATGATGTTCTATATGACGGAGTTGCATGGTTTGTTTTTTCTCAATTCAGAGCAGATTGCGCATTTTTATCTGATCGCCTATACTTGGTTAGCGTAGTGCTGTATTAGCTTAATGGTGACTTTATGGGAGATATTGCGATGAGTGACGATACGAAAGAACCGTCAAAGCCAACCCGCTTGAGGCACAAGTCCATCTATATGATGGATTACAGTTTTTATGATGGGATAAATTCAATTAATAGGAAGGATGGAAAACCTAAGAAATCTGATTGTCGTTACTTATCGTTCGGACTGTCGCAGTGGAGCCCGAATGAAATCTCGATCAAATTTTTGAGATACACGGGCAACAAATGGAGCCGACTTTCTGAGGAACTACCGATTCATCGGTTCATTGACTCAGCAATATTTCTGACTAAGGTTCTGTTTTCAAAGAACGAAATCGTGAAGTTTGAAAAGGGCACCTTCATGCATCAAGGTGAAGATGTGTTTCTTGAGAAGGAACAAAGAAATAGAAGAGAACTTGAACATTATGAAGAGTTTACAGACGATTATACTGGTGAGTATTCAAGGGCAAAAGAGAGACTGGGGAAGCTAGCTGATATCTTGATCGAACTGCGAAACAAAGGAGAGATATGACACCAAGCAGTGGCGATCAGTGATGAACCAATCATCGTCATGGAAAATGGCGGAACTGAATTCACCCCCCTATATATATCGACATTGCACCATGCGAGCAGAGACTGACATTGATCCAGGTCACGACGGTGACCTGGATCATCCATTCTGAAACCATCCTGCTGCCTTCTAAAGAGCTGGATGATTCAAAATTAATTTCCCTCTGATGCTTAATCCTCCCCATCCTCCCCAATTTTTCCGACGGCAGACGAAATCGGCATCGTTACACCCTCTATGCCACTCCATACGCGCTTGAAGCACCGAAGGCGCACACCGGGGCGGAAAACATCATCAAGCCAACATGGCGGCTTCTAGACCCTGAGCTGAGATCGTGGTATTCTTTTAAATAGTAAAATTATATTTATCCTACTGAATAGAAACAGTAAATACTGGATTGCCTTAATTCAAAATCATAAGAGGGTGTTGGATGGATTCAGCGACGAAACGATCCCTCAGCGAACGGGATATTTGTACGAAGTTCATTACTCAGGCCATCCAACAGGCTGGATGGGATCTCCATACCCAAATTCGGGAAGAGGTCACCTTCACCGCAGGTCGCGTTATCGTGCGCGGCAAACTGATCAGTCGTGGAAAACAGAAGCGCGCTGATTACGTCCTCTACCACAAACCCAACATCCCCATCGCCGTCATCGAAGCCAAAGATAACACCCACTCAGTCGGCGACGGCATGCAGCAGGCTCTGGATTATGCAGAGCATCTCCAGGTTCCATTCGTCTTCAGCTCTAACGGTGATGCTTTCCTTGCTCACGACCGAACCGTCACTCAGGGCACCAAGGAATCGGAACTGAAACTGACAGAGTTTCCATCACCTGATGAACTCTGGCGTCGATATTGTGATTGGAAAGGACTGGATGAGCCCGCTAATTCCATTGTGACCCATGATTATTATGTCGATGGAAGCGGCAAGACTCCTCGGTACTATCAGCACAATGCCATCAACCGCACTGTCGAAGCAATTACCACAGGTCAGGATCGCATTCTGTTGGTGATGGCCACCGGTACTGGCAAAACCTACACCGCTTTTCAAATCATCTGGCGCTTATGGAAATCCAGAGCCAAGAAACGTATCCTCTTCCTTGCTGATCGCAATATTCTAGTGGATCAGACGCGCACCAACGACTTCAAACCGTTTGGTCAGGCGATGACCAAGATCCAGAAACGTCAGATTGACAAATCCTTCGAGATTTACCTGGCGCTCTATCAGGCAGTCACCGGTACTGAAGAAGAGCAGAACATTTTCAGGCAGTTCAGCCCAGGTTTTTTTGACCTGATTGTGGTAGACGAGTGTCATCGTGGCAGCGCCGCTGAGGATTCAGCATGGCGTGAGATCCTGGACTACTTCTCATCAGCCACACACATCGGTCTGACTGCCACCCCAAAAGAGACCAAAGAGGTCTCCAACATCACCTACTTCGGTGACCCTGTTTATGAATACTCACTTAAACAGGGTATTGATGATGGATACTTAGCGCCTTATAAGGTGGTACGAATCGATATCGACCGCGATCTGCAAGGATGGCGGCCTGAATCGGGTAAACGGGATGAACAAGGCTACGAAATTGAGGACCGCATCTATAATCAGAAGGATTTTGATAGAAATTTGGTTTTGAGGCAGCGTACAGAGTTGGTAGCACGCAAGGTCACCGAGTTTCTCAAGTCTACTGGTCGTTATGATAAAACCATTATTTTCTGCGAAGATATAGACCATGCTGAACGGATGCGCAGCGCTCTTGTCAACATGAACCCTGACCTTGATGCTGAAGACCGGCGCTATGTGATGCGTATCACCGGTGACAACAATGAAGGCAAGTCGGAGCTGGATAATTTTATTGATCCTGAAAGCCGATACCCAGTCATTACCACAACGTCTCGGTTGATGACCACTGGTGTGAATGCTGTCACCTGCAAGCTGATTGTTTTGGATCGGCGTATCCAGTCTATGTCAGAGTTCAAGCAGATTATTGGACGCGGCACCCGCATCGATGCGGATTTCAACAAGTTCTTTTTCACCATCATGGATTTCAAGAAGGCGACTGACCGGTTCGCTGATCCAGACTTTGACGGTGATCCAGTGGTGATATATGAACCAGGACCAGACGACTCACCAGTCCCACCTGAAGATGAAGACGGTACAGATAGTATTGAAGGTGGTGAACCTGGTGATGACGGCAGCACCATAAGCGACCCGTTCCCACCGGATGAGCCTGGAGAACCCAGACGAAAATATGTGGTTAATGATGTCACCGTCTCTGTGGTTGCAGAGCGGGTTCAGTACTATGGCAAAGATGGAAAGCTGATCACTGAATCTCTGAAGGATTACACCAAGAAGACGGTTCGACAGGCGTTCACCTCCATGGATGACTTTCTGAACCGATGGCGTGATGCTGATCGGAAGAAGGCAATCATTCAGGAGTTGGAAGAGCATGGTGTGCTATTTGAAGCTTTGGCCGATGAGGTGGGACAGGATTACGGTCCATTTGACCTGATCTGTCACGTTACATTTGATCAACCGCCACTAACGCGTCGTGAGAGGGCTGAGAATGTCGTTAAGCGCAACTATTTCACCAAGTACGGTGATGAGGCGCGTAAGGTGATGGAGACGCTACTGGAGAAGTACGCTGATGAAGGGATTGAAAACATCGAAGAAATCGGAGTACTCAAGGTTCAGCCCTTCAATCAGATTGGAACCCCCATTGAAATCATCAGAGCGTTTGGTGGTAAGAAACAGTATCAACAAGCTCTTAACGAGCTTAAACAAGCGCTGTATGCTGCATGACCACAACATCAATGAGACATAAGATGACACGCCAGACCAATCAGAAAGTTCGCATCCCCTTATTCCCTCTCTACTCTGAGGTGCGTTATCTGCTGAACATTTGGCAAAATGTTTCAAAGCAAGCAGTCTCAGCAATGATGCGCTCAATACGAGATCAGACAGGCACACCTCAAAATCCCGTAGATTGGACAAATCCTGATGAATGGATCGCAACGCGGCTGGATGGCGAGCATCAACAGCTTGCACAGCGCATTTGGAATGAGAGCGATAAAAAGGTCAATCCCCGTTACGTTTATGGAGCCTACCTGTTCATCAATACATACGCTCTGCTGGAAATTAGTCCAGAGGGCGCTTATCAACTAACCGATATTGGACGGGATTTTATTGAAGAAAACCCCGCCACTATCAAGGTATTGGATGAGGCCGAAGGTATACTCCAGATCCTTCAAATTCTCTCAATCCATTCACCAGCAAAGCGTGGTGATCTGTTGCCAGAGTGGGAAGAATTTTTACAAGAGTATTCAAAATATCATGCACAAGGAGCTATGAGCGACACCTTGTCAAGGAGGATGACGAATATCGTTGAACGAGGGCTGGCTTCAAAGAAAGGCAACACTTACACCATCACCGACATGGGAGTCCATTACACGTCGGGAATGGCTTCGGATAAGATACAGGATTCACAGCGTTCTGCATTATCTGCAATTAAAATCCACAATGACAAACAATCCACAGCACTGCGCGATAAACTGACAGTCATGGATCCATACCGGTTTGAAATGCTTGTCAAAGACCTCCTGGATGCCATGGATTATGAAGATGTAGTCGTAACCAAGCAGAGCGGTGACAAGGGTGTTGATGTAGTCGGTAACTACCAATTCGGCATCACCCAGATCAAAGAAGTGGTGCAAGTCAAGCGTCAGAAAGCATCGGTAGGTCGGCCCATTCTGGATCAGCTTCGCGGCGCACTCCCATATCATCAAGCCATCCGTGGCACGATTATCACTCTGGGAAAATTCGCCCAAGGTTGCAAAGATGCAGCTCTTTTCCAAGGAGCCGCACCCATTACGCTCATTGATGGCGACAAGTTGATTGAACTACTGCTTAAACATGAGATAGGCGTCAAGAAGCACCAACGCACACTGCTTGAAATCGACGATACCTACTTTTCCGAACCTGATGAAAACGTGAAAAAGGACACCGAATAACCATGTCGATCACCACCACGATCAAAGGTATCCAGGACATCATGCGTAAGGATGTCGGCGTTGACGGCGATGCCCAGCGCATCAGTCAGCTGGTGTGGATGCTCTTTTTGAAGATATTTGATGATCAGGAGCAGGAAGCGGAACTGATGGATGAGGATTACACCTCACCGATTCCGGAAAACCTGCAATGGAGGAGTTGGGCTGCTGAAGATGAGGGTATGACCGGCGAAGAGCTGATGGCCTTTGTCAATAACGATCTGTTCCCCACACTCAAGAATCTCTCTGTAGCAACGGACAGTGATCAACTCGGGCTTGTGATTCGCAGTGTCTTTGAAGATGCATACAACTATATGAAATCCGGTCAGTTGATGCGGCAGGTGATCAACAAGATCAACGCCGTCGATTTCAATAGCAGCCAGGATCGTCATCTGTTCGGTGATATCTACGAGAAGATCCTCAAGGATCTCCAAAATGCAGGCAATGCAGGCGAATACTACACACCCCGCGCCGTCACCCAGTTCATGGTGGATCAGGTGAATCCGCAACTTGGTGAAAAGGTACTTGATCCGGCATGTGGGACCGGTGGTTTTCTCACCTGCACTATTGAGCACATCCGCAAACAGGTCAAGAACGTTGACGATGAAGAGCGGTTGCAGGCATCGATTCATGGTGTTGAGAAAAAGCCACTCCCTCATATGCTCTGCGTCACCAACATGATGCTGCACGGTATCGACATACCCATCAACGTTCGTCACGACAACACCCTGACCAGACCGATCCGGGATTATGGTCCCAAGGATCGTGTTGATGTCATCGTCACCAATCCGCCTTTTGGTGGAGTTGAAGAGGATGGTGTCGAGAAAAATTTTAAAGCTGGTTTTCAGACCAAAGAGACAGCAGACCTCTTCCTTGTATTGATCATGCACCTGCTGAAACCGGGTGGACGTGCCGCTGTTGTATTACCCGATGGCACGCTATTCGGTGAAGGTGTTAAAACCCGTATCAAAGAGAAGCTACTGACGGACTGTAATCTCCATACCATCGTTCGGTTACCCAACGGCGTTTTCAATCCATACACCGGTATTAAGACCAATCTGCTCTTCTTTACCAAGGGTACACCTACCAAAGAGGTGTGGTTCTATGAGCACCCCTATCCACCGGGGTACAAGAGCTACTCCAAGACCAAGCCGATGCGTATTCAGGAGTTCAAGCCTGAGAAAACGTGGTGGGAGAATCGTGAGGAGAATGAATTCGCATGGAAGGTACCGGTAAAGACGATTGTAGAGAGTGGCTTCAACCTGGATATCAAGAATCCACATGATGATAGCGAAAAGATCGGTGATCCTGACGAGTTGCTGGAAGAGTATCAGGCCATCCTGGCAGAGGTCGGACAGACTCGGGATGCATTGAAAGCCGAATTGATAGCAGCATTGGAGCGTGACCAATGACGCCGGAGACCTTCTTTCAACACTTCGAGCAATTCGCAGATACTCCGAACGCAGTTGCCAAGATGCGTGAGCTGATCCTTCAGTTGGCGGTTCAGGGTAAGCTGGTACCACAGGATCCAAATGATGAACCGGCATCGGTGCTGTTGGAGCGGATCCAGGTCGAGAAGGAGCGATTGATCAAAGAGAAGAAGATCCGGCGTGGGAAGAAGCTGCCGCCGATTGATCTTGATGAGGTACCGTTTGAGGTGCCGGAGGGGTGGATTAATTCCCGCCTTGGGGAACTGGTAGAGCTAGAATATGGCAAATCATTACCAGCAAAAACAAGAACTGAGTCTGGTGAATATTCAGTATTTGGATCTAATGGAATAGTGGGGACACATAACCAGTTTCTCGTTGAAGAACCAGCAATAATTATAGGAAGAAAAGGTTCAGCTGGTGCGCTTAACAAGGCTAATGGTTCATTCTGGCCAACTGATGTCACCTATTACGTTGTTCCTCCGGCTGGTATTGATCTGAATTACTGCTATTTACTTCTCAAAAGCCTCAAGCTGGATGAGTTAGGGAAAGGTATTAAACCTGGCCTAAATCGTAGTGAAGCATACAATCTTATGACGGGCCTACCACCACTCGCTGAGCAAAAACACATTGTCGCCAAAGTGGACCAGCTCATGTCCATTTGTGACCAACTTGAAGCCCAACGTGATGCGCGCCGCAAGACACAGATCCAGCTCAATCAGAGTGCTTTGAACAGCCTCACCACAGCACCGGATCAACCATCGTTCAACAACGCATGGACACGCATCCGAGACCATTTCGACCTACTCTACGATCATCCACAGACCGTCGCCCAACTCCGTCAGACGATACTGCAACTGGCTGTGATGGGTAAGCTGGTACCACAGGATCCGAATGATGAACCGGCATCGGTGTTGTTGGAGAGGATCAAGGTAGAGAAGGAACGGTTGATCAAAGAGAAGAAGGTTCGGCGACAAAAGGCGGTGCAGACGATTGATTCTGGTGATGTGTCGATTAAATTACCTGAGGGATGGGTCGTTTCCTCCATCGGCGATGTTATTCTATTCGATATTGGTGGAGGCACACCTTCAAAACGCAATCCAGAATATTGGGATGGGGATATTCCATGGGCAAGCGTGAAAGATGTCGGAAAGGCTAAACATCTTGATCAAACAATTGATAAGATAACAGATCTTGGTCTTGACAAGAGTAGCTCCAATCTAGTGCCAGCTGGCAATTTAATCGTTTGCACAAGAATGGGATTGGGAAAGATATCGATCAACACGATAGATGTTGCGATTAATCAAGATCTGCGTGCTTTATTCCTTCCAACTGAAATAGACATAGACCACTTCTACAATTATTTTCTGACACGGCATGTTACAGGCAGTGGTATGACCGTCAAAGGGATCAAGCGAGCAGAACTCCTCGCTATGCTAATTCCACTCCCACCACTCACTGAACAAAAACGCATCGTCACCAAAGTGGACCAGCTCATGACTCTCTGCGATCAGTTGGAATCACAGAGCACCAACGCCAGGGACCATGGGCAACGGTTACTGAATGCGACGGTAGCGGGATTGGTAGCGGCATAAGTGACAACCTATGAATCACAATCCCTTTATCAGCGCCTATGCTTTTGAAAAGCGGTTTGGACTACCACGATTACGCCTGACTATTGAAAAGGCTGAATTAGCCTATGCAATGTATGAACCTGAAACCATTGATTGGTGTAAATGCATTGTTGAAACAGTCTGCAAGCACATTTTAAAGGAGAATAATCCAGATTACGTCGATGACGGAAAAACAGATTTAGCGCCATTGATGAAAGAGGCGTTAAAGGCGGTTGACGTACCAGACCCAAAGATTCGAAGCGGTATTACATCTATTGCATATGGCATTGCCGAAACACGTAATAAAGACAGTGTTGCAGGTCACGGGAAAGCAGGTGATAAACCACTTATCAGTAAAACAGAAATCCAAATTTTCGCTTCTGTCTGTGACAATGTGGTAATGGTGCTCTTGGCACATCTTGATAAAAAGCCACCTGATATAAGACACACCACCGTAGTATTTGATCAGCTGGAATCATTGTTACGTCTTGGTGAATATAACAGAATCACCGATTCATCAGTTGAGGTTACCTATGATCAGGACGAAGGTCTATTATTCATCGACGGGAAAGAATTGAGACCGTCTGAAATCCTATATCATTTTGACAGGGAGACGTATGCTGCCAGAATTCAGCAAGCGAAGGAATCAGCTGCTGACTCTACCGAAGACCGGGCTGATGCTATCAAACAAAAGATTGAATCGCTCGTCTATGATCTCCTGCTGGAGCATTGGTACGATGATTACAATCCCAACCACTTTGAATATGAAGATCCCGAAGTCTGGATAGATTCGTTTAAAGAAAATCTTGAAAAGGGTGAACTGACCGCCTTTGGCTCAGTCCACAGAGAGATGCGGGTTGACGTATCATCTGATGAATACCAGACCAAAAGTGGTGCTGACGAGATTGTCGTACATCTCTATTGGATGATCGATGAAGAGAACCCAGATGACTTCGAAGTAGATTCTGATGAATTGATTCTTGAAGAAATTGACTGGGTTTAAAGTCGATCATAACTACTCTGTGATCACACACATCACCACATGTTTTCTCCGGCAAGGCCCGTCACAGGTAAATACGTCATTTGACGCATTTATCTGAAACTGTCCATACCATCAATTCACACACCTCCCACTTCACCATCTTTGGCGCACCACCATATACCCCAATATATACGACAATTGCGCCACACAACTGAATAAATAAGCAAATAATTTCGGCTGCTTCACGTCCAACAAGCCTTCAATAACAGTAGATTATGATTCGCTCAGATATAAGGAGAGTCACATGACCGTACTGGAACAAATTGAGGCCGGTGAACCTGTATTCACCATTGAAGAAGTGGCAGAACGCCTGAGGAAGCCAACCGACTATATCCGACGGATAGTGAGAGCCGGTCGAATACCGGTGATCAAGATTGGAAAGAGGTCTCAGCTGGTGTTGAGGAGGGATTTGGACGCCTTCATTGAACAGGCGTACCAGGAATAGAAATTTGAGACCGTGCCCTCTCGGTTGAGAGCACGGTCAGAGGCTAGCCAACCGAACAACCACGACATTGCAGCGGTTGGCATCAATTTGATAATGAAGAGAGATGATCTGATGAACACAGAGATTGAAAATCAGAATGAAGAGTTGGTCACTGTATTGAGGACCGCGCCGGATAAACGTGCTACCAAAAAGTGGGTCAAACGGAGTGACGGTACAATTATTCTGGAGAAGTTTGACACTGGTGGAATTTACACCATGGACCGGCATCCCGTTTCAGGGATCTATGAACTGGGGGCATTACTTCAACGGATTGAGAAGGATCCACGGCGGCTCATTATCCGTGGTGAACCATTGCCGGAAGTTCAGTTACTTGAGCAACAGCAAGCCCCTGAACCTGTAGCGGTATCAGCCAGGAAACACTCTGCACCAAACAAACCAGCTTTTTTCATGGAACGAGCCCGGCCATGGATGATGATTGATCTTGACAATATTTCATGCCTTGATCAGATTAATCCGGCGACTGATCCAGAGAAAGCAGCCAGATCATTGTTATCCATTCTACCTGATGAACTTCAGGGGGTGACCTGTGTTGTGAAATGGTCATCCAGCCAGAATGTCGGAGGGAGTGGATTCTCAGCCCATGTTTATTATTGGCTGGATCGACCATACGGTGAGCAAGAGCTGAAAGTATGGGGACGACACGTCAATAATAAAGTTGGTTTTAAGTTGATTGATTTATCAACGTTTCAGACCGTTCAGTTGCACTTCACAGCGGCTCCCATATTCGATGGTATGGATGACCCGCTGCCCAATCGGCTGATGGTCATTGAAGGTTCATCTGATGAGGTGAGCCTACCAAAGATCCCAGAAAAGTCGGAAACTGGAAAAACTATCCATGGTGGTGCATACACCCCGAAAACGGTGGAGTATCACTTATCAAAAATGGGCGATGGACCAGGTCTAAACGGGTTTCACCGTCCCCTACTTTATGCGACTTTTTCTTATGTGATGAATTTTGGAGTACCTACTGATCGTAGCCCGCTTTTGGCTCAGCTACGATCAGCTATCGTGGCAGCTCCGAAGAGTAGCGACAGAGAAGAAAGAGAGATCGAAGAGTACAAGAGTGACTGGAAACTCAATGCCATGATCGATGGCGCCATTGAGAAAACCCAATCAACCAGGAAGGCCTTCACCTCTAAGTTTCGTCTCCCATCTGGTGAAAAGGCAGAAGTCACAAGGACAGCTGACGAATACCTCGGCGACGTTGACTTCAAGCCAGGAGCTAATTTTATCAAGGTCCATAAAGGCGGTGGGAAGACGACCTCTCTCAGAAAATCAGATATCGTTAACTTTTCCTCGTCAAACCGAGTCCTTTTCATCACATTCCGTCGCTCATTAGCTGGAATGACATCCCATGCATTCGGTACTGCTCACTACCTGGAGTGCGATGACAAGATGCTTCAGATGGAGAATGGAGTGGTCATCTGTGCGGATAGTTTATACAAACTGGACCCTGGCACAAAATTTGACACCGTTATTTTAGACGAATCTGAGCAAATAATCAGCCACTTCATTGCTGAAACAATGAGTTTCAGGTTGAAGAATTTCGATCAGTTCCGCCGATTAGTCCATCAGGTTGGTACCGTTGTCTGTTTAGATGCTGATTTATCTGATCTGACGTTCGACACCGTTATGGCGGCTCGACCCAAAGATGAAACTCCATATATTCTGATCAACGAGTACCAAGCGAACAAAGATCGCACAATACACGTCTACTCATCAAAAGAGGAGGTCTGGCGGCAGGTGAAGTCAGCTTTGCATGGTGGAGGTAAAGTTTACTTTGCAACCAATTCGAAGAGAGAGGCGAAAAAACTCCATCATGATCTAAAGACTTTTGACTCTGACCTACGCGGTATCTGCATTAGCTCCGACACCAGCCAGGAAGAGGCTTCTCTGGATATCATCCGTGACGTCAATGAGCACTGCATCAAGTATGATTATGTCATTGCCACTCCGTCCATTGTCTCAGGTATCAGCATTGACGTGGAGCACTTCACCCACGTTTTCGGTATCTTCAATTCCATGAGTACCACCTACCACGATGCGTTACAGGCTTTGAGCAGGGTGAGAACAATTGACGCACTGCATGTCTACCTGGACCCATGTATGGGATATCTCGAAACCGATTCAGAGAAGATCGGACTGGATTGGATAAAGAGTCACGAGGATAAGGAGCATCTTGTTGGAATTTCGTTGGATGGTGCCCGATTCTGCCGCCATTCTGTGTTTGAAAAATTGGCTCAGGAGGTGACCGCTCATCAGAACGAGAGCAAGAATGACTTTAAACGTCACTTTCTGACCAGTGCCATAAACGAAGGGTACGATATCAATTTTGTTGAGTATGATCCTGCGGCCATCGAAGCAGGAAGAGCTGATCGTCAATTGGCTACAGAAGAGCTGAAAAATGAATTGGTAAATGGCATTTTGGATTCTGATGTCATTGACGATGATGAGTTCGATGATCTCAAGAAACAGATGGATCACGGCATCCTGTCTGTTGAAGATCGGTACAAACTGGACCGTCGGTGGATCACTGACTTTTATGGAGAGGTGAATCGGGAGATCGTGATTGAAGACAACGATGGTCGATTCAGAAAAGCATGTCAGAACTTTTTCACCGTGACGACTGATCCAGAGCTGGTGATGATGCAGGACGTACCCAAATTCCAAAATCCGAACACCTCGTTGCTCGACCTGAAAATCGATACCCCTCTGAATCACTTTGGACGCGTATTATTGAAACCACTTGGCGTTACATTCAACGGTGATGGAAAAGCGGTGTATGACGATAGAGCGATCACTGGTACAGAGTTGAGTGAAAACACTGAGTTCATGAAACCGATCAGTAATCAGTTTGAGCTCTTTAAGACGACCTTTGGTCTCAATATTGGCGAGAAACGATTTAAAGCCAAACCAATCCAATGGATCAACAGAGCACTATCTGTCATTGGATTAAGAGTGGTTGGGACTGGAAAACGTGGTCCAAACGGGAGAGAGTATAGGATTGACCAGGCACGATTGAAACGGCTGAATGAACTGCACCACCGACACCAGGGAAAAATCAGTGTGTCTCGTGTCAGGAAAAATCTTTTCAATGAGCGTGGCAAGGGGATTCTTAAGGTGTTGGGATTGTTTTCATCAGACAGTCATGCACAACAATCTACAACTTATGACGAAGCTGTTGATCAGGTGTCATCAGTTGATGGGAACGAGATGGGAATTGATGAGCTGGATTATATTGAATTGGATAGGCAGACCTCCGCCTTGGGGGCGGCGGCTGCCAGAGTGAGTCACGAACGACCGCTGCCGCAGGCGGCGGGAGGGTGAGATCATTCAGGATCATTTGGAATCAGTGCCTGTCATGGCACTAATTCCAACCAACTGACTCTTTATTTTTTAAGAAAGATCAATCAGTTGGTGAATCCAACTGATTGATTCAGAATACTGAGTAATCATGACTGAATGATATCCACACTGGTTCGCCGCTACCCCTTGAGGGGGCGGCGGGAGGTGATGATAAGATTACAACATCGTTAAGATCATTCAGTACCTGAATGATCTTTGCCAACTGACTCTTTATTTTTTTAAGAAAGATCAATCAGTTGGTGAATCAAACTGATTGATTCAGGATGTTGAGATGGTCCTAGCCTCTCGCCGCCACGCCTTTTGGCGTAAGGTGGCAAAAGAAGTCAGCTGAGTGATCCTTCACCTTCCGCCGGATGCAGCACCCCAGCTGCATCCGAGCGCAAGAAACAAGAGGTTGAGGTAATCACCGTTGTTAAAGGCGTTCTTTGGACTTCTACAGTCGTTTTAGAATTAGACCCAACACCGGGCCGCCGCAAAGCGTCAGAGTTGCATATAAGACCTTGAAAAAGAAGTGCAATAGTGATCTGAGTCACCGGGTCGCCCAACGACCAGGTGACTGACATAGAAACAATCATGATAAGCTATCATTCATCGGTATCAGACTGACCCTCACCTGCCTCCACCTCCTCAGTTACCTGATCCAGCATCCTACGGCCGATATTGTTGAGAATCAGTGCCAATGCAGGGTCCATTGTCCTTTTATTCTCCTCCATCACCTGTTCGATGGTCATCTTCGGTTCCTTGGATAGTTCCAGCTCCTCCAATCGCTTACGATGCTTCTCAGCTTCAATGACCGCTCGACGCTTTCTGGCGACTTCAACTCCGTACTCGGGTATAAATTCACCTTTGAATGCTTTCGATACGATAGCCTCCAGGTACCGGATCGGTCTCTTGATCCTTCCACCTTCCATGGCACCTGCCAGTTCATCCAATACTGACTGTCTCAACTCCTCCCCCTCCAACTGACTGAGCAATTTGGCTACTCCTGATAGCTGCTCAGTTGCTAAGTCTTCTGGTAATATCAACTCAGTCAGTACTTCACATGGAGTTTGTTGTTTGGGAGGTGGGGGGTGGATTATTATTTCTTTTCTTCTTAGGTATAGTATATTGTTATTAATACTTCGCGCGTGCGCACGCGCGGGGGTAGAGAAATTCGGGATTTCATCACTCACTTCATAGATTTTCACCCCTTCAGAAGTCACCGATCCTGAATGGATCAACCACCCTGCATCCTCCAAGATTTTCACCGTTATCTCAACGTCGCCTATATCGAAACCGGTGAGTTCACTGATTGTCCTGACAGAGGGATTCAACTCTTCATCCATTTCGTCGGAACGGCTGCAAAATGCGAGAAGGACTAGAATGGATCTTGGTCTCCTGTGAAAACGTTTGTCGCGGAGCAGTTCTATCGGAAAAAGTGCGTGAGTCGGTGCTGACACCGATCTCTGCACTGGGTCTTGGTTGGTACTCATTGGTTCACCCTTTTTGAAAGCAGGGTGTCAACAGTTGTAGATTGATTCTGACTCCTGAAAATGAGAGTATCAAATCAACTGGGACACCCTGGTTAAGGAGGGCTCGAAAAACCATCCTAAGCCTGGCAGCTGATCGGATTTTTCGAGCCTTTCCCGTTTGATCTGATCAACATGGCGTCACACTCACTTCGTAAACACCGGATCGGTGATATTCACAGAAGTTGGCTTGCCAGATGCGGAACATGGGTTTTCCAGCTTGTATTGGATACTCCAGTCCCATCTGTTGAAAGAGTCCCAGTGAGAAGTCAAAATCCAGCTCTTTTTCCAATTCTGCGTAGGGCGGTGGTCCAACATAGGCTAAGTCGGTCACATATTGGATCTGACCTTTCCCGTTGATCATCACTTCAACAGGGTGGTATCCACCGGTTTCAGCTGAATAGCTAGGGTCATGAAACACAACGATAACGCCTTCACCTATTGAGATGTCTGTACCGTTGATCGACTCCTCCAGGATATTGGCAAAACGTTTGGTCACATTGACCGGATATCCTTCTGTATTCACTCTCATTTCCCAGCCTCCAGGTATTCACGGGATTGACAGACCATGACAGCCACCTTTTCCCTAACCTCTTGAAAGAGGCTGAGGTTTCTGGACAAAACGCTCATGCTGTAGGCGATCAAAGTGCAGCCACTGCTTTCAGCAAGCCTCTTTGCTTCTCTGAGACCAAGACAGTAGTCATCGTCCCGGTTGTCGTCTTCCAGTTCATGTACCAAACAACCGCTCCTCATGTTAATATATCTCCTCACTTCTCTTTGCTGAATCCATATTGGTGCACTTCCAGGTCCATAGTAAGCAATAAACCTCATCTCAACCACTCCTATAAGTTATCTTTAGTTGTTTTGCTAGACGCGCTTGTCCTTCAACTCCTTTCGGTGCGCCGGTTACAGCTTATTGATCAGTCATTCCAGAAGTCTTTGAACCGTTCTGGAGATAACTGGGTATATCTGACAGTGTGTTGGATGTTTCTGTGGCCAAGATAGTGTTGGATCGCTCTGGTATCCTGACCATCATTAGCAAGTTTAAATCCGATCGAGTGTCTCAACATATGGGGATGGATCGGCATACCGATCTTGGCTTTCTCACCAGCACGGTATACGATCTTCCTAAATCGAGCCGGTGTGATCGGACCTTTACGTTCACTAATAAACACGAAATGTTGATCAGGATAATTCCGGCTGACTTTACGAAGCGCTCGGATTTCTGACCCACGAAGTGGATGTGTGCTCGGTTGACCATTTTTCAAACGATGGACATGAAGGAGAGATTGCTTAAGATCGACCTGATTCCATTTCATGGTCGTCAATTCAGACACTCTCAATCCATGTGAGTAGGCCAGTAGAATCATGGTAGCGTCACGGTGACCATGGCGGCCTTGCCTTCTCGCCGCCCTGATCAACGATTCCACCTCATTGGGAGTCAGATATTCACGACTCCTGAGGTCAATATTTCGTTGGCGACGCGGTGGTGATGGTTGCTCTTTCATCAGTCAATTCTCCTCTCAATTGCAAACAAGCCCAAAAACGAACGTTGGTGAGCCTTTCTCGACAACGGTCAAGCCCCTGGTATCAGGCGGTTCAGTTTTTTGAACAAGCCCGTCAAGAGGCTAAAACGGGCGTCTTTTACTCGGTTTTTTTCCTTGTTTGGTAACATGTTGGTCAGTTCTTTTCTCTTGGAAGTTTTCGGGAATGGTGGCTGTTTTTTAAAGGCCACACCCTATTATCCCAAAAACAACCGAAGTTTACAAAAAAAAATTACATGTTTTATGTTTATTTTCAACCTATTATGCTTGTTAAAGGCTTCAGTTGGAGAAAGAGTTTTCAGGAAGGATTGTTGTGATGGTCCATGAAGGGATTATTTGTTGGTGCAGGTATTACCCAGCTCGACTGTTGTGAAAGGCCTGTGAACCAACATTGAACGGTGAATTAACGTTAAAAATCAAATAGTTAGAGATGAATATGAATAAGTCAAAGAGATTACTGACAATGAGTGGTGGGCCAGTCGATGAGGCGGTGAAAAAATCCCACTATGTTCAAACCGATAAGAAGGGATGGGTAATGACCTTGGTTGTACCAGCGAATGCCAAGGTGCCTACGGGCTTTTTAAAAACATTGGTCAACGTGCTGAAACAGATACCAGGATTGACATCTGTCCAACTGGTTAATACGAGTAAGTGATGAGCTGATTCACAGGAAGCAGTGACTCAAAACACCAGATTGGGCAGAGGCCCCAAGCCGGAGCCCAATCTGGAGCAATTATTGGCACATATTGATGATGTCCCACTTTTTCTCTTGTGAGCCTGTATTTCGGGTTCATTTGGTTTCGGGGACACCGGCCCAAAAAATTTAATCCGCGCTGTCCAGAAGGCTTATACAGCCTTACCTCTGGGGACAAGCCTGTTTTCGTTTTGGTGAAGCCTCAAAACCACCCTTTTGGGGTGTAGCATACTGATAATCAAGCTGTTACTATGGATTTATATTCTAACAACTATGGTGACGGCGATGAATTATTCTCAACTCCTTCAAGAGCTCCAAAAAGCCAGTCTGTTCGATCTCTACCGGCTTCAGGCCGGTATTGAGTCGATGCTGGATCAACCTGATCGAATCAACGCAATCAAACGCCGTCTGCGACTCGGAATGAGGATCACCTATTTTAATGATCAAGAAAACCGCTTGATCCCTGCCATTGTGGAGGAAATCCACCGTACCCAACTGCATGTCCAAAACACGGAAGATGGTGAGCGTTGGATCATCAAGTTCTACAAGGTCAACCTTGATGGTGTCGATACCGATATCCATTCCCAACCGGGCAATGTAGATCGGAATCAGCTCAAAGTTGGTGAAATGGTGGGATTCCACGACCGTCAGCAGCGTGAGCGGTATGGTGAGATTGTCCGTTTGAACCAGAAGACAGTCACTTTGCACACCAATCACGGTGAAAAATGGCGCGTTGCCTACAGCTTACTGTTCAAGGTGATGGAAGGTGAGAGTAGGGGAGCGGGTGAGCTAGGATTGATAGAGGGCGATATTATTGAGAGATAATGCAAATGCGTCAATTGACGTATTTTTCAACCAGGTGAACAAGATGCCAAACAATTATCCAGATCCGGTTTCTCGCTTGTTGACATATGGTGCTCTGAAAGAAGATCCATATGGGAAACCATGGCCGGACTATCTCAGTGAACTCGGGCTGAATGCACTTCATATTCCTGACTTGATCAGGATAATCCAAGATACAGACCTGCAACAAGCGGATGAGTTTGATGATAAGGCATGGGCTCCTCTACATGCATGGAGGTGCTTGGGTCAATTACGGGCAGAGGCAGCAATTGAACCGTTGCTGTCCCTTTATCAGTCATTGGATGACGACTATCTGATACCGCAGGAAATGCCCAGGGTATTTGAGCTCATCGGACCAGCGGCCATTCCAGCGATTCATCTGTTCATGGAAGAATGTCCAGCCAGTGCTGAATACCGTCTTCGTCTTCCAGAGTGTCTTGAAAAGATTGGGTTGGCTCATCCTGAATCCCGCTCAGAATGTGTTTCGATACTAACCCATCATCTTGCTCAATATACTGATGACATTGAGTTGAATGGATTCCTGGCATGGGCTCTGTCTGACTTGAAAGCGGTTGAGTCAATTGACATCATCAGGGAAGCATATCGGCGGGATATTGTTGCAATCGCATTAATTGGTGATCTGGAAGATGTTGAGATCTCATTGGGGCTGAGGTCAGAACGAGACACGCCACGACCGTATTACAGTGCTATTGAGCTTCCATCATTTCGAGATGATCGGCCTCGGGTGCCGTATATTCACCCTGATACTTTCGTTCGCGATGGACCAAAAATCGGTCGAAACGATCCATGCCCATGTGGTAGCGGTAAGAAGTACAAAAAATGCTGTGGTAGAGCCTGAAATTCTCGACACAATCATTGATGGCGGCATCATCCAGGATGAGATCACATGGTGATCGGTACTTTGGCGCTAATCAATATACCCCTTTATAAGAGCCCGTTGCGCCACAGACAGCATCGTCCGAAATATGAGAGCTGGTGATGAATACTGGATACGAAAGCCATAGCCCCATCGACCATTCTGGAAGTCGTATCCTGTGTGAGAATCTGTGTGAGAAAACGGTTCCAAAATAGGCAAAAGTCTCACATGATGGAGAAAATCAGCAATAATAAAATATGTTCAAAATCATAATTTTCTGAGTAAACAAGGAGGTTGTGAAACTCAGGGGAAATGCCTACGAACCAGTAGGTCGGAGGTTCGACTCCTTCCGGGCGCGCCATTAAAATCAAAGGCTTAGACTGATTTCGGTCTGGGTCTTTTTTGTTTTGGAATGGTGACTTGACCTCGTTCTGCGACTTTTGATTGCATGGTTTGGCATCCTGTAAATAGCAACTGGACGCTTAAGTCATTAATAATAAGTTGGTTTCTAGGATTTGTAGCCTGACCACAGTCGTAAACACTGCTATTGGGAAGAGGTCCCAATAGATGAATTACAACCCACGAACTACATCAATCTGAAGCACTGGGTGCATTAATGGTCGCGCCGATGCCGTATCTCACGCCATACTCTCTCAGCTTCATCTTCATCACCACTGCGATGACAGGTAACGCAGTTCTGAAAATTGCGTATACCTTCCTCCAAATGTTCATGTCTAACCTTCGAAGGGGAGTGTTCATGACAACCATAGCAGCTGTACTGATCATATTTTTGATCAGGATGGCAGGAGGCGCAGTCAGCAGGGTGGTGACGGTCAAAACGGAATAGGCGTGTATGATCAAATGTTGCTGGTTTCCAATGTTGATTCGTATGGCATGAGTGACACGCCTGTTTGATATTTCTGTGCAGTCTATCTGTTGGTAAGGTGTGGCAACTGGTGCATTGGGATCGGTGTTTCTTACTCAATAGGGCATGATCAAAAGCCTGAGTTGCTTGCTTGTTTTCGGTGCCTCTATGATCCGTATGGCAGTTGACGCAAGAGCGCTCTTGTAACTGTTTATGGTGAAATTTTCTATTGGGCTTTAGGCGGTCGATTTCCAATGGTTTATGGCAGGTGACGCACTTTTTATCACTCGGACCCAGTAGAGTGGTATGACACTCAAAACAGTTCGCTTCAATTTTTTTGTGACCGTTGATGATCTGGCCGGGATTGAGAAAAAATTCTGGAAATTGTAATGCCAGAAAGAGTCCGATGGCAGATAAAATAATGAAAATAACGCCTTGCTTGCTCATATCACCATTTCCAGAAAATAAGGACTGTCACGATGTGTAATAAGACCAGCAAAGCAAAGGTGATGGTGATAGGGATGTGAACGATACGCCATTTTTTCATCATGCCGACCAACAACGCATCCCAATAGAGGTGCGCGTCTATGGTTTCAATATCCATCCCTTTTTCACGCAATGTTTTTCTTCTTTCAGAGACTATGGTTCTGGACTTTTTAAACAGATACTTCCCGGTCAAGCCGCTGGCTACAGCAATCATCATGGCCGCCATGGTTACCCAGGGTAGCAGAGCATTAAAGTGAATCCCGCCGTGAACCAGGATTAACATTGCACCAATCCAAGATAAAGTTTCATGCAGTCGAAGCAAGAGCGGTGGTCGTCCCCGCTGAATCCATTTGCGTTTCCGAGCAGAATAGAGAAAAGAAACAACCAGCAGACCGGTACCAACATAACCCGCTTCACGTCCCCAATCCAGATGGCCAGTGAAATGCAGACCCCAATCAACGGTCAGGGCTGTCACTATCATTAAAGCAAAGAAGGCAAGGTGTCTGAACGTTTCACGGACCGTTCGCATAATGGGAACCTGTTCTCAATCTCTTATTTTCGGGTGGTTGGATTGCCTTCTCTAATCCATTGAGTAATACCATGCTCAACGTTATAGAGTTTGGTAAAGCCGAGTTTTTCCACAAGATGTGTACCCAATACACCGGATCGATTCCCTGTACGACAGATAACAATTACCGGTTGATCACTCTTTTGTGCAGCCAAAAATTGATCAAAAAATTGTGGATTCAACTGGCCCTTTTTGTTCACAAAGGTCAATTTCTGACTGCCAGCTACGATCCCCGTATCACGCCACTCTTCAGGGCGACGGATATCATACAGTGGAACACCTTCAGCCAGTAATAATTTCAGCTTATCATTATCAATATTGGTATAAGGCGGCTCTGAGCAGCCAGATATGAATAATACGGCACTCACAGCCAAAATCAACACGCGCAGTGATGAAATGTGTCGCACTAAATTTCTCATGAGGTTGTACCTTGTTCAATATAAATAGGAGTAACGCAGTTGACTGCGTCAGCCCCGCGTGGCTCAAAGGGCCACACAATGAATAGACTGCGTAGCAGCCGTCCCAGCCCAAAGGGCTGGCATGCCGAAGGCACAGCCGCGAAGCGGCGCAATAACAACACCTGGGCTTCCACTCAGGTTGTGATTCATTGTCTAATTTAGGATCGAAATCACTATGCCATGGCAGTATGATAAAGCCATAATAGTCAACACGCCTAGGGTAGGCACAAAAAAAAGCCACCCCCAAAAGGGACGGCTCTTTTTATGCGTCTTGCGTAACGGGTTCGCTTAAAGAGCAACCACGTCCTGTGCTGCGGGACCTTTAGGGCCAGCAACGACAGAAAACTCAACCTGCTGACCTTCGGACAGGGATTTGAAGCCTGAGCCGGAAATGGCCGAATGATGAACAAAAGCGTCACCTTGGCCGGAATCACGTTGCAAAAAGCCGAAGCCCTTGTCGTCATTAAACCACTTCACTGTACCAGTTTCACGTTCTGACATGATGAAAACTCCATTCACGAAACAAAGATGGGTGTTGGTGTACGTTTGGGCAATACCACCGGGAATTTCATGGGCTGTGAAGAGTCTTGGATCATCAAACGGCTGTCTGTGAACCTGAAGAGTACTTATGAACAGCTAACAAAGAAACGATGCCAAAAGGTTGGCGACCACGTATGGAAATATGCTTTCAAATCGACTACCAATTAAACTAGCCTATAAAATATCATTCCAATTTTTGAGAGTCAATTGCTAAACTGAGCCTCTTTTTTGTTTTGGATAAATTCTTGTAGTATTAAATAGGGTTTTACCCATATAATGACAGTCAATATATTGTTTAATATATTGATATTCTTGTAATAATGGATATTGTTGAGGCAACAAAATGCAGCTTTCCGATTTGTCCGAAGAGATTGAGATCCCACTGTTTCCACTGCATACGGAACTGCTTCCTGCGCATCAGTTAGCATTGCGTATCTTTGAGAACCGCTATTTGGATATGGTGAAACAGGTGGCTGGTAAAAAGGAGTCCTTCGGCATTGTCCGCATTCTGGCTGGTAACGATATCGGAGAAACACCAACCACTGTTTCACAAGGTGTGTTGGCAACCATCATAGATTTTGAAACATTGTCCGATGGATTATTGGGCATCACCATTCTCGGCGGGCGTCGGTTCCAAGTGCGGCAAACATGGGTTTTGAATAATGGTCTCATGATGGGCCGTGTTGCACCGTTCGTTCAACATGTGTGCGTCAATTCAGTTGAAATAAACGCTAATGGTATGCATCACTAGGTCAGGTTTGGTGAACTGGCAATGGAAATGCCAGTGAGTGGTGTGCCGCCTACCAGGTCTGGTTTTTTTACGCCATGACCGCCATGTACTGGAATCAATGATAATGTGCCATCCAGATAATCAGAGAGTGTTTTCTCCAAATCGGTTTCTGATGTTGCGATGGCTTTAACATTATAGTGAGCCATGCGTTGTTGGAGCCAGAGTGCCATCATGCCGGAAATGAGCACATCCACTTCATCCAATGGATGCGGCTGATCAGCGGGATGTTGATGAAACATCTGTTCCATCTCCAGGGTAAGTAGTTTTTTATCTACGATTTGTTGAGCGTCATCTATCTGGAAGATCCAAAAGTTGCGGCATTTGCCAGGGTGGCCGGTGACGCTTTTTTTGTTTTGACTGCTGATAGCGATTTTCATAATTAGGCAATCTGTTGATAGTAAAGATTCTGTGAATGTCTTGACTGAGCCAGGAAAAGCCATCTTTCCAGGAAGAGCCCAACAAGCTGGATGCCGAATGCACCATGGAAGACCATTTTAATCCCAGTGATCCAGCCGACACCCAATAATGCCACAGGAACTGGAAAAGCCAGCAATAAAAATGACCACTTGACCGTATTCATGAAACGGTCGCTTCGATGTGAAGGCGGGAATCCTGTTAAGACCCTTTAGATTCCTGCTTTCGTAGGGAATGACGGGAACAGGATAGTCTGTTCAATATTAGGGCCACGGAAAAAATTAATCATCCCATTCACTGGTCTCTTGATCCGTCCACTGCGTTCCAGAAAGGGTTACGTGAATAAGCACGCGCCCCTTTCTGCGCCTTTCGGACGAATCAATATCCTGCGCGACTGGGATGATTAATTTTTTCCGTGGCCCTTAGACTCAGAATACACCCGATTTGGACTATTAAGTAGCTTAACCTGCCTGTCAAGGCATGGAAACCATAAATGACTATTTTGAAATTACAGATATATTTCAAGACATTTCTCGACAATTAAGCAATGACGACAGCATATACTCAGCACCATTAATTGAATAATCACTACGCAATGCCCTATAATCACCTTATTAATTAGATACTCAGAAATAACGGTGTCCGTCAGGGGTTGAGGGACCACAGATCTACAACTGTAGACCTTTATAGGAGAGAGAACATGGGGAAACGTTCCCGCAAGGAGAGAGAAGAACGCAAAGCACGCAAAGCGGCTAAACGTGGTGGGAAACGCGGCAACAAGCAGCCCAAGGCACCAAAGACCATTGAAGGCGGCATTCCGGTTCCGGGTCGTAAAGCGCGTGATCCTTTCTACACCACCATCATGCCCATTCAGAATGAGCTGTTGAAGCTGCACACCAAGCTTAAAGACGATAACGAGCGGGTAATGGTGATCGTTGAAGGCCGTGCCACGGCTGGCAAAGCCGCCTTGATCAAGCGTTTTACCGAGTTCATGCTCCCCAAAGGTGTTGGCACATTCCGCAAAGATCCACCTACCGAGACCGAAGCGCAAGAGTGGTATTTCCAACGCTTTATGCGTGAGATTCCTGCTGCTGGTCAGGTCATGTTCTACAATCGCAGCTACTATACTCGCGCCTGGGTTGATGCAGTGACCGGTGCATGCAGCGAGACTGAAGTTGATCAAGCCATGGCGTTCATTCCAGCCCTTGAGAAAACACTCATGGATGCTGGTGTGAAAATTATCAAGCTTTGGCTCTCTGTCTCTGCTGGTGAGCAGAAAAGCCGCGTAGAAGCCCTCAAAGGCACCGTCAATGCTTGGCAAGTTGAAGAGAACATGAATTACGACACCCTGGACAATCGTGAAGCCTTCACCGCTGCGCGCGATAAGATGTTCGCCGCCACATCACAAGAGGGTGCGCCTTGGGTTGTCATTGACGCTAACGATGAAAAACAGATGCAGATCAATGCACTGCAATATTTCACCAGCCTGTTTGACTACGATGAGAAACGTACTGATCTGTTGAGCTATGACGAACAGATTATCAAGGTAGTCTGATCTATTGAAACAGGTTTCACGATGATTTTAATTTCGTGATCACGCAAAAAAACCGGGCGCTCATTTGAAGCCCGGTTTTTTTTGCGAGATCTGATTTCACTGATTTTTCATTTGGACATTTGGATCTCTAAAAGTACACTGTTTGTAACAGCTGAGAAAGAAACGATATACAAAGGTCACTTTCCATGAACATCAGCCTTTCTTCAACACTTGAAGACTACGTTAACAAACGATTACATGAAGGCCATTATGCCTCTGCAAGTGAAATAGTCAGTGAGGGATTGCAGCTTCTGATTGAGAAAGACCAAGAGAGAGCAGAAGAATTTCTTGCGTTGAAAAAAGAGATTCAGATTGGCCTCGATCAAATAGACCAAGGAAAAACGGTCCCAATGGAGGACGTGTTTTCCAAAGCCAATGCAATTATTGCAAAAGCAAAAAATGAGCAAGTTTGAGTTTTCAGAGCAAGCAGAAATTGATCTATTGGAAACAGTCACCTATATTTCACAGCATAATGCTTTAGCTGCTGAAACATGGCTCAATAAAATAATATCAACATGTTATAATATTTCTCAGTCCCCACTAATGGGACGAGAAAGACCAGAACTTGGTAGGGACATCCGCTCCTTTCCTATTGGTCGGTTCATTATTTTTTACCGTCCTATTGAAACAGGAATGTATGTTGTACGTGTCTTGCGTGGATCAATGAACTTAGACCAAATTTTTGAAAAGTAAGCTGTAAACCTCCCGTGATTAGGAGACGCTGGTAGAAAGTCATTGAGCTATAAATAATATTACAGCTAACCAAAGGTAATCGGTAAGATGTCCCCTCATTTTCCCTTTACGGCCATAAACTGAAATGACTAGACTTTCCAAAATAGAGATACAAAAACTTGAGTCGAAACTATCCACTTGGTTTCAACCTAAAGATATGTTGACATGTTTTCGTCAAATATCTAATGATATTGGGTCAGAGGTTTTCTTTAATCAGGCTGGGCTAGCCTTCTTGAGGGATGCATATATCGGAGCTAAATTTGGAAAAATCCGGAATGCTAACAAAGTTAGATTAATTACAGAAAATCAACCTGATTTTGAAATCATTATTAATAAAACTACAATGAAATTTGAAGCAACTGAAGTATTAAGAAAGGGCCGGAGACGAGGTTCAGAGTATCAACCTAAATGCACTGGCGAAGTAGTTTTCTGCTCTCCTGATGAACTGGAAGTAGATGAAGAACAAATTCTTCAATCTATTAAAGATGCGATAAACAATAAAAATAAAAGATATTATCCTCCAGATACTCATTTAATCGCATATGTAAACATCCCGTTTATAATGTGGTATGACAGAGACTCCATACTCACGCGGCTTAAGAAATACACGCAGAGTCAATGCATTCAATTTCAATCTGTTTGGATTCTTTGGAATGATCGAGTTGATAAATTATGAACAACCTAACGACCTCTTTACGGGGCTGCCACCTAGCAGACTCCTTGCATTAATTAGGGGAACACCTTAATAATTTAATTTTTTATATGTAAGACAATTCATTCATCTAGTAATAAGAACACTACTCCAAAGGATAATTGTAAACTATTGGATCAGCACTTACGTATTATAGAGTTTCCCACATAGTACCTATTCAGGTCATGTCAAAATCTTCACAGCAGCTATCAGTAATGCAGTTTGCCCCATCAATAAGCCAATCATCCATTTGATTATTTCCACTTTTAAAGTGGTCATTTCATGGCGCAATTCAAGTTTGACACCTTCCACATCAGCCTTGGTAGCCAGTTCCTGAAGCTGGCTGGCTTGAACCTCTTTTAGCGCTTCCGCTTGGGCTTTAGCTTGTTCCTCAGTGATTCCGGCAGCCTTCAGCGCTTCAACATATTTAAGCGTATCAAAAGTAATTGCTGTCATTTCTTCATCTCCTTGGTTTCCAATATACCATCTTTCAGGATTAATTGTGAATCAAAACCGTTCGAGTGGTTGTAAATTTCCATGGTCCTTGATAGACCGATTTTTATAGGTAATTGCCAACCCTTTATCCAATAATAGCTTGCCTACATCGACACCATCTGCCAATACCCGCGCAATAATTCTAAAGTATTTGCCGGGAGACACTTCTGTGAGGTGGATTGTTTGGGCGTTTTGGAGGATTTTTGTTACGGTGTCGCGGGCTTTGATGGCTTTTTCTCGGCCTTGTGGGGTGTTGCCTCGGAGTTCTGGGGTGTCGATGCCGCGTAGGCGGATTGAGATGCTTTGGCCGAATACCGGGTGTTGGTTGGGGATGTTGAAGCGGATTGTGTCGCCGTCGTAGTTGCTGAGATAGGTTACGTTGGAAATGTCTGGGTATACCTTTTGTGCTGATTCTGATTGTTGGGCGTGGGATAGCGTGGCTATCAAAAGAATGCATAGCAAGACGAGCCTGTTCATGTTTCACCAGGATAGGATAGCGTTTTTGAGGCCTGTTTTTCGGTGATTTTCTACCGATTTGCTATGCATATGGTGTTTCATAAACCCTGTCTTTCGGTCTCCAGCTTTTTGTACTAAATCGCCGGGAACCGAAATCCAGGGTCCATAAACAAACTCATCTGCATACCGGGCAAAACAAACCCCTTTCATAGGGCATGTCGGACCAGTATGACGCAGTGGATCATTGGTTTATTGCTTTGGAATCAACAACACAAAGCGTGTAATTTTCCTCAAATCAGCTCAAAATTTGAAGGAGATCCAAGTATGCTGCCCACAGTCGCGTACAGAACACAGCCGTGACACAGCCTTGGCACCATGTGCCGGTATTCCGTAGACAATCAAACCAATGATCGCCACATCCAGTATTAGCTTACCGGACGTTTGCGCCACCTTGGTCTGTGCGACAATCGCTTGTGATGGGGGGAGTGATTTTGTACAGTATAGCGCAGCATCAGCATGGCTTACCTCCTTGCTGGTGTTAGGCTCTCGGTGGTGGTGTAAACACTGCCGAGGGCTGTTAATGAGTTTTGCTGGCCTGGGAAGACTCAGCGTTATTAGATTAACCATCACCCTAGTGTTTGGTCAATAGGAAAATTTTCAGTCAGATCGTTGGGAAATATACCCTATCTAAGAGCCACGGAAAAAACTAATCATTCCTTCATTGGGATCTGGGCATATAAATATCCCCAGATTTGAGATAAATCATCTCCTTGATCGCTACCCAATCATCGGCGCTCAACACCACAAAGTCAGACCCATTAGGACGTGTGACTTTCAACGGTGTATGGTTCTCCGCCACATCATCCACCATGGATTGCAGATTCTATAGTGATCTCGATCCGAAATTAGACGATGAATCACAACCTGAGTGGAAGCCCTGGTAATGTTTTTGCGCCGCTTTTGATATGCGAGGCAGATCATCAGAGCAAAAATATCACCAGGACTGGAACGGCTGACTGTTCAAATTTAAAACGAAATCACTGTACAAAGTATTTATCAATCAACGCCTGCTTCATCAACAACTCACCGGCATCAAAACATTCAGCCAGCGTTTGCCAGCCCAGATCCAAGGCATTTTCCAAGGGCATGGAGACATTGATATCCATGAAACGTTCTCGGAACAGTCCGCCAAACTTCAACAATTTATGATCGAAATTGGAAAGCTCAAAGGCCATTGCTTGTTTTTGCTCTGCCTCTTTGGCACCGGAGTAAAAGCGAATCAAGGTGTTCATGAGCTGTCCGTGGTCTTCACGGGTGACTTTGCCGATGACCAACTGTTTCAGGCGCGACAAAGAACCAAAGGGATCAATCACGCCATTATGTAGATAAAACTGACCTTCGGTTATATATCCGGTATTGTCCGGCACCGGATGGGTGACATCATTTCCGGGCATGGTGGTAACACCAAGAATGGTGACTGATCCGCCTTGGGCGAAGTTACAGGCTTTTTCATAATGGGTTGCCAATTGGGTGTAGAGATCGCCCATATAGCCACGATTTGAGGGCACTTGATCCATTGATACACCCACTTCTTTCAAGCCATCGGCAAAGGCGGTCATATCGGTGAGAAGGACTAACACCCGCTTACCTTCATTGACGGCAAAATGTTCTGCCACGGTCAACGCCATATCCGGCACCAATAGCCGCTCAACTACGGGATCTGATGCTTGATTGATGAACATCACTGTTCGGGAAAAAACGCCTGCCTCTTCGAGTGACGTACGGAAAAAGTGATAATCATCAAAGATCAACCCAAGCCCACCGAAAACAACGATATCTGAATCCGCCTGAATACCGATCCGTGAGATAAACGCATTATACGGCTCGCCTGCTACCGAGAAAATCGGGATTTTCTGACTCTCGACCAGACAGTTGAACAGATCAATCATCGGCACATCGGTGCGAATCATATTGGAAGGCAATTTTCGACGCATGGGATTGGCACTAGGACCGCCCAGAGGAACACGCGGTTCCTGTGACAGATCCGGGCCACCATCAATAGGACTGCCATTGCCACGAAACACACGGCCTAGAATATTTTCAGAATAAGTAACGCCCATGGGATGGCCAAGAAACCGCACAGAGGCATCGGTTGAAAGCCCCTTGGTTCCCTGGAACAACTGCAAGGTCACACTCTCCATACGCAGATCAATCACCTGAGCCAATGACAAAAAGCTCGGCTGATCCTCCACCACAGCCAACTCGCCAAAACGCGGACCATTGCCCTGTTCTACCAGTCGTTTTGGCACCTGGATTCGGATGATATCACCACGAATTTCCAATACTTTGGAGTAGCGAATCAGTGCATTGACCATGACCGTGTACTCCTTCATCCACGTTTAACTATCCGCTGCAATCTGTTCCAACTGACTCAACAGACTATCATAGTCCGGTGATTTTTCTCCGGCGTAGTTCAGATTCTTAAACAGGCCGGTTACCGTGATAAAATGGTGCCGTGCTGCATCTTTATCTGCGAAGGTATACGTCCGATTGACCAATTTATAGATCAGATTAAAAACCACCTCCTGCCGCGCCAAAGAACAGCTGGCATCCACAGGATCAAACGCATCCTGTTGCAGATAGGCATCATCCAACAACCGGGCTTTCAAGAAGGTGACAAAATCATCCAGATTAATACCCTCTTCACCGGTCACCTGCATCATCTGGTTAACACGGTCACCCTCTTGGAGCAGTGCCAACAGCGCACCCACCTGTTTATCCCAATTACCAGAGAACTTTTTAGTAAACCAAGGTGCCAACTGCTCCAGATAGCGCGACCAGGAGAGCAATGGATCAATGGCCGGATAAAACCGTTTATAGGCACGGTCGGCACTGAGTCCCAGGAACGATTTTACCGTACCCAGAGTGGACTGCGTCACCGGTTCATCAAAGTTGCCGCCTGCTGGAGAGACCGTACCCACCAATGTCAGCGCACCTATATCACCATCCCGACTTTGAATAATCCCAGCCCGTTCATAGACCGACTTGATAGAGGAGTCCAAATAGGCGGGGAACGCCTCTTCACCGGGAATCTCCTCCAAACGCCCTGACATCTCACGCATAGCCTGTGCCCAACGGGATGTAGAGTCGGCCAGAATCAATACGTTAAAACCCATTTGCCGATAGTATTCACCCAGCGTGATACCGGTAAAAATTGATGCCTCACGAGCAGCCACCGGCATGGATGAGGTATTACAGATAATGATGGTTCGATCCATCAATGAGCCACCGCCGCGCGGGTCGGTTAGTTTAGGAAATTCGGTGATGATCTCCACCACTTCCCCGGCCCGTTCACCACAGGCAATGACAATGACGATATCCGCTGTTGAATACTTGGCCATCAAGTGTTGCAGAACAGTTTTCCCAGCACCAAAGGGACCGGGAATACAGGCTGTACCACCTTGAGCAATGGGAAAAAAGGTATCAATAATCCGTTGTGTGGTGATGAGCGGTTCACTGGGATAGAGCCGTTTGCACAGGTTTTTTTCCAACATATGGGTCGGTAATGGACGACGCACAGGCCATTTTTGGGACAGTGTCATGGTCTGTTCCCTGCCCTTTTCATCCTTGAGATGCGCCACTGCCATATCAATGGTAAAGGCACCCTGTTGAATCCAAGTTACCACCACTTCACCGGGTTGATCGAACGGCACCATGATTTTATGCGCTAAACGCCCTTCTTGAACCGTGCCGATCACATCGCCTGCTTTTAATCGTGTACCCACCTGTACTATAGGAACAAAAGACCAGGAGCGCTTCCTATCCAAGGCGGACTCTTCGGCACCCCTTGGCAAGAATGTACCGTACTGCACGGCTAACTCTTCCAGAGGATTTTGCAAACCATCATAGACCTGACCCAACAAACCCGGCCCTAATGAGACAGAAAGCATTTGACCGGTTTGAACTACCGGATCACCGATCCCAACACCTCGGGTATTTTCAAACACCTGAGCATGGGCTTCTTTTCCGTTTACCCGCATAATTTCCGCTTTCAAACGCACCGGATATTCTGCACTGCCCTGTTGCGGACAGATTTCCACCATTTCATTTTTCATCAAAGGGCGGGCGTTGGAGTCAGCCATTCGGATCGTGACAAAACTCTCTTGGACAGCTATGATTCGGGCCGGATTATGCTGTGCGTTCATGAGAATCATCCTCCCGAAAGAGCCCACTGGATTGACCTAGCGCATGATCAACCAGCGCGTTGAATTTCTCTCCAGCTTGTTTTTTTTCGTAGTGACTCCACCAGCGCACCAACTTCCAGCGCTGCACATAGATCACCACCGCTTCAAAATCAAATTGATGCCATTCGGCATACTGTCCCAACTGCGTCCAAACCAGAGAGAGCACTAATCGCTCCATCTCCAATGTTTGTTTATTTTCCAATAGTTTTCTGGCTTTAGGTATCCAGGTAAACACCCGATCCACACCCAGTCCAGGCGCATTCCAGTTGCGTTGGATCTCACCCACCCAGCGACCGAAACCCCATGATGGATCGGTTGGTGGTAGACGTTCACCACGCATCTGACGGCGGAGCGCAACCAGTACTGTTCGCATCTCCAATCGTTGGTGAACCATTTTGCGTAACGTCTCGGTTGTCAGAGCCGGTTCGACCTTTTTATAGCGGTGTTGCACATCGAGATCGGTCTGTTTTTCCGGTTCGTTGGCCCATTCAAACAGAGATTCAATCCGGTGTAGCCGTTTGGCATCTTCGGCTTCTAAAATGGTGAGCCGCTTGTTGAGGCTGGTCCAGGAGAGCGGAAGCTCTCGGGTATCAAACAGCCTACCCAAATAGGGCATGCTGGAAATCAACATCACATAGCGGTCAGGATTGGACATCATTTCACCATCCCTTCCAACAGTGCCCTAAAGCGCGGCAACATATATTGAAGCAACTCTTGGGTCAGCGCCTTGTCACTCATATCAAGAACAACATTGTCCTCTTTGATACGAAAACGCAGACCGCCTTTATCATCATCCGCCACACCAAATGAAACCCCTTCACGCAGTATATCCCGATTGATTAAACGGATAAAATGGGTGAGCGGTCCCTTTTCCAGCTCCTCTTTTGAACCCGTAGAACTCTCTTGACTCAGTTTATCCTGTGGTAGAAGCACTTCCAGTTTTTGGGCTTCCTCGGCATGTTCACGAAGCCGTCCGGCAATCACCAGAATGATTTGTTGTAACAGCTCTTCCCGTTGCAGCTCAGCGCCTACCAATCGACCCACCTCTCCAGTGAATCGGTTGACCAACTGCTCTTTGAGAGAGAGCACGGTATCCCGCGCGGCAATCTTCAACGCCTCACGTCCGGCTGAGGCCATTTGCCGGGCATCTCTCTTGGCACTTGTGCGAAGTTGATCGGCCTCTTCCTCGGCTTGTTTAAGAATCCAATCCGCGCGAGACTCCGCTTCAGCAACCAGTTTAGCCGCCTCTATACGCCCTTTTTCCACGCCTGCTTCACGCAACTTGGCAACGAGCGTATCAATACCGGAAGAGAGCACTTTTTCATCTGCGTGAGTGTTCATGACGCGCCCCTCTTAGGTGTTGAGCAGTCCCGCCAACAGCACCAATGCAAAGATAAATGCAAACACCGCAAACCCTTCAACCATCGCTGCGGGTGCCAAAGATAAACCAAAAATCTCCGGCTTGGCTTTAGCCGCATTAATAGCCGATGCACAACAGCGCCCTTGATAGATGGCACTAAATAACAACACCACACCCACCAAAAAACCAATAACCGCCATGCCCGGCGCTTGAGTGGCATTGAATACGCCGTTCAAAGTGAACATTACCACAATGCCGTATACCACCTGTGAAGATGGCATGGCAGAAATACCGATAAAGCGTCCATAACCGCCTTCAGTCTCCAACATGGCACCGATGGCCGCTTGTCCGGCAATGGCACAACCGATGATGGAACCAATAGCACCTAACGCCATGGGCGCATAAATGCCTAACCAACCCGATCCAATCTCAAAGCCGTTCATGGTTTTATCTCCTTTTTGGCAAAGGCCTGGAATGGGTAGCCTTCCTCGGTGATGGCCCAGTTGAAGAACTCAATAAAATTCAATCGCAAGCCATGAACAAACCCACTGATCAATCCCAAGCCCAGATTGACGCTATGACCCAAAAATAGAACCAGCAAACTCAATAACAGTCCTACACCAGGCATGGTTTGCTGAATCTGTCCTGCAATATCATTGAATGTCATGGCCAATGAGCCACTGGCCAAACCCAAAGCAAACAGACGTAAATAACTGAGAATATCGCCAAACAGTTTGGTCGCGCCGGTCAGCACAATAAAACCATCAAAACCGCGCATTAAACCCGATTTAAGGTCATTCACAGGTCGTTGACTGCCGTACAACGTCACCGCCAACACGCCCATGATCATCAACACACCACCCACATTTGAAAGCGTGTCACTCACCTGTCCCTGACTTAACCACCAGATCAAACCACCTACCGTAATGGAAATCCATCCCAACGGCTGAATTTTATTGAACAATCCATTCGACTGCCATGCAACCATCGTGTTCGCTAAACCAACATGCAAACAGCCAATCATCACAGATAGCTGGATCATGGCATCATAGTCATTCAGATCAATTATTTTAAGATAAGCCAACGGATGCCCAGGCGATGGCATCAAACCAAAGTAACTGCCAACCATCACGCCATAGATCATGGACGCAATAAGAATGGCCTGAAACATCGACCGAAAGCGCAATCCTTTTTCACTTTTTCCGAGTTTATTCCAATACAGCACCATCACCCCAGTTAGCAGCATGGCATAACCCGCATCAGCCAGAATCATGGCGAAAAAAATCGCAAACGAAAAAAACACCAATACCGAAGGATCCCAACAGTGATAGCACGGTGTTTCATAAAAACCGACCAAATCCTGACCACCTTCAAACACCGCCGGATTACGCAACAGTGTCGGCGGATTATCCTTGATACTCGGCACTTCGGCTGTGATGGCCAGCCCCCATTTTTCACCAAGTTTTTTTATCTTTTTCAGCTGATCACACGGCAACCAACCTTGCAGAATAAAAACACCCTGTCGCGCAATAACCTGCGCTTCTGCATATTTCAAGGCGGCTTGATCCTCAGCCTGAGCAAGGTTGGATGAGATCAGATAGATCCACCGACTCAGTGCCTGACGCTCCCAATCCAGGGCATCCAGCTCCTGTGCCAATGATTCTGTCTCTGCCTCCATCTCCTTAATGGAAGACAATGGCATCGAAAGTGGACGAACCGGCAACATCTCCTGACTCGGTTTTTCAGGAGCCAAGACAACAATATGCATGCTCTGCGAATCCTGCCCCACTGCTTGCCATGGCCAACTAAGCGTATCAAGCATCTCTTTATGCCTGTTTTCAATACGATACAACCAAAGCTGGTAGCCTTGAAGCGTATCAGCATCCGGCAATGAAAATGAGCCCCACGGTGCCAATTGTTTCAGTTGATGTTGTAGATATTCCAACTGATCACCCACTTCACGGCGGCGCTTTTGATTGATCAACACTGCATCGGTCACCTGACTGATATCAAAGCCAGAATCATTCACAATCTGTCGCCGACGCGGTGAGACTTGCAGCAAATAATGCAACGCCTTATAGGTATCCTCAGCCCGAAGCGAAAGAGTATTCTTCGCTGAACGCCGTTTCTGAGAAATAGGAATCAGATGCAAACTTCCAAGTTCCAACATCCCGGCCAGCACAGCTTCCTGATCCTGTCCCATGCCACATAGTGTCACTTTATAGAGAGGTACGATGCTCATGCCACTACCTCCCTTTTTCGTTTGGCAATTTTGGCTTGCACCACCTCAACCCGTTGTGCATCGGCCAGATAGATCTGTATACGGCGGATATTGTCCCGCGTGCGCGGAATCAGAACTTTTTCGAAAAGATTCACACGTTGAGTAATCACCCGAACCGCCTGCCTGATCAGTTTCTGACGTTGTTCGGCAACTCGAATACGCAAACGCAGCGTTAGCGCTTGTTTCAGATAATGAATCAACGGTTCAATCCAATGCGGCGTAGCCAACAACGGATAATCAGCAATGGTAAAGGAGACGTTATGCAAAACAGGCAGGCGCAATCCAAGCAGGTTTTCTTCCTGCATCTCAACATCAGAAATAGTAACCAACTCAGTCATCACCATGCGCGGTGTGGTGAGCATAGGCAGTTCATTACAAACCGTTTGAAGCAAAACATGCTCTTCATTCTGGATGGCATTAAGCGCCTGACGCATTCGATTGCGCTCCATAATCAACTGCTTACGCTTCAAATCCAGAGCAGGAAGATACTCCTCAAACACTTTGAGCTGTTTATTCTGATCCGCCAGGGATGATTTATTCATCGCCAGCCGCGCCATGATGGTAACCTCCCGATTATTGTTACTTGGTTGGTCGGGTTACCGAATACAGTCAATCTGAAATCATTATAAATCAGCATGTTATAAAATCACAGTTCACAAAAGATGCAGATTGACTCTCTCTTACACCTATTGGAGTGACTTAACAGGAGGTTTGTTCAAAAAAAACCATGTCAATTTGAGTGCAGTGCCAACAACGACAACCGCACTAGACAAAGCTATTGGAGAAGCACATAGAGGGTATTCACAGCGAATTAACTTTAGAAAAGGATGGCGCGGTCATCTCTGGCAAGGCCGTTTGAAATCGGTAAGGTGCCCCCTGATTTTGTACCGTTTTATTGACTATCAGGGCCGCATCAGGATACTATCCTGTTGTTGATAACTATTCAATTTTCAGTACACATCAGGAATAAACGAGATTTTCGAATGGGTAAAAAACTAACCGCCAAAGAAGCAAAAGAGCTTGCGGAGTTGGAAGCACAACACGGCGCTGATATGTACAATTCTGCTGTCGTTGCTGTGTCAGGTATGGTGTTCGGCAATACTGGTGACACTGCTGATGACGACGCTATTCTTAAACGTTACAAATCCAATTTATCCGAAAAAAGCGATGGATTTGGAATGTTAGATGGCTAAAAAACCCCATGACTGGATTAATGAGTGGCGTCACGATCCAAGTAAAAGGCTAAAAATTCTTCGCCGTAAAAACACACTGACCCACAAGTACAACGCCTTTGCTGAAAAGCATAAATGGAAAAAAACGGAGCTTAATGGGCAGATATTGGCGAACTGTGTCTATAGTTATTACTTGGAGGTACAGCGCCATAAGGAGTTTCATGGTATTGATAACGCTGATGGTATTAAGAAAGCGGCTTATTTAACCAAGTGGCTGCTGAAGACCAGGCCGATCCAGGTTCTTAATGACAATACGCGATCCGAGACGGCAAAGTATCCTTTACTTGCCAATGAAGGATTTGCTTTGAGCGTAGCGTTGACCTTTTTGGATATTAAATGGAACGCAGTGCCCAACGAGGTAATCACCAGGCTTTTGTACGATTTTCACTATCGCCCAGTCGTGGCAGAAACTTTGATTACAAAGTTTCTATTACTGAAAGAAACTTACAGTTGAAGGAAAATCAGGGGAAAATCAGGAACAGGAAATCAGGGAGCACCTTACCTATTTTATAAAAGATGTCCCCTGATTTGGTTATTGGAACGTTTGGATATTCAATTAACAAGGCCTCTCAAACCAAGGAGAGCAGGTAGAAAACCATCATCCAATCAATAATATTATGAATGACCAAGGGAAATCGGTAAGGTGTCCCCTGATTTACAATGACCAAGGGAAATCGGTAAGATGTTCCCTGATTTTGGAGAGTTTGAAAAATGTCTAAATTCCCACGAGTCGTAGATTTGGTCTGGCCAACCATGCAAGCCCTTCAGATCCTTGGGGGGTCTGGTTCCAATGAAGAGATTCTAACTACGGCTATTGAGGTCATGAACCCTCCTGAGGAAATCCAGAATGTTCCTCACTCTGACGGAAGGCAGACAAGGCTTGCATACAGATTAGCCTGGGCAAGAACAGTGCTAAAAAAAATGGGAGCGATTACCAACAGTTCCCGCGCAGTGTGGAGCATCACGCCTTCAGGTGAGAGCATGACAGAGGAACAGGTTCTCAGAGAGGCACCTATCATCACGAAAAACACCAGTAGTTTGGATTCCAGAACAGACACAGAGCTTGAAGACATTGATATTAATGCCGCTGGTGATTGGAAACAAAAGCTTTTAGAAATTCTCCGCGACATTCCCCCAAATGCTTTTGAAAAACTGACACAACGCATTCTCAGGGAGAGCGGTTTCATCAAAGTTGAGGTTACCGGTCGTACAGGAGATGGGGGAATTGATGGTCAGGGCATCCTAAAAATGAACTTAATTTCATTTCAGATATTCTTTCAATGCAAAAGGTACAAAGGAACCGTTGGTGCTGGTGATGTCAGAGATTTTCGCGGGGCGATGCAAGGTCGAGGTGATAAGGGGCTGTTCGTAACTACCGGCGCTTTCAGTGGTTCAGCAAAGAATGAAGCCACACGCGATGGTGCGCCAGCTCTTGATCTCATTGATGGTGAAGCACTTTGCGATCTTCTCAAGGACCTCAATTTGGGTGTGCGTACTGAAATGGTAGAGCATGTCACAATAGATCCAGAAGTATTCGGGGTTGCGTGACCAAAGAAAGAATACATGCCCTGATAAGATAGAGATGTTAGCTATTGAGGAAAATCGGGTCAAAATCAGGGGAAAACTTACCTATTTTATTAGTAAGATGTCCCCTGATTTGGAGTAGCAAAGGAAAAGGAAATCAGTGACCGTGTCAATCTGCTATATGAACATTTCTACATGATTAGATTTTTGATGCGTTTGCCCTTGTCCCACCCTGCTGAATCCAATAACGATTATTAATGCTTATACGAGACTTGATTTGACCAAACGATCTATAAATAGCTCTAATAGCTACTTTGTAGGAGCGATTAACATGATTACCATTACCGCAAGAGAAGCAAAAAACCGCTTTGGGAATCTGATGGACCAAGCTCAACGGGAACCTGTGATCATTGAAAAAAACGGTCGTCCTGTGGCTGTTGTGCTCTCTATTGATGAGCATCAACGTACTGAACAACTTAAGCTTGAAAAGCTCCAACGGGATTTGGATAAAGGCATTGCCCAAGCAAACAGAGGTGAACTGTTGGATGGTGATTTCAGCGCATGATGGAAGAAAAGAAGCCATAATTTACGATTTTCAAACATTTTTTTAATCCGTAGGCATTTCATTTCATGATGATTTTTCGGTTACTCCTTCTTTGTTTACTGAGCACCCTCAGCGCCAATGCCACTGCTGCTGTGCTGCATGTCGGGCCGGGTTCGGTTTATAGTGTGCCGAGTCAGGCGGCTAACGTGGCGAAGGATGGTGATATTATTACCATTCAGGCGGGTAGCTATAAAGATTGCGCGGTTTGGAAAGCGAATAAATTGATTATTCGTGGGATCGGTGGGATGCCGATTGTTAAGGATAAAATGTGCCACGGTAAAGCGATCTGGGTTGTTACTGGGGATCATATTATTGTTGATACCATCGCCTTTTCTGGTATGAAGGTGCGGGACCGCAATGGGGCTGGTGTTCGGATTGAAGGACGGGATTTGACCATTCGCAATGCGCTGTTTCAGGATGGTGAGTCCGGGGTTTTAGGCGGTGGTCAGCGTCCTGATGATCATATTGTTATCGAAAATAGTCGGTTTGTGCGGCTTGGTCGCAATGGTCAGGCACATCCGATCTATATTAATCACGCCAGCATGTTTACTCTGAGTAACAGCATTGTTCAGGATTGTCTGAACGAAGCAAACTGCGTAAAAAGCCGTGCCCATCAAAACATCATTGTCAATAACGTTATTGATAGCCGACTTGGCGATAGTTCTTGGGAAATTGACATACCAAACGGCGGAAAAACAGAGATTGAAGGAAATTTAATCATCCAAAGCGAAAAAAGTGTCAACCGTGGTTTACTTGGTTATGCCATGGAATACACGCCAGCTGATCGAAACCATACACTGATCATCCGCAATAACCTATTCATCAATGACCAGAGCAAAGGACGCTTTATTGATATTAATCGACACCTGAAACCAACGATCACAGCGCACAATAACGGGTTTGTCGGCCCAGGCAGGATAAGTGAAAAAGTACCTGCCCAGACCGATAACGATTTCTTTAATAGTCGTGCAGAAACCGTTAAGTTTCTCAATATTAATCGCACCGATCCACGTGCAAAATGGCGCGAATATCTATTAGGAATCAGCAAGTAACCCGTTCAACTGTTCATCCCATGCCGACAGATCGGCAACCGCTGGCAAACAGCGACCCGCCACACAAAGCGCTGCGCCATTCGCATCAAATGGCGCGAATATCTATTAGGAATCAGCAAGTAACCCGTTCAACTGTTCATCCCATGCCGACAGATCGGCAACCGCTGGCAAACAGCGACCCGCCACACAAAGCGCTGCGCCATTCGCATCAATCCGCCCGTCCATTTCACTGGGTAGCTGTTCACCGTTCTCAACAGACCAGCAAACAGGATCAGGCAGATAATGTTTGCCCATTTTTTTGAGAAATGACTCACGCTCCGGCCCAACACAAACCACTTCAGCACCACCCGATTCCAACAGATCATCAGCCAGTAGAAGTTGACCAAATCCGCCCACACCACGCTGATACCACGGCCCAAAAAAGGCCACTGTTTTACGAGCCAGATCGGCATAATGCGACTCTCCTGTCACTGCCGCCATTCGTGCCAACACATTGGCCGCTGTACCATTTCCAGAGGGCGTTGCATCATCGAATCCACTTTTGGGACGAACAATGACATCCTGCTGGCCTTCCGGTGTCATGAAGAACCCTCCTGCCGGATCGGAAAAGCGTTGGATCATTTCATCCACGGTTTGTTTGGCGCGTTGTTGCCACTGTGCCGAATCATCAAACACCAATGCCGCTTCCAAAAACGCATCCGCCAATTGAGCATAATCGTTGAGAAAAGCTGGCGTGTGCCGTTGTCCATTACGCCATACCGCATACCAAATCCCTTGTTGATCATCACGCATGGTTGTGGTGACGAACTCCAGGCAGTTTCGCGCCATATCAAGAGCGTGTTGATCGTCTGACAAAGCACTATGACGCAACAAACCACGCACCATCAAGGCGTTCCAACCCAATAACACTTTATCATCTCGACCCGGCTGTTCCCGCTTATGCCGAACCTGTAACAGTTGGTCAGCGATAGTTGACAGTCGTTTCTCAGCATCAGCACCAAACCGTTTTTCCAATGCCTGCATCGATTCCGCACGCACCGGAATGGATCGCCCTTCGAAGTTGCCACCCTTTTTAATGCCCCAAGCCGCCAAAGCCAGTTGTGCATCTTCAGCGGAAAGAACGGTATTGATCTCTTCCGGTGTCCAGACTGCATAATCCCCTTCACCGCCGCTGGTATCGGCATCCAAAGAGGCAGCAATACCGCCCTCTTTCAACACCATTCTACGTTGAAGCCAATTGACAATCTGCTCACGTGCCCGCTTTCGTTCAGCGTCCACCCCCAACAGCGCGTCACACTCCGATAACACCAAAAGCAGTTGCGCGTTGTCATAGAGCATTTTTTCAAAGTGCGGCACAATCCAAGCATCATCCACACTATAGCGCGCAAATCCACCGCCAAGCTGATCATGAATTCCACCGGCAATCATACAATCCAAGGTAAAGGAAACACCCTCCGCCGCCCGACCATCACCGGTACGAAAGGTATGACGCAACATCAAACGCAGATCCGGTATATGTGGAAATTTCGGCGCTGGACCAAACCCACCCTGCATCCAATCCATCGCCTCTATCAACTGTGGTGCAATTTGTCTGGACCACCCGCTACTCTGTTCACCGCTTTCGGTTATCTGGCTATTTTGCCGTAATGCTTGAACCAGTGTATTGCCCTGTGTTTCCACATCCGTGCGTTTTTGAGTCCAAGCACGCATCACACCTGCCAGAATCTGCCCAAAGGCAGGCATGCCCTGGCGCGGTTGCTTGGGAAAATAGGTGCCTGCGAAAATCGGTTTCAAATCCGGTGTTAAAAACATCGATAGAGGCCAGCCACCAGCCCGTTGTGCAATCAAATGGTGCGCGTTTTGATAAATCTGATCCAGATCAGGGCGCTCTTCTCTATCCAGTTTGATATTGATAAAGTCCCGGTTCAAAATCTCCGCTGTCTCCTTATCCTCAAAGGATTCATGAGCCATCACATGACACCAGTGACACGCACTGTAGCCGATGGACAGGAAAATAGGCTTATCCTGAGCCTTGGCCGCCGCTAACGCCTCTGAACACCAGGGATACCAATTCACTGGATTACTGGCATGCTGTTGGAGATAGGGACTGGTTGCCTGTTTCAGTCGATTCATCAAAACTCCTCGGAATTGCTTTACATCGGCACGCGGACAACGTAGAAAACTAGTGAGTGATCCTCTGTTAATGGACACCAAGCTATTGGAACAGTTCATCCCATGCTTGCAAACAAAGATCCACTAACCACTGTTATTTTCCTTATGAAACCATTCTTACTCTATATGGATCTCGATCTGTGCTCCATGAACTTTGACCGACAATACGAAAAAGCTGATGCCTGAATCACAGGCACTATCCATACTCTCCTCGATTTTTGGCTTCAACAGCTTCCGAGGTGCTCAGGAAGAGATTATCAATCACCTGATCCAAGGCCAAAGCGCTTTGGTATTGATGCCCACTGGTGGCGGTAAATCCCTCTGTTTCCAGATTCCCGCCTTGATCCGGCCTGGATTGGCGGTGGTAATTTCTCCGCTCATCGCCCTGATGCATGATCAAGTCACTTCCCTGCAACAACTGGGTGTTCGCGCCGCTACGCTTAACTCTTCCCAAAGCGCAGAACAGAACCGTAACACCTGGAGAGCCATAGCCTCAGGTGAAATAGACCTGCTCTACATGGCACCAGAGCGTCTCCTGAATGAACAAACTCTGGAGTTTCTGAAACAACGACAAATAGCCCTACTCGCCATTGATGAAGCCCACTGTGTTTCCCAATGGGGTCATGATTTCAGACCAGATTATCTTGGACTTTCAATACTTTCAGAACATTTTCCCGATGTACCGATGTTGGCTCTCACCGCCACCGCTGATGCGCCTACCCAGTCCGAAATCATAAAACGACTGAATCTTGGCGATTCCCGCGTTTTTATCGCTGGATTTGATCGACCCAATATCCGCTACCGTATTACGGCAAAAAATCGGGCTAAAAATCAGTTGTTGGATCTATTACGCACCGAACATGCCGATGATGCCGGTATTGTCTACTGTATGTCGCGTCGAAAAACCGAGGATATCGCTGAATTTCTCAGAAACGAGGGATTCAACGCGCTGGCCTATCATGCCGGTCTACCCGATGCCACACGCAAACGACATCAGGATAGATTTCTACTGGAAGAAGGCGTGATCGTGGTAGCAACCATTGCCTTTGGTATGGGCATCGACAAACCCAACGTCCGCTTCGTTGCCCACCTGGACCCACCAAAAAGCATCGAAGCCTACTACCAGGAAACCGGACGCGCCGGACGTGATGGCCTACCCGCTACCGCTTGGATGAGCTATGGCCTGGAAGATGTGGTCAAACTGCGCCAGATGATGGCCAACTCCGATGCAGAAGAGCGTTTTAAACGCATTGAAAATCAAAAACTCGATGCCCTGCTCGGACTGTGCGAAACCACCGAATGCCGCCGACAAGCCCTACTCCGCTACTTTGGCGAAGAACTGAAAGACCCCTGCGGCAACTGCGACACCTGCCTGACACCGGTAGAGACTTGGGACGGCCTGGAAGCGGCTCAAAAAGCCCTCTCCTGCGTATTCAGAACCGGACAGCGCTTTGGCGTGAGCTACCTGTCCCAAGTGTTGCGCGGCAAATCCAGTGATCGTATGGAAAGTTTCGGCCATACCCGAGTGTCTACCTTTGGCATCGGTGAAGATCTGGATGATAAAACCTGGCGCTCGGTCTACCGTCAACTGGTGGCGATGGGTTTCCTATCCGTAGATATGGAAGGCTACGGCGGACTCAAACTCACCGAACGCAGTCGCCCGGTACTGCGTGGCGCAATGGCGGTAAAATTCCGTAAAGAACCAAAACGCCTGCCCCGCACCAAAACCAGATCCGCGAAAAAATCCCTGCCCGATAATGTCGATCCTATTTTATGGGAAAAACTCCGCCAACTCCGCCTATCCATAGCCAAAGAACAGAGCATTCCGCCTTATATCGTGTTCCACGACACAACGCTCCAAGCCCTTATCCAAATCCGCCCGCGCACCATGCTGGACATGCGTTCAGTGCCCGGAGTAGGTGATAAGAAATTAGAGAACTATGGCGAGATATTCTTAAAGGCGTTGTGGGAGGAGTGACCACCCACAGCACCACATCAGAAAAGCAGATAAACGCCAACACCCGCCACCGCTAACCACAAGTTTGTGATATTGCTCACCACGATGTTGAGTACCGCTGCCACGGTCATATCCCTGCGTAGCAAGGTCAGGGCTGACTTGAATTCAGGCCAGCTTGTCAACGTTGCCAGCACCAGAAAACCAATCAGCCCTTTAGGTGCATGAGACGCGGCAGAAGCAACGTTAACAACCGGATCAAGAAAATACCCCGCCGCCGTGAGAATCAAAAGCGAAGGCACAAACCAGAGCTTATGTACTGCCAACGCTTCTTCTTCATCGGGCTCCTGCTCAGTTGGGCGTTTAAAAAACAGCGCCATGGAAACAACCAGAGCGACACCAGCCCAAAGCGCATAGTGCCCAGGATCAAGCAGGTAAAACACACCAGCCAAACTGGCAGTAATAATCACTGTGGAAAAAAAGTAGACCGGACTGACAGAAAGCACCGACTTCACATGACGCATCAATACCGCTGCCAACAGTAAAAGCAGTGGATTCATATAATTGGAACCAAGTGGTGTCGAAGAAGCAAATAGAATATCGCCGTTAATCAATCCAACAATCACAACCAGCGCTTCTGGACCATTGGTCAAAAAACCGGTCAGCGTGCCAATACCGCGCACATTTTTCATGGTTTCGATGATCACCTCAATAGAAGTGCCCACCATGAACATAATCACAATAATGCCCGCAGCACCAAGAAAAGCCCCTTGCACATCACCATCAAACAGAAGCGCTGAACCGCAGAAAAACAACACGGTGAGCACCCAGGCACCGATGTCAACAAGACCAATTGATTCAAGAATAAATTTTTTCATCGCTGATTAACCATATTGTTACACTTGTGAGGTTGAAATGATTTATGAATACAAGATCAATTTGTTATCATGATGTTCCATAAAGCAGCATTATAGAACACTATGAGTATAGCAAATTATACGTCTCAGACGGGATATGGTATAGAGAGAATAACTGGTCAATCTTTTTTGTTTTGTGACAGAGCAATTGCCCACACCCCTGCTATTCCCCCTTGACAACCAAAGCCTTTCCTTACTAATTCTCATTGATTTTACATATAAATTCACAAATAATTCATAGTAGGTTGCTCTATTGCACATGCTTAGTGTATTTTTTTGCTGTTGTTAGTTTCTTGTATGCGTTTTGCGCCTCCGGGAATCAGCAACCGGTTTGAGAGTCTCAACCGCTCTTGAACTTTCTCAAACTTTTGGTTTGGGACCCATAAAAAAGCCACTTCAATCCTTTGGATTGAAGTGGCTTTTTTTTCTTATTTTATTCTTTCCAGGTTAGGCGCTTTGCGTCTGAGTTCGGATGGTATAACCGCCACCGGCTTCCAACTCAACAATAGGCACGTTCAACTCCAGGAACTCACAGCCGTCTTGATGTTCCACCTGAACTTTGACTTGATCCCGCTCCACTGGGAAATATTTGGCCAACACCTGGAAGATATCTTCCTGAAGTTCGGTCAGATAATCCGGCATGCCTGCACGGCTGGAACGCTCCAAAGCAACCAACACCTGTAAACGCTCTTTCGCTACGGAAGCAGATTTTTTTCGATATGATTTGAAAATCGATCCGAGAAGAGACATAGCTGCTTAACCTCCGCCAAAAATGCGTTGTAATAAGCTTGGCTTACGCTCCTGCAAAAAGCGCATTGGACGATTCTCACCAGCGATCCGACATACCGCATCTTCATAGGCCTGAGCAGCACTGGTTCCCGCTTCCAGAATCACCGGCAAACCGGCGTTTGAAGACTGAAGCACCTGGGTAGACTCAGGAATAACACCCAACAACGGTACATTGAGAATGTCGTTGATATCGTTCACGCCCAACATCTCACCCTTCTCCACCCGTGAAGGTACATAGCGGGTGACCAATAGATGTTGGCGCACTGGCTCGTCACCATTCTTGGCGCGAAAGGTCTTGGCATCCAACAGACCCAAAATCCGATCCGCATCACGCACTGAAGAGACCTCTGGATTGGTGACAATCAACGCTTCATCGGCAAAGTACATTGCCATAAACGCGCCTTTCTCAATCCCGGCCGGAGAGTCGCAAATAATGTAGTCGAAACTCTTTTTCAACTCCATGATGATGGATTCCACACCTTCCATGGTGAGGGCATCCTTATCCCGTGTTTGGGATGCGGCCAGGATGTACAGGTTTTCGACCCGTTTATCCTTGATCAAGGCCTGGGACAGGTTTGCATCATCGTGAATCACGTTGATGAAGTCATAAACGACTCGGCGTTCACACCCCATGATCAAATCAAGGTTGCGTAAACCAACATCAAAATCGATGACAACGGTCCTGAATCCCTTCTGGGCCAGACCTACCGCAAAACTGGCACTGGTGGTGGTTTTACCCACGCCCCCTTTACCCGATGTGACGACAATGACTTTTGCCAATTGGGATTCCTCTCTTTTCACTCTTGAAATATTTCATGGATGAGGAACACTGTCCGCCATCCTCCGACCATGCATTTCCAATTTGGAATGGTCATGGTTAATTATATTCGCTAACGTTCATCACAAGGGGACAAACCTCCCCCTTTCCAGACTCTGAAAGATCACCAGGTGACCTTCATCTCAGGTGTTGCCTATTCAATCTATTCAAACCAGCGGAGCAAATTCCAACAGATCATCCGCCAGCCATATCTGCGCTGGACTGCAATTGAATTCTCGAGGAATAAACTCACTCACTTGATAGATTCCAGCAATCGCCACCAACTGAGCATCCAGTTCATGACAAAAGATCCGTGCTTCAGTATCACCACCAGCACCCGCCAACGCCCGACCACGTAGCGGCCCGTAGACATGAATATTGCCGTCCGCCAACACCTCACCGCCACCATTGACTGGACCCAACACAATCAAGTCGCCATTACGTGCATAAACCCGCTGACCACTACGCACTGGATGATCAATAATCCGCGTTGCCGTTTTTTCAACAGGGGCTTCACTGTCTTCAGGGATTTTAGGAAGAGGCGCTGTGGGAACAGGCTCGGGTTCGGGTTCGGGTTCCGGTTCAACTACCGGCTCTTTCGGAAGAACCATTGTCTCATCCGCAAAAACCCCCAGCCCCAATGAACGGGCTGAACGCTTGAGAGAGTCCGTGCCATAACGCACACCAACCGGCACCAACCGACGGGCACGTAAGATGGTCACCACTCCACGGAGATCAAGAACCGGACTGAATTCCGATTTTGCCGCCTCGGAAAACATGCTCAGATCGAGCATCACAGGCGCATCACGAAAAAAGTCGCCAGATTTTTCCAAACTCAAGTCCAAATGGGCCTTAATCGCGTTGAGATCTGGACGCAATAGCCGCAAGCTGGTCAAATTGATGGACGTACCACGAAAATCAATGGCATCCTTTTCAATAGGCGCTGGTTTTTCAGCGGGTTGCTCTGGATCAACCGGTTTTTCTTGCAACTGACTCATAATGCCCAACGGTCCTAAGTTCTTTCAAAATACGCAATCAAAACCATCAGCCATATTCATTACAGAAACATGACAAAAAGGCTGCTCCCTAAACACCGGAAACAGTCATGATGGCGATTTAATCAATCACTGCCTACTCATTGAGGTGAGAAAAACAGGTACGCCCGCTCGGCAACGGCTGGTCAAACCAACCCTGTCGAATTTGTGTTTTTATGGATCTTCCCTCTGAAGGTAACCGAGTAGAAAAGATCCGTCAAGCATGCGTGTGATTCGCTCTGTCACCCGCATTCACTTTAACTCAAACATATCTACATTCCACACCCGGCATTATTTGCCCCTTTCATCATTATCGGCAAATAATACCATGAACGCCCCTCCTCTATCCTGACTCAGGATTTCAAATATTATATCACAAAATCAATTAATTAAACATATAAACTGAACTTGGCAAGCTTCTTGATTTCCCATTTAAGACAACGCATTAGTTCCAGTTTGCTCAACACTTGGAGAACTGTCATGTCATCACCGAATATCCGTCACACTCTGGCGGTTGCACAGGATCAGCTGGATGACACTCTGACCCATATCAAGACTCTATCTGAAAACCTACCCTTGCCCAGATCGTTTCGACTATCTGGCTTGGCCTTGATCGTGCCTGCCCTACTGCTTTCCAGCTTTGTGGATCGGCCCGGCACATCGCCCACGACCCTTGTCAGTCAAATCAAACCTGCGTTACACAGCCAAACCCAGATCACCCCGACTCAATGGGATGCATTTAACATTCATGTCATGCTTGATCGTGGAGAGTCATTTGATGTGGTTGACCTGCGTGGTCGTACTGTACTGATGTGGGCGGCTGAAAGTGGACAGTTTGAGATCGTCTCTCGACTGCTTGAACATGGTGTTAACGTCAATGACACTGATCAGTGGGGTCGATCTGCCCTACATATGGCAATCGCAAATAATCATCGTGAAATCGTGAAATTATTGATGGACCATCAAGCAAACCTGACATGACAATCCTACAAACCGAATGACACAGAAGTGTGTCATATAAAAAGTGTGTCGCCTCGTGAAACAGTTGTGACACACCGAATGACACAGAAGTGTTTCACACAGTGCACAAAAAACAGCCGCTCATATGCGGCTTTTTTTATTTTATACTCTTAAATCATAGTGTTATGGCATGCCTGCAAAACTGGCACGCCTCCTGCTAATATCAAGATACCATGAGCAAACTGTGACGTAACAAACTCAACCAACAGCAAGCCCTCAGCTGTGTTCATGGTAATTAAATTTTGGTTGACTACGTCACGAACGCCATGGGCGACTATACGCGATGTGTTTTCGGACCCCCCTCCCCACCCATCTCGTTAGTCGCCCTGGTTCTTTTTATTACTCTCCTTTGCTCCTTTTTGGGAGCAATACAAGACCCGTCAAGTCTGTCCGTTTTTTTCACTCTCATTTCTTTGAGATCCGTGGCAACCCTCCAGAAAAAAGAGTATTCTGACAGACTTGACGGAGTGTTAGAGTCACGGAAAAAATTAATCATTCCAGTCGCGCAGGATATTGGTTCGCCTTCCGTGTTGATTCCAGCTTTCTCAAGGGGGAGAGAAGCGTTGGAAAACGCCATTCTACTTGTTGATGATGATAATAGCGTTCGTTCGGTATATGGTGCTTTTATCCAAAAGGCAGGCTTTCACGTGCATATGGCCGAAAGCTATACCGAAGCACTAAACATTATCAGTAGCGTCAATTTTGATTTAATTATCACAGATATCCATCTTGGTGATAACAACGGGCTCAATCTCGTCAAAGAAGTCCATGCCCGTGAGCTTGACACCTATATTCTGGTTATTACCGGATATCCCGACTTTCAAACCGTTCAAGAGGCACTGCGCTTTGGCGCGTTTGATTATCTATCCAAGCCCATTCGACGTGAAGACCTGATCCTGGCCATCCATCGTGCCATGGATCATAAGGCCATGCGCGATGAACGCACGCGTTTGCGTCGTGATCTTCAGGCCATCTTTCGTTCGGTAAAAGATGCCATCATCACTGTTGACACCCAGCTGAACATTTTAGCAGTCAACCAGGCTGCTGACCGACTTTGCCAGCTGAACCATCAACAAGTCAGCCAACCCATGACTACTGAAAACAACAACAACTGCATCCATCACTGCCGTGAAGCCGTTTTAAAAGTACTCAAAACGAGTAACACTGTTGAACTGACCCGTATCAGCTGTGAACATGCAGACGGCTCACCGTTGATGATCAATGTAACCGTCTCACCGCTTGTGGATGAATCAGATCACACCATGGGTGCTGTTCTTGTCATACGAGATGAAACCCGAATTGCAGCGCTGGAAAGAGATCTTAACGCACGTCGCCAATTTCACCGAATTGTCGGTCAAAGCGCTACAATGCAGAGGATCTACGGTCTGATTGAGGATCTTAGCCGGGTTGAAAGCACGGTGTTAATCCATGGTGAGAGCGGCACAGGCAAAGAGTTGGTCGCCGAAGCACTCCACTATGAAAGCGCACGCAGAGACAATCCATTGGTTAAGATCAACTGCGCCGCATTGACCGATACACTGCTCGAAAGCGAACTTTTTGGCCATGTGCGCGGTGCATTTACCGGTGCCCATCAGGATAAATTGGGTCGCTTTGAGTTGGCAGACAAAGGCACAATTTTTTTAGATGAAATCGGTGATATCTCGCCACAAATGCAAACACGACTGCTCAGAGTCCTTCAAGAGCGTGAGTTCGAACGGGTTGGCGACACCCGCACACGACAGGTCGATGTACGCGTGGTTGCCGCGACCAATGTTAATCTCAAAGAACGAGTAGAACAGAAGAAATTTCGGGAAGATCTCTACTATCGACTGAAAGTCGTGGTCATTCCGTTGCCACCTCTCAGACAACGCCGGGATGATATTCCACTACTGATCAATCATTTCATCAATCGATTCAACACCCTGTTCAACAAAGAGATCAATGGTGTCACTGAACAGGTACTCAAGACGTTCATGAATAATAACTGGCCGGGCAATATTCGTGAGATTCAACATGTAATTGAACATGCCTTTGTGGTCTGCCATCAACCCGTTATTGATATGGATCACCTACCGCCAGAGTTTCGTGATAGCCCGATATTCCAACCCGTTCAGACAGCGCATAACCCGCTATCTACAACATATGATCAAGACGCAAAGTTACCAAACTCAACCGATCAACAAAGCGGTCCAGCACATCAACTGAGCGAAAAAGAGCAAATTGTCATTGCACTGAATCAAACCGGATGGGTGAAAGCACGGGCAGCGCGTTTATTGGGATTTAGCCGCAGCACCATGTATCGTAAAATGCGGTCCTATAATCTGGAAGATGCTCCAGAATCGTGGTAACACCTCACATCTATCCCGTTATTTAGCGAATAAAATTTCATGAACACGTTGCGCCAATATTTCACGGGAAACCGGTTTTTGCAGATAGCCAACAAATCCCAACGCCTTCGCTTGATCAGCAGTTAACGCCTCGGAATAACCAGTACATACCAGCACCGGAAATACCGATACCAATCCCTTAACATGCGCTAGAAGATCTACACCACTCAGACCAGGCATGGTCTGGTCAGTAATCATCAAATCCACCTCATCTGAATGACTGGTCAGATAGGTCAGAGCCTCCGTAGGATCAGTAAACCCTTTTACCGAATATCCCAACCGCACCAATGTGGCAACAGTCATCCGCACCAATGCATCTTCATCATCAACAAACACAATTCGACCATGGCCCAGTGGCGCATGCGTTTGATCTGGTGTTGAATCCACCTCAACATCATGGGGTATTGCTGGAAAATATACCCGAAAGACGGTTCCGAAATCGGGCTTACTTTCAACAGTAATAACACCCTTGTGCGCCGCCACAATGCCATGCACCACCGACAAGCCCAATCCTGTTCCCTGACCTAACACCTTGGTAGTAAAAAAAGGATCAAAGATTCGTTCCTGAATTTCAGGCCCCATACCAACACCGTTATCCCGCACTGTTAGCATGACAAATTCTGAATCGTTCAACTCATACTGATCCAAGAAGTGCTTATCAGGGTGAACCATCTGTACAGACATCTCCAACACCCCGTTGCGCCCTTCAACCGAATGGGCAGCGTTGGTCATGAGATTGATCAATACCTGATGGATCTGGCTGGGATCAGCATTAATCGGTCGCAGTTGATTCGCCACACGGGATTCAATGGCAACCGAAGAGGGCAATGTTGCCCGCATGAACTTCACCACCTCTTTTGCAATTGGTCCCATATTCATGGGCTGATACCGCTTTTCATCCTGACGACTAAAAGTCAGCAGCTGTGCGACCAGATCCCGCGCCCGCACACCAGAACGAAATATCTCTTCCAGATAGCCCAATACCGGCTCTTCATCAACATAGTCTTGAGCCAGTTCGGAGTAACCCATAACCGCACCAAGGATGTTATTAAAATCATGGGCAATGCCACCAGCCAAAGTCCCAATAGCCTCCAACTTTTGCGACTGACGCAACATACGCTCCAGCTGGTTTTCTCGTGTCATATCCCGATATACCGCGACAAAATTGCTGATCTCGCCCGTTGCATCACGAAGTGGCGAGATAATCGCATCCACTTCAAAAGTGGTGCCCATCTTGTGTCGATTTACAATACGTCCATGCCAACTTTCACCTCGCAACAGCGTTTGCCAAAGATCTTGATAGAAGAGCGCATTATGGTGATTACTCTTCAGAAACCGCGTTGTTTTCCCTTCTATCTCTTTAGCCGAAAAGCCACTCACATGTTCAAAGGCCGGGTTGGTGTATTGGATATGACCATTGGCATCCGTAATCAACACCATTTCATTGGCTTGCTCCACCACAGCTGCCAAACGATCCCTTTCCCAAGCTACATCCTGTTGCTGTGTCTGTTTTCCTACCGCCTCTATCAGTGCAATTTCCAAACGATCCAGATTTGAGAATGGAATCACATCGACAACACCGGCACGCATCAATGCAACCGCTTGCTGCGTCTCAATGTTATCTGAAATAACAAATACCGGTAGAACCAACTGTCTATTGGAGAACAATTCAAGCATCTGAAAAGGCTCAACATGAGCAATATCATATCCAAACACAACCGCATCGAACTGATGGGTAGCCAAACTGGCAACCAGGGTGTTTGTATCAATCACTATTTTCCAGACAGGTTGGATGGTCCCGAATTCGTGCAGGTATAATGATTGACTCAGTGCCTTTTCAGGACCATCAACAACAAGAATCTGAATGGGTTTGACCATCGGTATTATTCCAGAATAATTGGCATTATTGCGTCACAAGGCATCACTCCTCCAAAGCCTGTCGTGCCTCTTGTGCTTCCTGCTCATGGGTTTCAATGGCAAGCGTTATCTCTTCCCACTGTTCCATTTTGACATTAAGACTTTGTTCAATAATTCTATTTTTATCTAACAATTCAGACAGTTGAATCTTATTTTCTGACTCATACAAGGTTGTGTCTGCCAGCTGTTCATCCAGACTGTTTTTCTGCTCTTCCAGGCTGTTGATATCCGATTCCAATTTGGATAGCTTCTTACGCAATGAACGGGTTTGTTGATGCAGCTGATTACGAATTTTAGCTTCCTGGCGCTTGCGGTCTCGGCGATCAGTAGTATCACGCATTTTAGCTGGCGCATTGGTTTCCGATGCAGTGTTTGATCGAACCGGATCCCGCTTACCTGCCACCTGTTCCAGGTAGTCATCCAACGTACCATCCATTTCAACAATCTTTTTATCACCGATCAGCCAGTGTCCGGTACAAACATTTTCCTGTAATGCCCGATCATGGGAGACCAGTATCAACGTACCAGCATAGTCGGCCAGCCCCTCTTCCAATGCGGCCCGAGATGCCATATCCAGATGGTTTGTCGGCTCGTCCAACAGCAAGACATTGGCACCAGATAAAAACAAACGCGCCAAGGCCAAACGGGCTTTCTCACCACCTGAAAGCACTGAAACCTGTTTGAATACCGTTTCCCCTGAAAAAAGAAACCCGCCCAATACCGACCGCAATGCGGTTTCATTGATACGACGATCCGCCAACTCTCCAGCGGACTCCAGAACAGTCTGCTCCGGCTTCAACGCTTCCAAAGCATGTTGGGCAAAGTAGGCCACCTTGACCCGGTCGCCACGGATAATCTGTCCTTCAGAGGGTTCCAACTGACCGGACAACAGTTTCAGAAGTGTCGTTTTACCGGCACCATTGGGACCGAGCAAACCGATTTTCTGACCTCTTTCCATGCTCAAATGCACACCGCTGAATACGGTATGATCATCAAAAGCATGTCCCACTTGGCGCAACGCCATGGTTTCCCGTGCACAGGCTGGCGGTTCAGGCAGGCGAATTCGAGCAATCTCCTGACTGCTTTGCGGCATTTTGATTTGGTCGATCTTGGCCAATTGCTTGACCCGGCTTTGAACCTGACGCGCTTTAGTCGCTTTGGCTCGGAAGCGTCGAATAAATTGATCCAACGCTTCAATCCGTTTGGACTGCTTGACCGCCTCTTTTTCCAATCGGCTCAACATATCGGCTTTTTGCACTACATAATCATCAAATGTTCCGACATAACGGGTCAACGCCCCCTGCTCCATCTCAACGGTAACCTGGGATACCCGATTTAAAAAATCCCGATCATGAGAAATGATAATCAGTGTGCCGGGCAGTCGGCCAATATAGTTTTCAAACCACTGAATGGATTCGATATCGAGATGGTTTGTCGGTTCATCCAACAACATCAGATCAGCACGGGAAAACAGCAATTGCGCTAAAGCAACCCGCATACGCCAACCACCAGAAAAATCACCCAATGGCCGATCAAGATCACCATTTTCAAAGCCAAGTCCCAACAGCAACGCACCGGCACGCGACTCCGCTTCATAACCGCCAATCTCTTCCAAGCGGTGGTCCACAACACCCCACGCCTCTGCTAACTGGCTGGTCTCTGTACCTGCCACTGCATGGTTCATATTTGTTTGCAGTTGGTCACGCTGTTGGCGCAATGCGATGAGTTCTTCATCGCCATGCAAAACGGTTTGTATCAACGAAAGATCAGAGGATGCCAACTCCTGACGCAGCACGCCAATTCTAGCCCGCTCCCTGACAATCAAATCCCCTTCGTCAAATGGCTCACGCGCCTCAATCATACGAAAAAGGGTCGTTTTCCCGGTCCCATTTGGCCCGATCAGACTCACCTTCTCACCGGGATGGATCACCAGATTACTGTCCTCTAGAATGGTCTGAGGGCCAAAAGTTTTGGTCAGCCCCTTTATTCTCAGCATTGTCTATGCTCCGCAGTATTCATTGCTTTGTGTGGAAACCCCTTCTTTGCGTGGCCCATCAGATACTCTGTTCAGGTAATAATTGAATTTTCTATTCAGATCTGGTCCAATTCAGATCTGGTCCAATTCAACAGGACCATGCAGATTCGTTTGAATCCGTCCCCTTCTGCTCAGATAGGCATTGCAAAATCATGAAAAGTCGTTCATTTGGACCATTAAAACCGAAACGCTCAACCAACAGCGAATCCTCCCTGGATAAAATCGTCCAGTCTGCTCGCAATTTATCCGAAGAACGACAGGAAGGATACCGCCAACGCGCACTTAAACTTTATCCATGGGTATGCGGACGATGCGCACGTGTCTTTGATCGTGACAATCTTTACGAGTTGACGGTACACCATAGAGACCATAATCACGACAACAACCCCAATGATGGTAGCAACTGGGAATTGCTCTGTCTTTACTGCCATGATGACGAACATGCCCGCTATACCGACTTCCGTGCTGATGGCAGCAGCGACAGCACTGAGGACACAGACCCCCCTGCCACACATAATCCATTTGCCAACCTTCAAGCCCTCTTGAATGGATCTTCGAATAAATCAGATTAATCCTCTCAAGCTCGAACCATAAAGAGTGTTCATTACTGGCACCCGATTTGCAATTTCTCGGCTATCGCTGAACAGTCTGACGACTTGTTGACAGCGAACATGATGGTTTCGTGAATGTATATGGGAGTACCTTAAATATGAGTATGGACGCTTGGATAATCCTCGGATCAGTACTGTTTGCTGTAGTGGTTGGTGGCGTATTGCGCAGTATCCTTTGGGAGATTGATGGCCAACGCAGCAATCAAGCATTGGCTAACCATCTATTGGAAAAGAAGGTATAAAATTGATTTCTCCGTAGCCCACTCAAATAAATTACAACAATAAATTGACAAATATGGAACCTATTTACGAAAATGATTGTCAAATCTGGCTGAGAAGCTTATAAAACTGTATTGATGATTTACCAAGGGTCAGAGACATTATGGGGGCTTAGACCAAAAATCAGGCGATTCGGTCTTGAGCGTTTCTCACCTTTAATCAATCACAGTTGTGTAGCGAATCTGATGATATCCATGAAAGACGCTCTTTTCTGGAGATCATTATTTCGTTTCATTCATCAGCCACTGAGCAATAACACACCACCCGGGGGAACGTCATGGAGTGTAATCCTGAGCTATTATCAGCTTTTCTGGATGACGAATTGGACCCGGAAACCAATGCCAAACTGATTGAACACCTGCTTGAATGTGAAGAGTGCCAACAACTTCTGGCTAAATTAAGCCAAGCCCGTGTTGCTCTGTCAGATTCCCCGACTCTCTTTGAGTGCGAACCGATGGTCAACCAAATCATGGGCCCCATTACCAACCAGATTGTTTCCGACATTCCGCTGGACCCTTCTCTTGATGATCTTGATGACGATGAACTCGAAGCGCTGTCCATAAATCGTTCCTCTATCCTTTTGGAAAAGTCCACAGCTTGTATGTAGTTCCATATAGTTCCGCTGTTTCTGACCCTTCCTTATATTTCTGAGTCACTGTTGAACCATTAGGTGTTCCGATGACAGATAAGCATCCAATCCTGGTTCTGACGGAGATGTTTCCGCCAATTCGAGGCGGCACTTCAACGTGGTTTGACCAAGTTTATCCACTTCTTGGTGAACGAGAAATCCATATTATAGCCCGCGCTGTTGAACAGAGTGGTAGTGTGGACGCGCATCATGCCAACACCATTCACCGTATCAACATGGCGCGTATTCCCTGGTTGCGACCTGAATCACTGGCTCTCTATATCCGCATGATAGTCAAGGGCATCGGAATATTATTCAAAAATGATTTCAAGGTGATACATGCTGGACGTGTACTGCCGGAAGGGTTGGTTGGTGTGGTATTGGCGCGACTGTTTAACAAGCCGCTGGTGATCTATGCCCATGGTGAAGAGATTACTGTATGGCGGCAGCATGCCAACAAATTCAAAGCGCTGGTCAAAACTTTTCAAAAGGCTGATTGCATCATTGCCAACAGTAATTTCACCCGCGACCTTTTACTCAATGTAGTGGGTGTGGATGCCTCTCGTATTGAATTAATCTCACCGGGTGTCAATCCCGAAGAGTTTCGCCCTGGCCTACCCTGTGATGATCTGCGAGACAGCTTGGGCCTCACCAAACAGAAAAAACTAATCCTCAGCATCGGTCGCCTAACCCGCCGTAAGGGATTCGATCGGGTTATTGAGTCTTTACCCTTTCTGATTGAAAAAGGGGTCGATCCACACTATGCCGTTATCGGACCCGGCGAAGATCGGGACTATCTGTTAGCACTGGCCAAAGAGAAAGGCGTTGCCGACCGTTTTCATCTTTTGGGTAACGTGCCACAGGCGGACATGCCGCGCTGGATGAACGCGACAGATCTATTCGTGATGGCGAATCGAAAAACATCCGATCTGGATGCAGAGGGGTTTGGCATCGTCTTCATCGAAGCCGCTGCATGTGGAAAACCGGCCATTGCCGGTGATCATGGCGGCACAGGTGATGCGGTTATTCACAATGAAACCGGTTTGAGAATCAACGGAAATGATCTCAATACCGTTCAACAAAGCCTGCTCTCTCTTCTCACCGATGATGCACTAATCCAACGCCTGAGCAATAACGGCCTCCAACGCGCCCGCGCTGAATTGACATGGTCTGAGATTGCTAAAAAAACAGCACTACTAAACCAAAAACTCGATCTGAGTTAATCCCGTCCAACATGTTTGAACATCTGGAAAATACTCTCACTGAACAACCACCGCCAAAGCGGGTGGGTTCGTATTGCGGACTGAAAGTCCAGATAGCGGCTAAAGCCGGTAATTTGAACCTTGCAGCATGGATAATCACTCTCGCATGTTGCCCAAGTGCTTCAGGATGGATAAGCTATACGCTATTTCCATGATATTCTTTTTAATGCCACGGACGACCGATGACCTCAACCATCCTGGACTCAACGGAATCTGACCGTTCGGATACACCACTTTGTGTGGATCTGGATGGTACGTTGATCCGTACTGATCTTTTGGTGGAAGGCGCTTTTCGACTTCTGCGAAAGAATCTGCTCTATCTTTTTCTATTGCCCTTTTGGCTGCTCAAAGGCAAAGCCAATCTGAAAGAGCAGATTGCCAACCGCGTCATACCGGAACCAACACGACTGCCCTTTCACCCCGACTTTCTGGCCTTTCTCAAACAAGAGCATCAGCGTGGGCGTAAATTGATTCTGGCAACCGCTTCGGATCGCCGCTATGGGAATGCGATTGCCAATCATCTAGGTATATTCAATGAAGTCTTTGGTACGGAAAAAGGTATCAATCTGGCTGGCAACGGTAAGAAACGACTGCTTGTAGAACGGTTCGGTGATGGTGGATTTGCCTATGCCGGTGATGCGCGTGTTGATCATGCCATCTGGCAACATGCCAGTGAGATCATTGTGGTCAACCCAAGACCCGGCGTTCTCAAGATGCTTAAACAGGCCGGACACTCAATCCACCAACTATTCGATGAAAAACCCGGCAGTTTAAAACAGTGGATCAAAGCATTACGGCTACACCAATGGATGAAAAACATCCTTCTATTTGCACCGCTTGTTGCTGGACATCGTTTTCTGAATCCAGACGATCTACTCAATACCACCATCGGTTTTATCGCGTTCAGTTTTTGCGCCTCCAGCTGTTATCTGCTCAACGACCTCACCGACCTGGATGCAGACCGCTGCCATCCGCGCAAGAAGCACCGCCCGTTAGCAGCCGGTATGATTCCCATGGCAAAAGGAGTTGCACTGATTCCTATTCTGGTGATCATGGGATTTACGCTCTCATTGTTACTGCCTCGTGAATTTACTGAGGTTCTGTTTACCTATTATATTTTGACACTGCTGTACTCCTTTCACCTCAAACGTATTGTGCTACTTGATGTCTTGATCCTGGCGATGTTGTTTACTCTACGTATCAATGCCGGTGGCGCGATTCTTGGTGTAGAACTAACTTTCTGGCTTCAGGCTTTCTCGATGTTTCTGTTTCTCAGTCTGGCATTGGTGAAACGCTACACCGAGCTACTGACCATGCAGAAACTGGAACAAAACAACACTCAACGGCGTGGCTATCAGCTACCGGACATCTCTATTTTATTGAGTTTAGGCAGTGCAAGCGGCTTGATGGCCGTTCTGGTTATGGCACTCTATATCAACAGCGCCCGGATTCTGGATCTCTATCAATACCCTAAAATGATCTGGCTACTCTGCCCATTAGCCGTCTACTGGATATCTCATGTCTGGTTGGTGGCTGGTCGGGATGAAATGCATGATGATCCAGTGCTGTTTGCCATTAAAGACCCGATCAGTCTTGGCATCGGCGCAACAGGCCTGCTTATTCTCTTTATGGCGACCTAATCCATGACACAGCGCTATCAATCCTGGGGACGCTACCCAAAAGCCTCACACCAGATTCAGACCATTCAATGGCCTGAGGATCTACCCAATGACCTCACTAAACAGATCCATGGTGCCCTACCGTTTGGCAATGGACGCAGCTATGGTGATTGCTGTTTGAATGATGGCGGTCTGTTGCTGGATGGCCGTTTTAGAAATCGTTTACTGGCGTTTGATGCACATAGTGGCATTCTGCGCTGTGAAGCAGGTGTTCTGCTGGCCGATATTTTGGAATTAATGACCCCGCGAGGCTGGTTTCCAGCGGTGACACCAGGCACAAAGCTTCTGACTGTTGGTGGTGCCATTGCCAACGATGTCCACGGTAAGAATCATCACCGAACCGGCAGCTTCGGCGATCATGTTCACCGTATTGGCCTATTGCGAAGCGATGGCCAACAGCTGATCTGCTCACCCGATGAAAATACCGACCTGTTTCGCGCCACTATCGGTGGCATTGGACTGACCGGCTATATTCTCTGGGCAGAGTTCAGCCTACGCCCTATCTCCAATCCCTATTTCGATATGGAGACAATCCGCTATGGCAATGTTGAGGACTTTTTTCAACTCTCTTCAGAGTCGGACCAGGATTATGAATACACTCTGGCCTGGTTGGATTGCCAAGGGCGCGGCAAAAACCTGGGGCGCGGTCTATTCATGCGCGGCAACCATGCGCCATTCATTCCACAAGCGCAGTGGCCGAAACACGCCTCTCGCCAGCTCAACATGCCGATTGATCCACCCTTTACGCTTATCAATGGCCTGACGCTCAAAGCATTCAACACCCTCTACTATTATAAGCAAATCCGGCGGTCTCAGTGTGCATGCGTTCATTACGACAGCTTCTTCTATCCGCTGGATGCCATTGACAACTGGAACCGGATCTATGGTCCGAAAGGTTTTTTCCAATACCAGTGCGTACTGCCTCAGGAATCGGGACAGGATGGCATTAAAGAGATTCTCAAGGGAATTGCCCGCTCTGGTCAGGGATCATTCCTGGGAGTTCTCAAAGTGTTTGGTGACCGTCAATCACCGGGATTACTCAGTTTTCCTCGGCCTGGTTCTACGCTGGCATTGGATTTTCCCAACCGTGGCAAAAAGACCCTGACACTGTTGGAACGTTTTGACACCATTGTCCGTGAAGCAGGCGGTGCGGTTTACATTGCCAAAGATGCCCGAATGAGTCCCAGCTCATTTCGTCATTTTTATCCTCAATGGCAAACCTTCAAATCATTTGTCGATCCGGGTTTCTCCTCCAGCTTCTGGAGACGGGTTACAGAGGAGTCATCATGAGAAAGATTCTGATTATCGGTGCCACATCCGCCATTGCTCAGGCGGTGGCCCATCGGTATGCACAACAAGGTCACGCCCTTTTTCTGACTGGCCGTGATCCTGAACGTGTTGCCACCATTGCAGCTGATTTGCGGGTGCGCGGTGCGGTTCAGGTGGAGAGTGCAACGCTGGACGCAAATCAGATTGAGACCCACCAAACGGTATTGGATCACGCCATCACTGCTATGGGTTCCATTGATACTGTTTTGATTGCCCATGGTGTACTTAACGACCAACAAACCTGTCAAGCATCGGTTGAAGACACTTTGGACGCTTTTCAAACCAATGCGTTAAGTGCCATTGCCCTACTCACCTTGTTGGCCAATTACATGGAACACAACGCCATTAAGGGCACTTTAGCTGTGATCTCGTCCGTGGCTGGTGATCGCGGTCGGCAAAGCAATTATGTCTATGGTGCGGCTAAGGCGGCTAAGAGCACTTTTCTTGCTGGACTGCGCAATCGTCTTCATTCAGCGGGTATCCATGTACTCACCATTAAACCAGGCTTTGTTGATACGCCCATGACGGCCCATCTTAAAAAGGGCCTGTTGTGGGCTCAGCCGGATGATGTGGCTGCGGGTATTGTCAAATCCATTGAGAAACGTCGCGATTGTGTCTATCTGCCTGGCTTCTGGTGGTTGATCATGACAATCATCCGCGCCATACCTGAATCCCTTTTCAAACGCCTTACACTCTGATGCCTGTTTCATACTTTTAGATAATTATTACCGAAAACTTTCAACAAAACGGGAAATCATATAAAGTATTTACTGTATATATACACACAGAAAATATTATTTTTTTGTGTGTTATCATAGTAATGCAAACACATTATTGATCATACTGCACCCATCAAGAGCCTCTACTTTCCTGTAGAAACAGGTTCATTCTGCCTACCGAACCTCTGAATTCAACCCTATTTCCATTTCTATCTGTTTTCTAGAATATCCAATTAGCATATTGATTTTAAAATAAAATATAAAATTCAAACACCTCCCTTTAAATTTATCATCCCATAGGATATCTTTAGTAGTGTACATTTAGCTTGAAGTAATTGTTGCATACCTCGAGTTATATGTGCTACATATCATGAAAGTAATAAAGACCATTCCTCAGAGGAAAGCATTAAGATGAAATCAAATGAGCATCTGGCAAAACGTGTTAAAGAGGCCCGCAGTAGAGCAGGACTGAAACAGGTTGAACTGGCCCAAGAAGCGGGCATCTCTTCTGCCACTGTCCAGAAACTGGAAAGCGGAGAGTCCGGCGGTTCTATCAGGACACTAAACGGTATTGCCAATGCCTGCGGCGTAGATGCGGCTTGGCTATCATCGGGCAGCGAATCCAATGCACCTTACACATCACCAGAGAACGCCTCTGTGCTGCGTATTGCTGTAACAAATGTCGAAAACATCGTAAATTGGCAGGATTGGGCTGACTGGACAATGCCGCCCACAACCACAGAGTGGATTCGCATCTCTGTTCCGAAAGATGCTGGCAGCGTGGTGGCACTAACCATCAATAACGATATCATGTCACCAGAGTTGATTGAAGGCGATAAAGCAATTGTTGCGTTAGGGAAAAAACCTAAGCATGGTCAAATCGTTGTGGCCTACAAGACTGGCAGTAAACGGGCTTTCTTACGTCAAATCATGTTGGACTCAGCGACCACATTCCTCAAACCCACAAACAATCGTTATCCAATAAAACCTATTAATTCAGAATATAAAGTTATTGGTGTTGTCGTGTCGAAATATCAAGAATACAACTAAGAGCTGTAAAATACGGAAAACGATTCGCCTGCGACCTGACATAATAAAATCCAACTACAGTCAGAGCAGGAGTCTTGGTATACTCAACTGAATCAATATACAACTGGTGAATAAGGTTTCATCGCGAAACCTCTCACTGACAAAACCACCATTATGCACAATTGACGCACAATCCTAAGATTTACCGTGCGATTTTCGCAATAAGACAGCAACTGATTGTGAACTATCCCCATCTGATTTATCCTGAATGCTATTTATACGTCCCGAATCACCAATGAGCAGACCATCTCGGTCTGTTTTCCTGAAGGGGTCTTGTCGTGCAAACAGCCTTCCAACGCATCATGAATATTCTGGTCATATCGGCACTTATCCTCTTCTCACTGACTTATCTGGTCAAAGCGGCGTATGTGGGTGATGGTTTTTTTGTGGATGACACCTACTATTATATGGTTGCCGCCATGAACTTTGTGGAACATGGCTTTCTAAGTCTGGACTCAGTCACACACACCAACGGCTATCACCCGGTCTGGACCGGTGTCTGCATTGCCGTAGCCTGGGTGGTCAAACTGTTTGGCGGCACTCATAACCACATGGCCATGAGCATTGCCATGGTTGAGGCCATTTTCTATGTCTTGACGTTGGCTTCATTGGGGTTCTTTTACAGTAAACTGAGCGATGAAAAACCCAACCGAGCGCTGACCTTCTTTACACTCGCCGCCATATTATCCTACCCGTTGGTCAACTGGATGTTTCGATTGGGCATGGAGTCCACCCTGACGGCGCTGATCATGGTCTGGCTGGTCTATTTTCTGATCCGTGAGCGATGGTTTGCACTGTCGCTGATTATGGCCCTGCTGGTTATGACACGGCTGGACACACTGGTATTTCTGATCTTTCCAACCTTGATGCTGCTCTTGATCCGGCCTGACTTCTCTCTGTTACGACCTATTGTTACCGGTTTTCCAACGGCTTTAGTCACCGCTGGGTATCTCTATTACAATCATCTCACCTTTGGTCACATCAAACCCATAAATGGTGTGCTACGCTCCTCGTTTCCCATACCCACACCGCACTGGACCTTTCCACTTGATCCGGTAGCCAATGTTCATGATATCTACGGTGCCATCAAACTATTTTTAATGCCCAACACGCTATTATTGGTGGTGTTAGCCGTTGTTGGCATTGGTCTGATGTTACTTGGACCAGTACGTGAACGTCTACGCAGCATTGATCGTCTGTTCCTGATTACCGGCACCTTGTTGGTACTCAATTTAATCCTGTTTCAAAAGTGGTCCAAAGGCATTGAACAGTGGTATTTTGCAGCGCCTCTAATACTGCTCATTCTTGGCTATGGTGGCATGTTCCGCGCCCTGCTTAATATGGTTAATCCAACTTGGTTGCGGGCTCTACTGGTCACTGTACCACTCTCTGGACTGGCCTATGTCGCCTTTGGTATGAGCCTGAATACCACAGGCAATGCAGAAATCTCGTCAATAGTCTCACTTACTCTGGCAGGACTGATTCCACTTGTTGCCATTGTGTCCCTTCTGATTAAAGTAGAACCGATCAAACCGATCATTATGGCCATGGGATTTTCCGCCCTGCTGGTCTCTGCCACTGTGCACGCATTGACCCTTTCTCAGGATCACCGAACTGACGCTGCACTATTGGATAAGTTCACACAATGCGTCACCGACAATGTTGCACCAGATGCCTTTGTTGCTGGAACTGACATCGGCGGAACAGCGTTCAAATCTCAGCGCCATTTCGTTAATCTTGACGGTGTGGTGAACAATTTTGTCTATCAGGAGTATTTGAGAGACAAACGTCTTGCTGATTATCTGACCATGAAGAACGTCCAATACATCGCTGTCACACTGTCGGAAAATCCGACCTTCAGCCCATATCGTGACATTGAAAACATGTATAAATCACGCATCGCGCCCGAAGCTGTACGCAATGAACCCTATGAGTCTGTACCATTTTATGTCTACTCATACATGTACAATAACTTCAGCGATGAAATTCCACTGTTCCAACGCAATGAGGTGTGTCGTTCGGAGGTTTATATGGGTGGGAACAATCCATCAGTCGATATGCTGTTCCGCATTGAGGCATCGGTCTCTGACACACCTAAACCGGCCACCGACAGTACCCATGAACCCGCTAACAACACTGAGCCAACAGGCTGAGTGGAAGCCCTGGTGATGTTTTTGCGCCGCTTTTGATATGTGAAGCAGATCATCGGGGCAAAAACATCGCCAGGGCTGGAACGGCTGCCTGTTCAAACTTTAGACGAATTCACGATAAAAAAAGGCCCTGAATGGTCATAATTCAGGGCCTTTTTTTATGGATTGAATTCAATACCGATTACACAATTCCTTCCTCACGGAGATACTCACCATACGCCATATCATCCCGCTTGACATGTTGAGAAAACCAGTCATGCATGAACGTCAATAGCGTTTTGACAAGCGCACGACGCTGTTCATCATCCTTGGCTTGTTCCAAACGTTTACTGAAATCGGTAAAATCTTCTTCAAGCTTGCGATGCGATTTCCGATGTTTATCCAGACCTGGGAAATTGTGTTGAGCCATCAACATCTCTTCAAAGCTAAAATGTGTTTTCACATAGCCGGAAACCTGCATCATAAATAGCCCGAGCAACACATGCAGATGACCACCACTCACTTCAGGCTTGACTAATTTCTCAAGACCTTTCATGGCATCAACAAGCCCCTGATGCTGTTCATCCACTTCCGGGATACCAATACTTAATGAATCCGACCATTCAAAAACAGACATTACTTTATCCTTCAAGCTGGTTAATTAATTCATCAGCCAGTCCCACATAATTGGCAGGGGTCAATTTTTTCAGACTCTCTTTAACCGAATCAGGCAATTCCAATGAGTCGATAAATTCGCGCATCCGCACCGCGTCCACCCGTTGACCACGGGTTAAATCTTTGAGTTTTTCATAAGGTTTTTCAATACCATAGCGACGCATAACAGTCTGGATAGGTTCAGCCAGCACTTCCCAATTTTCATCCAGATCCTGGGCCATTTTCTCGGCATTGGCTTCCAACTTACCAATACCGCGCAGCGCTGAAGAGAAGGCCAAAACACTATAACCAAACCCAACACCCATATTACGCAGTACCGTGGAATCGGTCAGATCCCGTTGAAAACGCGATACCGGTAGCTTTGCCGCCATGTGACCAAAAATCGCATTGGCCAAACCAAGATTACCTTCCGCATTTTCAAAATCAATGGGATTGACCTTGTGCGGCATGGTAGAGGAACCGACCTCACCTTTTTTGGTTTTCTGTTTGAAATAACCAACAGAGATATAGCCCCACACATCCCGACAAAAATCCAACAGAATGGTGTTAAAACGAGCCGCTGCATCAAAAAGCTCGGCCATGCCATCATGGGGCTCAATCTGAATAGTAAACGGCTGATAGGTTAATCCAAGATCGGTGACAAACTGCTCGGCCAAAGCAGGCCAGTTCACTTCAGGATAAGCGACGATATGGGCGTTAAAATTACCCACTGCGCCGTTAATTTTACCAGGTATGTTGCAGGCGGCAACCTGTTTACGCTGCTGGATCAGACGATGAGCCACATTGGCCATCTCTTTTCCGAGCGTTGAAGGTGAAGCAGGTTGTCCGTGGGTGCGAGAGAGCAACGGAATGGCACGATGTTCGATAGCCAAAGCGCGGATGGCATCAATCACTTTATCCATTTGAGGCAAAATCACCTCATCACGGGCAGTTTTGAGCATCAAACCATGAGACAGATTATTAATATCCTCAGAGGTGCAGGCAAAATGCAAAAACTCTGTATATTTCTCTACGTCTTGTCCAGCAAATTTCTCTTTGAGCAGATACTCAACCGCTTTAACATCGTGATTGGTAACTGACTCAATCTCTTTAACACGCTCGGCATCCGCTGCGGAGAAATTCTCAATCAAGCCGTTGAGAAACGCTTGGGTATCTTCCTCAAAAGAAGGCACCTCAGCAATACCCGACTCTTTGGACAATGCTTGAATCCAGCGCACTTCCACCAGCGTGCGAAAATAGATCAAGCCATATTCTGAAAAAATGGGTCGCAGGTCGGCAACCTTGCCAGCATAGCGTCCATCCAGAGGAGAGAGAGCAGTCAGGGTATCGTGTTGCATGTTAGGCCTTATCCGTTCGGGTTAAGAACCCATTTAGAAATCCATGATGCAGCGCCTCAAGGCATCTCTAAACAGGATCAGACGATACGGGCGTAATTTGGATCACAGTCCCTGTGGATGACGGTATTTTAGCAGAAACAGCACATTTCGCCGCACCACAACCACATCCCGCTGGCGTTGATCCAAACAAACCCAGTGTCCGTTTTATATACCGTCCGACCAGGAAAAGACAAATCATTAGAATAACGGAGAGGATCACAGCCTCCATTGGATCACTGCTCATGACACGATTACCTCACCAATAAAGTAGACAGCACTGGCCAATCCGTAAGCAATGACCAACGAAAAAGCCATCGAAAAAATAGTCCAACGCCATGAGCGTGTTTCACGTTTAATCACAGCGATCGTGGACAGACAGGGCATGTAGAGCAGACTGAACACCATAAAGGCCAACGCTGATGTGGGAGTCATGCCAGATCTCATGGCTTTACGCAATCCTTCAGACGCTTCATCCACCTCCTCGCCCATCTGATACATCACACCCATGGTAGAAACGATCACCTCTTTGGCCACCATGCCCGTCAACAGTGCCACCGAAGATTTCCAGTCCAGTCCAAGCGGTTCAAACAATACGCTGATCGACTGGCCAATTTGTCCTAGATAACGGGCTTTCTGTTCTTCTGCGGTACGCTCAAATTTCAATTCAGCCAGCGCATCATTACGTTGCTTGCTGGGCTGCATCAACTCGATTTTACTCTGCTCTGCCTCATAATTCCGGCTCAACGGTACATCCATGGGATAGGATTGCAGAAACCAGATCACAATGGAGCCAACCAGAATCACACCACTGACTTTTTTGATGAACTCAATAACCGGCTCGCCCATATGGGTGAGAATTGATTGAATGGTTGGACGGCGATACGGTGGCAACTCCATGATAAAGGTCTCTGCTTCACCGCGCAGGATGGTTTTTTTCAGCAAAAAAGCCGAAGAGAGCGCCACAACAATGCCCGCGATATACATGGAGAACACCACTGTACCAGCACGTTCAGCAAAGAAAGCACCAGCAAACAGCACAAATACCGGCAATCGGGCCGCACAGGAGATGAACGGATTGATCAAAATCGCCACCATTCGATCCCGATGATTGTTGATAGTCCGTGTAGCCATAATGGCCGGCACATTACAGCCAAACCCCATCAACAACGGAATGAAGGTCTTGCCTTGCAGCCCCAATGACCGCATGATCCGATCTACCAGAAACGCCACCCGTGCGATGTAACCGGTATCTTCAAACAGCGCGATAAAAAAGAACAGAAAAACAATATTGGGCAGAAAAACCAATACACTACCCATCCCATTGATCACACCATCAACCAATAAGCTCTTCAGCTGACCTTCTGACATCAAACCATCAACAAACCCTGAAAACCCCTCAACCAAGGACTCAATCCAACCCGCCGGAATAGCGCCCAACTCAAAGGTGCTTTGAAACATGGTCCACATTAACAAAAGAAAGATCGGCAGTCCGATGAGGCGATTCAGCAGAACATTATCCAGACGATCGGTAAGACTGGGTTTGTGGACCACTTTGCCCAGTTCAGCATCCGTTGCATAATCTGGAAAATCACCTTTACGAAACAGACGCATCAACCCCTGAATCAAACCATAACGCGCATTTGCAAATAGAATCCCCGCATCACACCCATGTTGACGTGACAAATGCGCCCGCTCTTTTCGCGCCAATGCCAACATATCGTCAACATCCAACGCACCTTGAGCAACCTCTTCATCCCCTTCCAACAGTTTGATGGCTAACCAACGCGCCTGACTGTGGCTTGGACCATCATCCAACCCATCATCATGAGGCAAATGTTCATGGAGGCGTTCAATAGCTTCTTCAAGATGGGTGTCGTAGGGAATCAAAACCCGACGATCCCGCGCCCCTTGCTCCATTTCATCAACAATGGCATCCAAAATACGGTTGGTCCCTTTACCGGTATGGGCAACCGTCTCTACCACAGGACCATCCAGAAACGCTGAAAAGGCTTCCAGATCAATCTCTATGCCTTTTTTACGCGCTTCATCCACCATATTAAGACAGTAGATTCGCCGCCGATCCATCTCGATCAACTGGGTGGTTAAAAAGAGATTGCGCTCCAGATTACCTGCATCAATCACATTGAGAATGATATCCGGCTGCTCTTCAAGAATATGACGGCGGCTGGCAACCTCATATTTGGATGATGAAGAGAGCGAATAGATACCCGGCAGATCCACCAGACTAATCTCATAGCCCCGGTGGACAACCTTGCCTTCTGCCCGTGAGACAGTGACACCTGGAAAGTTGCCAACATGATGTTGGGATCGTGTGAGTTTATTGAACAGTGTGGTTTTGCCACTGTTGGGATTGCCTGCCAGGGCAACGGTAATGGTTTTTCTGACAGCTGAAGCGGATTTAGACATTTAGTAGAAAGCCCTCAGGCCAATTTCTTACGCTTAACATCAAGCTCAATATTGCGTGCTTCGGTATTACGCAAACTGATCTGGAACCCATAGACAGTATAGGTACGCGGATCACCCAACGGTGCCACACGAGACACCTGAATATTGGCACCGTGGACCAACCCCATTTCGGACAAACGGCGTTGAAGCTGTTTATCTCCATGAATATGATTGATTTTTGCACTCTGTCCGGGTTTCAGATCATAGAGTGTTGCTTTGTTTTTTCCCATGGCGTGAGGCGCTCCTGCAAATGAGAATGATTATTGTTTGAGCGAAATTTACTCTCAATCAGAGAGATTGTCAAGCACTAATGATACAGATTCTCATTTAAAAGTTCGTTCAACTGCGTAACGCCTGTTTATATGTTTCCTTGGACCTGGAACCATTTATAATCTCGTAGTATTTTGTAAATTAGCTGATGAAAGTATAGAATAGGTTGGTTTTTTCTTTGATTGTCCATAGAGCAGAATTCCATAATATTTTCAATTGGTAATCATTAATTAACCTATTAAAATTGCACTGACTTCAAGTCATACTCCAAGGACTATCATCCCATGCTGAGTTTCATTGACAGCGCAATTGATATCAACAGCCAACTGTCAGGCAACTATCATCCGATACTGTTACTACTTTCGGTTCTTGCGGCGTTCTTAGGCGCATTTACCGCGATATCTGTTGTAGATCATCTCAGAAATACTGATCACAGTTCACATAGACTGAGTTGGTTGATATTTGGCGCTCTTTCTTTGGGTATCGGTACATTTGGCATGCACTTTCTCGGCATGCTGGCCTATCAATTACCACTGCCCGTTTACTACGATATAATCATTACCACCGGATCTGTCATTCCCGCCATACTATCCTCTGCTGTGGCGCTATATCTATTGAGCAAGAGGAGCACCTTGGGCACTGTTCAGGTTCTTCTTGGCGGCATAATCATTGGTGCCGGTATTGGTACGATGCACTATATCGGCATGATGGCCATGCGCCTTGATGCCCTCATGTTGTATGACCCCTGGTTATTTGCACTCTCAATTATTGTTGCCTGTCTTGTCTCTATCATTGCCATAAGCGCCCGCACGCTTACCCGACATTTTGGACTTGATCCATCAAAAAAAACCGGGCGTATTATCAGTGCGTTTATTCTCTCTCTAGCGATTTCTGCCATGCATTACACAGCAATGATGGCAACATTTTTTATCCAGAAAAGCAGCAATCCTATTAAATATGAATGGGTATTTAATCGGCTGGAATTAGGGGTTGGATTGACCGTATTGGCGCTTTTATTAATCATGTCTGTACTGTTCACCCTGTGGATAGAGTCGGGTTTTCATGACAGCCGAATTCTACAGTCAAAACAGACTCGAAAAATGCTCATCAAGACTGTTTTAATTGTGATGGCTATCACCTTAACCGCTCTTTCGATCATGTTTATGATTACCGTATATATCCATGACAGCACAACCCGTCAGGAAGAGATATTTATCGGTGAGGTGGAAGTGGAACGGGCAATGAAAAGTGCCTCTCAAGACTTTGATGCCATTGCTTCGGATTTGAACGTATTACTGGGTGATAATGAGCTACTGGACTACCTGAGCGATCACTCTGAACGCAACAAAAAACGATTGGCCCATCAGTTCGCAACCATTGCCAAACAACGGCGTGCCTATGACCAGATTCGTCTGTTAGACGTTTCAGGTATGGAAGTGGTTCGCGTCAATTCTGATCGACAGGGATCTGTCTCCTTTGTCCCTCAAGAGGCACTTCAGAATAAGTCCAGCAAACCCTATTTTCAGCACGCCATTAAGCTTGATCCTCAGCAATTCCACATCTCCCGTTTTGACCTCAACATGGAACACGGAGAGATCGAGGTACCTTTTAAGCCAGTGATCCGTTTTTCTGCACCAGTCTTTGATCAGTCAGGGCAACGACAAGGCATTATGGTTCTCAACTACCTGGGTTCAGTGCTTATTGATCATATTGCAACGGTGTTTTCTCCGGGGAATAGTCATATTTATCTGATTGATAGTGAGGGATATTTCATTAAATCCCCACGACCTGAGGATGAATGGGGGTTCATGCATGGCAACGATATCACTTTTAAATCAATGCACCCCCAAGCATGGCAATTGATTAATAACAATGAAAAGGGTGCCTTCACTGTCGGAGAAAGTGCTTTTATCTACGGCACCATATCCACCACCATGAGTAAAACACGCCCCTTACAGTTTGGTACACAAAAGAAAAGCTGGAAAGTAATCGTCCATTCCAAACCAGAATTCTGGACGTTTGAGGATATCCAAGATCACCTGGTCGCGGCGGTGGTTTTTATCTGTGGGCTGATTCTCACCCTCTTTATCTCCTGGTTGATTGCCACATCCATCATTTCGCGCAAACTGTCTGAAGAGTCCCAAAAGGAGATGCTTCAGGAGTTAAACTTTCAGAAATTTGCCTTGGATGAGCATGCCATCGTCAGTGCAACTGATGTCAAAGGCAATATCACTTACATGAATGAACGTTTTGTGGATATCAGCGGCTATTCAACAAAAGAGCTATTGGGAAAAAATCACCGACTGATCAAATCGGATGCCCATACACCCGAATTTTACAAAGAGATGTGGCAAACCATTGCACACGGCAAAACATGGCATGGTGAGGTCAAAAACCTAGCCAAAGATGGTACACCCTATTGGGTGCGGGCCACGATCGTGCCCTTTATGAATAAGGCGGGCAAACCGTACCGCTATGTTTCTATCCGTACCGACATCACAACCATGAAAAAGCTGGAAGATGACCTCACTCAGGCAAAAGAAACCGCTGAAGAAGCGGGACGCGCCAAAAGTGAATTTTTGGCCAATATGAGCCATGAAATCCGAACACCCATGAACGCTGTTATCGGCCTCAGCCATCTCTGTCTTCAGACTGAGTTAACCTCAAAACAGCGGGATTATCTGCAAAAGGTTCACAGCTCTGCTACCTCTCTATTACGCATTATCAACGATATCCTTGATTTCTCCAAGATTGAGGCTGGTCGCCTGGATATGGAGTTTATTCCTTTTACCTTGGAAGAGGTTTTAGGCAACCTTGCTTCACTGATCACATTAAAATCACAGGAGAAACAGCTTGAATTTTTGATGAACACAGCGATAGATGTGCCAGCCAGTCTGGTAGGCGACCCTTTACGGCTCGGTCAGATTCTGATCAACCTGACCAACAATGCATTGAAGTTTACCGAGTCCGGCGAGATCGTGGTCACCACCGAGATAATTGAACGCGGTAAGTCCGATATCCGACTCCGCTTTACTGTCCGTGATACCGGCATCGGCATGACTGAGACACAATGCGCCAGACTTTTTCAAGCGTTCAGCCAGGCTGACAGCTCAACAACCCGGAAATATGGCGGCACTGGCTTGGGATTGATCATTTCAAAGAAACTGGTTGAGATGATGGATGGCTCAATCAGAGTAGAAAGCACGCCAGGCATAGGCTCCAGCTTTATTTTTGATGCGCATTTCGGTATTTCAGATCAAACGCCAAGTGTGAATCTAACACCTGCAAAAGATCTTCGTAATCTCAATGTCTTGGCAGTGGATGACAATGATACTGCACTGAAAGTAATTACCGATTATCTCGCCTCGTTCACCTTCAAAGTAACCCAAGCCCATGATGGCAAGCAGGCTCTGATAAAGGTTCAAGAAGCGGAGATGGCTGGCAAGCCGTATGATCTGGTTGTCATCGACTACATGATGCCGGAAATGGATGGTATCGAAGCCTCTGAACGCATAAAACAAAAACTTAATCTCCAACATGTGCCAAGAATTGTCATGGCCACAGCATATGGCGATGAAAGAGTGGTAAAAAGGGCCATTCAAGGCGCTGAAGTGGATGGTTTTCTGGTCAAACCCATCAGTCAGAACTTACTGTTTGAGACAATCATGGAGGTGTTTGGCCATATCGAAACACCGGAACGGGAGATCAATTGCCAGGCAAGCGATGAAGCACACTTGTCCGCCCTATCCGGTGCTCAGCTATTATTGGTTGAAGATAATGAGATAAATCAACAGGTTGCCAGAGAACTTCTGGAACAAGCCGGTATCACCGTATCCCTTGCTGAAAATGGACAAAAAGCCATCTCAATGATCGCAGAGCACCATTTTGATGGCGTGCTGATGGACCTGCAAATGCCGGTGATGGATGGCATAACCGCTTGTAAAAAAATCCGCCAAAAATCAGAACATGCCATGCTGCCCATCCTCGCCATGACAGCCAATGCCATGGCTGGAGATCGTGAACGCTGCCTTGAGGCTGGTATGCAAGATCATATCGCCAAGCCCATCAATCCAGAAAACATGTTTGCAACCCTGGCTCAATGGATCAGGCCGATCAATAAAAAACCAGTGGAAAAACAGACATCTGAATCCACTAAACCCACTCAATCAACTCAGCCCGACACTTCCACAAATTCGGTCTTGGAGATTGAAGGAATCGACACCACAACCGGTGTCGCCCGTGTTGGTGGGAACAATGAGTTCTACCTTAGCCTTCTGAAGAAATTTCAAAATAACCAGCACAATGCCATTGAAATTATTCTATCCGCTCTTTCCGATGGTGATGTCGAACTGGCTGAACGCACTGCACACTCCTTAAAAGGAGTCTCGGCAACCATTGGCGCAACGACGCTTGCTGAACATGCGCAAGTCGTGGAAAACAATATTAATTCAGGGCAAAGCCTTGATGATCTCCGTCCCGATATAGAACAGTGTTCTGAAACCCTGCAAAGCGTGATGAAAGCACTTTCAGCATGCCTTTCATCGGAGAAAACAGCACCAATTAACACATCCAGTGATCAAAACTTTGATGAGTCCCTGTTTGACAAACAGCTTCAACATGCCGCCAAACAGTTGGAACTCTTTGATGCCGAAGTAGAGAATACACTCAAAACAATCAGTGCCATGTCACCTCCAGAAGAGGTGAATAGCTGGCTGGTGACGATGAATGAGTATGTTCAGCAATATGATTTCGAATCAGCACTCGAAACATTAACGCAGTTCGCACACAATCGCGGCATTAATATGGAAAACGCCGATGTCTGAGCAAAGTCAAAAATATTCCATTGTGATTGTCGATGATGCGCCAGAAAATCTGGATATTCTCAAAAACGTTCTGCGCGACGCCTATATGGTCAAGCCGGTCACCAATGGGCGTTTAGCGCTTCGACTGGCCAACATGGAACCACAACCGGATTTGATTCTGCTGGATGTCATGATGCCGGATATGGATGGCTATGAAGTGTGTCGGCTTCTGAAATCGAACCCAAAAACCGCCGCTATTCCAATCATCTTTGTCACTGCCAAAAACAACCCGGATGATGAATTAAAAGGCCTGCAAATCGGTGCGGCTGACTATATTACAAAACCCATCAGCCCGGCTATCGTCAAAGCACGCGTGGGTACTCAACTTGCTTTAGCCCAAGCCAATCAGGAAATGCAGAACAAAAACCGGCGCGTCACAGAGATTAATGAACGATTGAGCGAAAGCATGGAGCAATTGGCTGCCTCTGAAGAGAGATTCCGCAGTTTGGTGCAAACTATTCCTGATATCGTTTACAAAATTGACGAGGAAGGACGATTCAATTTCCTCAATAAATCCATTGAACGGTTGGGCTATCATCAATCAGAATTAATCGGTCATCATTTTACTGAATTAATCCACAGTGCTGATATTCACGAAGCAAGCCTCTCAGAGGTGATCAACCGGATCGGCAAAGGCACAGCCAATCCCGAGCAAAAAGTGTTTGATGAACGGCGCAGCGGTGACCGAATGACCTCTGGCCTGGAGATTCGTTTACGTGCCAAATCAGGCAGTGCTTCTGAAGTATCGGAGATTCGAAATATCAGTCACAACATGGTCAGTGTTGAGGTCAACAGCACCGGTCTCTACGGCGAAGACAGCACAAATTCAACAATAAAACAGTATATCGGCACTGTCGGTGTCATACGCGATGTCAGTGATCGCCTCACGGCTCAAAAAGCTCTGGATGATGAACGCAAGCTGTTGCGTGAATTGATCAATACTGTTCCCATGCCCATCTTTTTTGCCACACAAAAAAACCGTTTGGTATTCACCAACCAAGCGTTACAAAATTTTGTGCCGCATGAGTTGAAGTCTGTTGAAGGTACTCCTCTGGAGGATCTGTTTGATCCCAAAGAGGCCTCACGCATTACCGGATTGATTTCCCTGCTGTTTGACGACCCAAACTGCCAACAGATCAACCGTGAAATCACCCTGACCGCTCATACCGGTAAAACACATACTGTTCAAACCATTGTATCAAAATTCTACCGAATCGATGAAGACACCCCTTCCGTCATCGGTATCCTGGTTGATGTGACCGATCAAAAAGCATTTGAAAACGCATTGATTGCCGCACAAGCCAAAGCGGAACAGATGTCAGTGTTGGCACAGGATGCCAATCGGGCAAAAGGTGACTTCCTTGCCAATATGAGCCATGAGATACGAACGCCGATGAATGCCATCATCGGACTCAGCCACCTCTGTCTCCAGACTGAACTGGACACCAAACAGCACGACTATCTCAATAAGGTGCATACCAGTGCCAATGCGCTATTGCGCTTGTTGAATGACATTCTGGACTTTTCAAAAATTGAAGCCGGAAATCTTACTCTGGAGCAGGCACCATTCTCCTTAAATGATCTCTTCACCAATCTGGGTTCAGTTATCGGCATCAAAAGTCAGGAGAAAGGGATCGAATTCCTGATTGATACGCCACCAGATCTGCCAACACTCCTGATCGGTGATGGATTCAGGTTAGGCCAGATACTGACCAATCTGGCTGGCAATGCGGTTAAATTTACCGATGCTGGCGCGGTCTCAATTCACACTGAGAAGGTCGAACAACAGAATACGAACTTGGTTCTGAAATTTACTGTCAGTGATAGCGGAATCGGCATGTCCAGTGATCAAATGGACCACCTCTTTGATAAATTCACCCAAGCCGATGCATCAATCTCGCGAAAATATGGCGGTACTGGCCTGGGTCTGGCCATCAGCAAACAACTTGTGGAACTGATGGGCGGCACCATTTGGGCGGAAAGCACGCCCGATGTGGGCAGTAAATTTATATTTACAACCCGATTAACTGTGGAAAACCAACAGAAAAAAGAGCTTCCCTACCCCTCTTTTAAAGGTAAAACAGCCCTTGTGGTCGATGACAATAACTTGGCCAGAGAGGTAAACGTCAACCTGCTGAAACAATTGGATTTCACAATTGAAGCCGCAGAAAATGGTCCTACCGCCATTCAGAAAATCATCATCGCTGTTATGGAAGGCCGCACATATGATTTGATACTGCTTGATTGGAATATGCCAGAAATGGATGGCTTGGAACTGGCACACCGTATTCGCAATGATTTGACGTTGGAACGGACTCCAGCAATCATTATGGTGACCAGTCATCCTATTGAAAAAATATCCGCCTTGGATGAACCTGTTTCACTTTTCGATACTCTGCTGGAGAAACCTCTCAATACGGCTACATTATGTCGCAGCATTTGCCATTTATTTGGGATGGAAACATCCGCTTGTGATGATCAAATAACAGATTCAGCCCCAAAAGAGGTACCGGATAACCAAAGCGCTCTGTCAAAAAGCCATATTCTGGTTGCTGATGACAATGATATCAATCAAATCATTGTCAAAGAGTTACTGGAAAAAGTCGGCGTTCGGGTATCCTGTGTCAATAATGGTGAAGAAGCGCTCAATCTCGCCTCTAAAGAATCATTTGACGCTGTTTTGATGGATCTGAAAATGCCCATCATGGATGGATTGACCGCAACCCGAGAGATTCGGCGACAACTGGGCAATAATCCACTGCCCATCATTGCCATGACCGCTAAAGTCATGTCCGATGACCGGAACGACTGCCTTCAGGCTGGCATGAATGACTATGTCGATAAGCCCATTGAACCAGAGACTCTCTATCGTGTATTGGCTGAATGGTTGAATGCGCCACTGGATCGCATTATTTCTGATTCAACACAGGCAGATCAAACAGAAGAGCACTCTGTTATTGCGCTTCCAGAACTTCCTGGCATTGATGTTAAAGCCGGTCTACGCAATGTTGGCGGTGATGTCGAATTCTATAAAAAAATCATAATGCGATTTGTTCAGAATCAAGCCGCAACCGGTCAACAGCTATACGCATATCTGAAAGACAAAGAGTTCGATTCACTGAGAAAACTGGCCCACACTCTTAAAGGTGTTTCCGGTTCAGTGGGGGCGCATTCCCTCCGTGAAAAAGCACTGGAGATTGAACAACTATCTAAATCAGACATGCCCTCGAACACATTGGATCTGTTGATTGAATCCACTATCCAAGTATTGGACAGCACTCTGAAAACCATAAGTGCAGCATTTCCTGATGCATTGAACCAACAAACAGAATCAACACAACAAGAGAATGCTCAAACGGATGACCTGGTTCAACTGGCCGAACTATTAAACAAAGCAGACGAACTGTTACAGCTATTTGATGTCTCAGTAGAACAAACCATTGAAAAACTCGATATGATTGTTCACTCTTCCGCTCGGAAAGAACGCATCATCAGCTTAAGAAAAAAGGTTCGAGAATATGATTTTGAAGCCTGCTCAACTGAGATCGAAGATTGGCAAAAAGCAGAAGGATTTGTGTAACTCCCATGCTGATTGAAAGCAACATGTTTATCAACAAATTCTCAGGGGTGGGATATGATGGATAATCAGGTCAGCAAAAAAACCGTATTAATCGTTGATGACACACCGGAAAATGTCGATGTGCTCCGAGGTATTCTTTCTCAGCATTACCGGATTCAGGTAGCAACCAACGGTCGCTTGGCATTGAAAATCGCCTTTTCTCCTGCACCTCCAGATCTGATTCTTCTGGATGTGATGATGCCGGAGTTGGATGGTTATGAAACCTGTCGTTTACTTAAAAAAGATGACCGAACCAGCGATATTCCCGTTCTGTTTGTCACAGCCAAATCCGATGTTAAAGACGAAACGCACGGACTCTCAATCGGTGCAGCCGATTATCTCGTCAAGCCAGTCAGTCCACCTATTGTGCTGGCACGTGTCAAGACCCACCTGGCCATCAATGACAAACGCAAACTGCTTCAAGATCAGGTAGAAGCCAGAACAGCCCAACTTCAGGAACGCTCCAAAGAGCTGTTCGAAACCCGTGTTGAAGTGATTCGCCAGCTGGGCCGTGCCGCTGAATATCGGGACAACGAAACCGGCATGCATGTCATCCGCATGAGCCGCTTTGTTCGCTTGCTGGCCCTTAAGTCCGGTTTAAGTCAACCAGAGGCCGACCAAATCATGTATGCCTCCATGATGCATGATATCGGTAAAATCGGCATTCCCGATACAATACTGTTAAAACCCGGAAAATTGACCAACGAAGAGTTCGACATCATCAAATCACACCCGGAAATCGGCCATAACATTATTGGAAAACAGCAGGCTAACCTGTTAAGCATGGGCGGTTTGATTGCCTTGAGCCATCACGAAAAATGGAATGGTCGCGGCTATCCAAACGGCTTGGCAGGAGAAGAGATCCCGCTGGTGGGTCGGTTTTGCGCCATCGGTGATGTGTTTGATGCCCTGACTTCTATCCGACCCTATAAAAAAGCCTGGAGTGTGGATGACGCACTGAAACTGATCATTGATGAAGCGGGTGAACATTTTGATCCAAAATTGGCACAGATGTTTGTTGGTATGAAATCCCAAATCGTAGAAATCATGGAGAAGTATAAAGAGAATTAAGGCGCGTTGAATAATTTTTAGGTTGAGAACATTCTGCGCCTTAATTTTTGGCAAAAGGGGTGTGCTTTAGATGCGTATTAGGATAAACTAATCAGCTTCCGTGAATTGGCACAATGCCAGATCACAAGGGGTCAAAAAGCCGGTTGCCTTATCTTATGAGCGAAACCACAGAATCTAAACGTCACCAGATCAATATCGAAGACGAAATGCAGTCGTCCTACCTCGATTATGCCATGAGCGTAATCGTTGGGCGTGCTTTGCCGGATGTTCGTGACGGTCTAAAACCCGTTCACCGGCGCGTGCTCTATGCCATGCACGAATTGGGCAACGACTGGAACAAGGCGTATAAGAAATCCGCCCGCGTCGTCGGTGATGTGATCGGTAAATATCATCCCCATGGCGATGTTGCTGTCTATGACACCATCGTGCGTATGGCACAGGATTTTTCCATGCGTCATCTACTGGTGGATGGCCAAGGCAACTTCGGCTCCGTAGACGGCGACTCCGCCGCTGCCATGCGTTATACCGAAGTACGCATGACACGCCTCGCTCATGAACTGCTGGCGGATCTGGAAAAAGATACCGTAGCTTTTGGACCGAACTATGACGGCTCACTCAAAGAGCCGCTGGTGATGCCCTGTAAGTTCCCGCATCTGCTGGTGAACGGCTCTTCTGGTATTGCCGTTGGTATGGCAACCAATATTCCGCCCCACAATCTCGGTGAAATTATCACCGCAACATGTGAGCTGATTGACAATCCAGAGTTAACCATTCCCGAACTGATGGAGATCGTGCCCGGTCCAGATTTTCCCACCGGTGGCACAATCCATGGTCGCGCAGGCATCCACGCCGCCCAGCACACAGGACGCGGTTCAGTGGTCGTGCGCGCTAAAACACGCATTGAAACCCGTAAACGCGATGGCCGTGAAACGATCGTTGTCTATGAACTGCCCTATCAGGTCAACAAGGCAAAACTGGTGGAACGGATCGCACAATTGGTGCGTGAAAAACGTCTGACCGGTATTGCTGACCTACGTGATGAGTCCGACCGCGAGGGCATGCGCGTTGTTATTGATCTAAAACGGGATGCCCACTCGGATGTGGTGCTGAACCATCTGTTCAAACATACCCCCATGCAATCCACCTTTGGTGTGAATGCGTTGGCATTGGTGAATGGTCGTCCACAGGTGCTCAACCTGAAGGACTTCCTGGTTCATTTCATCAATCATCGCCGTGAAGTGGTCACCCGGCGTACCCAGTTTGAGTTACGCAAAGCACAGGCGCGTTCCCATATTTTGGAAGGGCTTGCTGTTGCACTGGCCAATATTGATCGGGTTATTCAACTGGTCAGAAGTGCGCCTAGTCCTGCCGTTGCTAAACAGTCTCTGCTGGACGAAAAGTGGGATCGTACCGAAGTCCAGGCCATGTTGATTAAAGCCATGGACGACCCGAACGCTCTATCGCCACAGTTCGAAGAGAATCATTATCGTCTGAGCGATATTCAAGCCCAAGCCATTCTTGATATGCGTCTGCATCGCTTGACCGGTCTGGAACAGGATAAGATCCGCGCTGAATTTGAGACAATTCTGCATGATATTGCCCGCCTGAAATCCATTTTGGCTTCTGATGATGTACTGCTCGGCGTGATCAAAGAAGAACTGTTTGGCATTCGTGAAATGTTTGCCAATCCGCGCCGTACCGATATCGCCGAAGATGTCGGTGATTTCAGCATTGCTGATCTCATCGAAGAAGAAGATATGGTCGTCACCATCAGTCAGGCCGGTTACGTCAAACGCCTGCCCAGTGAGACCTATCAAGCCCAACGCCGAGGTGGTAAAGGCAAAAGTGCTGCCAATATCCGCGAAGAGGACTTTATCATTCAACTATTCGTGGCCTCTACCCACGACATGATGCTCTGCTTCACCGATAAAGGCCGTGTTTTCAAACTGATGGTCTATGAATTACCATTGGTTGGTCGAACTGCGCGCGGCAAAGCCATCGTGAACATCCTCTCACTGGAAGAGGATGAAAAAGTGTGTCAGATCATGCCATTGACCATCGACAAAGACGAATGGGATCAATGGGATCTTCTATTTGCTACCCGACGTGGACTGATCAAGAAAACCTCTTTGGGTGATTATGGCAATATCCGCGCAAACGGTATCCGTGCCATCAATCTGGTGGATGGTGATAACCTGATTGCCGTCACACTACTGGATGACTCCGATCCCATTGAAGCACAAGAAGATAAGCCGGGTCGTGTGATGCTGTTTTCCAAAAAGGGTAAAGCGGTTCGCTTTAAATCCCGTTTGGTGCGTCGCTCCGGACGTGTGGCTCAAGGCGTGCGCGGCATGCGCTTGAAAGAAGGCGATGAAGTGATCTCGTTGAATGTCGTGGTGCCTGACTCCGGCTGCCAACTGCTTTCCATCACTGAAAATGGATTCGGCAAACGCACCGATGAAGCCCTCTTCCCAACCAAGGGACGTGGTACACAAGGCGTAATCGGCATGGTCACCAACGACCGTAATGGGTCCCTGGTCGGCGCACTCACAGTGTGGCCGGAAGATGAGGTGATGCTGATCACTGATCAGGGCATGGTACTTAGAACCTATGTCGAAACCATCCGCCAAACCGGTCGTAGCGCGTTGGGCGTAACTGTACTCAACGTTCATTCAGATGAGCGCGTGGTATCCGTTGCCCGTATCGCAGAAAGCGATGAAAATGATGACGAGACCCCGGTTGATGAGGACGGTGACACTGCAACAGAAACGGTATCTACACCGTCTGATGGTGATAGCGAAGATACCGGTGATACCGTAGAACAAGACACCACGGCAACACCTGAGGATGAGGATTGATCAGTGCTGGATATCAAACAGATTCGCAAGGAACCCGAACAGGTAGAATCCCGCCTCAAAACGCGAGGTGGTGCTCATAATCTGGACGCTTTCCGCGCTTTGGAACAGGAAAAACGTGACATCCAGGCTGAAACAGAGTCCTTACGCGCCGAGCGCAACAGCCTTTCCAAACAAGTTGGCCAGCGCAAAGCCCAAAAAGCGGACGCGCAGGATCTTTTTGATCGCATGAAAGAAGTTGGTCCACGTCTGAAGACATTGGAAGTCCAGCTACGCGAGAAAGAAGAGTCTGTTCTGGCCACGTTGTCGGTTTTACCTAATCTACCTCACGAATCCGTACCCGAAGGTAAGGATGAAAACGACAACCAGGAAGTCCACCGCTGGGGCACACCTCCGACATTTGATTTTGAGGTGAAAAATCACTGGGATGTTGGCGAAGATCTGAACATTATTGACTTCGAAGCCGGTGCTTTGATTGCTGGTGCGCGTTTTACGCTGTTTCGCCAGCATGGTGCCCGAATGATCCGTGCGCTCACCAATTTCATGTTGGATCTGCACACCACTGAGCATGGCTATATGGAGATGCTGCCGCCCTTCCTGGCCAACAGTGAGTCTCTATTTGGCACGGGACAACTACCCAAATTCGAAGAAGATCTCTTCCGCATGAAGGATGACCCGTTTTATCTCATCCCTACTGCTGAAGTACCACTGACCAACTTGGTACGCGGTCAGATTATTGATGAAGCCGAACTCCCTCTGAAAATGACCGCCTGGACATCCTGTTTCCGCCGTGAAGCCGGTGCATCAGGACAGGATACCCGTGGATTAATCCGTCAACATCAGTTTGACAAAGTGGAGTTGGTACAGGTAACCCGTCCGGAAGAGAGCTATGATGCTCTGGAGCAATTGACCAGCAATGCGGAAGAGGTACTAAAGCGCCTGGAACTCCCATTCAAAAGAATCAGTCTCTGTACGGGTGATTTGGGCTTCGGTGCTTCAAAAACCTATGACCTGGAAGTGTGGCTACCCGGCCAGAACAAATATCGAGAGATCTCTTCCTGTTCCAACTGCGAAGCCTTCCAGGCAAGGCGGATGAAATCCCGCCTGCGTCGGACGGAAAACGCTAAAAAGATCGAACCTGTCCACACATTGAACGGATCGGGCCTAGCAGTGGGTCGAACTTTCGTTGCAATTCTTGAGAATTTTCAACAAGCTGACGGCAGTGTTACAATTCCTGACGCTTTACGCCCTTTCATGGGTGGCATTTCTAAACTAACTACGGCATAATCACGCTCCAAGATATTCTCCTGACCGGATACTCTATCCGGTCACACCCATGCGGATGGGTGGCTGAGTGGTCGAAAGCAACGGTCTTGAAAACCGTCGTATCGCAAGGTACCGTGGGTTCGAATCCCACCCCATCCGCCATTTATTTACTGTTTTAAACACATTATTCTTTCCTGGAACTCTTCTCTGAATATGCGAACGTGAAAAAACGTGACAACGATCTGTCACGCTGGGATTATTCTACAAATGGGCCGACTGGAAGGCCAAATAGGCCGACTGGAAGGCCAAATGGGCCGACTGGAAGGACAAGTAAACGGAGTGGAAAAGGAAATGCTTTATCTTCGTTGGATGGTCGGCATCACCTTGTCCATTTCAATCGCTTCATTGGACCTGATGATTAAACTGGCCCTATGATCTGAACCAATAAATAGAACACCCAACCCGCCCACTGAGGCGGTTTTTTTATGGAAGATTGGAAAAAAGATGTGTCCATTAAAATCCAAAATGCCCAGGCCGTTTGTTTAGCTCATGCGGAATTTCTTGCGGAAGGCCATTAGGAATAGGGCTACTGTTGCCAGGGTTGCGACAGTTTGCAAAAAAATGAACGGTTGGAAAAGTATGGGAAAGGTTTCCAATGCACAAACCATCTCTTCTGGAATGAGGTTTGGTTTAGACCACATGGCAAATGGAGCAACCATTTGAAGCCCTGTGAATTTATGTAAATAGCGTTCGGATAAAATTGGATACAATGGAGATTGGGTTGGCAAGTCGGATGCTGCATAGACAAGCCAGGAATATATAAAGCTCCAGACACACCAGATTCCAGCAAGAGTATATAGGGGGCGTGTCAGGCTTAGGCCAAAACCAGATACTGTTCTATAAGCATTTAGGAATAACCTATCAATAGTTTTTGTGTCTTTTAGATTGCTTCGAGTTTCTAGTTCAAGAGCATGGAATTCGGCCTCTTGGGTGTGATCTTCAAGCTTGGACATAAAAGCACGCAATAGACGAAAATTTTGAAGAGCTTCATGAGAATCTCTAATAAAAAATTCATTTCCAGAAAAGACAGTATTGTCAGGTAGATTTTCAGTATTTATAAACAATCGACCTAGAAAATTATTTTTCATTATTTTTGGTGGATAAGTGAACTCTGGATTCATCATAACAAATCTGTAAATATTACATAATTGAATAGAGAATGATTCAGATAAAATTCTGCTATGATTGATTGAAATATTAGTTGAATATGTATCGCTAATTACTATTTTTTTTGAGAAAAGTGATGTCTTTGGACTATTTTCATTGTTTTTAGGTGTGTATTTACCAATATTAATATCTTCACATTCTAAATATTGCAAATAAAGTTCAGATTTTTTTGAATAATGATTGATTGTATTTATTTTGCACCTAGTCTCTTTATCACCTGAAACATTTACACAAGCACAGTTATCACCAATAAGTAAAATTTGTAATTGGCAGTGTTTAAGGGTATAGGAACAATTATTTTGAAAGCTACAAGTAGGTTCAACAAATATGCAACTCTGAAACTGCATAGAACGGATGATTCTAGACGAATCATTCAGTCTTTCTTTCCCTGAAACACTTAATGTTACATTTCTTGGAGGACTAAGGAAGCGACAGTCTTCAAAGCTTACAATTGAGTGGCCATGTCCAAGGAAGCAATCTGAAATAGCGTTCATGCAAGCAAGCTTCTCTTTCTCATTTTCAAATGAAAATGTGAAATCAAGACAGGAAAACTTTATATCAGTTTCTCCTCTATATTTTTCGCGTTGTTTATTTATATATTCCTTTCCTGATGGACTCTGAAAATGAATACGCTCACCAGAACTCATAGCAACAATCCTTTAACCACCGAAAACAAATAGCAGCAACAAAACAAATCATAATACCCGACAACTCGCCCACCGTAACAGTTTTTTATGGGAGATTGGAAAAAAGATGTGTCTATCAAAACCCAAGATGCCGGAAATGCCCGAGCCGCCCAAAGAGCCGGACCGCGCACAAGTAGTTCAACGCCGTAAACAGAAACAAGCCTCGGCAATGGGTCAAAAGGCCACGTTATTGACCGGTTCACGTGGGCTTTCTTCTGCGCCGGTGACTCAGCGTAAAACGCTGTTGGGGCCGTAATATGAATGATCCGCGTAAGCCCTATATGGCCCGTCTGTCAGCGCTTAAGAGTGCGCGGCAGTCTTGGGAGTCTGGCTGGAAAGAGGTTGCTCGGTTTATTGATCCTGATCGTGGGCGGTTTTTGGTGTCGGATCGCAATGATGGTAAGCGCAGAGATGAGAATATACCTTGGACATTTGCTCGACAGTGATCCCACCGGGATGTTTCAACATGTCGATCAGCCGGGCTTGTTTGGGAATCCCTTGGTCTTGAGGCCATCGATTACCCGGTCAACAGCCCCACCCCGGATATTCTCGGATCCACCATATTCTTTATCAAATTCGTTAAAAGTTATGGGTTTGTGTGTCTGAAAAGACATCACACTTCAGCCCAATGCATCACCAATAATCTGGGCAATCTCTTTAGAGTTTCTGGAAAATACCGCGTGGCGAATCTTCTCCAGGATATCGTTGAACGGTGTATCATACCCTTCACACTTCTGTAATAAACGGTCACAGGCCTCAACGATCTTGGCAGATTCATATAGAGGAATATTTTCAATCTCCAAGAGACCCTGTTTAAGTTCAGCGTTCACCGCTTCTGACAGCGTCTCGTTCTGGGCATCCTCAGATTTCTGATCTGATTCACCCTGTAGATAATTATTCAACAAGATCATAAATTTGTTTATATTGATCGGCTTGGTCAGAATCTCCAGAATACCCGCCTGTTTTGCCTCTTTGGCACGTTCCACCAGGGCATCGGCTGTCAATCCAATGATTGGAATCCCTGCGGTTTCCGGCTGGGCAAGAATTTTTTTTGTTGCAGTGAGTCCATCCATTATCGGCATATGTAGATCCATCAGAATAATATCCGGCATGATCTCCGCCACCATGGCTACTGCCTCTTGTCCGTTGTGCGCAACGGTAACATCCAAACCGGTATCTTCCAAAACCGATAGCATCACCTCTTGATTCATTGGATTATCTTCTACCAAGAGCAGTTGGCCATGCCCTTTGAATGTGTGCTGTTTTGTTTCATCACTGCTCGCCTTACTGTGGCTCTGTTCTGTGGAAACTTCCAGCGGTAGCGTTACAATAAATTCAGAACCCACACCAACCTCACTGGTCACTGAAATATGACCACCCAACAGTTGACACAGATTCTGAGTGATGGCCAATCCCAAACCAGTACCACCATGATTGCGCGTTATACTGGTATCAGCCTGTTGAAATGCTTGAAAAATGGTTTCAACTTTCTGTTCTGGAATACCGATTCCTTGATCAGATACCCGGAATACAATTTTATGATTTTCTCTTGCGACACCGATGGATATCTGTTTATCACGTGAGGTAAATTTAATGGCATTGTTGAGCAAATTAATCAAAATCTGATTGATTTTTGTCCGGTCTGAAATAATCCCACGCGGCAAGGTTGGATCAATGGCATAGCTGAATTTCACACCCTTCTCCAAAGCCCGTTGTTTGAAAATATGATACTGACTCTGTACCAATAGTTTCAGGTCAATAGGCTCCTTATCCACCACGCTCTTACCCGCTTCAATCTTGGATAGATCCAAAACATTATTGATGATTTCAGACAGGTTCTCACCACTGGTACAGATATTTTTCAGATATCGAACAGATTCAGGTTGGCAATCAGCCTTTTTCCTCAATAAAATCTGCGAAAAACCCAATATGGCGTTCAAAGGCGTGCGGATCTCATGGCTGATATTAGCCAAAAAGTAAGATTTGGCCCGATTGGCCTCTTCAGCAGCCTGCATCGCCGCATGCAAACGCCGTCCTGATCGCCTCTGTTGAGCAAAGAACCAAGCAAACAATACAGAAAAAGCAGCAACAAAAATGAAAGTCACCAAAGCGATTTCCAACAACGCTTGATCAACCACCTCATGTGAAAGGCTTTCCAGTTCTGCTTTTGGCGCAAAGAGAACCAACTGTAAAATCACTTCGGAATTACCATAGTCAAAAAAGGCTTCCTTGCTCATTAGATAGCGCTCGGCAAACTGTGCCAAATCACCACCAATCGCAATCCGCTCCAGATCACTGCTTGCAATCACCTTTCCTGTGGACGCATCCAGCAAACCAAACAGATCCGTTGCATTGAGCAACCCTTGAGAAGCCATCAGAAACGTATCATTCATCGGAGTGACGAGTACCATCCGTTCCCATCGACGATCACCTTTGCCTTGTAAAGATTGTCCGGTTATTAAATAGAGTTCAGCACCAATGTGCTTGATCCAACTCTCTTTACGCACCGAACGCAGATCGTGACGGCTTAAATAGTCCAGCAAACGCTGAGTAATCTGAACACCACCTCGGCTATATACTTCCCGTGGCTTATTATCCGAATCAAACAGAACTGTATAATGGGACTTGATGAATGTACGATGGATGGAGCGATCAGGATACCAAGGCGGCGGCCTGTTATAGAATTTTATAGAACTGTCTTTTGGTGGTGGGTTGTTACTTATAAAGTTGAGAAAACGATTCTGAGAAAGAAACAACTCAGCAGAGTAATGATGATATTTGACATAGTTATCCAAACGCACCCTACTACTGTTGGCTCGCTCATCCAGATCAGAAAAAAAGCGTTCGCGCAGGGTTTCACTCACCCCTTGGATATGAACATGTCCCCAAACGAGACCCAACACCGTACCAAGCAGAATGATCAGTGGTAATACATGCCAAATGTTGGACTGTTTGGTATTCGAGGCTGATTGCATGGTAAGCACTCCGTTGATAAACAGACTGTTACCGATTGCTACCAATCAGCTCATCAGCTTGAAATTGCCAACCATTTGCACGAAGCATTGATGCCGACACCACACCATCTGCGTGATCCAGATGCGCCATCGCATGCAACATATGTGTCACTAAACGCATAGCATTTTTATTTTCGACATGAGGCCCATGCCATGTTGTCACCGAAAATGTTTTGTAAAATGGGTAACGCCCCTGAGCAACAGCGTTCACATCACTCGGATGAATACCATCCACCATCAGTACCTTTGTCTTACCCTTGTTACGATAATGCTTGGCAGCAAACCAGTAGGCCGCATGCCCAATAGCAGATTTTCCATGCGCTACCATGGAAATCATATCTGGAATCGTACCAACTTCCTGCAAATCAGGGCTGAACAGATCCTCATTATCCAAAATAAGACGCCAATGGCCCGGCCTTGGTTTGCAGTGCAAACGCCCTACCGGCAGAACGGGGCGGTTTGGTCCCTTGATACCTTCTGCCGTTTTCAATTGTGACCAACGACTGATATCGCCAGAAAAAATCTTTCTTGCCTCTTCAATGCTGATGTTGTCAATGGGATTATCAGGATGAACCAGCAGAGCAATAGGCGTAATACCAAGGGTGTGAAACTCAAGCCCAGGCAGTCGATCCAAATCACGTGGTGGGCAACAAAAACCGCCAATATCCGTGCGTTTAGCAGCCAAAGCACCCGCTGAGTGACCGCAGGTTCCATCACCTTGTGCGATATTCAGATTATTCTGCTTGGCAAATGCTTGAATTGAAGGTTGCAGAAGTCGAAATATCTGTTGATCAAGTATTACTTTTAAATCAGTTTTCTTGGCAACGTCCGTTTGCACGGTCCGGTCAATAGGTTTAACGACCCACGATTCGGGCATTTGAACCCGATAATTCGGGTCTGAAAATTCCGGTGCCAATGCCGCATCCATTGACCACACAAAGGGTGCATGCAATACCGTCAATAGCAGTGCGACAATCCCCAACAAACAATAATGACATTTCATGATCCATCTCCCCAAATGGCATGTAAATATAGTTTATTTTATCATCTAATATTTGATATGATTGACTGGACTGGTACATCATTAAAGTTAATCGTCACCAGTCAATATTTTTCTCCCTGAACAGAACTATACCATTATCTATTCAGACATCAAAATATTTTGGCTGCCTACTTGAGCCGATACAAAATCCGTAATTTACTAATTTATTCATTATATTCACTGCCAAAAACAACGTACAAATTGTCAATCGTTGAACAATGACCAGGAATTGAGTAAATATAGAATATTGGACATTCATTATTTACTTAAGATAGATAAAGGCTTGTGATGACATTTCACTGGAAAAAACAATTTGAAGTAGGACGGCAAGAGATTGATCTGCAACACCACTATTTTGTTGAGCTGATCAATCGTATTGAAACTACCCTCTCCACAACTGATGATCCTGATCGCCGCCAACGGTTGATGATGGAGCTCTACAAATACGCAGAGTTCCACTTTCTTTCCGAAGAAAATATCGCGCTCTCCTTGAATCTGCCCAATGTTGTCCAACATCATGAGCTACATAAAGAGCTGCTTGAGCAAATTGAACACCATATCGCTGATGTTATGGCCGGGTTAATGAGCGCTGATGCTATGATCAACTTTCTGATGGAATGGTTCGCAGGCCACACTATCCACGAAGACAAAAGACTGTTTAGTCAATCCAGCATGACTCACGCACACCCACCTACCTGACCTGAGTGATCAATCAAAGCGCAGCTTTGCACTAACGAGAAAAACTTATCGAGAATTTTTGTCTAACCTCTGACAAATGCGCCTTTCACCTTTATCCCAGATAGCCAAAAGGGCTATTATAGTCTAATTTTGGATGGTGAACGCATACGGTTTTCACCGCCTGTGACAGTCCAACACTAGAGCTTATGAATATCGTCGTTGTCGGTTTGAACCATAAATCGACGCCCATCGCCATCAGGGAACGCCTTTCCTACTCTGCTGAAGACATCCCGTCTGCCCTTGCGGCCCTGACCGGGTTGGAGTCGATTGCCGAAGCGGTCATCCTCTCCACCTGTAACCGGGTTGAGATCTATGTGGCCAGTCGAGATAGAGATCACGCCATTGGTGCTATCGCAACCTGGATGGCACAGAGTCGCGATATTGCCCTGGCAGAACTTGAGCCCCATCTCTACCACTATAAGGAAGAGGCGGCGGTTGCCCATGGCTTTCGGGTTGCATCCAGTTTGGACTCCATGGTGGTTGGCGAACCCCAAATTCTCGGCCAAATGAAAGAGGCCTACCACTTTGCCAACTCAGCAAAAACCACTGGCCTACTCCTCAATAAATATTTCCATCGTGCATTCCGTGTTGCCAAACGTGTACGCACGGAAACCGCTATTGCAGAAAATGTGGTTTCTGTTTCTACGGCAGCGGTGAATCTGGCCAAGAAAATCTTCGGTGATCTATCCAATCACAGTTGCTTACTGATTGGCGCTGGTGAAATGTGCGAACTGGCGGCTCAACATCTGATCGGTCAGGGTATCAGTAAAGTCTTAGTCACCAACCGCACCCTTTCTCGGGCGCGTCAACTGGCTGACCGTTTTCACGGCGAAGCGTTTGCCCTTGAGACATTGGAAAAGAATCTCCATCGTGCGGATATCATCATTTCGTCTACTGGATCACCACGCCCTATTCTCTCTGCGGCAATGGTGCGTAATGCGCTGAAACAACGGCGACAACAGCCGATGTTTCTCATTGATATCGCAGTGCCCCGCGACATCGACCCAGCAATCAACAGTGTGGACAGCGCATTTCTATACGATATTGACGACTTGAATAAAATCGTTCAAGACAACATGGTAGGCCGGCATCAAGCCGCTGAGAATGCCCAGAATATCGTTGATGAAGAGGTGCCGGAATTCATACACTGGCTCCAATCCCTGGATGTAGTACCCACGATTGTTGATCTGCGTAATCGATTGGAATCACTAAAGGATCGTGAATTGGAACGCACGTTCCAAAAGTGGCCCGGTTTGAGCGATGATGACCGCAAACGGGTGGAAGAGTTGGGACGTTTGCTGATCAATAAAGTACTTCATGATCCCGTTAGCCGCCTGCGTACAATGGCTGGTGATGGTAATGGCGATGTTTATGTCGATGCCACACGCAAGCTGTTCGGGCTGGATTCCCAGCATTAGCGAACCTCGCGCCGAACCCCTGCCTTTTTCCTTGATCACTCTATTTTAGTAACGGCTCTGTTATGTCTTTGACTCATAAGCTTCACTCCATGTCCGCCCGCCATGCAGAAATTGCTTCTCTGATGAATGATCCGAACGTTATGTCGGATGTGTCACGATTTACTCGACTCAGTAAGGAGTATGCCGATCTTGATTCCATCGTTGCGGCTCATAAAGAGGCTGAACAGACGTTGGAAGAGATTGAAGAAGCCGAATTAATGCTGGCTGAAGCGGACTCTGATCCAGAAATGAAACAGATGGCCCGCGAAGAACTGGACGCACTGCGCGAAACCCGCGAAAAACAGGATCGCCAGCTTAAATTGATGCTGCTACCCAAAGATCCCAATGATGATAAAAACGTTATTTTAGAGATCCGGGCCGGTACCGGTGGCGAAGAAGCCGCACTGTTTTCAGCCGATCTTTTCAAAATGTATACCCGTTATGTAGAGTCCAGAAACTGGAAAATAGAGATCCTATCCACCAACCATACCAACCTAGGCGGCTTCAAAGAGCTCATTGCCATGGTGCGTGGTAATGGTGTCTACTCAGCGTTGAAATTTGAATCCGGTGTCCATCGCGTACAACGCGTACCAACCACCGAAGCCGGCGGACGCATTCACACCTCAGCCTGTACCGTGGCCATTCTGCCCGAAGCGACTGAAGTGGACATTAAAATCGCTGACAAAGATCTGAGAATTGATGTCTACCGCTCCTCCGGTCCCGGCGGACAAAGCGTTAACACAACCGATTCAGCGGTACGCATCACCCACATTCCAACCGGCTTGGTTGTCACCTGTCAGGACGAAAAGTCCCAACATAAAAACAAAGCCAAGGCCATGACTGTACTACAAGCCCGTCTTCTGGATGCCGAACAACAAGCCGCTGATGACCAACGTTCAGAAGCCCGCCGATCTCAGGTAGGCAGTGGTGACCGTTCAGAACGCATCCGTACCTATAATTTTCCACAAGGGCGCGTCACCGATCACCGAATCAATCTCACTCTGCACAAACTGGATCAAGTGCTTCAAGGTGATATCAGTGAAATCATCCACGCCTTGATCGCTGACCATCAAGCCTCTCTGCTTTCTCAACTTGGTGAAGAAGCATAAGGGTAGCGGAAAAAAACAGTGCACTTCTATCCTTTATAAAATCATGCTATAAATCAAAATTATTATTGATTGCGTCCAAACAAGGTGTATGGAAATGTCCATAAAATTATTACTCTTTATATTCGGTCTTAGCCTGTTCACCGGCTGTGTTTCGGTAGAACAACGCAAACCCGTAGCCGCACCAGCCACCAAAGCGGAACAGGAAAAAGCCCAACAGGTTGCCATGCAGGCAGTGCCTGAAAAAAAACGCTACAAACGCAAAGTCGCCTTGGGTCGATTTACCAATGAAACAAACTATGGTCGCTCTCTGCTGACCGATGATGATTTTAACCGTATTGGCAAACAAGCCGGCGATATGCTCTCGGCACGGTTGGTTCAATCGGAACAGTTTTTGGTGTTCGAACGACCAGATATCGCGGCTATCAAGCGTGAATCACACTATTTAAAAGAACAAAACCTCATTGGTGTGGATGCACTTATTGTTGGCGCAGTGACCGAATTTGGTCGTTCTGTTACAGGCAAATCGGGCTTTTTAAGCAGCACCAAGATCCAAGTTGCCAAAGCCAAAGTGGATATCCGCTTGGTAGATACTCGGACTGGTCATGCCTTTTTCTCGGCAACCGGATCTGGTCAAGCCAGTTCTGAAGTGGGCGAAGTCATGGGCTTTGGTACAAAAGCCAACTATGATGCCACATTGAATGATCGCGCCATCGGTGCCGCCATTACCGATGTGGTCAGCCGTATCATTGCCAAACTGAGCGAACGGCCTTGGCGTACCGATATCCTTGATGTTCAGGATCAACAAATTTTTATCAGCGGTGGCGCTTCTCAAGGCATCAAAGTCGGTGACACATTGCGAATAATGAAGCCTGGAAAAACAGTCAAAAGCCGTCAAACAGGCTTTGATATCGCCTTGCCCGCTTCTGAGGCCGGTCGAATCCAGGTTGCTGCACTGTTTGGCGACAATGAAACAAATCAAGGCGCTGTCTGCACACTGACCAGTGGCACCCTACCCTCAGAGTGGACAACCCTATTCGTCACGGAAGAGTGAAATGAAAATTCTCAGCTTAGGTCTTACTCTCCTACTGCTTTTGAGCAGTTGCAGCTATCCGCAATCTCACTCGGACACGGTGGACAACACACCGATGGTTCAAGTGATGGATGCACCTAAAAACAGCCAACTCTCCGTAGATGGAATTCTGTTTGGTCCTGTGTATGACACATTCGAAGATCCGATCATCTACCGCGTTATTCCAGGCACACATACCATTAAAATCACTGATGCATCCGGCAACGTGATTCATCAGGAGAAACTATTTATTCAGGACGAACGACAACAGATTCGTATCCACTGAGGATCGTTACATGATGAATCGAGCTTTCAAGCTGCTGCCTTTTTTACTCATTCTGCCCTTTATGACCAGCGGTTGTGTTGAGCATCAATACGCCTGGGGCAACTATAGCAGTTCCCTGTATGGCCACTATAATGCGCCGGAAAAGAAAGAAGATTTCATCGCCGAGCTACACACGATCATTTTGGAAGCAGAACAGCTGAAAAAAGTACCGCCCGGACTATATGCCGAATATGGCTATGCTCTGTTGGAGAGCAACCAACTGGACAATGCCATCACCTATTTCAAGAAAGAACAAGATGCCTGGCCAGAATCACAGCTGTTCATGACCAAAATGATCCGCAATGTTGAAAATCTGAAAAATCGACATAATACTCAGGAAGAACCTACTGACCCAGCGCTTTCAACACCTGACGCTGCGTCAGAAACAGGCACGCCAGAAACCGCCTCAGAAACAGGTTCAATCTAAGTGAATAGGATTTTTACAATGAATTTTTCAATGCACAAACGGCCAGTCATGGCTTTCTTACTCGGCCTGTTAATTCTGTTATCCGGCTGCGCCATGAATCCACCACCGAAAGCGGATTACACTGCCTTCAATCAAGCGAAACCCCGCTCTATTCTGGTGGTTCCGGTCGTCAATCAAAGTGTAGAAGTAACTGCACAGGACTATTTTCTTTCGACCATTACGATTCCACTGGCAGAGCGTGGATATTATGTTTTTCCAGTCAACATGGTAAAACGCACGTTGGAGGATGACGGCCTCAATGATGCCAATCTCGTCCACAATGCGCCCACTGAGAAACTGGCCGCACTGTTTGGTGCGGATGCTGTTCTGTTCATCACCATCACCCGTTGGGATGCACAGTATATGCTACTGACCACACAGGTAACCGTTGAGATGGAGTATGTTCTCAAGAGCGCTGCATCCGGTGAGATCATCTGGAATAACAAAAAAACCATGATCTACCAACCACAGAACAATAACTCAGGCGGACACCCCATCGGCATGTTGATCGCCATGGCCATCTCTGCGGCGATAACCAAGGCCATGCCCAACTATATTCCGCTAGCCACGCAGGCCAATAATCAAGCCATCTATAACGAACATAACGGGCTGCCCATTGGACCATACAGCAAAGCAAAAACAGAGTAATTTCGACTCAAAATCAGGCAATCATTCACAACCTGAGTGGAAGCCCTGGTGACGTTTTTGCGCCGCTTTTGATATGCGAAGCAGATCATCAGCGCAAAAACATCACCAGAGCTGGAACGGTTGACTGTTCAAATTTTAGGCGAAAGAACTATAAAAAAAAGAGGCCACTTTGACACCTGTTCAAAGTGGCCTCTTTTTATGAAACACAAAACGTTCAACGGCCTACGCCATCCAACTTATTTCCAACTCCACGCAGTCCCTTCAGGACCATCCTTAATCACCACACCGGCTTCCTGGAGCTGATCCCGAATGGCATCAGCACGGGCAAAGTCTCGGTCTTTACGTGCCTGTGTTCGTTCCTGAAGCAGTCCATTGACATCATCATCCGACAATCCCGCCTCTGCCGGGCGCAGTGTTAATTCCTCTGCGGTCATGGATAACAGGCCAAGCCCAACCACCAGATCATACAGCGCAAGAACACGCAACATCTCATCAGGTTCAAGCCCTTCTTGCTGAACCAATTCAGAAAGTGCCGCCAGCACCATTGGCATATTCAGATCATTGGAAAGCGCCTCATCCAACCGATCAAGCCAACCCTGGGCAGTCTCAGACACCCCGTCCAACAGCTGACCCATGATAAACGTATAGGAACTGCCTCGGGAGTAGCGGATATCATCCAACAAGCCTGACCACTTGGTAGGCCATTGCCCGGCTTCTTTATGACGAGCGACACGCATCAACAGACGACCATAGCCGGTTTGAGCGGCCTTGAGTGCGTCCCAGGAGAAATCCAAAGTGGAACGATAATCCGCAGTCAGAGCGAAATAGCGATAAACAAGTGGATGAAATCCTGCATCGACCAGAGTTTGCAGTCGCAGGAAGCCGCCTTTGGATTTGGACATCTTATCCTGGCCGGATACCAGGAATTCATTGTGCATCCAGTAGTTGACACCGCTGTCTTCATCGCCTCGATAGCCTTGATTCTGTGCGATCTCATTGCAATGATGCACCTGACGATGATCCACGCCACCGGTATGGATATCAAACTTTCGACCCAGATACTTAATGCTCATCACCGAGCATTCAAGATGCCAACCCGGCGCGCCAGCGCCCCAAGGGCTTTGCCACTCCATCTGCCGTTTACCCGCCTCTTCAGAGGTGCGCCATATGGCAAAATCCGTGGGATTGCGTTTACCCTCTACAGAAGTGACCCGCGCCCCTTCCATCATGCCTTCATGGTCCATCAAAGCCAAACGCCCATAATCCGCCACTTTGGTGGTATCCAGATAGAGTCCACTATCCAAACCATAGGTAACCCCATTCTCTTCAAGCGTTGACGCAAAGGCGATCATCTCTTGAATATGATCGGTCGCTTTGGCCCACAAAGTTGGATCTTGAATATTGAGATGATTGAGATCAGCTTTAAAAGCATCGGTATAGTGCGCCGCCACCTCCCAAATGGTCTGCTTTGCCTTGGATGCAGCCAGCTCCATTTTATCATCACCTTCATCCGCATCGGATGTCAGGTGCCCCACATCGGTGATATTGATCACATGGACAACATCATACCCTTTCCACTGCAACACGCGCCGCAGCGTATCAGTAAAGATATAGGCACGCAGATTACCGATATGGGCGTAATTATAAACCGTTGGACCACAGCTATAGACACGCACCACTTTTGGATCAATGGGCGTGAATGCCTCCAACTTACGGCCAAGGCTATTGTATACTTTCAGAGGATGACCGGTAACACCGGTAGAAATGTGGCTCATTTAGTCTCTCTCTATGACACAGCTTACTTATTTCACCAAGAGGATCTCTTAGTCAGAGGGAAGCACCCCCTCTGTAGCAGTAAGCATTATACAATTAAAAGAGACTAAGATAACTCAACGGAGGGCACGATTGGAAGACCAGGAGAGTTCTCCTACTGGCATTTCGCCGTCAAGAAGCTCTCTGATATGGTCACATTTGAAACCAAGGGCAAGATTGGAATGAATGCCAGGTAAGATGACGATGTCATACATCTCTTCCATAACACCATCAATCCAGAACCAATTGACCATATCGCCATCACGGAGATTGATCCGGGCCAGATTCACAGCTGGAAGATAGTTGGAAAATGCTTCTTGAATTTGATTACGTACTTTTCCCCAATCCTCATGGGTTGCCAAAACCTCTGGATTGGTATAGATGGCTTCGCTCACAGCCTCCCAAAGGGTTTGGGCCTGAACAGGTCGGGATGGAAACAGGATCGTTAAACCCAGCATCATTCCCAGAATAACACGTATGGCGTTCTTTTTAAGAATCAAGGATCCAGTCCAGTAATTGATCGTGCAGACTAACGTTCCATCGTTATCACTGATTGCTGTTGTGTCTGCCTTTTTGCAACAAGTGTTCCAGATCCACCATTTTTTTATTCACATTTTTTTCAAAACGTTACAGACTTCACTTTTATAGTGTCGCATTGAGCAGGATTGACGGCTGTCAGAATTCAGGCATAAAAAAAGCCCCGACAGCGTAACCATCAGGGCTTTGACTTCTATTGTGTCAGAATGCTTGTTACTCGATGTTCAAGTTTTTCGATCTTGACAGATCAGCTCAAACATTCCATAGCACGATATTTCAGAGCAGGAGTC
>JADFWU010000070.1 GCA_015234045.1 Magnetococcales bacterium
ACGTGAGCGTAGTGACGGGCATCCGTCTCATACTCAACATGGGCGGTGGCGATGGTGATTCCACGCTCACGCTCTTCTGGCGCTGCATCAATGGCATCATACGCCATGAAGCTTGCCTGACCTTTTTCAGCCAATACTTTGGTAATGGCTGCGGTCAATGTGGTTTTTCCGTGGTCCACGTGACCAATCGTTCCGATGTTCACGTGGGGTTTCGTACGCTCAAATTTTTCCTTGGACATGATACTCTACCTACTATTATCCCTTCACTTTCGCCACAATCTCTTCCGCAATGCCATCTGGCACGGCTTCGTAGTGATCGAATTGCATTGTAAATGTCGCTCGACCCTGACTCATAGAGCGAAGGTCAGTAGCATAACCAAACATTGTTGCCAAAGGCACCATACCTTTAACCAACTGGTTTTTACCTAATGCTTCCATTCCTGAAATCTGGCCACGGCGTGAATTCAAGTCGCCGATAACATCACCCATATACTCTTCAGGAACTTCTACCTCAACAGCCATAACCGGTTCAAGGAGCGTGGGCGATGCTTTTCTGCACCCCTCTTTAAACGCCATTGACCCAGCGATTTTAAATGCCATTTCGTTAGAATCTACATCATGGTAAGAGCCGTCAAACAATGTCGCTTTGACGTCAACCACTGGATAACCGGCTTTAACACCAGTTTGCATGGCTTCTTCAATACCTTTTCCAACAGCTGGAATATATTCCCGGGGTACTACGCCGCCCTTAATCGCATCCACGAACTCAAAGCCAGCGCCTGGTTCCTGAGGCTCCAATTTGATCCATACATGACCAAATTGACCACGCCCGCCAGTTTGACGGACAAACTTGCCTTCCTGATCCAGGGTTTTCCGAATGGTTTCCCGGTAGGCCACTTGAGGTTGGCCAATGTTTGCATCAACTTTATATTCACGCATAAGACGATCAACGATGATCTCAAGGTGAAGTTCACCCATGCCAGAGATAATCGTTTGATTGGTTTCATGATCCGTTTCAACTTTGAATGAAGGATCTTCCTGAGCCAACCGCGCTAGAGCAACACCCATTTTTTCCTGATCAGCCTTTGTCTTAGGCTCAATAGCAATAGAGATAACCGGATCCGGAAACTCCATACGTTCCAGAATAATGGGATCAGATGCGGCGCACAGAGTATCGCCTGTTGTCGTATTTTTCAACCCTACAGCTGCGGCAATATCACCAGCACGCACTTCTTTGATGTCTTCACGCTTGTTTGCATGCATCAAAAGAATACGGCCAATCCGCTCTTTTCTGTCTTTTGTCGCGTTTAATACATAGGAACCAGACTCTAGAATACCAGAATAAACACGGAAAAATGTCAGAGTTCCCACAAAAGGGTCTGCCATGATTTTAAAAGCCAATGCTGAGAAAGGCTCATCATCGGATGATGGTCGAGTAGCTTCTTCACCAGAAGGCAACTCACCGGTCACAGCGTCAATTTCTGATGGCGCTGGGAAAAATTCCACAACAGCATCAAGTAGAGGCTGAACACCCTTGTTCTTAAAAGCTGAACCACAGAACACAGGGACAAAGGCGTTGTTGATAACGCCAAGACGAATCACAGAACGAAAATCTTTTTCTGAAATCTCTTCGCCTTCAAGATATTTTTCCATTAACGCATCATCTTGCTCAAGAGCAGTCTCAAGCAAAAGCGTACGGTGCTCTTTGGCGATATCAACCAAATCTTCTGGAATTTCCGCTACTTCAAACTTCGCTCCCATAGTCTCATCATCGAAGAGAAATGCTTTCATGGTGACCAAGTCAACCATACCACGGAAATCTTCTTCTGCACCAATGGGAATCTGAGCTGCCAAAGCAACATCACCAAGGCGCTCTTTGATCATCTTTACGACGCGCATAAAGTCTGCGCCCATTCGGTCCATTTTGTTAACAAAGGCCATCCGGGGCACTTTGTAACGCTCAGCTTGGCGCCAAACCGTTTCTGACTGCGGCTGAACACCGCCAACAGCACAGAAAACTGCAACTGTACCATCAAGAACACGGAGCGCACGCTCAACTTCAATGGTGAAGTCAACATGGCCAGGCGTATCGATGATATTGATACGGTGATCATTCCAGAAACAGGTAGTAGCAGCTGAGGTAATGGTAATACCACGCTCCTGTTCCTGCTCCATCCAGTCCATAGTGGCTGCGCCATCATGAACTTCACCGATCTTATGAGAACGTCCAGTATAGTAAAGGATGCGCTCAGTCACAGTGGTCTTACCTGCATCAATATGAGCCATGATGCCGATATTACGATACTGTTTCAGTGGAACAGTTCTTGCCACGTGCTACCCCTGTAGAACCTTGGCTTTCTCGATGTAGTCACCGAATCAAGCCTTACTTAACTGTATTTACTGTCCTTTATCGTGAACAAAAGCACTGTCACAATAAAGTCAGTTAACCGAATTACTGTCAAAAAAAATCACAACCTGAAGCAACACACACCTTCAGATTCAGGCGTCAAAAAAGGGGCAGAGCGGCTTATGCCCTGCCCACGGACTTTGAAGATCTTCTGATCAGCTATTTTTAGGAGAGAGAAACGCTCTTTCCGTTCTGCATTGTGTTGGTTGTTAACGCAACACATTAACCGTACGTAAAAACCCTTACCAGCGATAGTGGGCGAAGACCTTATTGGCTTCGGCCATGCGGTGGGTATCTTCACGTTTTTTTATTGTAGCTCCACGACCATTAGCTGCATCTAGCAGTTCACCAGCAAGCCGTTCACGCATGGTTTTTTCGCCACGCTTACGGGCAAAACTTACCAACCAGCGAATAGCCAGTGTCTGACGACGACTGGGACGCACTTCTACAGGCACCTGATAGGTTGCACCACCAACACGACGTGAGCGAACCTCAACATTTGGCCGTGCTTTATCAAGAGCATCATGAAAAAGTTCGAGAGGTTCTTGACCGGTACGTTCTTTTACCAGATCCAGAGCTCCGTAGAACACCCGCTCAGCGAGTGATTTCTTTCCATCTACCATCAGGCAGTTCATGAATTTGGTGACCAGTTTGTCTCCAAACACGGGGTCGGGAAGTACATCCCGCTTTTGAACAACACGGCGCCTTGGCATTCCGTCAGCTCCTCAGACATATAATACACTGTTTCGGGCTAAACACTCCGAAACAAATCTCTTGAATACGATTATTTATCGTAGATTACTTGGGCCGCTTGGCACCGTATTTGGAGCGTCCTTGTTTCCGGTCCTTAACGCCCTGAGTATCGAGGTGACCACGAACAATATGGTAACGCACACCAGGAAGGTCCTTAACACGACCGCCACGAATCAGGACAACACTATGCTCCTGAAGATTATGGCTTTCACCAGGAATATACGCGGTTACCTCATGACCATTGGTCAAACGGACACGAGCCACCTTACGAAGGGCCGAGTTCGGCTTCTTAGGGGTGGTGGTGTACACGCGGGTGCAAACGCCCCTTTTTTGAGGGCAAGATTCCATGGCCGGAACATTTGTCTTCTTTTTCTGGATCTTGCGACCATGGCGCACCAGCTGGTTGACTGTCGGCATTTTAACGATTCTCCAAACTGAATTTTCAGTGTTTTCCAGGCGGTTCAGTTAAACAGGCAATTATAGAGTCGTTCTGCGTCCTGTAAAGACTTTTTCTGATCCTGGGTCACTTTTTTTATGGAAATCTCTTACAGATTCCCAATTCATAGCCAGCATTTGGCATCTAACCTTGTGATATTCACCAAGATTTCTGCATGCTGATCGCCCTATTCATTTCCAAAATGCATTGTATGACCAGTGCCAGCAGGCACCAAGCGGCCAACGATGACATTCTCTTTTAGTCCATTCAACGTATCCGCACGTCCAGACACAGCAGCTTCTGTAAGAACACGTGTGGTTTCTTGGAACGATGCCGCAGAGATAAACGATGGTGTTGACAATGATGCCTTGGTGATACCGAGCAACAATGGCGTTGCCGTTGCCTCAGCTTTCTTTGACGACTTCATACGCTTATTTGTCTGGTTGAACTCTACGTATTCAACAGACTCGCCTGTCACGAACGTGGTGTCACCAGGATCAGTAATCATTACCTTCTGCAACATCTGACGCACAATGACCTCAATGTGCTTATCATTGATCCGCACACCCTGGAGGCGGTAAACCTCCTGGATCTCATTGATCATGAATTGGCACAGCGCTTCCAAGCCGAGCACCTTCAGAATATCCTGAGGTACGGGCGAACCTTCCATCAGCGGCTCACCTGGGCGGATGTAGTCGCCTTCATTGACTGCCAACTGCTTACCTTTAGGCAGAAGATACTCTAAGGTCTCGCCCTCCTCGTCCGTAACGACAACGCGACGTTTACCTTTCAAGTCCTTTCCGAAGCTAACTGTACCTTCATTTTCAGCAATGATGGCAAACTCTTTTGGCTTCCGCGCTTCAAACAGTTCAACAACCCGTGGAAGACCACCGGTAATATCACGTGTTTTTGAGCTTTGACGTGGAATCTTGGCAATGATGTCGCCCGCTTTAACGGCTTCATCTTCTTGAACAGTGATAACAGCACCAACCGGTAGATAATAACGAACAGCTGTACCATTTGGAAGCGTAAGTGTTTCGCCACTGTCTGGATCTTTCAAACTGATCCGAGGTCGCATATCCGTCTTACGGGCTTGTGCTTTCCATTCAGTCACCTCACGATTGGTCAGACCGGTGGTTTCATCAACTGACTCACGCAGGGTCACACCTTCCACAAGGTCACCAAAATTCACATGACCACTCAATTCTGTGATGATCGGCGCAGCAAATGGGTCCCATTCGACAACTGTAGCGCCTTTTTCAACCTGGGAACCATCGGTGTAGGAGATCCGCGCACCGTATGGAATACGATGCCGCTCACGTTCTCGGCCACCTGCTACATTGCCTTCCTTATCCGTGGTTGCTTCATGCAGTGTCACTTCACCATTGCGGCTTAACACAACCAGCTTCTCGTTGCGATCCTGCACTGTGGTAAGGTTGTGAAAACGAATGAATCCACCATGAACTGTCTCAATAGAAGACTGTTCAACAGAACTAGAAGCCGTACCACCAATATGGAACGTACGCATGGTCAGCTGTGTACCTGGCTCACCAATACTCTGAGCAGCAATAACACCAACTGCTTCACCTACAGTGACAGCCTTACCACGAGCAAGATCACGACCATAGCACGTAACACACACACCGCGTTCCGTCTCACACAACAGCGGTGAGCGAATTTGGATGCTATCCACATTGGAGTTACGAATCACCTGGACGAGTGCCTCATCGACAATCGTATTCGCTTTTACCAGTTTCTCTTTCGTAATGGGGTCAATGACATCTTCTACCGGTGTCCTACCCAAAGCGCGGTCACCAAGGGTGTCAATAATCTCATTACCTTCAACAAGAGCGGTCAATTGAATGCTATTTTTTGTTCCGCAATCTTGTTCACGAACAATACAATCTTGGGCTACATCAACCAAACGACGGGTCAGATAACCGGAGTTGGCTGTTTTCAACGCTGTATCAGCCAAACCTTTACGCGCACCATGGGTTGAACTGAAGTACTGAAGAACAGTCAAACCTTCACGGAAGTTCGCAGTAATCGGCGCTTCAATGATCTCACCAGAAGGCTTGGCCATCAAACCACGCATACCAGCCAACTGACGAATCTGTGCAGCTGAACCACGCGCACCGGAGTTTGCCATCATAAAAATGGAGTTAAAGGACAACTGCTCCTGACCATCCGGGCCAGGTTCACTGGAGATACCTTTCATCATCTCATCGGCGACATCTTCCGTACACTGCGACCAGATATCAACGACCTTGTTATACTTCTCACCTTCGGTAATCAAACCATCGGTATACTGACGTTCGATCAGTTTCACCTTTGCTTGTGAATCAGCAATGAGCGTCTTCTTCGCTTCAGGAATGACCATATCATCCTTACCAAAGGAGATACCCGCTCGAGCAGCAGAGGTGAAGCCCATTGTCATCAGCCGATCAGCAAACACAACAGTCGTCTTGGTGCCGCAGCTACGGTAAACATAGTCGATCAGCTTTGCTACTTCCTTCTTAGTCAGCAGCTTGTTGATCATTTTGAACGGCACCTGTTCAGGCAACAGTTCAGTCATCATGATACGACCAACTGTGGTCTTAACACGTTCACCACGGAAACGACACTGAATCGCCGCATGCAGGCCGACTGCTTTTGAGTCGAATGCCTGACGCACTTCCATTGGATCGGAGAATATAGTCCCTTCTCCAAGCACATCAAACCGTTCAGAGGTCATATAGTACAGACCAAGAATGATATCCTGGGTAGGCACGATAATCGGCTTACCATTGGCTGGTGAGAGGATGTTATTGGTAGACATCATCAAAACGCGCGCTTCAATCTGCGCCTCAATGGACAGCGGTACATGGACCGCCATCTGGTCGCCGTCAAAGTCAGCGTTAAAGGCCGTACAAACCAAAGGATGCAACTGAATGGCCTTGCCTTCGATAAGCTTCGGCTCAAATGCCTGGATACCCAAACGGTGAAGCGTTGGCGCACGGTTGAGCAGTACTGGATGTTCACGAATAACTTCTTCAAGAATATCCCATACTTCCGGCTTCTCTTTCTCAACCATCCGCTTTGCAGCTTTAATGGTGGTAGAGAGTCCACGCTCTTCAAGACGGTTGTAGATAAACGGCTTAAACAACTCCAAAGCCATTTTCTTAGGCAGACCGCACTCATGCAGCTTCAAATCAGGTCCAACAACGATCACTGAACGACCGGAGTAATCAACACGTTTACCGAGCAGGTTAAGACGGAAACGGCCCTGTTTACCTTTCAGCATTTCTGAAAGCGATTTCAGTGGACGACGGTTTGTACCGGTAATGACCCGACCACGACGACCGTTATCAAACAGTGCGTCAACCGACTCCTGAAGCATACGCTTCTCGTTGCGGATGATGATATCCGGTGCGCGAAGCTCATGAAGACGTTTCAAACGATTGTTCCGATTGATCACACGACGATAAAGGTCGTTGAGATCGGAAGTCGCAAAACGACCACCATCCAAAGGCACTAAAGGACGCAACTCAGGCGGAATGACTGGAACAACTTCCAAAATCATCCACTCTGGACGATTGCCAGACTCCTGAATAACTTCCAGAGTATGGAGACGCTTAACAATCTTTTTACGTCGTGCTTCTGAACGGTTATCAACCAACTCATCACGAAGGGTGACAACTTCTTTCTCTATATCCAGCTCTTGAAGCATCTCGCGGATCGCTTCCGCACCAATGCCCACCACGAACTCATCGCCATACTCATCTTGATATTGGCGCAGACGATCTTCAGTCAGCAACTCACCACGTTTCAGTGGTGTCATACGCGGATCCATCACAACGAAGTTCTCAAAGTAGAGAACCCGCTCCAGATCTTTCAGCGTCATATCCAGAAGAAGACCAATACGGCTGGGCAGTGATTTCAAGAACCAAATATGCGCAACAGGTGAGGCCAGTTCAATATGGCCCATCCGTTCACGACGCACTTTGGACTGAATAACTTCAACACCGCACTTTTCACACACTACCCCACGATGTTTGAGGCGTTTATATTTTCCGCACAGACACTCATAATCCTTGATGGGACCAAAGATCTTAGCGCAAAACAGACCATCACGTTCGGGCTTGAAAGTCCGATAGTTAATGGTTTCAGGTTTTTTTACCTCGCCAAAAGACCAAGAACGAATCTTCTCCGGTGAAGCAATGGAGATGCGTATCGCATCGAAATTCTGACCCAGGGTTGGCCGGGAAAAGATCTTGAAAAGATTCTGCTGTTGACTCACGCCTATAGCCTCCGGTATCCGCGAAATACCCTGTTCCAATCAAGGGAACGGTTCTAAAGCAGTTCATGCATTGCTGAACGATCAGGAACGTTGAAGCTCCACGTCCAGGGCAAGAGCTTGAAGCTCTTTGACCAACACGTTGAACGACTCGGGCACGCCGGCCTCGAATGTGTCGTCCCCTTTAACGATGGACTCGTATATTTTGGTACGTCCAGCCACATCGTCTGACTTCACTGTCAACATCTCTTGAAGGGTATAAGCCGCACCGTATGCCTCGAGTGCCCACACCTCCATCTCACCAAACCTCTGACCACCAAACTGCGCTTTACCACCAAGCGGCTGTTGGGTAACCAGTGAGTATGGACCAATGGAACGCGCATGGATCTTATCATCAACAAGATGATGCAGCTTAAGCATGTAGATGTAGCCAACAGTAACAACTCGGTCGAAATACTCACCAGTGCGACCGTCAACCAATCTTACCTGCCCAGAGCTGGGAAGACCGGCCATATTGAGACTGGCAACAATATCTTCCTCTTGTGCACCATCAAACACCGGCGTACCGGCTGGCACGCCATCTCCAAGATTCTTGGCCAGTTTGAGGATCTCACTATCAGTCAACTCTTTGAGGCCTTTATTCTGCTCGGGATGTGTGTAAATTTCATTCATCCGTTCACGCAGAGGACCTACCGCTTCTTCAGGTCCGAGACGTTCCAGCATATCTTCAAGCTGTTTACCCAAAACTTTACCAGCCCAACCCAGATGTGTTTCAAGAATCTGTCCCACATTCATACGTGAAGGCACACCCAGCGGATTCAGAACGATGTCGATAGGCGTTCCATCTTCCAGGTAGGGCATATCCTCGGTTGGGTTGATTTTCGAGATAACACCTTTATTTCCGTGACGACCGGCCATTTTATCACCCGGTTGAAGCTTACGCTTCACGGCGATATAAACCTTGACCATTTTCAACACACCCGGAGGCAAATCATCACCGCGCTCCAGTTTTTCAACCTTATTCTCGAAACGCTTTGCAAGTCGTTGAGAAGACAACTCTATCTGCTCACGAATACCTTCGATCTGGCTGGTGATACTATCGTCATCCAAAATAATTTCAGAAATTTTGGATTGAGGAATACTATCAAGATATGCCTCATCAATCTCAGCGCCGTTATCCAACTTAGGCGCACTCCGTACCGTTTGACCCATCAACAGTCTACGAATCCGACCATGTGCATCAATCTCGAGGATACGTCGCTCAGCGATCATATCCTTGCGCAAATCTTCAATCTCTTCCTGATCAATAAGCTTTGCACGCTCGTCTTTTTCCAGACCACGCCGGGAAAAAACGCGCACATCCACAACAGTACCAGCAACACCAGGCGGCAATCTCAATGAGGTGTCGCGCACATCAGACGCTTTCTCACCAAAGATGGCCCGCAGCAATTTTTCTTCAGGAGTCAGCTGAGTCTCGCCTTTAGGCGTTACTTTACCAACTAGAATATCACCGGGCTTAACATCAGCACCAACGTAGATAATGCCAGAATCGTCCAGATTGCGAAGGGCATCTTCACCGACATTTGGCATATCACGGGTGATCTCTTCAGCACCCAATTTTGTATCACGCGCCATCACTTCGAATTCATCAATGTGAATGGAGGTGAAGGCATCCTCACGCACCAACCGCTCAGAGATGAGAATGGAGTCTTCGAAGTTGTAACCATTCCATGGCATAAACGCCACGAGCACGTTACGGCCCAAAGCCAGTTCACCATATTGTGTACTGGGCCCATCGGCCATGATATCGCCCTGCTCGACCCGATCGCCCTCTTGAACCAGTGGCACCTGATTGATACAGGTGTTCTGATTGGAGCGGGAGAATTTGGTCAAGTTGTAGATATCAACACCGGATTCAGTCGATCCCGGTTGGTCATCCGCTTTCACAACGATACGCGCTGCATCTACCTCATTGATGATACCAGAACGCCGTGCAACAATGGTCACTCCAGAGTCACGGGCAACAACCGCTTCCATACCTGTCCCAACCATTGGCGCATCGGTCTTGATCAGCGGTACAGCCTGACGTTGCATATTTGAACCCATGAGCGCACGGTTGGCGTCATCGTTCTCCAGGAATGGAATCAATGAAGCCGCAACAGAGACAATCTGCTTGGGCGACACATCCATATATTCAATGCGATCCGGCGTTGTGATGGCAAAATCAAGTTTATGACGACACTGAATCAGCTCACCTGTAAAACGCCCTTCATCATCCAGAATAGCGTTAGCCTGAGCGATGATGAAGTTCTCTTCCTCAATGGCGGAAAGATAATCCACATCTTGTGTCACCTGACCGTCTTTCACACGACGATAAGGACTTTCAATGAAACCAAATTCATTGATCCGCGCGTAGGTAGAAAGACTGTTGATCAAACCAATGTTTGGTCCCTCAGGCGTTTCAATAGGACATATCCGACCATAGTGGGTTGGATGAACGTCACGAACTTCAAAGCCAGCCCGTTCACGCGTCATACCACCGGGTCCAAGCGCTGACAAACGACGCTTATGAGTGATTTCTGACAGCGGGTTGGTCTGGTCCATAAACTGAGACAGCTGACTGGAGCCGAAGAACTCACGAATAACTGCTGAAAACGGTTTGGAGTTCATCACATCATGAGGCATCAGGGTATCAACTTCAGCCGCTGACATACGCTCACGAATAGCGCGTTCCATACGAACCAAACCAACACGAACCTGGTTTTTCAGCAGTTCACCAACGGAACGCACACGGCGATTACCAAGATGATCAATATCGTCAATCTTGCCAACGCCATCTTTAAGACCTAACAAGATCTCAACGACACCAAGAATGTCTTCAACCCGCAGAACACGCACACTCAATTCGCACTCAGTATTGAGACGCTTATTCATTTTCAAGCGACCAACGGCCGACAGATCGTAACGGTCTGAGTTAAAGAACAAGTTCTCAAAAAGATTGGTGGCTGCTTCGATGGTCGGCGGCTCACCTGGGCGCATCATTCTATAGATATCGATAAGCGCTTCATCGGAATTACGATTTTTATCAAGGAATAGTGTATTCCTTAGATAGGGCCCGACATTGAATCCGTCGATATGCAGGACCTCAACTTCTTGAAGATTGAACTCATCAAAAAGCGTCAAGGTTTCTTCGGTAATTTCGCTCCCTGCCTCGACCAACACCTCACCAGTGGCATCATCAAGATTATGGGCTAAAAACCGACCAACCAAATCATCCGCAGGCACCTGAATCCACTCAAGATTCATAGCTTTAAGTTTACGGATACCACGCATGGTTATTTTGGCTTTTGCCTTAACAATCTCACTACCATCTTCTGGATTTACGATGGCATAATTCAGACGCAGTCCCATCAATGAATCATAGTCGAGCTTTTTCTCCCACATGATACCGTTCTTACGATACGGTTCAGTGGTGTAGAAACGATTCAGAATCTGTTCAGAGCTCAAACCAAGCGAGCGAAGCAGTGTCGTCACCGGCAGCTTACGCCGACGATCAATGCGGGTATAAACCAGATCCTTTGGATCGAACTCGAAATCAAGCCAAGAGCCGCGATAGGGAATTACGCGCGCGGAGAAGAGAAGCTTACCACTGCTGTGCCCTTTTCCACGATCATGGTCAAAGAAAACGCCAGGGGAACGATGCATCTGTGAGACGATCACACGCTCGGTACCATTGATGATGAAAGTACCCGTCTCAGTCATCAACGGCATTTCGCCTAGATAGACATCCTGTTCCTTAACCTCACGCACAGATTTAGTGCCTAGGTCTTCGTTCTCTTCCCAAACCACCAGACGGAAGGTAACTTTCAGAGGGGCTGAAAAGGTCATACCCCGCTGGAGACACTCCTCTTTCTCATATTTCGGTTCGCCAAGATAATAATCGACATACTCAAGACTGACGGTTTCGGCATAGTCCTGAATCGGAAAAACCGATTTGAACACACCATGCAACCCTTCATCACCGCGCTCTTCGGGCTCAATACCCTCTTGCAAAAAGCGGTAGAAAGATTGCCTTTGAACCTCAATCAGGTTGGGAATATCGATAATCGTGGGAATGCGACCGAAGTTCTTACGCAGACGCTGCTTCTCGGTGAAGGTGAGAGCCATTGAGTCTCCGTCTCCTCTGCCGTCTAGAATGGAGTGAATCAGATGCGTAAGGGCTGTCTTGCAGCAGTATTTATCAATACAACTACTACTGTCTATACCCTGACCGCTACCGGTTTCTGGAAGAACCCAGTTTCCGGTTTATACATGGCTCAAACGGGCCGAGGAATATCAGCCTCCCCAGCCCGTTTGACGTATCCTACTTTAGGATTTACCAGATGTGTTATACCTCTA
>JADFWU010000071.1 GCA_015234045.1 Magnetococcales bacterium
CCAATTTTAATCCGAATGAAGAGCGACATTCTCCCACTGTTGGAAGCCTCGGCTTCCGGTTCTCTGGCTGACAAAACCATTGAGTGGGACTCCCGCGCTTCCCTGTGTGTGGTAATGGCTGCGGGTGGCTACCCTGGTTCCTATGAGAAGGGACTGGAGATCAAAGGATTGAAAAAAGCAGCCAAGGTCAAGGATGCCGTGGTATTTCATGCAGGAACCACACTGAAGTCCGACAAAGTGGTCAGCAGTGGTGGCCGCGTCCTTGGCGTTACAGCCCTTGGAAAAACGGTTTCAGAGGCCCAAAGCCGGGCATATGAAGCCACGAATTGTATTGACTGGCAAGACGCATATTATCGTCGAGATATCGGCCATCGGGCCATTGCACGGGAGAAAAACACCAATGAGTAAAGATAATAATTCGCCTAAAGTCGGCATTTTAATGGGGTCCGATTCGGACTGGAATGTGATGCAGGAAGCGGGTCGTACCTTAAAATCCCTGGGGATCCCTTTTGAAATGACTGTCACCTCTGCCCATCGCACCCCTGAGCGTACCCATGAATACGCATCTACCGCCAAAAAACGCGGTATTCAGGCATTGATTATCGGTGCAGGAGCCGCAGCCCATTTGGCTGGCGTTGTTGCTTCACAGACCAATCTGCCAGTGATTGGTGTTCCTCTGAGTGCTACAGACCTACAGGGTATGGATGCCCTGTTGGCCACCGTTCAGATGCCAGGCGGCATTCCTGTTGCGTCCATGGCGATTGGCAAGGCAGGCGCTAAAAATGCGGCTCTGTTTGCCGCTCAGATATTGGCGTTGGGCGATACTGAGTTGGCCGGAAAACTGGATCAATATCGGGTGGATATGGCCGCCAGTGTCGGCAAAAAAAATGCGGCATTGCAAGAGAAGCTTGCCCAACTGTAACACCCCGGAATAGTATTTTTTCCGAGATCCTGATGACGGATGCCTGTGCGTGGAGAGCAGAACCCCCTCTCCACGCAGTTTATATAAAAACAGGACATATCCGATCCTCAAACCACGCCAAACACGCCCACCTTGAAAGCCATTGCATTTAATGGACAACGCCCTGATCCAGCAAGCCGTAACAGCCCTGACACGCGGTGCGGTCATCGCCTACCCCACTGAAACCATCTATGGACTGGGAGTCGATCCATTCCAACCCAAAGCGTTGCAACGCCTGTTGGACCTAAAAGAACGCCGCAGCGATAAAGGGCTCATTCTGTTGGTTTCAGGAAAAGCAATGGCATCGGAATTGATCAAGGAGATGACTCCCTCAGCCGAACGACTGATGGAAAGCTTCTGGCCAGGACCATTAACTTTGGTACTTCCCGCGCGACACCACCTATCGAAGATTATCACCGGTCAACCCTGGCAGGGGCAACGCTGGGTAGCCATACGCCATTCACCTTCTGAAACCGTTTCTACGCTGATGAAACTGTGGAACAAGCCTCTGGTATCCACCAGTGCAAATCGCAGCAAAGAACCCGTTGCCAGAAGCGCAAAACAGATAGAGTCACTATGGGGTAGCCAGTTAGGCTGCATAATACCCGGAGAAGTGAATAGACAAAATCAACCATCAACGGTGGTCCGCTTACAAGATGACCAGATGACTATCCTACGAACAGGCGTTATACCGGATGAGAAAATTACCGCCTGTTTGAGAGCAACAGAAGAAATAAAGTACTCTGATTGACTGGTAGCATCTATTTTTTTTCATAATCAAAAGATCAGTATAAAAGACAAAATCAGAGCCGAGTTTTGTCCTTATCATCCTCTGATTCGTGACGATATTCACCTTCAAGGACAACGGGTTTCGAATTTAGTGGCTGTGCCTTTTTTGTAGAAGATTGAGTGGCAGAATCAAATGGATTTGTAGAATGTCCAAATCCATTTTGTGAAAATGAATGATCGGTTTGCTGGTGTGTGCGGGAACTATTGTGTACATTAGTGAACGCACCGTGACCTGCCAAACCGAGCACGATTTTGACAATGAATGCCCGAACCACGGGAATGATTTGTAAAAAACCGAGCACATCGGTAAAAAAGCCAGGGAGCAAGAGGAAGAGTCCTGCCAGAAGAAGAAGAACCCCTTCTGCTAACTCTCGACCCGGCGTTTGACCCTGAGCCATTTTGGCTTGCATGGTGGCTAAGGTGCGAATGCCTTCGCGCCGAACAAGCATGACCCCTATGATTCCGGTCGCAAAAATGGCAATAATAGTATTACCGGCCCCGATATGGCCGCCAACTTGTATAAACAATACAATTTCTACAATAAGAATGAGCAAAAAAATCAAAAGGAAAGAGCGAAACATAGGGTATTCTCCAGCGCTTTAGGCGATATTGATTGGTGCTGATACTGTCGCACTAGAATAGAAGAGATGGACGGATTTGGGAAATACAAACCGGAAATTTTGTGTGATGGTTCATTGAAACACCAGCTAAAATATGGTATTCGTCTGAAGCCTAAGAAGTAATAGTGCGTCAAATGGTGAGGATTTGTAGCCGTGAATGAAAACACCTTGGCCAAACGCTATGCCACCGCGCTGGCAGAACTGGCAAACGAACGCAACGTTGTGGAGACTGTCGGTGAGGAACTGAACCAGTTTCAGGAGCTTTTGAATCAGGCTTCTGCGGTTCGTGCCCTGTTGACGACACCCACTACCCCACTGACTGAACAACAGTCAGCCATAGCCATGGTATTGGATAAAGCCAATCCAACGGAAATTACCGGCAACTTCCTCAAACTCCTGGTGGACAAACGGCGAATGCCTTTGATAGATGCCATGGTCGATGCGTATAATCGTATCGTCGAAGAACGGAGTGGCCGGGTCAGCGTCAATGTGGATACAGCAAAAGCCTTGACACAGACACATGTCAGCCAGTTGGAAACCTCTTTTTCCGAGATCCTTGGTAAAGAAGTTAAACTGGAAATCGAAGAGAAGCCGGATCTCCTTGGTGGACTTGTCATTCAGATCGGAAGCGTGATGATTGACAGCTCTGTCAGGAACCGTTTGTCCCGTCTAAAAGCTTACATGAGAGGGTAGAAGTCGATGCAGATCAGCGTCGCCGAGATCAGCGAGATCCTCAAACAGCAAATTGCCGACTATGGCCAGGAATCAGAAGTTTCCGAGGTCGGACAAGTCATCGCAGTTGGAGACGGTATCGCCCGTGTCCACGGCCTTGACCATGTCATGGCCGGCGAGATGGTGGAGTTTGAGGAAGGCACCAAGGGCATGGCCCTTAACCTGGAAGAGGACAACGTCGGTGTCGTGATTTTTGGTTCCGACATCCCCATTAAAGAGGGCAGCATTGTCAAACGGACTCAACAAATCGTTGATGTACCCGTTGGTAAGCCTCTTCTGGGACGCGTTGTGGACTGCCTGGGCAACCCCATCGATGGTAAAGGTCCAATTGAGACCAAAGATCGTCGATTGGTGGAGATGCAGGCACCAGGAATCATCCCCCGGAAATCCGTGCATGAGCCGTTGTATACCGGCTTGAAAGCGCTTGATGCGCTGGTACCGATTGGCCGTGGTCAACGTGAGTTGATTATTGGTGATCGTCAAACCGGCAAAACAGCCGTAGCACTGGATACCATCATCAACCAGAAACGTACCCACGATACCGACAAGCCGGTTTATTGTGTGTACGTAGCGACTGGTCAAAAGCGCTCAACTGTGGCCCAGGTTGTGAAAACCCTGGAAAAACACGGAGCAATGGAATACACCACCGTTGTGTCCGCTACCGCATCTGAGCCCGCGCCCATGCAGTTTTTGTCGCCCTATTCCGGCTGTGCCATGGCCGAATATTTCCGTGACAACGGCATGCATGCCCTGATCATTTATGATGATTTATCCAAACAGGCCGTTTCATACCGTCAGATGTCGCTCATCCTGCGTCGTCCTCCCGGTCGTGAAGCGTATCCTGGTGATATTTTCTATCTCCATTCAAGATTGCTTGAACGCGCTTGTAAACTGAGTGATGCAGAAGGCGGCGGTTCTTTGACCGCACTGCCCGTTATCGAGACTCAGGGTGGTGACGTGTCAGCCTACATTCCAACCAATGTGATCTCCATCACTGATGGCCAGATCTTCTTGGAAACGGAACTGTTCTACGCTGGTATGCGCCCTGCTATCTCGGTGGGTCTGTCCGTATCTCGTGTGGGTGGTTCGGCCCAGGTGAAGGCAACCAAACAGGTTGCTGGCTCCCTGCGTCTTGACCTTGCTCAATATCGTGAAATGGCAGCATTTGCTCAGTTCGGATCGGATCTTGACGATTCCACACAAAAAATGCTTAACCGTGGCGCACGTCTGATGGAACTGTTGAAACAGGGCCAATATCAGCCGCTGTCAATGGAAGAGCAAGCCGTTGTGCTGTTTGCTGGTTCTCGCGGCATGCTGGACAATGTTCCAGTGGAAAAAGTCAATACCATTGAACTTGCCATTCTTGATCATGTTCGCGCACACCATGCCGATATCCTGGAGACCATCCGTAAGGATGAAAAAATCTCCGATAAGCTGGAAGCGAAAATGGCTCAGGTTCTGACCGACTTTGTTGGTAAGCAGAATCTGTAATAGAGGCTTCGGCTTCTATTGAATGCACTTGAAACCGTTTACAGGAATTACGGGCTATGCCGAACCTGAAAACACTACAGCTGCGTATCCGCTCGGTTAAAAATACCCAGCAGATTACAAAAGCCATGAAAATGGTTGCAGCAGCCAAGTTGCGCCGGTCCCAAGAGCGTGCAGAAGCGACCCGTCCCTACACCGTAGGGATGACGAAAATGCTCGGCTCTTTGGCTCCGGCTGTCGCAAACAATGAAGGCGCACCACCACTCATTGCTGGCACTGGCCGTGAAGAAAAGGTCGAGCTGGTCGTGTTCACCGCAGACCGTGGTCTGTGTGGTGGCTTCAATAGCGGTGTTATCCGCGCCGTGCGTACCCGTATTGCCGAATTAGAAGCTAAGGGAAAACAAGTTTCTCTCAGTTGCGTCGGCTCTAAAGGTTATGAAGTTCTCAAGCGCCAATATGCGGATAGGATTCGTAAACATTATTCTGGATTCGGTAAAGATCTCTCTTTTGACCGCATCCAAGAAGAAATATCAATGGATCTTTTGCAGACCTTTGAAGAAGGTGGGTTTGATACCGCTTTTTTCGTATATAATAAGTTTAAATCTGCCATATCGCAGGAGTTGACTTGGCAGCGCCTCATGCCTATTGAAGTTGAAGAAGCGTCTGAAGCAGATGACGGCCAAAGTGGCAGCTATCTGTTTGAACCTTCGGAAGATGAACTTCTTGGGTCGTTACTACCTAAGAACGTGACTGTCCAGCTCTTTTCCGCTCAAGTAGAATCTGATGCATCAGAACATGGTGCACGGATGACTGCTATGGATAATGCGGTGCGAAATGCTGGCGAAATGATCAATAAGCTGACCATTACTTACAACCGAACCCGGCAGGCCGCCATTACTACCGAATTGATGGAAATCATCGGTGGGGCCGAGTCGCTTAAAGGTTAATAACGAATTCTGGCCAGAGACCTGGAATCAAAGCGGATACGGAGTTTTTCAATGAGCGGAAACATTGGACGGGTAGTTCAAGTCGTTGGCCCTGTGGTCGACGTTCGCTTCGACGATGCGTTGCCTGCCATTCTCAACGCCTGTAAGCTCGAACGCAGCGGTAGTACGGTAACTCTCGAAGTTGCCTCGCATCTCGGTGAAGGTACCGTGCGCACCATTGCCATGCAGAGCACAGACGGCATCGTTCGCGGACAAGATGTTACAGATACAGGCGCACCCATTACCGTCCCAGTCGGCGAAGGCACACTTGGCCGAATTCTAGACGTTGTGGGTGACCCTTCTGACGGCTTAGGCGAAGTTAAGACTGATACGCACTTCCCTATTCACAGACCTGCTCCCGACTATGTAGACCAATCTACCGAATCCGAGATTCTCGAAACCGGTATTAAGGTCGTTGACCTCCTTGCCCCCTACTCCAAGGGTGGTAAAATTGGTCTGTTTGGTGGCGCTGGTGTGGGTAAGACAGTTCTGATCATGGAATTGATCAACAACGTGGCCATGGGCCATGGTGGTTATTCGGTTTTCGCCGGTGTCGGTGAGCGTACCCGTGAGGGTAACGACCTTTACCACGAAATGATCGAATCCAAAGTTGTAGTGCCCAATGATCCAGATGCGTCTAAAGCGGCTTTGGTATACGGACAGATGAACGAACCCCCAGGAGCACGTGCTCGTGTGGCGCTCACCGGTCTGACTCTGGCTGAGTACTTCCGTGATGTGGCTGGCCAGGACGTGTTGCTGTTTATTGACAACATCTTCCGCTTTACTCAGGCCGGTTCGGAAGTGTCTGCTCTGTTGGGTCGTATCCCAGCCGCTGTGGGATACCAACCGACACTGGCTACTGACATGGGTGGCTTACAGGAACGTATCACCTCCACCAATAAGGGTTCTATTACCTCGGTGCAGGCAATCTATGTTCCTGCTGATGACTTGACTGACCCAGCGCCTGCTACTGCGTTTTCGCATTTGGATGCTACAACTGTGTTGTCGCGCTCCATCGCCGAGATGGGTATCTACCCTGCTGTGGATCCACTTGACTCGACATCTCGTATTCTTGATCCCCAAGTTGTGGGTGATGAACATTACCAGGTTGCTCGTCAAGTTCAGGAAACCCTTCAGTCCTATAAGTCTTTGCAAGACATCATTGCTATCCTTGGTATGGATGAGTTGTCTGAGGACGATAAACTGGTGGTTTCTCGCGCTCGTAAAATTCAGCGCTTTTTGTCTCAGTCTTTCCATGTTGCTGAAGCCTTCACCGGTCAAAAGGGTGTTTATGTATCCCTGAAAGATACGATTCGTGGCTTTAAAGAAATTGTGGATGGCAAGCATGACAACCTTCCGGAGGCCGCTTTCTACATGGTCGGCACCATTGAGGATGTCATCGAGAAAGCAAAAACTCTGTAAGTAAGGTAAGAGGTTCACCATGGCTGTAACCTTTAATCTGGATGTGGTCACTCCGCAGAAGCGTGTTTTCTCCGAGGAAGTCACATTTGCTACTGCACCCGGTGAAGACGGCTATTTTGGCGTCATGCCCGGTCATTCGCCGTTTCTGACTACTCTGATTCCAGGAGCAGTACAGATTGATGATGGCCCTGATCCCCGCTTTATTGTGGTGTCTCAAGGCTATGCAGAAGTTCTTGGTGACCGGGTAACTTTGTTGGTTGATTCAGCTGTACGTAAGGAAGACATTGATGCAGCTGCGGTTAAGTCCGACCTAAACCAACTGATTCGGGATCTGGATAACGTTGATGATCGTGACCCTGAGTGGGCACTTATTAACAACCGCAAAAAGTATGCTGAAGCTCAGCTGTTACTTATTGAGCCTAAAAAGTAACAACTTTTTACTATAAATAGCCAATTCACTCACAAGTCATCGCATTTATTTGCGGTGACTTGTGACGTTACGGGCTCTGGTTTTGGGAGACCTCAATCCCCAATGAATAGATGTGCAGTTCTCATTCTTGCTGCTGGTCGCGGGACGCGAATGCGTTCCGAAATTCCTAAGATTTTACATCCCCTTGCTGGACTTCCCCTTCTTCAACATGTTTTGACAACCGCACGCACACTTTCTCCTGAAAAGCTTGTGGTAGTCACCGGTCATCAATCTGATATTGTTCAGTCTTATTTTTCTGATCAAACCGATATTTTATGGGCATTACAACAGCCTCAGCTTGGCACAGGCCATGCCGTGCAAGTTGCCATGCCAAACCTGAATGACTTTGATGGTGAATTACTGGTTTTATGTGGCGATGTGCCACTATTGCCTGCGGATGCCCTTCACGCTCTATTGGATCAACACCGCCAACAGAAGCGTGCTGCCTCTGTTCTAACAACACACATTACGCCGCCGGATGGCTATGGCCGTATTGTTCGTGCGCCTGACCAGAGTCTTGATGCTATTGTCGAACACAAGGATGCGGATGCTGAAACACTGTGTATTAATGAGATTAATTCCGGCATCTACTGTTTTTCAATGAACCGCTTACAATCTTGGCTTTCCAACCTTTCCAGTAACAATGCTCAAGGAGAATATTATCTCACCGATGTGATCGCCATGGCCAATCAGGAAGCCAAGACTGATACGGCAGAACATAATGGTTCCGGTGCATATTGCTTTGACGATGCGATTTTGCTCTCTGGCATCAATGACCGTGTTCAACTCTCGGTCATTGAACGCACGTTTCGTGACCGCCATATCGATGCACTCATGCGCTCTGGTGTTACATTTAGGGATCCTTCCAGTTGTTGGGTTGCAGCAGATAGTGTAATTGGTCCAGATACCACCGTTGAGCCTAATGTTATTCTTGGTCCTGGTGTTCAGATTGGCTCTCATTGTCATATTGGCCCTTTTTGCCAGATCCAGGACGCTCGAATAGGCGATCATTGTCAGGTTCATGCTTTCAGCCATTTAGATGGAGCTGATCTTGCGGGTCACAATGCGATCGGACCGTACACCCGTTTACGTCCTGGTGCTGATATCGCTGAGAAAGCCAAAGTTGGCAATTTTTGTGAAGTAAAAAAAGCCCATATTGGACAGGGTTCCAAAGTTAATCATCTCTCCTATGTGGGAGATGCTCAGATTGGTACAGGTGTCAATATTGGCGCAGGTACGATCACATGCAATTATGATGGTGTAAACAAGCATCAAACCATTATTGGTAACAATGTTTTTGTTGGCTCAGGCACACAGTTAGTCGCCCCAGTCACTGTAGGTGACAAAGCGGTTATTGGTGCTGGTAGCACGGTTACCAAGGACATTCCAGAGCAGGCATTAGCGTTATCGCGTACGCCTCAAAAGCATATTGCCAATTGGGCTTCTCGAAAAAAGAAATAGCCCATTAACTATATAATCGGTTACCAACCATGTGTGGAATTGTCGGACTTGTAAGCGAGCGCAATGTAACTTCTGTTTTGGTCGAAGGGCTTAGACGGTTAGAGTATCGAGGCTATGATTCTGCTGGCATATCAGTAGCATCAGCTACTGATATGTTGCGCCTTCGCGCAACCGGAAAATTGAAAAATTTGCAAAAACGGCTTAAAGACCACCCAGTCACTGGACTCTGTGGTATAGGTCACACGCGATGGGCGACTCATGGTGCGCCAACCCGTGACAATGCACATCCTCATTGCAGCGAAAAAGTGGCTGTTGTTCATAACGGAATTATTGAGAATTTTCTCGCGCTGCGTCAATCATTGGAAGCGGAAGGCGTTTCGTTTAAATCGGATACTGACACTGAAGTCATTCCTCACCTGATAGAACGCGAGTTGAACCGAGGCTTGGACCCTGTTTCTGCGGTGCGGGTTGCTATTGGCTATCTTAAAGGCGCGTTTGCCCTTGGTATCATTTTTCACAGCCATGACAATTTACTCGTCGCCGCCCGTCGCGGGTCTCCATTAATAGTTGGCCTCGGTGATGGAGAGAACTTTATCGGTTCCGATGCCACACCACTGGTTGCGTATACCCGGCGTATGATCTATCTCGATGATGATGATATCGCTGTTCTTTCTCGCGAAGGTGTTACCTTAATGGATCTGGATGGTAACACCATTCATCGTCCTGTTCGGGAAACTCAAGTACAAGGCGATATTGCTGATAAAGGACAGTACCGTCATTTCATGCTCAAGGAGATTTTTGAGCAACCTTCGGTGATCGGCGAGACACTGCGTTCACTTGTGGACCTTGCCAACCATACGGTAAATGTTGATCAAATTGCTGGTGACATTGATTTTTCTGCCGTCCAATCCATTCATATCATAGCTTGCGGCACGTCTTGGCATGCGGGCATGGTGGCTAAATACTGGATTGAGCAATTAGCCAAAATTCCTGTTAATGTGGATATAGCGTCTGAATATCGATATCGCCGCCCACCACCTCAGGCAGGCTGTCTTGGTGTAACGATATCTCAAAGTGGTGAAACAGCGGATACGCTGGCAGCACTGCGCTATGCCCGCTCTGAATTGGGCCAGAAGATACTCTCCATCGTCAACGTACCTGAATCCAGTATTGCCCGCGACTCCGACTCTGTTATTTACACCCAAGCAGGTCCTGAAATTGGTGTGGCTTCTACCAAAGCGTTTACCACTCAATTGGTTGCTCTTTCTGTACTGGCACTGGCATTGGCAAAGGCGCGTAATCAGCTCTCCAGCGACCAGGAGTCCGCTCTGGTTTCAGAGTTGTTACAGATACCTGGCCGGATGGAACAGGTGTTGACCAAGGACACAGAGATCCAGGATATTGCCCGTGAACTCATGCATGCGTCTGGTTTTCTTTTTCTCGGTCGAGGCACCTGTTTTCCCATCGCCCTTGAAGGAGCGTTGAAACTTAAGGAAATCTCCTATATTCATGCGGAAGGCTATGCTGCCGGTGAGATGAAACATGGTCCTATTGCGCTGATTGATGAAGATCTTCCGGTTGTCGTCGTTGCGCCTCGGGATAACCTTTATGAAAAGGTAATCAGTAACGTTGAGGAAGTGAATGCACGAGGTGGTCGTGTTGTTGTGATCACTACTGAGAGCGAAACCGGTCAGGATTGCAAAGCAGGCTATATGATTCCCATGGTGGCGTGTGGAGAGTTGGCTGCTCCTATTCTATATGTCGCACCATTACAGTTATTGGCCTACCATATTGCTGTCTATAAAGGCACGGATGTGGATCAACCGCGCAACCTCGCCAAGAGTGTGACGGTTGAATAGATTGTGAACGGTTTTCAAGCGATTTTAAAATCGGCGTGCGGCCTTACTGAGTTGCGCCGTCGCAGCTTGAAGGCCGTGCAATTGAATGTTGGGCTGCGCTGTAATCTCTCCTGCCGTCATTGTCATGTTGGTGCGTCTCCTCAGCGCAAGGAGAGCATGTCCTGGGACACTATGCAGCAGGCTCTGGATCTGATTGAGCGTGCACACTGTCGCTTTGTTGATCTCACCGGCGGAGCGCCGGAGATGAACCCGCATCTGCCTCGTCTGATCCGAGCGTTACGTCAACGCGGCATCACGGTTCAGGTTCGCACCAATTTGACCATTCATCTTGAGCCTGGTTACTCTGGTTTAGCGAATTTTTTTCGGGATCAAGGCGTTCAACTGGTCGCCTCTCTGCCGTGTTATTTAGAGAAGAATGTCGATCAGCAACGGGGTGCCAATACGTACCGCCGTTCCATTGAAGCATTGAAACTTCTCAATGGATTAGGATACGGCAAGGACAAGGCATTACCATTAAACTTGGTGTTTAATCCTGGCGGGCCATCCCTTCCCCCTTGTCAAACGACATTGGAAGCGGATTATCGCCAGAGGTTAAGCAGTCGTTTCGGTGTCCATTTCAGCCATCTACTGACCATTGCCAACATGCCTATCGGTCGTTTTCAGGACCACTTGGAACGTAGCGGTGAAGCAGAAAACTACTGGAATCTACTCAGCGACGCGTTCAATCCTGGCACACTGGATAGTTTGATGTGTCGTGATCAGTTGACCATACGTTGGGATGGGATGCTGTTTGATTGTGATTTCAACCTTGCTCTTGATCTCCCCCTGACCAAAAACAAGACCGCCCTCACTTTGGCCGATGAGTTGGATACAATTGTCAAACAGTCGGTCATCACTGAACGTCACTGCCTAGGTTGCACAGCGGGAACCGGTTCATCCTGTGGCGGCGCGTTAGTGGCCTGACCCATAGTTTCTCTGTTCTACAAACATTTCGATCCAAAATCAGACAATGAATCACCACCTGAGTGGAAGCCCTGGTGATGTTTTTGCGCCGCTTTTGATATGCGGAGCAGATCATCAGAGCAAAAACATCACCAGGGCTGGAACGGCTGACTGTTCAAATTTTAGACGAAAGCACTATATAGTCATTCCAACTCAGAACTGAACATAATTACTTCCTCAATAGTGCGTTTCGGTGCGGCTGCTAATCGCCTTT
>JADFWU010000072.1 GCA_015234045.1 Magnetococcales bacterium
GCTTTTCATGGCGCGTATGGCAAGGGCTGATGGAACAAAGACCATCGTCGCCACGCCGCATGTCCATCGAGGAAAGTATGACAATGCCTGGCCGGATATTCAAAAAAGTGCCGAAAAATTGCGTCACGCACTCAAAGAGGCCGAGATTGATATTGAAATCAGTGCAGGAGGTGAAATCCGCTACTGGCCAGGGCTTATGGGTGCCCTGAAAAAGGGTACCATGCCCCTCTATAATCAGGGCGGTTCCGAACGCTATATATTATTGGAATTAAGCCATGGATCACTACCGGCTGGAGCGTTGTATGGTGTCGAGATGATTTGTCGTGCAGGCTATCGACCCATCATCGCTCATCCCGAACGGATCACCTCATTCAAACGACAGCCAAGAAACTATGCACCGTTGGCGGAAATGGGCTGTCTTGCACAGATAACCACCGCCTCTTTAACCGGTGGTTTTGGCTCAGGAGCCCGAAAAGCCGCTGCATCGTTCATGGAAATGGGCTGGGTTCATGTGTTGGCCAGTGATGGACATGGATTCTATCGACGCCAACCAGTTTTAGCAGATGGCGAACGCGAAGCCGCCCGAATTGTCGGAGAAAAACGGGCCAGAGCCATGGTGGAAGACCATCCACAGGCAATCCTTAAAGGAGAACGCGTTTCCTGGTCTGTATAATTGTGTTGTTAAAGTCTTTCCCCAAATCATCCGATAAGTAAGTAGAAGGATGATGAACCCTATGGAGGGGAACACGATGATTAACTTCTTACAGACAGCAAGCTTGTTCGGCGTGCCAAACGCGCTTCAGAGGCGTTCGGCCAAAAGAACTGCACGCAGAGATATTCTAACCGATGATGGCGAAGAACTGACCGCACGTCATGTGGAGAACATGTCCTCTGGTACGGTGGTGCGTTCCATAGAAAATCGGGTAAATACGCCCTCATCCGTTCATGGCCATGCACCGTGTCGAATTGGTGCAGCTTTTCAGAGTGAAATAGAAGCTGTTGAAGCGCTGTTGGCTGAATCGGATCACCAACCGTTGGTGCGTATCCAAAAGCGTCAGACCGCATCTAATGAGACACTTGAGCACTTAAAAGCCATTATTCAACGGGAAATGGCGCGAACTATCTCTAATAACCCAACGCATGCTCTGAAGCCAGAACTGCGTAAAAAGTTGCTTATGGCGGCTTTGAGGCGGTTTTCAGCTGGTTATTAGCCTTTTTTATCTTTCGTGCTTCCGTTTTTGCCGTGGTATAGGCCTGTGATGGATGGTTCGGGGTCGTTGGGAATGCACGCCTGAGTGATCGCTCTTTAGTCACCATTGGATTTAGATAGTGGATTCTGAGCGATTCCTTTTTACGGTTCAGTAGTTCTGACAATACATCAAGTGTAATATAGTGTTCTGTACAAAGAGATATAATAGTGTTTTTCACTAACTCACATTTACAGCGTCCAGATCTGGCGACTGGAAAAGCTAATGCACGGAGTTTGTTTTGATGTTCTGAGTCTAGTTGTTCCATTCTTTGAATAAGTGGAAAATCAAGTTGTTCTACGTTTGTCGGTGTCTTATGTACGGAGCTTTCAGGCCCACTATGTACGGAGCTTCCAGGCCCACTATGTACGGAGCTTTCAGGTCCACTATGTACGGAGCCATCAGGTCTGTTATGTACGGAGTTTTCTGTCAAATGTTCGGAGTAGATGCCATTGCCACTGAATACATCGTCTGCGGAAGCAAACTTTTCTCCTGGTAAATGATAAATAGTGCCACGTCCGCGCCCATTTGATACAAGGAAACCATCTCGGACGAGTTGTTGCAGAGACAGAGTAAGATCATGGGGGTGATCGGCAACAATAGAGACAAGGCGACCATGATTTGCAGTTTTTTCTGTCTTTATCAAAGCCAATATGGTGCGTTCTAGTCGTCCTAATTGTTGGAATTTTTCTCCAAAGCGTTTGCCAAGGTCTGCCATTACACCCTCTGGCATGAGATCCAACATGCGTAATTCAAGCAAAGTTTGCTCAGGTTCAGTTTTTTCATAGAGTGCGGGAGTGCGCCAGTGCTGGCTTTTCCAACCACTGTAAATTTTTGGAATGCCCGAGCCAGCACGTTCACCAAGTCCGATATTTAAGAACATTTGATGCATCAGGCGATTCCGGCAATCGCTATCGCCGCCGATTAAGGCTTGTTCTATAGGTATTCGCATGTTTCCAGGATTCCGAAACTCAAACATATCAGGTCGTTTAATTACCATTAGGGAGAGGCGACCAGTAAAGTCTGCATGCACTAAGGTGTTGATTAAGGCTTCACGAATGGCGATATGGACCGGACTATCGCCTTCCCGTTGGCTATTACGTACGGCAAAAGGAATTTTGAGTTCAGCTATGAGTTTACGGAAAACCACTCTGTAGAAGTCAAACAGATTACCCGACCATGTACCATCCAAGGTCAAACGATCTACCCAACGTAACGCTTTATTGGTTTCAGGTCGTTCCTGATAATCCAGAAAATAGTGTGGAACGGCTTCTTGGATGGAGGGCAGTTGTCCAAACATCAACAAGCCTGCCAGGGTGAGTCCCGATTCTCCACTTTGGCGATCCTTACGCCATGCACCGATTCTATGCAAAAAATCCTGGTGATTAATCTCATTCCAGGGATGTTCAGGCTTGTGATTGCTAAACATCTGTCGATAGGTTTGAAAAGAAGTCATTGTCAAATCTTCAATGCCATATCCTATTAAAATGCGGGTGTCGCGTTCATCTTCAATCTGTTCGACCAGCATTCGACGGACAGTTTCCTCATCACAAACATGATCCCCATCGTTAAATCGGCGATAAGTATTTCCAATAAATTGGTTGTTGAGATAAACTGGCCTCTGTTTGCGAGTCGCACGGGGAATAGTGATGGCTAGGATTTGTGATCCCTCTAAATTGATCACAAAAACATGATCATCAGTAAGTAGATTGATGCTGACTTGTTTGGGATTGTTCAGATTGTTGAACAGGTCTTTCCTGATTTTCTGGATATTCTTGATGCCTATTGGTGAAAAGCGTCCATCCGCTTCTTCTTTTATGCCCAACAACACCAAACCGCCTTGCGTATTGGCAAACGCACTATAGGTTTTCCAAAAATCTCTGGGCAAAGCACCTTGCCCATCTCGGCCTTGGGCAGATTTACACTCAAGATCCATGGTTTCAGATAGGGTAGAGAGATCTTCCAGCGTTTTTGGGAGGGTAATCATCTTGACCTGCCAAGGATTGTATAGTGATTTCTATCCGAAATTAGACAATGAATCACAACCTGAGTGGAAGCCCTGGTGATGTATTTTGCGCCGTTTTTGATATGCGAAGCAGATCATCAGAGAAAAAACATCACCAGGGCTGGAACGGTTGATTGTTCAAATTTTAGACGAAAGCACTATACATGAAAAGTAATTGGACTATTTCTGCTTGGGAGCCATCTTTTTGTTTTCCATATATACTTTGATTTGTGAATAATAGAGAAAATATGGTTCCCGCAATTTTTCGATCTGTTTGGATGGCTACTCTTCTTTAATCTCCCAATTAAAGCCCATCGCCTCAAGTCGTCTGGCTCTTTGAGGGTCTAATCGACCCGCTTGATAGGATTGTCTCTGAAACTTAACCCAGAGTCCCAGTTGTGGGTTTTTGGACCAGTTCAGTGGGACATCAAAGTGACCGTTTTGATGCCGGAATAGCCACAGCTCCATAAACATCTCTTCTGCAACAACACGTTGTTCATCCCATTCAAATCCCAGTTTATCGAGCCGAGTGCGGTAGGGTTTGGCCAGGGCATTATTGTTACCAGCGATTCGTTGCGCCTGAATCCAGCCAGCCAGTTCAGGGTTTTCCGGCCAGTCACGTGGCGCGATGCAGTGACCATAGCGGGCTTTGTGGGCTTTTAGGTGGTCGTACATTTTGTTCCATTGCAGGCGGAACGGGTCCCAAATAAAATCCAGTGTATTCAGGCGTTTTACATGCTCTTCTGGTAGGCTTTTATTATGGAATGCTTTGCGTTGAGCACCTGCCCACCAGGCTAAATTGGGATTTTCACGGTACTCTTCAGGAACATTGCCGTGACCATGCCGCCGCCGAAAATCAGACAGTGCAGCATACATCTCTTCCCATAAAGAATCCTGTTGGTCCAGGACAAAACCAATCTGCTCAAACTGGGCGATCTGTTCAGGAGTTAATCGACCGGCTTCAAAATCCCTGCGTTGCGCCATAACCCAGCGGGCCAGTTTTGGATGCCCACGCCAAGTTTTTGGAATATGGCAGTGGTGATGATCCAGTTGATACTGTTTTAACACCAAAAACATCTCATGCCAAAGGGCTTCTTCTTCATCCCAATTGAAACCAATCTCGGTAAGTTTTGCTTCAAGGGCTGGGGAGAGTCCACCGCCCTTTTTAAGTTTTCGGGTGCGGTTCAACCATAAATTAAGAGCTGACCAAGCGGGCATGGTTTTGGGAACATTATCATGACCCTGCTGTTTTTTAAACTGGATCAATTCGTTGATCATATCTGCTTCATAAGATGCTTGAAGATCCCAGCTGAACCCTATCTCATCCAAACGATTTTTACGCTCTTCTGATAAAACACCCATCTGATGTTGTCGTCTTTGAAGGGCAGCCCATGCACCTAAGGCGGATCGGCCCGGTAGGCGGTCTGGTACAGCGGCATGTCCTGTTTCCTGTTTGAATTGAGTAAGGCAGGAGAACATTTCCAGCCAATAATTCTGTTCAGGATCAAATATGAAGCCGATTTCTTCCAGCATCTTTTTCTGTTGGTCCGGTAATTTGTTTTTAGATGCCAGTTGACGCTGCTGTTGAATCCAACGACCAAGTTGACAGCGTTCCAACTCTTTTGGCAGTTGGCACTGTCCTGTTAACCGACGATAGCAGATTAACGCCAGATAGAAGCCGTCCCAAATGGCGTATTGAAGATCCCAATTAAAGCCCAGTCTATTGAGTCGTCCAATCTGATCATCGGTAAGCTGATTTTTTAACCGAAGTGTGCGTTGTTGAAAGACCCATGTTGCCAGTTCGGCATGATCAGGGTCATTTTTCTCAACCCGGCAGTGCCCATGATACGCATGGAACTGTTTTAGTGTTTCCAACATGCCGTCCCAGGCATATGCTTTTGGATCCCAGATAAAGCCCAGCCCATCCAGACGTTGCTGATAGTTGGGATCAATTTTATCATCCTGCCATGCTTTTCTTTGCGCTTTGGCCCATTTGCCTAGTTCTGGCAGAGGATCAAATCGGTCTGGCACATTGCCATGGCCATTTTGCAATCGAAATAGAATGAACCGAACCAGCATGGATTCCCATTCAGCCGCCTGAAGATCCCAGATGAAACCAATATCATCCAATCGGGTCTTGCGTTCAGGCGAAAGTTTATTGGTTCGATTCAGGCGGCGCTGGGCATCAACCCATTGGGCCAGCTCCTGGTGTTGCTCATCCGTTTTATCTACTCGGCAGTGGCTGTGTTGAAATCGATATTTGACCAGCTTGGCAAAGAGTCGATTCCAATGAAATTGTTCCAGATCCCAAACAAAACCGATCTCATCCAGTTGCTGTTTATGCGCGATTGAGAGCGTTTGTTTGTCTTGGGCCAAGCGTTGTTGATTGGCCCAATCTGCCAGCGGTTGATTCTGTTCCCATTTTTTGGGAATGGCGCAGTGCGTGTTCTGTTTGATATACGCGACAGCCTGTTGAAACAGAATCTGCCATTCGGTCTCGTCTGGATTCCAGTCAAAGCCCGCTTGATCCAGTTTCTGACGGTATTCATCCGATAGCGTGCCCAGTTGGTCAAGGCGGCGTTGGGCAATGACCCATTTGGCAAGTTCGGGATCATCATCCCATTTTTTGGGAACGCGACAATGTCCGGTTTGACCTTTGAAGTGCATTAGATCAGAAAGAGATTTATGCCAGGCAAAATTGTCTGGATCCCAAATAAAACCAGCTCGATCCAACAAAGTCGCCCATGCTTCGCCCAATTCCCCTTTGCGCCAGAGTGTTCTTTGGCTTTGTGCCCAGGCCGACAGTTCAGGGTTTTCTTCATCCTTGGTAGGCACATTGCCGTGGCCGCGTTGTTGAGACCATGTTAGAAATGCACCGTAGTGATAATCCCAAGGGTGATGCAGCAGTTCCATCACTTGTTGCACGATATCATCATGCCAGGCGTTGTCCTCATCACCGCTGTCCAGAGGTGTGATCCAATCCGCCAGGGCAGAGAGCTCCCAACACCCTTGCTGACCCGCAGAAACTGCCAGTTGATGGCACAGGTTGTCAAAGCTTGGATCAATCTCTCGGAGTGTTTGCAGGATCACCATCAGTGGTTCAATATCCCACTGATGTTCTTTGATATCTCCAGGTAGTGGAATGCACAGATCAACCGACTCTGCCGAGCCTGATTCATCCATCAAATAGGCGATAATGGCTGGCAGATCTTCGCGGGATTTTAATGGATTAACCACCATAACCAGTGAAGTTGGGATTGTCTGATCCTCATACAGCAGCGCCCGCGTTGTCAGTTGGATCATGGTCTGTTTTTTTGGCAGGTCGGCTGCAATCAGGCCGGTGCGCTCCCAAGCGGGTTGTGCGCCCAAAACAGGACGCAGCTGCACGGCTGATTTTTTGGACACTTCCGCTTCATCAATCGTAGATATAAGCGTTTTGATGATTTTGACAGCAGGATAGAACGCGGTGATATGGCTCGGTTTCTCTGATTCAAGCACGCTGTCAAACAGGCGTGTGGTCTCAAGATCAGCGCTTTCCACGGGAAAGGGACGGATGGTTAAACGCGGCAGTAAGCGTTTTTTCTGAGCCTGATCCAGGGTTATGGCGTGATGAATCATTCCGGTCAGTGCGGAATCGCTCAGACTCCAGAGCGAACGCGGATCACCTTGTGGAGTGCGCTTGGTGATATCAAAACAGTGAGGCTTATGGGCAATACAGATTCTGGTGCGAATCGGTAGCCAGCTGTCATCCAGTAGATTGGCATCCGATGCGGCTTTTTTACCGACCAGATGTTGGGCATTGAGCACCAAGGCCAGATCCAACGCACCTTCAACCACATCAGCGATAAGATCCACGCTGGAAAATGTGGTAATGATTACCCGAATACCGGAAAAGCGCCAGTTGAGAAAATGCTTAACCGTATCATGAGAACCAGCCAGATGAAAATCCAGATCCATAGGCCGAAAACGCGGTAAATCAGTTGCGCCGCCCGGTAAATTGTCTGCACAGAGCGGCAGACAAGCGATTGTTGACCAGCCGACAATACATTCCCAATGGTGGATCAGTTTACGTATACCCGCCAAACTATCAGTGACGATTAGCGCAGTTCGATGTGATCCCAATTGCTGGACGAGGTTCAAACAGAGCCGAGAAAGATCCAGACCTGGTGGCATGATCAGTGTCAGTCGGTCGTCATCAGCAAGATAGTCATTGATGGCTTCGGTAACCGGTTCCAACCAACGCGGGTTGGATGGATGACGCATGCGGATTCCACCATTTTGCAACCAACGCTGAATCACCATGAAATCGGCTGCACTGAGTCGATCCAGGTCTGTACCGCGAATGGTATAAAATCCATCCTGTCGATTCAGTGCATTGGGCAGTTCAGATACATTGGTGATGATCAACCGATGGGCCATAGGGCCACGCCAGTTGAAAAATGGATCAAAAATCTTCGGTTTGGGTGATTTTCTCTGATCCTGAAACAGGGTGGTATAGCCCATATAGTGGCCGGAAGGCGTTTTGAAAACACCTTGAAAACCATCCTGCTCAGTGGGTGTCTTATGAAATGTTGGTTTCAGTGGTACAGGCCAGATTTCCAAAGCCATCACCAAACGGCGTGTGGCGATGAACGCTTCGGCAAAGGCAGCAAAAGCGGCTTGCTGATCTATCTCCGGCAACAGGCTAATGCGTTCTTCAAGGTCGGAAAACGTGGAAAGACGGGCAAAGAGGCCCTGTTGTACCAGTTCCTGAGCGCGAGGATGCCGAGGGGTCATAAGGGGTGCTGTTTTCCTATCTTGGTGTTGAGTCTGGCAAGCCGCCATCCACAGGAATGGTTGCGCCGGATGTAGGCGTTTGGCGGGTTGCAAAGAAAAGTACCGCCCGGCCAACATGTTCCGCTGTAACGCGGGCTTTGAGCAGGTTGCGCTGTTGATAGTACGCTTCCAGACCGGCTTCATCCAGGTTACGCGCTTTCATGCGGTCTGGTCCGACTTCGGCCCACAGGCCGGATTTACGCGCACCATCGGAAAATACCGCATCCGGTGAGACCATATTGACTCGTACATCCATATCAGCCATTTCAAGGCTGGCAATACGGGCCAGTTGGTGGGAGCCGGCTTTGGTTGCAGAATAGGCACCAAAACTGGCACCTGGGCAGAAAACATTTTTGGTGGAGATTAAAACAATATCACCGCCCAAAGCTTGTTTTTTAAAGAAACGGCCCGATTCAGAAAGCAGATTGAGGGTGCCTTCCACGTTGACTTTTTCCAGCAGTTGAAATTTTTTCAGGTCCATATCCGCCAGGGTCGAGACATGGGCAAGACCGGCATTGATAACCACCAGGTCCAAACCGCCCCAAGTAGCGATAATGCGATTGAAGCCAGCTGATACGGAATCAGGGTCGGTTACATCCAGAGCAATACCGATAATGCGGCCTTGATGATCTTCTTCCAGCGTTGAGACGAGGCTGTCCAAAGCGGGTCCAGCAAGGTCGGTGGCGGCCACATGGCAGCCTGCTTCAAGCAGGGAGCGGCACAAGCCCGAGCCAATGGCACCGGCAGCACCGGTAACCAAGGCAATACGATCGAAAAGTGCGGGTGGTTTTTCCTGGTCGAGTTTGGCCAGTTGAGGGCCAAAGTATTCCATATCAAACAGATGATTATCACTCAAACCTTCATAGTCTGAACCACTGTCGGCAATGAGACGTTTGGTTTTCAATGTTTGATTGGTGATGTCCCGAACAATAGTCGCTTCCCGATTCGTATGACCCATGCAGATTGCACCGAATTGAGGCGATAGAATTACCCGAGGAATGCTGTCAAATCTATGTTTTTGATGTGTTTTTTTATTTGCATGAGCATCGAAATAGTGATCATAGGTTACGGCATAGGTTTTGAGTGCATCATCCAGTTGATCCATAGTGTCCAACCAGAGCGGGAAGGGTTTGGTACGGATCAGATGATCGGCTGTCAGCGGTGGCGTATTGGCCATGGCCTTGCCATGTGTACTGTTGAGGAAAAACAGGATCTCATCAGAAACCAAATGATGCAAAATAGCTCTGTTCCAAGGTCGATCAGGATTACCTGTTGCCGTTGATAGAGCGCTTCTGAGACGTGGTGCCAATGTTTGGTAGTTTTGACGTGCCTGTTCCATGGAGGGTGTGCCAGGCAGCATACACACTTGAACCGATGTTTTTGCCAACCATTTTTCAGCTTTATCCACCAGTTTTATGGTGGCTTCATAGGAATCACGGGCAGTGTCACCCCAAGTGACCAAGCCGTGTTTCATCAGTACGATGCCTCTGTTCTCTGTGGCCGATGCGAACACATTGCCAGCGGCTTTGGAGAGTTGAAAACCAGGGTGTACATATTCCAAAAGCGACACATTCTCGCCAAGCACGTCTTGAACGATTTTATCGCCATCGGGTCGATTGGTCAGAGCGAGTATGGCATCGGGATGGGTGTGATCGACATATTTCCGAGTGATGAAAGCGTGCATCAATGACTCAATGGAGGCATTGCCTGATTTTCTCCACAGACGTTTGATTCTGAGGCAGTCCGACATCTGTTTGTCTGTAAGATGTGTCAGAGCTTGGAGTTTTCTCAAATAGACCAAATCCAATGACACGTGACCACGAGGTTTGATGGTGGCCAGATTTGAACCAGAGGCTTTGACGTAGAGTGCGGGGATGCGATTTCCCAAGGGATCGCAGCAGTGATCTTTCACTGATGTGTTTCCACCACCATGCAGAACCAGTGCAGGATTTTGACCTAGCAAACGACTGGAATATGTGCGTAATGCTACCGCTTTACTCCATTTCTTCTGGTACTTTTCCACAAACGACTTAGCAAGCGTGTCAGACCAGTGGCTCTGCATGGTGTGTCCTTTTTCAAGATGGATTGATACTCACTTATCCTTCGTTCTTCAGTGTCTCATAGAGATCCAGAGCGTCTTTGGGCTTCATATCCTGGTGTACCACGGCACGCACGGCTTGGATCATGGCGGCTGGCGCATCGGATTGGAAGATATTGCGTCCCATATCCACGCCGGAAGCGCCTTGTTGAATGGCGTTGTGTGCCATAGTCAGTGCGTCCAGTTCAGGCAGTTTTTTACCACCGGCAATCACGATAGGCACAGGGCAGGATGCGGTGACGGTCTCGAAATCTTTTTCTACATAATATGTCTTGATGTAGGAAGCGCCGAGTTCAGCACAGATCCGGCTGGCCAGTCGCATATACTTGGCATCACGTGCCATGTCACGACCAACGGCAGTGACACCCAACACTGGGATGCCGTAGCGATTGCCCATATCCACCAAGCGGGTCAAATTGTGGATGGATTGCGTTTCAAACTTGCCGCCAACATACACCTGAACCGCCATAGCGGAAACATTCATACGGATGGCATCTTCCATGCTGACCGCGATATTCTCATTGGACAGTTCGGACAGAATGCTTGGACCACCGGAAGCCCGCATAACGATACCTTTGGTAAAGGTGGGCGGTACGGTGCTGCGCAGGATGCCACGTGTACACATCAGAGTATCGGCATATTTTAACAATGGAACAATAGTAACATCAATTCGTTCCAAACCGGTAGTTGGTCCCATGAAGTAACCGTGATCCACGGCCAACATCACGGTACGACCGGTTTCTGGATTAAAAATATTGGACATGCGGTTTTTCATGCCCCAATCCAGAGCATTGGAGCCTTTCATCATGAATGCCTCACTGGTGGCGGGTGTGTCAAGATGATATTTTGAGGCTTCCTTGTTGCCGTCTAGGTCTGCCATGATGTTGATTCCTCATTAAATATTGTGTTTATAGTGACAAACTGGTCACTTGGATATTAGTTTTGGATGTACGACCAAGCCCATCTAGTATAATCGGTAGGTAGGGCAGGCGACAAAAAAAAAGACCAACGCTTGAGACGCTGGTCTTTTTTTTTGGCTGGTGGACTAGGATTCGAACCTAGATTAGAGGAGTCAGAGTCCTCTGTCCTGCCGTTAGACGATCCACCAATGGCCGCTATTATTAACAGCGTGTCCGAAGGTGGTCAAGCAACATTATGGATGAAATTTACTGGTTGAGGCTCTCAACAATTTTTTCAAACTCTTCCAGAGCGATAGCCATACGAGGCAGTGCTTTGTCACGCCCAAGCAGGCGTAGAACTTCGTAGATACCCGGCGAAATAGGGCCGCCGGTTAACGCGATGCGGACTGGTTGAGCCAGCTTGCCCATGCCGAGACCAGAGTCGGCCAAAATGGCTTTGAATGTGGTTTCCAGTGCGGCATCACTCCAATCCTGTTGGGCATCCAGCGCTTCTTTAAGGGCTTTGAAAGCTGGTATCACGGGCGGTTTGATAAATTTCTTGGTT
>JADFWU010000073.1 GCA_015234045.1 Magnetococcales bacterium
CCGCGAATGGCGCGGAATTAAGCGCGATAATGCAAGCAGGCCGATGGAAAAGCCCGACCATGCCAGCACGCTATAGCGAACGCCTCTCAGCCGGGAAAGGTGCGGTGGCTCAACTGTATCAGAAGGGTGGATATGGTGGTCTATTGGAGAAGGGTGAATGAGGTTTAAACGAACCCACAACCATCATTCATCAAAGTTATTCAGAACGGACGTTTAGTCCATGGTTTGGCTATAGCCATCTCCAGCGCTGGCCAGATCTGCTTAACCTGGTCCTGGAAATCGGACATCTTCATTTATTTGATGAATGAAGACAACTATCACTGACTTAAAGCAATACGAACCCGCTTTAACGTCTTGCTTTTCACCTCTTTTGAGTGCTCTAGTTTGCTGATATAGGCTTGGGAAACCCCCATGCGTTCAGCAAGTTCAATCTGCTTGAGACCGGCTTTTAGTCTAGCAAGAGCCACTGGATTCTGAATATAGTCAGCTGGTTCAAAATCTTCATATTCATCACTCTCGCCAACAGTGATATCCAGATCTGATAGCTCATCTTCGATTTCACTTTTTAGGGCTTCAAAAACCTTTACGGGCACAAGAACATACTCGTCCTGACCGTCCATTCCTTTGATGACCTGTAAGTTCATTTGTACACATCTCCTCTGGACCGTATACGTTCGATAGCGATGATTTTCACAGCGTCCTGACGGTCATAGATCACACGCCATCCACCAACCCTCAGCCGGTACAAATCTGTTCCCGTCAGAGACTTGGTATCCAGTGTGATGGAATCTGGATCTTGTCCAAGCTCCATGATTTTATCAACGATCCGAAGCCGTGTTTTTGATGTCAGATTCTGAAGCTTACGTTTGGCTTCTCGTCGGATTTTTATTGAATAGGACATGGTTATATATATAACACTTGCCAGTTATATATACAATCAGCATATCAGCCGCATAATCAATCAATAGCAATTTAGCTATGAACAATCAGGCAGCTATGAAACCCTAGTCTTTGTCTATCATAATCTGTCAGGAGCTTTTTCAACTTTCGATTCACGGCCACCTTATCGAACCCTATAGCCACCAAACAATAACACCACCCCTGCAAAGGGTGGTGAATAGTCGGTTTTGCTCTTTACATCACAGGTCAAGTATATATAAACGATGTTTACTTGTGATCCTTGAAACGTTACCACTTGCCCGTCGCAAGCCAATTGATTTCATTAACTGAATTCTGGCCTCTCACGCCGGCAACAGGGGTTCGAATCCCCTTGGGGACGCCATAAATCAATCACTTAAAAAGAATCCTTTGCGATGCCCTTCTAGCGGCTCTCTGATCAGGCTTCACATACACATCATAGCTTTGGATCTGGATTTGTTCCCACTCTTCAGACAATGCGGACACTTTCTTTTCAGCGGCTTGTTTATCAGTCCATCGTGATTACTGACTTAAAGCAATTTGAACCTGCTTTAATGTCTGTTGGTGGCCTGACAGTCATCCAGTCTTGAAAAGCTGAAAGCTCAGGAGTTCCTTCACGCCCCAAGACCCTAGAAAGACACTAGCCTGATCGCATTTTCATTGGATAGAGCTTTGGAAACCAATCATCCAAGACATCTACCGGGAACCCTAATCTCAAAGGTTTTCTTGGTCCTTCAGTACGCAACAAACCAAGTGCCAACAACTTATTAACAACGTTTCTAGCATGGCGCATTTGAAGACCTGTCAGATTTGCCACATCACTGCGTCTGATTTCACCAGCAAATAAGACCTCACGTAATACACGATTGGTCCCCTTTGGTACTGCATTCTGCTGTACATATCGATCAATACGCTCTGCCAGTCCTGCCGGGTCAAGTAGTTCCCCCATGAAAACCACTTGATCAATAGCTGTTTCCAACATGAACTGACTGAATACATTAAGCTGCTTTAGAGACAAATGCCCCCGGCCATCCAGGTCTCCTTGACGTGGCATATCTGCCCCCATCAACAACTCCTTGTATCTTTTCTCCTGACGTGCAAGCCCTCGTGAAACTGACCATAGACCACTTCCAACTTCGCACTCTTTTAAAATTGCATGGGTCATTAGCCGAGCCACTCTACCGTTACCATCCAAAAATGGATGAATCCATAATAATCTATGGTGTGCGGCTGGAATGGCCTTAATACGATCCAATGTTGAACCGTGGGAATACACATCCTGAAAGCGTCTCATGAATCGGTCTATGCTTTCAGGAGCAATACCAATATGTCCACCCACCCGAACATCCTTTTTTCTGAATGCACCGGGAATTATCTCTACTCTTTCTCCAGTCTCTGGGTTTTCAACCCACCTTAAGCTATCTGGAAGGTGCGCATAAAACTCTCTATGCACCCACTTTAGACACTCAGGACTGGTGGGCGCATAAGGCAAGGGGTATTCATCAATCAATGCTTGAACGTGAATATGCGCATTCGCTTCCAACTGAAGATCCCGTTGTTTTTGATCCAGGGAATAGTCATCAGACAATGCCCGATCAATATCTACAGGATGTGTGTTATGCCCCTCAATCAAGTTGCTATAGTAGCAGTTCATTGAGCGTACTATCCCGGCAACAGAGCGTGCCACTGTTTGATTTAATCGCCCTGCCAGAGTGGAGGCCTGTTGGACTAACTCAAAGGTCAGATCATCCAATTCCTTCGATTGGGTTGGAACCATTGGTTCCATCAATGATGTGCTTTGCATTGCCGGTCATTATTGCCTGTTTATAGAGTTGATTTATTCTTCATAATATCAGCAATGTATATCGACATGCACGGCCTATGATTGCCGGTTGATATTGCCGGTTGATATTGCCGGTTGATATTGCCGGTTGATATTGCCGGAATTTTTCCCTGTATTATCCACTGAATTATTCGATAGTATGAGAGTGAAAAGCACGGGATAGAGCATATTTAGAAGTGGAGCAAGTGGCTATTTACCCACCATGATCTGTGGAGTCATCTCCAAGTCGTTCATATCCCGGATAATGGCTGTATTGTAGGCTTAATGCATAGAAGTACCACCCATCAAGCGACTCTCTGGTTTCATGAACGGAGGAACCCGTCTTCGACTCCATTTTGCGGATCCCTTTCTAGCAAATGACGATTTTTCAGCTCGGTAGTAGCGACGGTATGCTTCAACAACATCATCAGAACGATACTGCTCTGGCATGGCCTGAGGCGGATCACGCCACTCTTCGTCCGGGATAGGTGGGTATTCTGGTAATGTCGAGATAACCGTCTGACATTTGTGAATCTTGCCAAATCGATAGGTATACTCATCACACAATACGCTTCCGAAACGGTAAGTCCAACGGTAGTGCCGCAGGCTGTCACCAACCCAGAGCACGGAGGGGTGGTTGGCATGTGTTAAACGGTAAGGGGCTTCCACGCCATAACGCCACAGAACAGAGCAGAGAATCTGCGTTGTCTCCAACACCATTTTCACCACATGCTGATCTGAATGGTAACGAACAGCACGTTGGATATCACGGTCCAGGTAGAAGATATTCATGTATTCTACCCATGCTCCAGATTTGTTTGACTTGCCACATCATAGGGTATTGGGAAGTCGGAAGCTTGGCGTGTTAACGATGGGATGTCGTGCAATTGTTTCGAGAAAAGCGTGTTCTTTTTCTGTGCTCCATAACTGGTCATCGCACTGATCATGGCGGTCTTTAGCCAATGGTGATGCGCTTTGGGAATCTCGGTTGAGAATGGCAGATAATTTTTCCATCGGTAGTGAGGGTACGCCGATCATTGCAAACAGCTTTTGCAAAGTCTCATGGGGATGTTCCAGCAGTGATTCATATCGGATCGGAATGAGCGGAACGCCGCTTTGTTGGGCTTGCTGTGCTTGAGCCATGTTTGAAGCCCAAGCCTGGGCCATGTTTTCCGGGTTGTTATGATACCAGTTACGGGTAACAGAACATCTCCATGGGCGGGCATCTCGATACATATAAAGGATGTGCGCGTCCGGTCTGCTGCGATGATAGAGAGATATCAGTGGGGTGACATGACTGCGAAATTTGACTAGAAATCCTTGAGATGCGTATTGGTTAACGGCAGCTTGATCAAGGGTTAGGCAACTTTGAATCAGGGGTTTTAGCTGGCTGTCCAGAAGAGATCCATAGCGTTGACGGACCATAGCAATATTGGTATGCGCGTCTGGTTCTGACAGCGCAACAAAATCAGGAATGGCACGAAAAATTTGATTGACCAGCGTTGAACCACAACGACCCATTGAGAAAAGAAAAATCACTTTACCTGATGATTTTGGCGCGGCTTTAGCCCATTCATTCAGTTGAGAAAAGGGCGTAGCAATCAACTGTTTAGTTTGGTGATATTGAGGTAAATAGTGAAATGTGGCTTCTTGCAAAGTTTGCCATTTTGCACCACGGGTTAATAGAGCAATTTCAGACTGAAAATCAAGACAATAAACACTTAAGTCCTGTTCTTGCCATGGCCGATTAATAACCGTCTGTTCCATAATTTCAAAAACAAACTGATGACTTTCCGATGGGGCTGTCTCCTCTTTTCGTGCACCAATCAAAGGGGTCAATATTGTCGTTTGCGTTATCTTCTTCAGCATGGCCGACGCGGCCTGATCGGGCAGACCACTCTTACGCTGCACAATAAAGCCATCAATGCCTAAATGTGTGATGGTGAACAGTCCGGCTTTTTCATAATAGGCAAGTAGAAGACGTAGTTCATCTTGCTGCAATGACTCAATAACCGCCAACACCCCATTATCAGCAAGCTTACAGAAAAAAATCTCAATTTCTCGACGTAATTGAAGAGAATCTTTAACACCCTGAATGACCAACCAGTGTAATTGGCGCTCTGGAATCACAGAGGAAAATTCAAAAGGAATACCTTGCCACATGGTCACCTGCTTAGTGGTCATAGGCTCATGGAAATAGTGGGTTACTGCTTGTGGAACGCCTTCAAACCATGGATCAATCAGCACAAGTTTCTTTGGGGACAGTTTGTTATAAAGCTGTTGTATAACGGTGCTGTGCCCAGGGTAGATATGAGCTCCAAAACTATTTGTAGGCAAGGCACTTAAGAGCGCATTCAACATATTGAACCATCCCTGGAGCATGAGACCATATTTTTCCGTGGCCCTTATTAGGGTACGGTGATATTCACTTAATTTTGGTTGAGAAAGCAAATAAACCGAACAACCATCCGCTGAAGCGGGTAGGTTCCTATTGGCAGACTGAAAACCCCGATACCGGCTAAAGCCGATCGAGCATCCCTCATCTTAATGATTCCGTCATTCCCGTTTTTTTTGGCCTATCTCCGCTCAATAGTAAATGGATCACCGCATCAGACACCGGTATGGCTCCTTTCAGCTTCTGGCGAAAACGCGCGGCTTGTTCATGAAGCTTTTTGATTGATCCGTTTGAACCTTCTACCAAGGTTATTTCCAGAAACATACCGCTTGCTGTTTGGTGTGTAGTGATGTTTTGTACAGCTTGAAATGCTTCTACTTCGGCCAACAGAGCATTGATTTGTTGTTCCAGTTGATCATGGAAAACAGGACTGGAATCAAACTCACTCTGTTCGTCTTCAATATCCACATGGGTCAGGATATGGCGTAGATTTGGTGCACTCTCTTTTAGCGCTTGTTCAGCTTTTCGAGCGATTTGATGGCCTTCTGATACGGTCAGAAATGGATTGACCACAATGTGACATTCAACAGCCCGATCAGGTCCGAGACGACGTCCTTTGAGCTGGTGAACACTGATCACTCCAGGAACTGACAGAAGCGTCTGCTCCATGCGTTCCAAAGTGGGTTTAGTTAGGTCGTGCTCTACGAGTTCTTGAAGTGAGGTTTGCAGAAAAGTCCACCCCATTTTTCCAATAAACAGCGCGACAAAAATCGCCATCATGGGATCCATCAATGGAAAACCCATCATGGCAGCGGCAATTCCAATCAATGCCGCTATTGATGAAATAGCATCGGAGCGGTGGTGCCACGCATTGGCGATCAAGGCAGGCGAATCATGATGCCGCCCTACCCGTACCGTGACGTGATAGAGCCACTCCTTGATTGCAATGGATAGAACTGCGCCCCAAAGGGCAATTTGGGAAGGAATGACCGGAGGCGTATCCTTCAGCATTTCTGTAATAGCATCGTAAGCGATACCCAATGCCACCATGGACAATCCGAGTGCCAAAAACAGCGTTGCCAAGGTTTCAAACTTGCCATGACCGCTGGGATGCTCCCGATCAGGCGGCTCCTTGGCCCAGCGCAGAGCCAATAGGACAACACCATCTGAAACCAGATCTGACAGAGAATGAATCCCATCAGCGACCATGACAGAAGAACGACCGATCAAACCAGCAGCAATTTTCAGACCCGCCAAAAATAGATTAAAACCAACGGATAACCACGTAACCCGCTGGCTGGCGGAATAACGTGACTCGGATGATTTGGTCTGGCGTATGTCAGTCATGGATCACCTCCGTTTGTTGGAGAGACAAAAGACTGCTTACTTAGTTAGTCCCTCTAAACAGAGTAAAAGTTTCACAAGACATCATCTAACATATTGTAATCTAGGTGATTATCATTACCATACAGCTCAGTTGGAGTCCTCTTTCAAGCCCATAATAACCTGTTCCAATTCCGATTGAACTGCTTCTGCCTCACTCATAATGGCGATCAAACTCTCTTCACCCTTTGGCGTTTGAGCAGATTTTCCCATCCTTTCAAACTGAAGTGTCATTTCAACAAGCCGATCTGCACCCACAACGGCAGCAGAACCTTTGAGGGTATGCGCTGCTTTAGCCATAGCATCGTGATCGCCTTGTTTAGCTGAATCCGTGATATCCTTTATACGGATCGGCAGTTTCTCAAGAAAAACGTTTAAAAATGGCGCAATATCTCCATCACAATCTTCAGAAAACTCTTCAAAACGTGTTTTATTGATTGCACCGCACATAGCCGAACTTTGAAGGGGTATATCTTCTGAACATGACGCTGAATGCGTTTCTGATAGTGGCATCATACCGCGCTTATTTTTTGAAAATTCGCGTAGTGTCTCAATTAGGCGTTTTTTTCTAATCGGCTTTGTCAAATGCAAATCACAGCCTGCATCGTGAATCTGTTTAACTTCTTCCTGTAGCGCATGGGCTGTCAGAGCAATAACTGGCGTAGGATCAACAGCCAAATCTCTTTCCCAAGCGCGAATTTTTCTGGTTGCTTCATAACCATCCATCACAGGCATCTGAATATCCATCAGAACCAAGTCAAAAACACCGTTTATAAATTTCTCGACAGCTTCAGCACCATTTTTGGCAATATCCAACCGGCATGGTGTATTTTCCAGAAACGCTTGAATCACCATCAGATTTTCCGGCGTATCATCGACTAATAGAATGTTAATATTCATCGGCTCATGCGGTACATGCTCTATTAATTCTGATGCCTTTTTATCGCCTACTGTCTCTGGATGACTCTTTGAAGCTATCCTCGTCAGTGGTGCTAAAAAAGTAAACTGACTGCCATCGCCCAGTTTACTTTTCAAGTGCAAACGCCCACCCATCAAACTTGCAAGCCGTTGGCAAATCGTGAGCCCTAGCCCCGTGCCACCATGTTTACGTGTTGTGGATGTATCAGCCTGAGTAAAAGGCTGAAAGATCTCCTCTTGTTTATCCTCTAAAATTCCTGGACCAGTATCAGAAACAGAAAAAGAGACGTGATCATTGCTACTCACGGCTACATGAACGGTTACGCCTCCCTCTTTTGTGAATTTAATGGCATTCCCAATTAAATTCAGCAGAATTTGACGCAATCTGGTTGGATCACCTTGCACCCAATGCGGTACTTTATCATCCACGTGCAGTTCTAATTGGAGCCCTTTTTCCAGTGCCGTGAAAGAAAAAATCTCAACTGTCTCCTTCATCGACTGATGAAGATCAAATGCCGTTTCTTCCAACACCAATTGACCTGCTTCAATTTTTGACAGATCCAGGATGTCATTAATCAAGGCCAGTAGCACTTCACCTGAACGATTGAGTGTATTGAGACACCACGCTTGCGACTCTGTAAGCTTGGTGTCTTTGATAATTTCGCCCATGCCCAAAATGGCGTTCAAGGGTGTTCGGATCTCGTGCGACATCGCGGCCAGGAAGGCACTTTTTGCTTCATTGGCGATCTCTGCTTTCTCTTTGGCCAGGAGCAGTTCTTGATCCACTTGACCTGCAACGATAACTTGAGACGCTGACTGACCAAGACTACGCAACATGGCATCTTCATCTTCACTGAGGGGATGCTTCGAGAACATGGCAAACACCCCCACACTACAGCCGTTTCTATCTTGTAGCCTGTACCCGGCAAAAGAGACTAAACCAAGCTTTCGCGCCCACTCTGGATCATGAATGCGCGGCTCAGTGACTACACTATTTGTCAAAAAACTTGTCTCTTTCTGAAAGGCAAGCAAACCGATTTTGAAGGCACCAATTGGTACTCTCCGGTGAGTACCATCAATATTGGTATACCGCCCTTCACTGGTGATAAGATGAAGACAGCGTTCCTGTTGCTGACATTTGGGATCATCCCCTTGAAGATGGATACAATCATCACAGCTATCTCCTGGATTTATCACCCAGATTCTGCAAAAATCCAATTTGAAAGTGTCAACAGCTTTTTCAGTAATAAGTGACAATTTGTCCTTTGTCACTCCCGGTGCGATCAATTGATCCTGCAAGTGGTTAAAAGTCTCCAACCAATGCATGTTTTTTCGTTGACTCTCCTCTGCTTTTTTACGTTCAGTGAGATCGCGAACAACAGCGACAAACCTTGGCTTACCAGATTTTGATGAAACAAATTGCACAGTCATTTCAACAGGCACTTCTTGACCATTCTTATGCCTGTGACATGTCTCGAAGACATAAGGGTGACCTGGTTTTTCAATGAGTGGCTGGAGAATTTTTTGGAATTTTATTAGTGTAAGGGTCGGGTTGATATCAATTGGTGTCATTCTGAGGAGTTCATGCCGTTCAAACCCCACTTGAATCTCAGCACCGTTATTGACGTAGATGAATTGAAGATCATCCGGCCTGAACATGAATACACAGTCTTGGATACGATCCAAGGTGGCTTTGAAACGGGCCAACTCGATTTTTTTGGCCCGTATGAAAAGTGTCCATATAGAGGATAGAATCAATAAGCCAGCAGCACTAATCAACAACCAACGCAACCAAGCAGGCGGCGTCCAACGACCTGTTTCCGTATAAGTAGCAAGCGTATTAAAATAGAAAGAGTCGCTGTCAGCCTTCCATTTTTTCAAATAAGCATCAATGGTCTGCAATATTTCTGAATGTGCGCCTTCTGGTGCGGCAAAACGCAAGCCGAACGGCTCATAAATAATGGCGCTGCGAGTGACCTTAAATTCATGCTCAAAAGCATATCCGAACAAACTATTAATAGCCGCCGCATCGGCATGACCTTCGGAAACGGCGTGCATCGCATCCCGATACCCTTGGACAGGCATGATTTCACAGTCAACCTGGAACTTATTGCACAACTCAGACAACCGAATGCCGAATAAACCGTTACGCATTACGGCAATTTTTTTGCCTTTTAGATCCAGAATATTGTTCAATTCCAGCGTGTTTTTTTGGTAGATCTGTCCCCAAACCAGCACCACAGGCTCTTGACTATAATCAATGTACTTATCGCGACCAACGTCGTAAGCAATGGTGGTAATCAGATCAAGCTGCCCCTGTTTCAAAGCCTCCAGATGTTGGGCCCATGAACCCCAAACAAATTGAATCTGCCAACCTTCTTGACGCGCTATCTCCTGAATCAAATCTACATAGATACCACGCGGTGTTTTGTCTTCGTCTTGAAATACCTGTGGAGGATTATCGTAGATACCCACGGTAAGTTCTGGCACTTCTGCCCGCAGATGTCCTGCACAGACAAAAAGTAATAGCAAAACCAAAAGCAATTGATATCTCATTACGTTTCCAAGTTCATCGTGGTAGCGACTCAGTTATTTTTTCTATGTTACCTTCCTCAAGCAGAGAGAATGCATTAGACGATGAGGTTTGATTTGCAATTGATGGGTAAATTTTATGAATTTTGTATGATTTTAGACCGGTATGCAGATAATCTCCAGGTATTCGATGAAATCCTCTCACCTGTAATACACTGACTGAACAACCACTCGCTGAACCGGGCGGGTTCGTATTGCGGACTGCTATGCGAAGCAGATCATCAGAGCAAAAATATCACCAGGGATGGAACGGCTGACTGTTCAATTTTTAGACGAATTCACTATATTAGATTGGAGTAAAAACAATTATAAGATTCATTAATATTATTAAAATTATTATTTCAGGCAAAAATAGTTTCATACAGTCCAATTAAAATCACTATCCCATACTAACGCGATTACGCCCTTGGCTTTTGCTTTGATACATCAATTGGTCGGCGCGTTTTTGAAGGGATTCCATGTCATCTTCAGGTTGGATCATTGTAGCACCGATTGAAACGGTCACGGCGACCTCCTGATCTACAAGCTTAAACTTTGATTTTTCAATTAAAACTCGATTGCGTTCAGCGATTTTTTCCAGCACTTTCTGATCCAAATTGGGAACAATCTCGATAAACTCTTCACCACCCCAACGACCGATCAGATCCGCTGCCCGTAACGTATTTCTCAGCGTTGCGGAAACCATACGAATCACCTTATCGCCCACATCATGACCATAGTTATCATTGATCTGTTTGAAATGGTCAATATCGTAAAAAATGACACCAACACCCATATGTGTGTCTCTGACACTTTGCACACGGCGCTCAAGCTCCTTGTCCACATAACGCCGGTTGGCAAGCTGAGTCAGATAATCCAGCATGGCCAACTTCTCAAGCTCTTGAATCTGCTTGCGAATAGCCATTTTTGAAGAAATATCACTGAACACCTCACAAGCACCAACGATATCACCTTGCCCTGAACGAATCGGTGCTGTTCGAACAAAAACCGGAACCCGATGACCTTTATGATGCCGTAAAAATGTCTCCGTTTCGCTGATCTCACCTTCACGAATCGCCAACAACACCGGACATTTCCCAGAATCACATAACACTTTTCCTTGTTCATCAATATGTTTTAAACCATTTTTATGGCAATACTGGCCCACCATTTGATCCTCGGAAAAACCGGTAATCGCATCAGCCCCAGTATTCCAAAAGGAGATCTTACGCTCCTGATTGGTTATGTAGACCCCTTCACGTAGCGTATCCAATACACCACGGTAAATTTCACCATAGTCCTGGTCAGTCTTTATTTCTTTCAAGGTATTTGCGCTTTCCGTCATGAGTGATTGTATCTCGGCTGGAACGTCATCATGAGAATGAATATCAATCAGATTAACAGATCAAAGAACATAGATCAAAACTTGACAATGAATCACAACCTGAGTGGAAGCCCTGGTGATGTTTTTGCGCCGCTTTTGATATGCGAAGCAGATCATCA
>JADFWU010000074.1 GCA_015234045.1 Magnetococcales bacterium
TTTTTTTTTTTTTATCAGTAAGGGCGTCTCTCATGCCTGTAGATAATCGATTTTCTTTACTCCTCACTCTGCTATTCGGTTCGCTTCTGCTGACCGGATGCGAAACCATGCTCGATCCGGTATCAGATTTTGATGTCCGGGCGAGAATGGATGAAGACCGGAAAGAGTTGTTTACCGCTCAGGAACCAGTCAGAGGGCCGATCACCATGTACGAAGCGATGGCACGTGCCATCAAGTACAATGTGGAAAAGCGCCTGAAATTGATGGAAGAAGAGGCCCTTAAAGGCAAATATGAACTCTCTCGTCTTGAACTACTGCCTCGACTGTCAACAACGCTAAGCAGTAATGCGCGCTCCAATGACAGCGGTGGTGTATCACGCTCTTTGCTGGATGGTTCTCAATCTTTGGTCGCTTCAACCTCTCAGGAGAAGAACCTCAGCTCAGCGGATATGAGCCTGACTTGGAATGTATTGGACTTTGGTATCAGCTATATTCGCTCCAAACAGAGCGCCAACGATATTCTCATCGCACGTGAAAAACGGCGTAAGGTGATCCAGGACATCATTAAGGATGTACGCACTTCCTATTGGCGCGCCGTTGGTGCAGCCTATCTTAAAGATGATGTCGATGCCCTGCTGAAAAAGACCACATTGGTATTGCAACGTGCCCGAGAAATGGAAGAGAAACAGATTCGTGCGCCGCTGAAAACGTTAAATTTTCAGCGCACACTGCTTCAGGTGGAACGTAAGCTCAAAGAGATGCGCCACAAAATGTGGATCGCTAAAACCGAACTTGCAGCCTTAATGAACCTACCACCGGGAACGCCGTTTTCTCTGGCTTTGCCAACTGAAAAGGATCTGATGACACCCAACCCACCGGCTGCCATCGATCATTTGGAATATCTCGCCCTGTATAATCGTGCGGAACTGCGTCAGGAAGACTATGCAACCCGCAACTCAGCCGAAGAGATCAAACTGGCCTATTTAAGCCTGTTTCCAGGACTCCAGATATCCGATACCGCCACGTGGAACTCCAACTCCATGTTAGCCAACAATACCTGGATGCAAGCCGCAGTTCAGGTCTCCGGCAACTTGGTCAATCTGTTTACCGCACCCACGGTTATCAATGCTGCTGAACAGCAGAAAAGACTTGCTGACATGCGCCGCATCGCGTTGAGCATGGCTGTTATTACTCAGGTTCATGTCGCCTATGGTCGAATGTTTCTGGCCATGGAAGATTATGATCTGGCTCGGCGTTTGGAAACAGTCAACTGGCGTATTTTCAAAAGCGTGGAATCGGCATCCAGAGCCAGTTCTGAAGGTGAATTTGAACTGGTGCTCAATGCGGCCAATGCCCTTTCCGAGCGTATGCGGCGTTTGACTATTTATGCAGAACTTCAAAATGCCATGGGCAGTATTTTTGCTTCAATCGGTCACGATCCATTGCCCGAATCCGTACCATCCAATGACGTAGCCACGCTCTCCTGGGCAATTGAAACCAACTATAACACGCTGCCGCCACCACGTTCGGATGATGTGCAGTTTCAACAGACGCTGTTGATTCATAAAAAAGCACGTAACAAACCCATGAGTCTGAAATATTTCCTGTTTGGCATTCCAGAAGATGCCGATGATTTTCAGACGCTTTGGGAAACAGGTGACCGTACGGAAGATGATCCGAATGGCGACTTTACCTCGGTTTGGTCTCCTGAAACGGATGTGCCTGCGCCACCTGGACCATGATCTGTTTTATCTCTTAACTCACTCGCTTTGGCTGGATTATACTGTTGCCATGAATCGAATCTTTCGTACTTTGTTGATATCTTTCAGCACACTGCTGTTTGCAGTTCCGTCAACACTTATTGGCGACACAGACACCTCTCCTGAAGCGTTGCTATACGGTGCGGTTCAAAGCAGTGGCCTTCGTGCTTTGCTACATCCAAAACGAGAAACCACCCTGGCCAGTCAGATGGGCGGACGTATCCTACGTTTGACAGTTCGCAATGGTGAACGGTTTGAAGCGTGGCAGCCTCTGGTTGTTTTTGACTGTGAAATCAATGAAGCACGGCTCAAAAAATCTGCTGCTGGCGTAAAAATGGCCACTAAAAAACATGAAGCCAACCTGATGCAGAAACAGTACGGCTCTGTGGGTGATCTGGAAGTCGGTGTCAGCGAAGCAGAACTTGAAGAGACTCAAGCGGAACTGGCAATTCAGCAAGCCCAGGTAAAAATGTGTCAGATTGCGGCACCTTATCCAGGTCGTGTAATCAAGACCCATGTCCACTCTCATCAATCAGTGCCCTCTGGTGAACCGTTACTGGATATTTTGGATGATTCGGAACTGGTGGTGAAGCTCTATGTGCCATCACCTTGGTTACGCTGGTTGAAGACCAACACATCATTCATGTTAAGTATTGATGAGACAGGCAAGCGTTATCCTGCCCGTATACGCATGTTTGGTGCGGCAGTAGATCCAGCCAGTCACACCATTGAAGTCAGCGCAGAAATTGAAGGAAAGCATTCTGAACTACTTTCCGGCATGAGTGGAACCGCTCATTTTAAGACACCGTAAGAGTAAAATTTTGCCTGTTTCAATCGGCAATTGTGTAACGCCTAAGTCACTATCTATAAACCTCAAACAGTAGAACTTACCGCCCATGGCGACGTCGAAAAATATTGTACCCAGCCGCAAACCCCCACCAGCAAAGGGGCGTGTTGCCCCTAACCCGGAAATGGATAGTCTGAAAAGGCAAAACCAAGGGTTGAGCACACTGCTTCAGCTGCAACGGGAACTTTTGCAAGGAGACACAGCGGATGCATTGATCTTTATTGTGGTCAATGACAGCCACCGCTTGGTGCCCTATCGACAAGCTATCTATTGGGAGCCGAAATCAAGGCGGAAAGCACGTATCAAAGCCGCTTCCGGTGTTTCTCAAATCGACAGCAATGCACCCTTTTCTATCTGGATGCAACAGGTCTGCTCCGGTCAGCTAAAACGGGGCGATGCCAAACTGGCGCGCGTTGTTGGCAAGGATGATGTCCATACCCGACTCCATGAAGGCTGGGAACAGTGGAGCGCTGGCCATGTGCTTTGGTTGCCCTTGGTGGATCAAAGTTCAGATACGCTTCTGGGCGGTCTATGGATGGACCGTAATGTCCCGTGGCAAGAGAGTGAAATCACCATTCTGAAACTGCTTGCGGAAGTGCAGGCACATGCGCTTGCCAGTTTGCACTGTCGGAAACGCTCATTTGCCCATCGTCTGCGCGCCATACTGCCTAAAAGCATCTGGCGTGTCTTACTGCTACTCATTATAACCGCCTGCATGTGGATTCCTATTCATCAATCCGTGTTGGCTCCGGCTGAAGTGGTTCCACTGGATCCGGTGGTCGTGACATCACCATTGGATGGCGTGGTCAAAACGTTTTTTATCAAACCCCACGAAGCTGTCCGAAAAGATCAACCTCTGTTTAGTCTGGATGATACAGCCATTCGAAATCGGCATGAGGTGGCAAAAAAATCTCTCGCCGTGGTTAAGGCTGAACATCTTCAAGCAGCGCAAAAAGCGTTCTGGGATACCGAAAGTAAAGCAGACCTCGCTCTATTAGAGGCTCAAATCACAACCAAAAAAGCTGAGGTGGAGTATACCCGCGAGTTGTTGGACCGCGTAATTATCCGCGCTGAACGCGATGGCATGGCCGTATTCAATGATATCAATGACTGGATCGGCAAACCGGTAGCACTGGGTGAAAAGGTGATGACCCTGGCAGATCCTGAGCATTCGGAACTGCAAATCTGGATTCCGGTCAGCGATGCCATCAATCTGGATGCGGGTGCTAAAACGCTCTTTTTCTTAAACGTAGACCCCACCAAACCACTGTCCGCTTCACTGTACCGCGCCTCTTTTGAAGCACAAAAGACACCGGAAGATATTCTGGCCTATCAGGGCAAAGCAACGTTTAGCGATGACTTGTTAGTGCAACCTCGGGTTGGATTGAAAGGCACAGCGAAGATATTCGGACGAGAAGTGTATCTCTACTATTATCTGTCTCGTCGTCCATTAGCGGCTGCGCGTCAGTTCCTGGGGCTATAAATGCAGGCCGCTGCTGCAAAACCGATGATTCAAATGGGTGGTCAACAGGAGTTGACCACTCTGCCGCCCTTGCGGCAGGAATTAGGGCTGTTCCCAGGTCCAAGGCAACCGGATGGATCGCCAACATGGTCTGTTCACGATCCCATTCGCAATCGATTTTTTCGTATTGGTTGGTTGGAGTTTGAGATTCTCAAGCGCTGGGATAGAATTGGTGATGCTGACCCACTTATTGAAGAGGTGCTGACACAAACCACGCTGCGTATCAACAAGAGCCATCTTGAGCAACTGTTGAAATTCCTTATGGTCAACCAACTCCTTCAATCAAAGGGGGGGGAAACATCTAAGAAATTTGCCAGTCAGATTGCGGCCAGCAAGCAGAATATTTTTTCATGGCTTTTGCATCACTATCTCTTTTTCCGTATTCCACTGCTTAAACCAAATAAATTTTTAGAAGCCACACTGCCCCATGTGCGCTTTTTCTTTACCAAACGATTCATTAAATTGCTCATTCCCTTGGCACTGATAGGGCTGTATCTCGTCATGCGTCAATGGGATCTGTTTACACAAACATTTCTCTATTTCTTTTCAGCGGAAGGGTTTGCCTATTTTATCATGGCCACGGTGTTTACCAAGCTGGTCCATGAAGGCGGGCATGCCTACGCCTGTAAGCACAATAAGATCAATGTGCCCAATATGGGCATTGCGTTTATGGTCATGTGGCCGGTCTTCTATACCGACACATCCGAAACCTGGAAACTGGTGAGTCGTTGGGCCAGACTTCAAGTAGCCGCAGCGGGCATTATGGCAGAGCTTGCCCTGGCGGTGATTGCTATTTTACTCTGGAGCTTTCTGCCTGATGGACCGGTCCGCAGTGCGACTTTTTATGTCGCATCGGTCTCATGGATTACGACGCTGATGATCAACCTCAGCCCGTTTATGCGTTTTGACGGGTATTATCTATTAGCAGATTTTCTTGATATTACCAATATGCAACCACGCTCTTTTGCCATAGGGCGCTGGAAAATCCGTCGGTTACTGCTCGGGCTACAAGAACCTTTTCCTGAACCTGGACTACCCAAGCGTACCCGCCGGATCATGATGTGGTATGCCTATGGCACCTGGCTTTATCGTTTGACACTGTTTATCGGTATCGCCCTGCTGGTTTACAATATGTTTTTTAAGCTGGCAGGCGTCGTTCTGATGGCTGTCGAAATTTTATTTTTTGTGACTTTACCGATATTTCGGGAGCTGAAGCACTGGTTTCAGATACGCCAAATGATCCACTTTAATCTAAATATCGTGATCACTACGCTGATTTTAGCTGGTTTGATCACGCTTTCCATCATCCCATGGAGTACCCAGATTGAGGCATCTGCCTTGATGAAATCTCGTGAGCACAGCATCATCTATCCACCGCTTTCTGGTCAACTGGACAAGGTGCATGTGCAATGGGGTTCTCATGTGCGTCGTGGCGAACCGCTTTTCACCATGAGTTCACCGGATCTCACCTTTGAAAAGGATCAGGCACTCACGCGGATTCAATCCATTCGTGCCCAAATAGCCAGCCTGATCGCACGTGAAAAACAGCTGAGTAGCCGACAGATTCTGGAACAGCAGCTTGCTGAAACCATGGCCACACTTCAAGGTGTCAAAGAGCAGCTGTCTAAATTGGTGATTACCGCACCGTTTGATGGTGTCATCGCTGAATTGGATGAAACATTGCGCGCAGGTCGTTGGTTGAATGAAGATCAACAGCTGGGGCTGTTGATCAATCCACGTCAAGCGCAGGTCGCAGCCTTTGTCTATGAAAATGATCTGACGCGGATTCAGCTTGGCGGTTTTGCCAAGCTCTATCCTGAGAATCCAGATCTTGAACCAATTCCTTTAACCGTGCGTTCCATAGATCCGTCCAACACACGAATTATTGAGGAGATGTACCTTTCCTCAATCTATGGCGGAGATATTGCTGTACGCCAAGGTGAAAAAGGCGAGATGATCAGTAATGAAACGATCTATCGCGTTCTATTGCAACCGCCAGAATCGTTTCCGCTTCCAGCGCAAGCCATGCGCGGCACCGTTCAAATGCAAGGTACGCCATTGAGCCTTATAGAGCGCGCCTGGACAGTGGTTTCAGCAGTCGTTATTCGTGAGAGTGGTGGATTCTAATTAGGAGAACAGTGATGGCAGAGTCCGATGAGCGTGCTTTGAAACTGGAAAAGAAGCGTGCACGGCTAAAAGCCGAAAAACGGCGTGCAGCAGCCAAGGCAAAAGCCAAGGCCGCCAAAGAAAAGGCCGCAACCAACGTGCAACAGGAAGATCAACCAGAGAGCGGCAAAACCACCAAAGCCAAAACCCGCTACGCTATTCAACAGCTTCTCAGTGCTAATTTCACCGCAGACCGTGAAAATTTCTCACTGGTCTTCGAACTGAGCAATAAAAAGAAACTGACGCTGGATTGTGAAAATAAACGCTTGGCCCAATTAATCAACGCATTACAAGGGCTCGAATATGCCGCAGCCATGCAAGATCCCAAGTTTCAAGGCAACAAACAGGGTGTCACAGCCCGGTTTGAACGGGCGGAAACAGTGCATAGCACTCAGGTTGAAATGAACCATGAGAAAGTGAATCTAATCGGCGTTAAAGTGCAAAAAGGTCCTATTCGCTGGTTTGGCTTCTCACCTGAAGGGGTTACAGCCCTGTTCCAAGCCGCAAGACAGCTGGTGAGAAAACGGTGATACGGTTTTCCTGTATCAAATGTAGCAGTCTGTTTAATAAGTGATTAAGATACCTTGATGGAACATCCGCCAGCTGCCAAGAAAACCATGCATTGTTTACATGGAAAATTCATGTGCGAACCTGAACGTTGTTTTATTAAAAAATCATCTATAAACAGACTATTAATAGTTCAAATGATCTGCCGGAAGGCATGACAGAATGATTCCTGTTCATGTACAACCCATCATCATGGTCTACGGACTCACCCTCTTTTTCTTTGGGTCTGTTTTGTGGAGCCGTACCCAACAATGGGCACAAGTGGAAGGCGGTGAGCCTATCCGCTGGATGGGCTGGTTCGGCATGTTGTCCGGCGTGGCTGTTCTCACCCATATCCTCGGCAAAGAGGGTAGCCAGTTGGTGGCGTTGCAGGTGCTACATCATGCAATCAATGCGCTGGCGTTTACTGCATTGTGGTTTGTGGCTCTCAGCAAACCGCCTCTGTCATTCTCTATTACATTACAAAAGCGTCTGCGCTATCTGCCGCTGTTTGGTTTGATGAGCTGGTTCGGTGTGTTTGCCCTGACCCGGCTGGGTCTGCTTTCTGAAAGTTGGCCAGTTCTGGCAGAGCATCTGTTTCTGATCATACCCGCTTCAGTGACCACAGGTTTCCTGTTGATGCGCTATCCCACGCTGGTGTCAGAAGAGGGTTGGCAGGTTAAACCCATTAAACGCAGCGGTATCCTACTACTGGCTTTCGGTGTTTTTCAGCTTTTTTCACCGGCCTTTCTCGGGCTGTTTTTCTCCAACGCACTGCCGACATTTGTTCATCTTATTTTCCATCTGATTCTGCTGATTACAATCCTTGTTCTCAGTCGTATGTTTCTGCGCGGCACCAATAAACCCATACCCAAAACACTCTCTCCTGAGGAGGAGACTGTACGGGCGGTTATTCGTGCGCCGAAACCGGAAATCAAACCGGCACCTACGATGGTAGATCCAGATATCAGCCACCTGGAAGAGGCAAGCATCATTTTTCAATATGAAGAAGAAGATGCGCGCATCACGAATGCCAATCAACGTGCGGCTAACCTGTGGCGCTCCACCACCAACGCATTGATCGATACCAACTTCAGTCAGTTGGTCACTCCGGTTGGAGAGCAAACCAGTCTTGAAGTGGCTGATAAGGTTATGACTGATATTCTTAATGGCCATAAGATCATCATCAAGAATATTGAGATCTTACCGGCATCTGGCGCTTCATTTCATGTAGACCTGGTTGGTATTCAACTGCCCTATAATGATGACCAGCATCCGCTGTTTCAGCTGATCTTCTGGGAATCAGGCACACTTTTTCCGATCGAATCCAAAGACGGTGATACCACACAGAAACCTATTGATACAATTACAGAAAAAATACCTGAACCCGCTATAGACTCCAAATCCCTTCAAACCCCAGAGACAGAACCTCTTTCCGAACAAAACAGTGGTCTGCAAGAGAGTGAACTACGCCACCGCACCTTTTTCCATCGTTCGGGCATGCCGTTTTTCTTTCTGGATGAAGAAGGCGGATTGCTTCATTTTAATCAGTCCTTGCGACTGATGACCGGCCATTCACGCGACACGTTGAAAAATCTGACCTGGCTTGATCTTTTCCCTGAGAAAAACCATGAAAAGAGTCAAGCACTGCTTGATCGGGTCATATCGGGTGATGTGGATCAGATCCATGAAGAAGCACCACTACTTCATCAAAGTGGCGCAGTTCTCTGGGTTACCATCTATCTCTCAGTACTGCGCAATGAGACGGGCCAAATTCGGTTCCTCATGGGACAGCTGCAAGACCTGACACGGCGCAAAAAAATGGAGAAGGTGTTCCAGTATCACCATGATCATCTGGATCAGAAGGTGAAACAGCAGGTCAAACTGCTGAAAGAAGCCGGAAACCGTATTGCGAAACAAGATATACGGCTTGAACGTCTGCACGCATTGATGACATCCCTGCCCCATGCCGTGGTCATTCTGGATACAAAGACCGCTTGTCGTATGGCAAACCCGGCCTTTGTACGATTTATTAAAAAAACCGCTAAAGAAATTCTTGGTCAACCGCTTGAGAAAATCCTGCCCGAGACGTTTGCTGAAGCCATAGTACCGTTGATTGATCAAGGACTGACCGGTACACGCATGAAACAGTGGCACACTCTCAGATCCTCTGATGCTGAAAAACCAACAATGGATCTGCTCTGCCAACCCTTTGGCAAAAAAGAACAAGGACCAGGTGGTCTCGTGGTGGTGTTTGCACCACAGCATATTCAGCAGGTTGCCAAAGAACCGGTGATTGAACTCTCTCTGGATCAAGAAGAGACACCCGAGCTTGATCTGGATATCTCGCCCGGCTTTGCACGTGAAATGGAGAATGCACCTGTACGTTTACAGACACCCAGTGAACCGCTCACTGTGGATACCACGGAGTCTGATGCACAAATCGAAGCATTGTGTCATTTCCAGACCGGTGCCATGAATCGTTTTTTTGATCAGCTTGAACTTCAGATCACACCGCCAGCACGTGATCTGTATACAATGCTCAAAAACGGTCCAAATGTGCCTCTGGATGTCCAACAAGCCAACGCCCATCTGCGTGATCTTTTAATGGCGCTGGACCGGTGCCACTCTGCATTTCCATCCAAGTCTGACGATCCTGTTTTTGCTCCCTTTGAGATCCTTCAGCCCATCGTCAATCTGGTTTCGGCAGACTTCAAACAACGGGGTATAGCACTTCGACTGCTCCCCTTTGAACAGTCTGTAGAGGTCTCTGGCAGTCCTCAGATTTTAAGTCAGGTCTTACTGACGATTCTGGAGCAGTGCCGCGATACACTGTTGAACCGCAAAGATGAGGCGAGTGAACTGGCCGGCGAAGTGATTTTGTCGATGTCTGCTCGCAACAATGAAGCGATTATTGCCATTCGTGACAACGGACCACGCATCAACCCGGATGTTCTCATCAAACCTTTGGAATCTCAACAAAACCCAGAACGCGCCCACTCTGTTGATCTGCCTACGGCCCGCATTCTGGTTTCTGAAGGATTGGATGGTACACTTGAGGTAGTCAACGTCATTGGCGGTGTAGAGTTTAGAATTCAACTGCCCATTGCCACCGCTTAAGGCCACGGAAAAAATTAATCATGCCAGTTGCGCAGGATATGATTCTCCCGGTAAAGAGATCATGGATATCATTACACAAGGATTGTTAGGGGCCGTTGCTGCACAGGCAGCGACACGCCCTATCCATAAGGAAAAAATCCACATCATCACGATGGTGGGCTTTTTGGCAGGTCTTCTGGCCGATGCGGATATATTCATCCGTTCATCCAGCGATCCTCTGCTCACGTTGGAGTTTCACCGACAGTTTACCCATTCAATACTGTTTATTCCATTTGGCGGCTTATTGGCTGCTATGGGTCTGTGGCTGCTCTATTTCCGCGATCGTCTACCATTTAAGCAACTGGTTCTATTTTCTACCGTAGCTTACGCCACATCCGGCATATTGGATGCCTGCACCAGCTACGGCACGCAACTGCTTTGGCCATTTACCGATCTGCGTATTGCCTGGAATCTGGTCTCAGTGGTGGACCCGTTGTTCTCTTTGATTCTCTATTTGGGCTTACGCAGAAGTTGGAAACGCGAAGGACAACGCAATGCCAACAGACCCGCCCGCGTGGTTCTGGTATTGGCTATCTGTTATCTCTGTTTTGGCTGGTTTCAACAAAATCGCGCCATGGTATTCATGGAGGCTTTGGCCCATTCACGCGGCCATATCATAGAAAAACATACGGTCAAACCAACCATGGGCAATATGATACTCTGGCGGAGTATCTATCAAGCGGATGGTCAGTTTCATGTGGATGCCGTGCGTGTCTCATTGAGCGGTGAGATCAAACTGTACCCTGGCCTTTCTGTCGCTATTTTTGATGAAACAGTGACTCTACCACATGTTAAGCCTGATTCTGTTCTATCCTATGACATCCAACGCTTTCGGCATTTCTCAGACGGCTATATCGCCACAGCACCGGATGATGATCTGATGATCAGTGATGTCCGATATTCTCTCTTACCAAACCGATTGGATCCACTTTGGGGTATTCGCATCAATCCAGATCATCCAGATCAGCGTGTTGCCTTTGAAAATGTGCGTAACATGTCACCAGCGCTGATGAAGCAATTCATGGCTATGATTCGTGGATTCGATTGAGCAGGCATCTTTATAGAAGATATGAGTTACGCAGTTGGTGGCCTGTCTGTGTTTTGCGCCGCTTCGCGGCTATGCCTTCGGCATGCCAGCCCTTTGG
>JADFWU010000075.1 GCA_015234045.1 Magnetococcales bacterium
CTGCCATGTTCATCGGTGGCAATTGAACATCCTCATGCTGATGCTCATCTTGATGGCGATTGTGTTCGGCATAGCCTTGGGTTTTGATCAGGCGCTCTTCATCCAGGTGATTGCCGAATGATCGGTTCAAGCGATTCAACCAGTGCTTCACCTCAGCCATAAGCGTTTCATTGCTCATTTTGGTCATGTTGAGAACAATATCCTGACGTTCGGTCATATTGGCCAGAAACTGCTCTACATCGTCAATATGGCCGTTTTCAATGGCATGCTGCCACATTCCTGTTTCCGGTAACGGCAATAAAAAGCCAACGCTGGGATATACGCCAGCCTGTTCGCACATCTGCATGGTTTCGGCGATTGTCTGTTTTGTTTCGCGAGGATAGCCCAGAACCAGACTGGTGTTGTTGATCAATCCGACATCGCTGAAAAGCCGTGCCTGTTCAGCGAAGTGTTCGGCTTTCATATGTTTATTCATGTCGTTGAGAATCTCATCGCTGCCGGATTCCAGGGAGTAGCCCAATGCAATGGCACCTGCTTTGATGAATTTTTCCACTACGCGCCGTCTATCAGCATAAGGCACCTCTTTTTTTCCAAACAAATCCGCCCTTACCGCAGCGGTCCAATGGACACCAAGATCTGCTTCCAGCAACACATCAACAAAACGTTCGGCAGGCTTCATTTTATAAAATGACAACTCATCCCAAAAGTCGATATAGTTTGCGCCATATTTGTTTTTGTTACGCTTAATCTCAGCAACAACAGACTCCGGCGAACGATGACGATATGGATCATGCCAAAACACATGGTGACAAAATGTACATTTGAACACGCAACCACGAGCAGTATTGACCGGCATCACCCGTGCCTGATCGGCAGGGTAGAAGGTGGTATCATGGGCCATGCCTTTTTGGACTTTGAAGTACTGTTCAACATCAAAGAGATCCCAATCTGGAAAAGGCAGATCATCGATATTTTTAATGCCTGGACGCAATCCGTTATGAATAATGCGTCCTTGTTGATCCCGAAACACGATGCCTTTGATCCCCTCCCCACGCCAACTGGACGGTAGATCACCATTGGTGTGTGACACTTTTTCCAAAGGCTCTACCAGAGTGCCCAACGGTTTTCCCGCCTCAAGGGTTTTCACCACATCGACAAAAGTCAGATCCGCTTCGCCAAGAATCACCACATCTACGGGCGTATGCTGAAAAAGGACCTCTGAAATGGAAGAACCAACCGAATTTCCAACTATTAACTGACAGTCCGGTTGAATTTCGCGCGCTTTATGAAGGAAACGGCGAATCCATTTATAGTGTGTAACGATGGCACCGATGGCAATCACATCATAACGATGCTTTCTTAGATGAGACTCAACCGCTTGATCTGATAGAACATTGATATCCATGTCCAACAGATCAAAATCTATCCCTTTTTGAGCCGCCACGGTGATGACATATCCCAGTCCAACAGGAAGGTAGCGGTGCGGCGCTTCCGGACGCAGGCAAGGATTAAGAAACAGTACCTTCATGGCGTATCTCCAAGTGTCTTTGCACCCAATAGATCAATTGAGAGTGGTGTGCCTTTCTTTACACTCTGTCCCACTGGACGACCGATAAACAGGTCATAATAGCGTGGCGGCAAACCATAGCCGGGTCGGATGGCACGGAGATTTTTATCGGTAAAAATCTCTCCGGCGACCATATCTTCGGCAATATAGAGTGAACGGCGAAAGCGCCAGGAGTCCGATTCCTGATCAACCGGTCCTAAGTGGACCGTGCCTAACGCCTGTGCAGCCCGTCCGGTTTCAACAACCAGTTGAGCCATTTCCGCCGGTTCCATGGAGAAAGCAGAATCCACACCGCCCTCTTGCCGATCAAGACAAAAATGCTTTTCTATAACTGTTGCACCAAGAACTGTCGCGGCAACCGCCACACCAATCCCCAAAGTGTGATCACTCAGACCGGATTGACAGTGAAAGAGTTGAGCCAACTGTGGAATGGTTTTCAAATTGGCCTGTTCCGCTGGTGCCGGATACGCACTGGTACATTTCAACAGGATGATATCGTCACACCCCGCTTCACGTGCCGTTTTTACCGCCTCTTCCAACTCTCCAGCCGTTGCCATACCTGTAGAGATGATCAACGGTTTACCGGTAGCGGCAACTTTGCGGATCAATGGCAGATCGGTATTTTCAAACGAAGCGATTTTATAGAGTGGTACATTCAGTTTTTCAAGAAAATCCACCGCTGTGGCATCAAACGGTGTTGAGAACCCGATGATACCGTGTTCTTTACAGCGATTCAGCAACGGTTCATGCCATTCCCAAGGCGTATGGGCTTGTTCATAGAGCTGATAGAGCGATTTTCCCTTCCAAAGCGAATCTTCTGATTCGATAAAGAAATCCCCTTCATTCAGATCCAGAGTCATGGTCTCAGCGGTATAGGTCTGCAACTTCAGCGCATGAACGCCCGCTTCAGCAGCCGCATCCACAATAGCCAACGCCCTATCCAGGGATTGATTATGGTTGCCGGACATCTCAGCAATAATCCAAGGTGCATGCCCAGGACCGATAAGATGTTTACCTATTTGAATTTGTTTCATTTATATCGCTTTCGCTCAAGGAAATGACGGTATTCGTCTGGTCGATATCATCAGAAATCATCCATTATTCAGACGCTCAACGGTGAAAAATCATATGAATTCTGACAGCACATACTCTGTTTATCGGTATTTTGACATTTTACATAATGGTTTCTTTTTTGACGGACGGAAACCAACCGATTTTGGTACCTGTTTATTTAACCATAATATAGACCCTGTTTTTATATTAAAATATCAACATGTTATCACTTTACACACTAAATAATTGTGTTGAAAATTCATTATTTTACAGGCCATTTATTTCAGTTGGCACACTGGCTGCAATCCCCTATTTGACATAAAGAACTATATAAAAGCACTGAAGCACCCATTTCAGATAGATGGAGTAAAATAATGAGCTTGATGAGCATGACAGAACTGGCCCGGTTTGCCGAGACACCAAAGGATAACCAACCCAAGGTTGGCTCCATGGGACGGCTCTCCCGTTTTCAGGATATGCTGGATCAGGCCATGGTTAATGGCCAAGGCATGTATGAAGATGATGGCAAACTTCCCATCCTTCATCGTCATTTAGTGAATCAGCTGTCCACTGCGATGCGCTCTGCCGTTATGCGTGCGGAACAGCTTTGGCAAGGCTCTGCCTTTGCCCATATGAATAGCGCTAAGGAAACCAGCAACACAGGCGCACAAAATAGCAGTCCGGTTCATGGGAGCGACTATCCCTTCTCTGATATGATCCGCAAAGCGTCCATGGAACATGGTATCAAAGAGCATCTGCTCCGCGCTGTTGTGGAAGTTCAGAGTAACTTTGATCCGAACGCAACCACAGCAGACGGTGCCAAAGGATTGGTGCCTCTGCAACCTGAAACGGCACAAGCACTGGGTGTCACTGACCTCAACAGTGCCGAACAGAACGTCAATGCCGGTGCCAACTACCTCAGCCAACTGCTAAACCGCTATCAGGGTGAAGAAGACCTGTCGCTGGCTGCGCTCAACTGGGGTGTGAAAAATCTGGAACAGCGTCCTGGAGAAATTCCCTATGATACACGGAACTTCCTGGGCAGAGTGACCAAACTGATGGATCAGTACAGCGCCGCTTGATTGATGATTCAATAACGGATGGACTGTCTGAATTGCCCATCATCTGTGTAGTGAATCAAGCATGACGCTAAAGCATGACCCGAATGTGTCCCTCAAAACGCTTTCGGAATTGGATCATGACATAGTTATGGTACATGATCCTTAGGGAAAGCCCGGCACTTTGTGCCGGGTATACCCTGTGCTTACGTATCTGAACGCTGAAAATAGTCTTGAATAAACTGGGCCACCTGTGCCGGTGCATTCAATGACAACACGGGCAATTGATCCCAGCCCTCCTCCCCTTTGGGCGGGTCTGGCCATATTTCCATTGCCTCATCTACAGCAACAGCAACAATGTGAGACAGATTTTTAAACGCTGTCTGTTTTGTTACGCCTTTTCTCACCACTGCAATCTTCGGGTGGTTCTCGTTTTTATACCCTTCAATCAAAATCAGATCATAACCGCCTAAGTCACGCAACAGTTGAACCTGTTGTTGAAGGTCTGGTGCTTTTTTCTGGGGTAGTTCTTCAATTAAGAACCAGCGCTCAGGACCTGAAAAAATCACTGCATTGGCACCTGCTGTTCGAAATCTTTGTGAATCCTTACCCGCTTTATCCACATCCGCAGCGTGATGACCATGTTTGATGGCCGCAACCCGTACGCCCATTTGTGACAATGCATTAATCACCTGCGCCATCAGTGTCGTTTTGCCTGTCCCACTGGGCGCACAAAATCCCATAATCGGTAGCACACTTTGCTCACTCACCAGATTTATACTCCTCAATCAATCAGTTAAGAAAAATATGTTGATTAAATAAGCCAAATATCCGATAGATTAAATACTGAGCTCACCTTAACGTCGAGAGATATTCATGATCCCGTACGGACGCCAAGAGATCAATCAGTCGGACATTGATGCCGTTATCAATGCACTTCAATCCGACTATATTACCCAAGGCCCGCGCGTTGATCAGTTTGAACGCGCGGTAGCAGCCTACTGTGACACACCACACGCAGTAGCTGTTAACAATGGTACCGCAGCGTTGACTATGGCCTGCAACGCCTTGGGTGTTAATTCTAACAGTGTGGTATGGACATCGACCAATACTTTTACCGCTTCCGCCAACTGTGCCCGCAGCCTGGGCGCGCGCATTGGCTTCGTTGATGTGGAACCAGGCACATTCAACATGTGCCCAAACGACCTGCAAAAACGGCTTGAGCAATCTCAACACACCCATGAACCACTGCCAGATGTGGTGATTCCAGTCCACTTTGCCGGCCACTCCTGTGATATGCAGGCAATTCACGCACTCAGCATTAAATACGGCTTTAAGATCCTTGAAGACGCATGCCACGCCATTGGTGGCCGCTATGAGGGTAAACCCGTAGGTCACGGACACCTTAGCGACATCACAGCATTCAGCTTTCATCCGGTCAAACATATCACCACCGGTGAAGGCGGCATGGCCGTGACGCGCGACAGTACGCTTTACGAAAAAATGCAACTCATCCGAACCCACGGTATTACCCGCGATCCTGACAAAATGATCAATCCGTCACATGGACCTTGGTACTATGAACAGATTCTGCTGGGCACCAACTATCGTATCACCGATATTCAAACGGCGTTGGGTATCAGTCAACTGAAACGATTGGATGATTTTTGTGAACGCCGCCGTTCACGGGTTGCCCGTTACCGACAAGCACTGGCAGAGCTACCGCTCAGCTATCTTGAAGAAAAAGAGTATGCTCAATCCGCTTGGCATCTGTTTGTGATTCAATTGGATCTTGAATCCATCTCGCTGGATCGGCGTACTGTTTTTGAAAAACTGCGTGAAGCAGGTATTGGTGTGAATGTTCACTATATTCCGGTTCATCTTCAACCCTACTATCACACACTCGGTTTCAATCCCGGCGACTTTCCAGTGGCAGAACACTATTATCAACGCGCGATCACCCTGCCCCTTTTTCCCGGCCTGTCTGAGCAGGATCAAGATACGGTCATCAACGCATTGAAAAAGATCCTTGCATGAGCACCACGGTCATTATTCAAGCCAGAATGGGTTCCAGTCGTCTGCCGGGTAAGATCCTCTTGCCACTTGGCACCGACACGGTTCTGGCCCAAGTGATCAAGCGCGTTTCAGCAGCTAAAGGTGTAGATCGGATCGTCATTGCCACCACGGACCAACCAAACGATGATGCGGTGGTTGCAGAAGCGCAGCGTATTGGGGTTGATTTTTTTCGGGGCAGTGAGTCTGATGTATTGGCAAGATATTACGATGCAGCCCGTCACTTTAACTGTGACATAATTGTTCGTGTCACTTCAGATTGTCCGCTGTACGATCCAACCCTTTTAACGAAGATGCTCAAAAAATTCAACAACTGGATTGAGACCAAAGCACCCGTGGATTACTTCAGCAACACGCTAACCCGCAGCTATCCAAGAGGATTGGATACCGAAATCTTTCGCATGGGTGCGTTGGAAAATATATATCAAAGCGCAACATCACTTGCAGAACGTGAACATGTTACGCCCTATTTCTATCGTAACCCTGCGCTATTCAACATAGAAGAACAGATTGGTACGCCCGATCTATCCAACCATCGTTGGACGTTGGACACCGATGAGGATTACCGGTTTATTCAAACCGTCTTTAAAAAACTGGAAGACCCATCTGGTACCTTATTCTCCACAAATCAACTTCTTGAACTTCTGGAACAGAGACCAGATATCATGGTCATCAATTCAAAAGTCCAACAGAAACCTATTTCTCATTGATGGCCATCCCATAGCCTCGCTGAAAATGATTCAGAAAAGCCATCAAGATGGATGAAAAAACGGTCAATGTAATGAACGTAACCACAACAGAATGCTGTTGTTTATAAAAAACTTTGCAAACTGATGCACGAGCATACCAAACAACATATTGTTTACTTTGATAAAAGCGGATTAATTGAAGAAGTTGTCCGCATAAATGCTTGGTTAAAGAGAGGCAATCAAGTCTATGGCACCATACCAGAGAAAAGGCAAAAACGTACAAATTTGATTATGGCCCAAAGAGGTAAAAAACTGGATTACCCCAATGCTGTTCGAGGGTACATGCAATTCGATTGTTGTTAATAGTTGGGTTGAGAAAATGTTGTTTCCTGAGCTTGAGCAACCACGTGTCGTCGTTACGGACAATGCCAGTTTCCATAGCAAACGAGTTATCCACTCAATTCTAGAAAAGCTTGGTCACATACTCTTACCATTGCCACCATATAGCCCAGATCTCAATCCTATAGAAGAGTCATTTGTCATCATCAAAAAGAGCCGCTTATCATCAATACCAAGCGGCTCTGTCGAAGAAGCAATAATGTTCAATTATGATTAGAAATGACTATACCTGTCAATTGTCCAACGGAAATATTATTTCCTTCTTCTTATTTCTTTTCACTCTCTGAGGTATGCTTCATCTGAGTCTCAATCTCTTTGACCTTTTCCAAGGTACTTTCAATCAATTGTCTATTGAATGAGATCAAATCAGCCACCACGCCGATCATACTAATCAGCACACCAATCACCAGAAGAACACCGCCCAGAATGAGCGATTGGATATGACCACTGCCAGCATCTACTAAATAAAAATAGAAAAAACGAAGGATGGGAAAAAGCCCTACAATGCCGAAGAACAATCCAACAGTCACAAAAAAACGCAACGGTGTCAGCATGGCGTAAATACGCATCAATGTAAGACCAGAAAAGGCCAGAAATTGAGGTATGCTTTTAAACAAACGCGATTCTCTCAACTTCTCATTGGTGCCCACCGGAACAGAGACGATGCTCATCTGTTTTCGACCCGCTTGGAGCAACATTTCAATGGTGTAACTGAATGAGGACACGATATGAATTTTGAGTGCGGCATCCCTTGAAATCGCTCTAAAACCACTCACAGCATCGGGCACATCGGTTTTTGACGCTCTACGCACAACCGCACTGCCCAAACGTGAAATAAACTTCTTTACCGGTGAGAAATGGGCGATTTTCTGCACCTGTCGGTCACCGATGACAATATCCGCTTCTCCGTCAATAATCGGCTGAACCAACCGCTGCACGTCACCACCGGCATATTGATTGTCACCATCGGTATTGACAATGATATCTGCACCGTTAAGCAAGGAATGATTCAATCCGGTCCGAAAAGCGGAAGCCAAACCTCGATTCCTACGATGCCGCACCACATGATGCACACCCAACTCACGTGCCAACTCAGAGGTGTTGTCTTTGCTACCATCATCAATCACAAGATACTCAACAGTATCCACACCTTCCAGCGAAACCGGCAGGTCCGCGATGGTGGCAGCAAGGGTCTTACTTTCGTTAAAGCAGGGAATTTGGATGATGACCTTCATTGACCTGTCCTTCCAGGTTTGTCTCAATAACGTTAAAGTCCATTGAGAAAAGCGACGATAATAAGTACAGGCTATTCTTTCAGCGCAGTGCTGTCCACACCTGGTCCACGACTGTTTAGATTTTGCAGGATAGCCTAAAAAACGCTGCTGCCGATGATTTATTTCTGTAACTATACTGGAAGGTAACGGATTCCGACCATGCTCACCTATTGTAAATCCTGCGTGATGCCCTCAACCAAGCCGGATCTCGTTCTTGATGAGGCGGGCATCTGCAATGCGTGCCGCAGCTTTGAAAACCGGGAAACCATTGACTGGCAAAGCCGCCGGAAGGAACTTGAAACCATTTTACAACGCTTTCGAAGCAAAGACGGTGCCCACTGGGATTGTGTGGTTCCGGTCAGTGGCGGCAAGGATAGCGCCTATCAGGTTATCCGTATGTTGCAGCTGGACATGACACCTCTGGCGGTGGTTTCCACCACCTGTCATCAGTCGGAATTGGGCAGAAAAAATATTCAGAATTTGAAAAATCTTGGCGTGGACATGGTGGAGATGTCGCCCAATCCGGTTGTTCGACGCAAACTGAACCGCATTGGCTTAACCCAAGTTGGCGATATATCTTGGCCCGAACATGTTGGTATCTTCACAATTCCGGTCAATATGGCTGTCCGATTCAAGATTCCACTGATCATCTGGGGCGAGAACTCCCAAAACGAATATGGCGGTCCTGCTGCGGCCAGTGAGAACAATGTGCTTAACCGGCGATGGCTGGAAGAGTTCGGCGGCCTGCTTGGGTTGCGTGTGTCTGACATGATCGGGATGGAAGGTCTGAGTCGTCGTGATCTGGTGCCCTATCACTACCCTCAGGACGACGATTTGCAGCGGGTTGGCGTAACTGGGTTATTCCTTGGCTACTACCTGCCTTGGGATGGTTATGCCAATGCGCTACTGGCTCAAGCACATGGTTTTCAAACCTTTGATTCAACCGTTGAGGGCTCTATTGTCAACTATGAAAATCTGGATAACCATCAAACCGGAATTCACGACTATTTTAAATTTTTGAAGTTTGGTTTTGGACGCGCCACCGACATTGCCTGCCTGCATATTCGTCGCAATCGCATCACACGTGCGGATGGTCTCGAACTGATCGGCAAACATGATGGCAAATTTCCATGGACCTATCTTGGTAAACCCATTGAGGACATTCTTGAACCCCTGGATCTGAGTTTGGATCAGTTCATCAAAATCTGTGATCGATTTACCAATAAAAAAATCTTTAAACGCGATGCCAGAGGCAATTTGGTCAAAGATCGTTTTGGCAACCTCTCCAAACTCAATGATGACAACCCATGACGGCCCTGATCATCGACTATGGTATGGGCAATCTCGGTTCAGTGCGGCGCTCTTTGGAAGAGTGCGGTGCTGATGTTGTCATTTCCCGCAATCCCAGTGATTTGGATCAGGCCAGCCATGTTGTTCTGCCCGGTGTTGGTGCGTTTCAAGATGGTATGAAACGCCTGACAGAATCCGGTTGGCCGGAGGCAATCCGTAAAACCGCACTGGATGAAGGCGTGCCCTTCCTTGGTATCTGCCTTGGCATGCAACTGCTGGCTACCACAGGCAGCGAAGGCGGCACGACATCGGGACTCAATTTAATTCCAGGACATGTAATCCGGTTTGAGACCGATGATCCAGAGATACGCATTCCGCATGTGGGATGGAATGAGGTTCATTTTTCTGAGCAAACATACCCTTTTGAAGAGATCCCCTCGGGCGGGGATTTTTATTTTGTCCATAGCTTCCATTTTCAACCAGACAATGCCGAATCCATCGCCGCGACCACACCCTATTGCGGTGAATTTGTCTCAGTTGTTCGGAATAATCTCATTGTTGGTACTCAATTTCACCCTGAGAAGAGCAGTCGCTATGGACGTCAGCTTCTCAACAATTTTTTAGCGCTTTGATATGCTTAAGACTCGATTGATACCAACACTGCTTTGGAAAAACTTTGGCTTGGTCAAAGGTGTATCCTTCGACAGTTGGCGGCGGATTGGCACTGTTCTTCCTGCCATCAAAGTCTACAATACCCGTGATGTGGATGAGCTTGTTTTACTGGATATTGCAGCCACTGATGAAGGACGGGAACCAGACTATGAGTCCATTGAAGAGCTGGCCGCAGAATGTTTTGTACCGTTCACCATCGGCGGAGGCATTACTGAAACAGCCCATATCCGCAATCTGCTCAAAGCCGGTGCGGATAAAGTGGTGATCAATAGCGCTGCCTATGAAAATCCACAATTGATTCAACAGGGTGCTAACCAGTTCGGCGCACAGTGTATCGTTGCCAGCATTGATGCCAAACGCACACCAGACGGTTCATATCGCTGTTTCAGCCATTGCGGGAGCAAAAAAACAAACCAACATCCTGCCAATTGGGCACAAACCCTGGAACAACTCGGCGCTGGCGAAATCCTGATCACTTCTGTGGATGAAGATGGTGTCATGAATGGCTATGACCTCCCTTTGATCAAAGCAATATCACAACGGGTTTCCATTCCGGTCATCGCCTCAGGCGGAGCCGGACACTATTCCCATTTTGTTGAAGCGATTCAACAAGCTGGAGCCTCAGCTGTAGCAGCGGCGAGTATGTTTCATTTTACCGAACAAACCCCAGCTGAAGGCAAACAACATATGGCTGAAAAGGGTATTGCAGTTCGCAATATTCGAATTATTGGTTAAAAACCACTGAAAACGCATCCACCATCACTGTAAACAGTGTAATCACCGAGGCCGTCCTCTTTTGATATGGTCATTTTCCGCACCTCCTTATAGCCATGGAACTTCTACAACCAAACGTACAGGATTTTACACACAAATGGTATATTTATTAATATGTTATGAACAATCCAAGCTGAAATTCAGACATAATCTTAGACTGAGATTTGAAAAAAACAAAAAAAGCCGCCCATAGGACGGCTTTTTTTACACCGGGGAAACAATTATTTTTTATAGTGATAAAATCTCTCATTAAGATATTCTGTCACTTGATCCACTTC
>JADFWU010000076.1 GCA_015234045.1 Magnetococcales bacterium
CATGATTAGTGCCACGTATTTTTAGAGGTTTCCACTTGAAGGGGGGGGGGATGGTTATTGGTGCGTCTTGGGTTGTTCAGTGGTGGTTTGAAGTGCCGGAAGTGGTGATTTTATTGCGGATTTTTGGGGTGTTGGTGCCGGTTCATGTGTTGTTTCATTTGCAATCGGCGCTGATGCAGGGGATGCAGCGGCAATGGGCTTTTGGATTGATTCAGACCTTGCCGCAACAGGGATTTGCGTTGTTGGCGTTGTTGATTTTCTCTTTGTGGGAGAGGGATATTCGTTTGCCGGGGGCGGCCATGGCGGTTTCGGTTTGTTTGACGGGGATTGTTGCGTATTGGGTGTTTCGGGGGATTTGGCGGGGGATGCCGTTGGGGGCTGACACTGTGGTTGGTGAGATGTCGGATGGGGCGTTGCTTGGGGTGGCTTGGCCGATGTTTATGACGGCTTCGGCCTATTTGGTGATGAACTGGACCGATACGGTGATGATCGGTTTGATTCATGATGAAACTGAGGTGGGATTGTATAGCGTGGCCATGCGTTGGGCGTTGTTTGTTCCGCTGTTGCTCAGTGCGGTGAATGTGATTATTACGCCTAAGATGGCGGCGTGTTATGGTCGAGGTGATGCGCGTGGATTGCGTGAGGTGGTTCAACAGTCGGCGCGGTTGATCTCTATTGGGTCGTTGGTTGTTGCTTTGCCGTTGGTGGTGTTTCCTGGCTGGTTTTTGGGGTGGTTTGGTGGTGTCTTTACATCGGCATCCACGGCGTTGATTTTTCTTGTATTGGGTACATTGATCAATGCATTGTGTGGGCCGGTTGGTTCGGTGCTTAACATGACTGGTGGTGAGCGGTCGTTTCGGAATACGGTGGTGTTGGCTACAGGGATTAACTTGATTTTAAATCTGATTTTAGTACCGCGCTATGGCATTGAAGGGGCGGCGTTTGCCAGTATGATTGCGGTGGGGTTGTACAATATTCTCGGCGTATTTCAGGTGAAGCGGCGGTTGGGGTTTTATCCGTTGTGGATACCGTTTCAAGGCGCATCATCATGGAGGTAAGCGTTGATGGGGCGTTGGTGGATTTGCCGGATTTTATGATTATTGGCGCACCGCGTTGTGGCACTACGGCGTTGGCATATTTTTTATCGCAGGTGTCGGGGATTGCGCTTTCATCGCCCAAGGAGCCGGGATTTTTTTTGTATAACGGTGTTGGTCCATTGGTGCGGCGGATTGTTGGGGAATCGGTACGTCATGGGATGTCATGGCGCGACTATAGTGCCTTGTTTTCGGGAATGCCTGAGGGGGTTGTAAAGGGAGAGGCGACCACATGGTATTTGCGTGGTGGTTTGGAGACGATTGTTAATATCGAAAAGATTTACGGTGCGCGGGCGCGGGATGTGCGGATTATTGTGGTGTTGCGAGATCCAATAGCGCGGGCCTGGTCACATTATCAGATGGCGCGGCGCAACGGGTCGGAGGATCGTCCAGCTGAGTTGGCATTGACTGAGGATGAGATATCGCGTTGTTTATTAGCGGGGTATTCACCGGCTTATGATTATTTGGGGTTTGGTGTGTATCAAAAGCCGTTGCGTCTGTTTCGGGATCATTTTAACCATGTTCATGTGATTGATTTTGCGGCATTGCAAGCGGATTTCAGCGCGGTTGTTTTGGATGTTTTGCGTTTTTTATCGGTGGATGGAGATGTTGATATGGATACCAGCCAACGGTTGAACGCTTCCGGCACACCGAAGGGCATATTAGCGGGACTGGGGCATGGTTTGATCTTCAATCCTGGTCCGATACAGCGGATGATACGTCCTTTGGTAACGCCGAGAATTCGGGCGTTGATTCGTTGGCAGTTTGAGCGATTCATACCGAGAAAAGCGCCATCCATGCCGGATGGATTACGGGCGCGCCTGAGCGACTATTATAGTGGTTTCGTCTAAAATTTGAACAGTTATCCGTTCCAGCCCAGGTAGTGATTCATTGTCAATTTTTGGATCGAAATGACTGTTATGTGCAACAGGGTAAGGCCGAGCCATGATACGAAGCGGGATGAAAAAGCGGGTGCGTTATGGCTCAATCAATCGCATTGTCAACGGATTACGCCGATATCTACTGAGCCGAAATTTCGATTCCACGTTGATCAAAGCCTATACCACAACCAACGGTCATCCAACCGTGGTATTACAGGATGACACGCGCCTGACCGGTTTTTGGGACAGTGGACTCACCGGGCCATTACCGGGCATTGCGTCAGGGTATGAGAGTCTGGTTTATGATGCGCTGTTACGCTATCGATTTGCGCATGGGTTGCCGTGGTTGCAGATGGATTTTGGACTCTTGCCTGGGCGATTGGCGGCGCAGGCCACGCATCCACAACATGTTAATACGCTGCACGGGTTGAGTTATGCGGTGGGCAAGGCATTTCGAAACCATCTCACCATCAATCCGGGTGATACGGTGTTGGAGGCTGGGGCGTTTTTGGGATTTGGAACGATTCGTTTAAGTCGTTTGGTGGGCGCATCGGGTCGTGTTGTTTCCATGGAGTTATCTGATACGGTCTGGCCGTTGTTGGGGCTGAACTGTACGGAGAATCGGTTGAACAATGTCAATCTGGTTCAAAAGGCATTGGGTGATGAAAGTGGCACGGCAACGGCATGGATGCAGGGACGACAGGTAAACACACTGCGTAGTGGGTTATTTACTGCGGATAGCAGCGAAAAAAAACGCGCTGTTGAGGTGGTGACGTTAGAGCAGTTGTGCCGCACGCAAAGGATCACGCCACGGGTGATTATATTGACGATTAACGGCATGGAGTTGTCTGTATTGCGGCAGAGCAAGGCGTTTTTATCTGAGTTGAAAGCGTGTGCATTGATGGTGCCGGGTTGGTATCGGGATGAAACGGGTAAGGCGGCATGGCTGGCTATCGAGGCGTTGTTGAAAGGATTGGGGTTTATTACAGCGGTGACATCCGGCGGGATGGTGTTTGCGTATAAAGGTTGTTGATGCATATTCCAATCGAAAAACATCTAATTAAATGCTAATATAATGTCGATATTAATTGCTTTTGATGTGAGGCTGTTATGGACATTACCAAGGATATCCGTTCTCTAACCGAATTTAAGCGTGACACTACACGTTTTATGTCCCATCTCAAAGAGAGCGGGCGACCTTCTGTATTGACCGTCAATGGTAAGCCTTCATTGGTTGTCATGGATGCTCAAGCGTGGCAGGAAGTACAGAATCAACTTGAATATGCAAGAACAGTTGTCGGAATTAGAAAGGGGCTGGAGCAAGCGCGTAAAGGGGAGGGGGGTGAAGCGGGAGCCTTCTTCGAGAAATTTGGTGCTGAGTAATCATGAAATGTTATCAGGTGATCATTACACCATTTGCTGGGGAGAATATCCAAACAGCATATCAATGGATTAAAGTTGAAAATCCAGTGTATGCGGAAAAATGGTTGAACGGTATTCGTGAAAAAAAGGGGCCACCGCCTCCGCACACAAGAGGAATAGATGGTGGCCATTTTCAAGCCTATCAACACACGTACAGACTGATTCCCTACCTTCAAGAGGGATAAAACAACACGGCAAGTCACACGAACAAAATCAAGGCTGTTGGTGTCAGCCCTGTTGTTCGTGTGGGAAACACCAAAGGCGTTTCACGGCGCTATTCCTGGATATCCAACGCACAACGCGCTGATTTAGAACGTCAAAAGACGATCAATCAGCACGGTCCTCTCCTCTGCTTTCCTGACGGATAACACTGGTGTTTGCTGGATATATAGAGTGCAAATCTATGATGTTCCAGGAAATAGTGCGCTATCCGCCGCTAATCAAGAAGATCAACGCGCCAGAGTGACGGGGGTTCAATCGGTTGTGAAGGGTGGGGATGTCTTGTAAACTACGTGACAGCTTCAGCATTGGCTTCTCTCCTTTGCTGTGGTTAGGCTCCCGGTTGTGTTGGTTGCACTGCCGGGGGCCGTTATGTTGATAGATGTGCTTTCTCTTTACTGTTTCAATTAACCATACGGGTTAGCTCTCGTCAAGCGGATTTTTTCTTTTTAAGTTCTCTTGTGGTTTTTAGTGTAAGATGGGAAAGCGTACTGTGTTTGCTATACTTATTTCTAATTTCTTCAAAACATACTTTTGTTCTGGAGTTATAGTTTATTAAGATCTGTTCTGTGGTATTCATTATTGATTTTCTCAATTTTTTCATCGTATCCATTTATTGCCACAGACTGCACAACGCACATTATCAAAGAGAAGATTGCGCGTCCGCCCGTCCTTGCCCAACTTGTTCCGGATGGGCTTGTGCCTCTCGGGGCAGGCGATGACGCGGAGTTTATTCAAATCTAGCTCAAAATACCAAGTTCCAGTCCCTCCGGTGCTTGACCAGGTGTTGGAGCCATCAGTTCGACACCACGCTCCGCCGCTTCCAGTAGGTTGTCGCCGCTGTTGTAGGCAGTATCGGCGAAGAAATCTTTCGGGGCAATGCCACGCTCGGCCAAATCATCCAACGCCGGAACCGTTGCATTGGCGTCACTCTCATGAGCCTGTTCTACCTCTACACGGGTGAGCATCTGAACTGGATTCTCAGCGGCACATGTTTCACTGATCTGGACTTGATAACCGACACCCTTATGGCCATCGTAGGTGGCGTCCGGATCGAACGGACTTTGCAGGCTGTCCGAGGCGATCTCTTTGGGTGCCTTCTGTACTTACTTCTCATTGATATTTACCCATCATTCTATCTACTTGAGAAAAAATACATTGAAAAAGTTTATTTAATCAATAAACATTTTCAATGTATTTTTTGAATGCATGACCTGCTTAAATATTGCAATTACATGTAGCGTATTTGTTGTAGGGTAAATTTTATAGAATATTCTATATTTATATTTGTTTTCTAATGCTTCGTATACACCTTTCTTATGTGTTTCCACTCCAGAATATGGAAAATCAGCTAATAATAGGATTCTGTTAAAGATGTGTTGGTTTGTTCTTGTATTTGCAAGAGGATTTTCTTTTTTGATGTCCTTCAGACTTTCTCTTAAAAAATCTCTAGCCTTTTGATCTACTTTGATTCTCATTAGCAATCAACACCCTCACCTCTAAAGTATGCTCTAACCTCTTCCTCGTTCAATCCCTCGCCTCGATCTGCTCGTTCAATAGCTTGGTCAATAAATTTCTTTTCAAGTTCTGTTAATGGTCTGCTCTGTGAGTGTCTTTGCTCTAGAGCCTGCCTAAAGGCATCTGTTGCAATTTCATTGATGTTTGATAGCTCTTGCTTTGCTCTTTGCCCTACATCATCAGGAATTTCAAGAGTGATGTTCATAGGTCACCTTGTAAGAGTTGGTGTTTTCATGGTTCGATCTGTCAATTGATACTATCATACTGAAAACATTAAAAATATGCAAGCCAGGCATGAGCTATAAAGAACACATCAGCATTTCAAGATGATTTGAGGCTCCTCGCTGTTTCATGATGAATTCCCCTTAGATTGACCGTAGTGTAGATCACAATAGTCATTTATATATGCACTATTGATTGAAACCTAACCCATAATGGGTTATTCTAATCCGATGACAAGACCTGTTCAAGACACCTGTTCACGACAAACGTAGACCCTCCTACGCATTGAAAACCATCAAGGCAGCTTTCCAATGCGGTGAAACCATGAATTCGACCACTTCCGCGATAGATGGGGCTGAGTTACTGGGAATGTTTGTAACAGATATGGTGAAGGTCATCCAGTCACTAACCAGTAAAAACTTCTACAAGTCAATGACATTCATGTGGAATAATAAACTTTGGCAGGATGTCTACTACGTTGATTGGCAAGGTGTATCACTCTATATCAAATTCACCTTAGATCATGATGGTGACTTGCTCCTGATATCTTTTAAGGAGAAATGAGATGTGTACCGAAGATAAAAAATGTGCAGTTTGTGGTGGTTCCCTAATCCATGAGGAACGGGATAGGACATGCCGGTATACCAAAAAGACCCGCAATAAACACGAGGTGTATTCTGTTCAGTATCATCAGCCTGGGTTGTGGTGTACCACCTGTGGTGAAGGTTACATCAAGGGAGATGACCAGAAGGTTCACAATGCCGTGTTTACAACGCTACGGTCTAAAGTAGAAGGTGTCCTCTCTCCAACTGAGATTCAATGTATTCGTGAAAATCTCGGACTATCCAAACGTAAAGCAAGCCTTCTCATCGGTGGTGGGCATAACGCCTTTCAGAAATATGAAACCGGTGAGGTGATGCCTTCTAAAAGTACATCATCCCTTATCCGTTTGTTAGGTGCTCGACCAGAACTGATAAGTGTCCTTACATCATTGCAACAGCCTCAGCAAGATAAACATATCCACCTTCCAAACCACCAGGGTGATGTGAAAATTCAGACCGTTTCAGCCTGAATGGCTACCAGACTAGAATGAGGTCAGGCGCTAAATATGTTTTGCTGATGTGCTTTTTCCGGTTGTCCGGTTACTTGCCCTCGTGCTGTTGCATAAATCGCGTCACCGTCCGCATAAACCCTGGCAACTTCCCCAACGCCACCAACTCCAACATATTCTGCCGGTGTTTCTTACCCCACCAACCCGACCATGTTTCCCCAGCCGGAACATCATTGGCAAGCCCTGTCGTACTGGCAATCTGCGCTCCAGCGCCAATGGTCAAATGCGGTGCAATTCCCACCTGACCGCCAATCACCGCGCCCTCTTCAATTACTACCGAACCGGCAATGCCCGCCTTGGCAACAATAAGGACATGCCGCCCAACCTGAACGTTGTGTGCAATCTGAACCAAATTATCAATGCGCGTTCCCTGACCAATCACCGTTGCACCAAAACGCGCCCGATCCACAGTGGTGCCCGAGCCGATGTGGACATCATCATCAATGCGTACCGTACCAACATGAATGATGGCTTGATGACCCTGGCCGTCATACTCATAACCAAATCCCTCACCACCAATCACCGCGTTGCTGTGGATAACGCAATTCGAACCAATTCGGCAGCGGTCATGAATCACTGCACCTGCGTGGATAACCGTGTTGTCGCCAATCACAACATCAGCACCGATCACCGCCAATGCCCCAACCGCCACATCAACACCCAACTGCGCCGATGAATCAACACACGCCCGTGGATGGATACCAGAAACCGCCAAAGCCCGAGCACCAAGTAACAGCGCGGCCTTGCCCGTTGTCACCGCCGGCGTGTCGCTGACTAAGCATGGTAGCGTGATCTGGTCGGCAAGTTTGACCGGTGCAATTAAAGCCGCTGCATTGGTCGGTTCGTCCAAATACCGTTTCTCAGCTACAAAACTGATATCGCCCGATCCAGCATCACCTAGCGAAGCAACACCGCTGATCGCCACATCCGCACCGTGATAGCGACAATTCAACTTTTCAGCCAGCGCAGATAGCAACATGGTCAATCCCCCTGATAATGTCTGTACAAATGCCCAAAACGACAGTTTAACGGATACACAGGCACCCTTGTCTATAAATAAACGCCCATTTATGGCCAAATCTACAATTCTAACTGGTGGTCACAGACCTGTTTTCGGTATAAAGGATCTCTGGTAATTTGGAAACTGTCCCAATGGAAGGGTCGTTTATGCCGTCCTGTATTCTAGTCGTAGAAGATGATTTGTTGAGCATGGAGCTTCTAAAGGAGCTTCTGAGCGAGGCGAAATACAGTTTTGAAACCGCTGAAAATGGCCATCAGGCTATCAAACACCTGGAAGCCACACCCGATCGGTTCAACGCTGTTCTTCTGGATCGAATGATGCCCGGTCTGGATGGGTTGGAAGTGCTCAATAAAATCAAATCCGATGACCAACTCAAAGCACTGCCGGTGATTTTTCAAACCGCTAAATCATCCCGAGAGGATATCCTCGAAGGATTGCAAGCCGGCGCACACTACTATATTACCAAGCCCTTTGAAGAAAAAAATCTGCTCGCCGTGGTCAATACAGCCGTTACCGACCATCAGCGCTATCAAAGACTGCAATCCGAAATTGATGAAACTCTCGGCGCGTTACGTAATCTCAAACAGGGCGAATTCACGCTGCGTTCACTGAACGAAGCACGAAAAGTGGCTACCTTGCTCGCTGTGCTCTGTCCTGATCCTCAACGCACCGTGCTCGGACTTTCCGAACTTCTGGTCAATGCCGTGGAACATGGTAACCTCGGTATCGGCTATGATGAAAAATCCAAACTCAATGATCAAGGCGAATGGAAAAATGAAGTAAAACGCCGTCTTGATATGCCCGCATACCAAGATCGTCATGTGTCGGTTTTTTTCGAACGACAAGAACAGGGTGTGCAGTTTCTGATCAAAGACCAAGGACCGGGTTTCGATTGGCAACACTACCTGGAGTTCAGCCCGGAACGGGCGTTCGATACCCATGGACGCGGAATCGCTCTGGCAAAATCCATCAGCTTCGATCATGTGGAATATCTGGGTAATGGCAATACCGTCAAGGTGACGGTCAATCAAGAGGGGAGTGGTGCCACCAATCCTTCTTGATCCATCCATATAATAATGCGCTCCACAGCCATTCGTTCTTCATCGGAGGCATCAGACACGCCCAAACGATTGAACAGCGTGTCCAGAGTTGCCGGTTGTTCGGCCAGTTCCTGAAGAATATCCATCACCAATGCGTTGAGAAAATGCGTGTGACCGGTCATCGGATGGAGTAGGGCGGTCTTCTCTCCCTCCAACGGCTCACGCAAAAACCGATCCCAATACGGTACATGCCAGGTTCGGTCGTTTTTGACCGTTTGTGCGGAAGCGGTGTTACTCATCGGCCTGCCAAGGTGGTGTGCTGCGTTGCTTGTATTCGGCGACAAACTTTATAAATTCCGGCCCGGCATTCGGACGACTGATAAAATAACCCTGAACCTGATCACATCCCCAATCCCGCAACAACCGCAACTGCGTCACCTCTTCCACCCCCTCAGCGACAATATTCAACTTCAGATTCTTACCCAGTGAAATAATCGCACTGACAATGGCCGCGTCTTCGCTGTCCGCCGATAATTCACGCACAAAGGATTGATCAATCTTCAATGTCTGAATCGGAAAGCGCTTCAAATAGCTTAATGATGAATAACCCGTACCAAAATCATCCACCGCGATGTCAATCTGCATGGCCTTCAACTCATCAAGTGTGGCAATGGTCTGATCCAGATCATGCATTACCAGACTTTCAGTAATCTCCAACTCAAGATGCTCAGGCCCTAAACCGGTCTGATCCAAAACCGATTGAACATGGTTGATCAATGCCTTCTGATGAAATTGTCTGGCCGAAAGATTGACCGCTACCTTTAAGTTGCCATGGCCTTGATCAATCCATTCCTGCGTCTGACGACACGCCTCAAATAAAATCCATTCTCCCAATGGCACAATCAAACCGGTCTCTTCGGCAATGGGAATGAACTCTGCCGGTGAAATAATCCCGGAATCCTGCTTCTCCCAACGCACCAACGCTTCCATGCCGATGATCCGACCGCTTTTCAGACAGATCTTCGGTTGATAGAAAAGACGAAACTCCTCTTTCTCCAACCCCAACCGCATGCACTCCTCAAGCGACCGGCGGCGCGTGACCTTTTCGGTCATCTCCTGTTGATAAAAACGGAAATTATCCCGTCCTGCCTCCTTGGCATGATTCACCGCCAAATGGGCATTGCGTACCAAATCACCCGCATCCGCACCATCGTCTGGAAAGAGTGCCGCACCCAGACTCACCGTGCAGTAAAGCGTGTGCTTCTTGATGTAAAACGGCTTGGAAAAGGCTTTGGTCACCTTGTTGACCACTAACTCTGCATCCTTGGTAGAACCAATATCACGCAGTACAAAGCCCAATACATCGCCGCCAATACGGCTTACCGTATCCCCTGAACGCACAACCTCACGCATCCGCCGCGCCACTTCCCGAAGCAGCATGTCACCGCAATCATGGCCTAAACTGTCGTTGATGCGCTTAAATGCATCCAAGTCACACACCAATACCGACATCCGGCAGTTGCTGCGCTTGCTGTGATGAATCGCCTGATCCAGCCGGTCCATGAATAACTCACGGTTCGGTAAACCGGTAAGTAGATCGTGATAGGTCCGATGATACAGCTGTTCCTGACTTTTACGGATATCTGTCAGATCATTAAACACGGCGATGTGCTGTTGAATCTTTCCGCTGTTGCCTTTGGCCGCCGTGACCGTGAGCATGGCTGGAAATTTCTCGCCATTGTGACGCACACTCCACACTTCACCGCGCCAACGGTGCGAATCCTTTAACATGCCCCACATCTCGTCATAAAAAGTCGAGCGCTTGTTTTCGGCAAATAGATGAGCAAACTGCTGACCGGAAATGGTGTCTGCTGCATGTCCGGTCATGCTGGTGAACGCCGGATTCGCACTGATGATTATGCCCTCGCGGTCAAATAAAACCACGCCTTCGCCTGCCGCTTGAAATACCTCGGAAACCACATTCAACCGGTCTTCCGCCTGCGATAAGGCAGAGCTGAATACCTCAGTAGCAGATTGTAAACGCTCCTCAGCCTGTTTACGATCAGTCAGATCACGAGCGATAACAACAATCCCGTCAATCTTCTGATGTGAATTCTGATACGGCTGAAAAGAGATATCCATCCAGCGCCGTCCCGCTTGATCATACTCCACCCAGGATTGATAACTGAGCGACTCA
>JADFWU010000077.1 GCA_015234045.1 Magnetococcales bacterium
GTACGGATAATCAGGACAGACTAATCTACCCATCAACTGAATTTACTCACCAGTAGCGGCTTTATGCAGCTTGACTTCGACTTTCTCGTCGTCGCGCAGGCCGGCATAGTACTTCTGGAGGATTTTAACAACTTCTGGACGGCTGAACTCGGCTGGCGGCTCACCACCCTCAGAGAGGGTCTTGCGCAGCTTGGTGCCGGACAGCAGCAGACGGTCTTCAGCATCATGGGGACAGGTCTTCATGGAAGCCATGCCGCCACACTTGTAGCAGAAGAAAGTCCAGTCGATCTTCAAGGGCCGAGTTTGAAGCTCATCAACGGAGACATCATCAAAGATATCTTGAGCATCAAAGGCACCGTAGTAGTCACCGACACCAGCATGATCCCGACCAACGATGAGGTGGGAGCAGCCGTAGTTCTGACGGAAAACGGCGTGCAACAGGGCCTCTTTAGGACCAGCATAACGCATTTCCATCGGGTAACCGGCTTGGATCACGGTATCATCGGCAAAGTAGAGTTCCGTCAATTTGTCGATGGCTTCGGCACGCACTTCAGCAGGGATATCACCGGGCTTCAGTTTGCCGAGAATCTGATGAATCAGTACACCGTCGAGCACCTCAATGGCGATTTTAGCCAGGAACTCATGGGAACGATGCATTGGATTACGGGTTTGGAATGCTGCAACGTCACGCCATTTTTTCTCTTCAAACATGGCACGTGTTTCAGCAGGACGCTTGTAGATTTTGGGATACTTGGTAGGGAATTCACCCTCGGAAATCGCCTGAACAGAACCGCCGATATTCACGGCTGCCTGTGCTTTCACTTTCTGGACACCGGGATGTTCATCATCGGTGGTGCCAAAAACGGCCTGACATTCCAGATCACGATCAATAACATATTTATCCTCTACTTTGAGGATACCCATGATTTCATCGCTCTCATCGTCAATCAGAGCAACTTCCTGACCGATGCTCAAGCTATCAGCTTGTTCCTGAGAGGCGGAAAGAGTCACAGGAATGGGCCAGAACACACCACTGGCCAGTTTATTGTTCCGGCAAACGCCTTCCCAATCAGCCTGATTCATGAAACCATCAAGCGGGGTAAACGCACCGATACCAAGCATAATCAGATCGCAAGTTTCCCGGGAGGTCATGCGGACCTGTTCCAGGGTTTTGGCCTTGGCCTGAGCGTCACTAAGGGCAGAACCTTCGAGCAACAAGGGCTTCAGGTCACCACCACCATGAGGGGGTACCAGTTGAGACATAGGCTTTTCCTCGGCATTCTAAAGTAGATATTACAATTCGTTGGGAAGAGACACGCCTCCTCCCGATAATCATGAAATTCGCAAAGCGAGTTTCACAGCACAATTACAACGCTTGCAGCAACCCCGCTTTCAGACTCTGAGCAAAAGCAGCCAGAGCACGTCCACGATGGCTCATACTATCTTTTTCCGATGCGTCCATTTCTGCAAAGCTACGGGAATGGTTTGGATCATCGGTAACGGGCACAAAAACGGGATCATAGCCGAACCCGTTATTGCCAGTCGGTTTCAGACTGATCCTACCCTCCACCTTTCCTTCAAACCGCTTCACTTTACCGTCTGGCGTTGCCAAACTCAGGACGCACATAAACCGCCCTGTCCGTTGTTCCATAGGAACGTCAGTCAGCGCGGAGAGGAGTTTATCTGAATTGTCTTGATCACTGGCATTTGGGCCTGCATAACGCGCTGAGTACACGCCAGGCGCACCATCCAGTGCATCCACAACGAGACCCGAGTCGTCAGCCAATGCCAATTGCCCGGTATATCGGGCAACTTCGAGGGCTTTTTTGTCCGCATTTGCTTGAAATGTATCGCCGTCTTCAACAACTTCTGGAAAATCCGGGTAGCTGCCGAGCGTATCCACTTCCATGGATAAACCACCAACAATACGTTGAATCTCTTCAACTTTCTTTTTATTGCCGGTAGCGAGAACAATCTTCAAGTTCGCGTCTTCTCTCTTAATAACGGTGAAATCTGTGCATGGAAAATGAAACCTTACACAAACACTCTTACAAAAAACTGCTCACTCCCTCGAAATGAACAGGCCTCATCCGAACTCTAATTATAGACAAGTTCAAACGTTGACCGTAATGGTGCATGCCCAACCACATTCTGTCAAGTGGACCACCGCCAGCACATCAAATTTTCCGCTATTTACAACCGAATGCGTATTATTTCTTCTCTGTACAGGCGGTATTCGGTTGTCAATTGGGTCAAAGTACACCCCTACTCCCACTCAATCGTTCCCGGTGGCTTGGATGTGACATCATAAACCACACGATTGATGCCCTTTACTTCATTGATGATCCGGTCAGAAATTTTTGACAGCAGTTCAACAGGCATCGGATACCAACCAGCGGTCATAAAGTCTTTGGTTTCAACCGCACGCAGCGCAACAACATAGTCATAGCTGCGTCCATCGCCCATCACACCCGTGCTGCGTACCGGCAAAAAGACGGTAAAAGCTTGGGAGATTTTATCGTAATGACCGGAACTGTACAGTTCCTCAAGATAGATTGCATCCGCCTGACGGAGTAGATCAGCAAACGATTTCTTGACTTCTCCAAGAATACGCACCCCCAGTCCTGGACCGGGAAAAGGGTGTCTGAACAGCATCTTATGAGGAATACCCAACTCCAGACCAACCTGGCGCACCTCATCCTTGAACAGCTCTCGCAAGGGCTCAAGCAGATCAAGATCCATCTCTTCAGGCAAACCGCCCACATTATGATGTGACTTGATATTGGTTGCGACATTGGTCTTGGCACCAGCAGATTCGATCACATCTGGATAGATCGTTCCTTGTGCCAACCATTTCACATTCTCAATCTCAGTAGCCGCCTCATCAAACACATCTATAAAGGTGTGACCAATGATCTTACGCTTTTTCTCAGGGTCGGCTTCCCCTTTGAGCGCGTTCATAAAGCGCGCTTCTGCATCCACTCGAATGACCCGCACACCCATATGTTCGGCAAAGGTATCCATCACCTCATCGCCTTCATTCAGGCGCAACAAACCATTATCCACAAATACACAGGTCAGCTGATCACCCACTGCCTGATGGATCAACGCCGCACACACCGAGGAATCTACACCACCGGACAAGCCCAACAACACCTTATCTTTACCAACCTGCTTGCGAATTGACTCAACAGTATGGGTAATGAAGTGACCCGGAGTCCAAAGGCCATGACAACCACATACATTACGCACAAAAGCCTGAATCAGCTTTTCACCACCCACCGTGTGATTCACTTCAGGATGGAACTGTACACCATAGAGTTTCCGTTGCTCATCCGCTATTGCGGCAATGGGCGCATTATCACTGGAAGCAACGGTATGAAAACCCGTAGGCAATGTCTCTACATGATCGCCATGACTCATCCACACTTGGACTTCTGTTTCCTGAAAGAAATCAGCGAACAATGGTCCTGCATCACCGGTCAATTGACAAATGGATCGACCATACTCACGCTTGCTGGCAGCCTCAACAGAACCACCAAACACTTTTCCCATCAATTGCATGCCGTAACAGATTCCGAGGACTGGCAACCCCAGATCGAACAATCCGGGAACCGGTTCTGGTGCATTGTCATCATAAACTGACTGATGCCCACCAGAGAGCACAATCCCGATGGGATTGAACGCGTTAATGTCTTCCAATGACATATCAAACGGATGGATCTCGCAGAAAGCGCCCGACTCACGAATACGCCGAGCAATCAGCTGAGTAAACTGAGAACCAAAGTCCAGAACCAAAATCTTTTCAGAGTGTAGCGAATCATTGCTCATAGAAGGGTGCTCAATCCAAACGATAGTTGGGTGTTTCCTTGGTGATGGTCACATCATGAACATGGGACTCTTTGAGACCCGCAGCAGTAATACGCACAAAACGGGCATCGCTCTTCAAGGCTCCAATATCCTTGCAACCGGTATAACCCATCGCAGCCTGAAGTCCACCCATCAACTGATGGATGATATGATGTAGAGGCCCTTTATACGGAACCCGCCCTTCAACACCTTCAGGGACCAATTTGTCAGCCGCGACACTATCCTGAAAATAGCGGTCCTTGGAGCCTTTCTGCATGGCTCCGATTGAACCCATCCCACGATATGTTTTATAACTCCGTCCCTGATTGATAAACACTTCGCCCGGCGCTTCATCAGTACCGGCGAACATTGAACCAAGCATGACCGTGGATGCACCCGCTGCCACCGCTTTACCAATCTCACCGGAGTACTTGATACCACCGTCTGCAATGATGGGAATGCCACTTTTATTGGCTTCTTCACTGCAATTGGCAATCGCGGTAATTTGAGGTACACCAACACCAGCCACCATACGTGTTGTACAGATAGACCCCGGACCGATGCCAACTTTGACGGAATCCGCACCAGCGCTGATCAAATCCCGCGTTGCCGCTGCTGTGGCAATATTTCCAGCAATAACCTGTGCATCTGGGTAGTTATCCTTGAGCCATGTCACCATATCCAGCACCCCTTTGGAGTGCCCATGGGCTGTATCAACCACAAGAACATCAACACCAGCCGCAATCAGCTTGGCAGCCCGCTTTTCACCATCTGGCCCAACACCGATGGCCGCACCTGCCAACAAACGCCCCTGATCATCCTTGCAGGCCTTTGGATGGCTTTTGGTCTTTTCAATATCTTTAACCGTTATCAATCCAACGCAACGAAAATGACCATCAACAACCAACAACTTCTCGATACGATGCGAATGCAGAAGCCGCTTGGCTTCGCCCATATCCATGCCTTGTTGCACTGTGACCAGCTTTTTCTCTGGTGTCATCAGCTCTTTAACAGGCTGATCAGGATTACTGGCAAAACGCACATCCCGGTTGGTTAGAATACCAACTAAACTGCCATCATCCAGCGTAACCGGAATACCAGAGATATTCCGCCTCTCCATGATATTAATGGCATCCTGAAGCGCAGCATTCGGACCGATGGTCCATGGGTTGGTCACCATGCCTGCGACATGGCGCTTGACCATCTGAACCTGCTGTGCCTGAGCAGTAGCGGTCATATTCTTGTGAATAATACCCAAACCACCCTCTTCTGCCATGGCAATAGCGGCACGACCTTCGGTCACGGTATCCATGGCAGCTGAGATCAGTGGAATATTCAGTTTAATCTTTTTGGTCAACTGTGTGCTGATGTCCACATCTCGTGGCAAAACATCAGAACGGGCAGGAACAAGAAGGACATCATCAAAGGTTAGAGCATCCTCGACTACCAACATAATGTCTCCGTCTTATTGGCATGAAAAACTGTGTTTTTTGCTATGGATGGAGCGATACTCGACTCCACCATTGATTCGTGAAACAGCTGTGATTTCTTCACGGCCATACACGTCTATTTTGAACGAAAATCCAGACCAACCAGATAGTTTTCCGGACTTCGTGAACGGCTGGCCTTTGGCTTGACCACCTTTACCTGATCAAACAGCGTCCGCGCTTCACGTACTAATGTGTGAAAACCCGGCCCCTGAAAGAGTTTAATAACCATGGATCCACCGGCAACCAACGCCGTATTAACAAATTCAAAAGCGCTCTCCGCCAACAACTCACCACGGCCTTGATCCGCTGCTTTAAATCCGCTCATATTGGGTGCCATATCCGAAAGAATGACATCAACAGATCCGTCCTTACCATCTGAATTCAAAATAGATTTCAGATTGTCGTATACGTCATTATCCAGAAAATCACCAGTAATGACATAAGCAGGCGGCATAGGCTTCATGGGCAACAGATCAATTGCCACAACCCGGCCAGATTTACCGACCAAACTGAGTGCAACCTGAGTCCAGCCACCAGGAGCCGCACCAAGATCAACCACATGGTGTCCTTGTTGAATCACCGAAAAACGCTCTTGAATCTCAAGCAACTTATAGACGGCCCGCGACCGATAGCGTTCTTTTCGTGCCTGGAGAACATAGGGATCAGCGTGATGCTCCCGTAACCAGCGACTACTGGATGGACGACGCTTAACCATTGTTATCCTTACTCTATAAAGAAGCCTCTAAACGGTCCAAATCCACAAACGCAAAACGCGATTCAGAGTCAAAACGCAGAGAAAAGCGTTCTCCATTTTTGAAAATTAAAAAGAGAGTCCCAGCACTTCAAACTGGCGCACACCGCCTGGAGCCCGGACAGTGATCTCATCACCCTCTTCCTTGCCAATCATGGCACGCGCCATAGGACTGGAAATGGAGATTTTTCCTTCGTCCAGATCAGCCTCATCCTCTCCGACAATGGTATAGGTGACTTCTTCATCCGTCTCTACATCAACCAAAAGCACTTTGGCACCGAACACGATCCTGATGGATTTAAGGCGTGCGGTATCAATAATCTCTGCATTAGCCAGTTTAGACTCAATTTCCTGAATACGCCCCTCATTAAACGCTTGTTGATCTTTAGCCGCTTCATATTCGGCATTTTCAGAGAGGTCACCGTGGTCCCGTGCAGTAGCAATGGCCTCAACAATTGTATGGCGCTCAGTAGTTTTGCGCATTTTAAGCTCTTCACGAAGCTGTTCAGCCCCGGCCAGAGTCATTGGCACTTTTTGTGTCATGGGAGATAAACTCCAATAATAATCAATATTATACTCTCAACCGAGGCAACAATACCCTCTGAGGTCCTCAAACATGACCGTTGAGAATGTACGTCCCCATCGTCTTACCTGAATCACAGGCAAGCACTCCAGGGTCAAAATGGAAAAGGGGATAGCATAGCGTCCAGTTGAAGACTGGACAATGGTGTTCATTAGGAATTAATAATTTTACATCCCAATAAAGAAGTACCACAGAGCTGATTGAAACAACGGATAACCGGTTTTTTGCCGGTTAATAACACATTCTCCAATCAGCTATGATAGTCTTGTAACGCTTTACAACTGAGTCCCAATTCCCGTACCGCCGCCATGGCGGAGACTGCCGCACGCATACCCGCTGCGGTGGTGAAGTAAGGAATCCGATTCATCAGGGCACTTCGACGGATGGGAAAAGAGTCATCCATGGTCAACTTGCCCTGAGTGGTATTAAACACCATGCATATCTGATTGTTTTTCATACAATCAACGATATTTGGTCGTCCTTCGGTAACCTTATTGACAGGCTCGACATCAACACCATTTTCTTTTAAAAATGCCGCAGTTCCACGGGTGGCACAAAGATTAAAGCCAATCTCTTTCAGATTCCGGGCAGCTGCTAGAATTGTAGATTTATCATCATCTTTAACAGAGATAAAGATCTTCTGGTTTGATTTAATGCTTTCCGGTTGGGGCAGGAATGTACCCGCACCATCCTGGGCTTTGGCAAAGGCAATACCAAAGCTGTCAGCGATGCCCATCACCTCACCGGTGGATTTCATCTCGGGACCAAGAAGCACATCCACACCCATGAATTTTTCAAAGGGCAAAACCGCTTCTTTAACCGCGACATGAGAAATCACCGGAGATTCCAGCAATCCTATATCACGCAGTTTGGCACCAGCCATAACACGAGCAGCCACTTTCGCCAGTGGTACACCGGTTGCCTTAGATACAAATGGCACTGTCCGTGATGCGCGCGGATTGACTTCCAGGATGTAGACAACATTGTCTTTGATGGCGAACTGAACGTTCATCAAACCAACAACATTCAACTCCATGGCCATCAAAATGGTCTGGCGCTTGATCTCTTCCACCATCTCGTTACCGATGGAATAAGGCGGCAAAGAGCAAGCCGAATCACCACTGTGAACACCGGCCTCTTCGATATGTTCCATCACGCCGCCTACAACGGCATGTTCGCCATCGGAAACACAGTCCACATCAATTTCAATTGCATCTTTAAGGAAATGGTCAATGAGCACAGGATGGTCTGGCGAAGCCTGTACGGCAGTACGCATATAGCGGTCCAGATCCGACTCATTATAGACGATCTCCATGGCCCGACCACCGAGCACATAGGAAGGACGCACCACAACCGGATAACCCACTTCAGCAGCAATACGAATCGCTTCTGCTTCCGAACGCGCCAAACCGTTTGGTGGTTGCTTCAACCCTAAACGATGCAACATGCGCTGAAAACGTTCCCGATCTTCAGCCATATCAATGGCATCTGGACTGGTTCCGATAATCGGTGCGCCAGCCTCTTCCAAACCTTTGGCCAGCTTCAACGGCGTTTGACCACCGAATTGAACAATCACACCCTGCGGCTTTTCAAGCTCAACAATGGCCATGACATCTTCAAAGGTGAGCGGCTCAAAATAGAGTCGATCGGATGTGTCATAGTCGGTGGAAACCGTCTCAGGGTTACAGTTGACCATAATGGTCTCAAAACCGGCTTCCCGAAGCGCAAATGAAGCGTGTACACAACAATAATCGAATTCAATACCCTGACCGATCCGATTCGGACCGCCACCGAGGATCATGATTTTCTTACGGTCCGTTGGACGGGATTCACACTGCTGCTCATAGGTTGAGTAAAGATAGGCAGTCTCTGAGGCAAACTCCGCCGCACAAGTATCAACCCGCTTAAAAACCGGTCCAACACCTTGACCCATCCGAGCGGTACGCACCCGCTTGGAGTCTACACCCAACAGTTTGGCCAAACGCCGGTCTGAAAATCCCATCTCTTTGAGACTCTGCCAACGCGCAGTACTTATATTGGAGACCAGCGCATTACTCAAAGCCTGCTCTTCTTCAATGATCTGAAGAATTTGATCCAAAAACCACGGATCAATCTTGGAGGTATCAAACACCTCTTCCAAGGTCATACCATGGCGAAATGCATCGGCTACAAACAGAATACGATCTGGACCTGGCTCACGCAGATTGGTTTCCAACGTGCGGCGTTGGGCATCTGCATCACTCTCTTCCAGGATCTCATCCAAGCCATCAAGACCGGTTTCCATAGAGCGCAACGCTTTTTGCAATGACTCTTTGAATGTACGACCAATAGACATCGCCTCACCGACAGATTTCATCTGAGTGGTGAGAATAGGACGGGCTTTGGTAAATTTTTCAAAGGTAAAGCGCGGAATTTTGGTGACTACATAGTCAATAGTCGGCTCAAACGAAGCCGGTGTCACACCGGTAATATCGTTCATGATCTCCGGTAAGGTATACCCTACAGCCAGCTTGGCAGCGACTTTCGCAATTGGAAAACCGGTCGCCTTGGATGCCAATGCCGAAGAACGCGACACGCGCGGATTCATCTCAATAATCACCATCCGGCCAGTATTTGGACATGTGCCGAATTGAACATTGGAACCACCGGTGTCCACACCGATCTCACGCAGAACCGCAATGGATGCGTCCCGCATGATTTGATACTCTTTATCGGTCAGTGTCTGTGCAGGTGCTACCGTGATGGAATCCCCGGTGTGTACACCCATGGGATCAAAGTTCTCAATGGAACAGATGATAATGGCGTTGTCCACGCGATCGCGGACCACTTCCATTTCATACTCTTTCCATCCGAGCACTGACTCTTCAACCAACACTTCCGACGTGGGTGATGCATCCAGACCACGGCGGATAATATCTTCATACTCTTCGATATTATAGGCGATACCACCGCCACTACCGCCCATGGTAAAACTGGGGCGAATGATGGCTGGAAAACCGACCTTTTTTAAAACGACCTGAGCTTCATCCCAATTGTGCGCGAAACCGGAACGTGGCGTTTCGAGACCAATTTTTTCCATGGCCGTTTTGAACGCTTCACGATCTTCCGCTTTATGGATCGCTTCACGGGATGCGCCGATCAGTTCGACACCATATTTCTCCAATACGCCTTCATCAGCCAATTGCAAGGCCACGTTCAGACCTGTCTGACCGCCCATGGTAGGCAGGATGGCATCCGGGCGTTCTTGAGCAACAATCTGCGAAACAGATTGCAGGGTGAGCGGCTCAATATAGGTCCGATGCGCCATTTCAGGATCAGTCATGATGGTGGCTGGATTGGAGTTAACCAGAATAACCTGGTAGCCCTCCTCTTCCAGCGCCTTACAGGCCTGGGCACCGGAGTAGTCGAACTCACACGCCTGACCAATGACAATGGGACCGGAACCGATCAGAAGAATTTTTTGGATATCAGTGCGTTTTGGCATTCGAGATCAACCGCGCATCAGATCGATGAATTGATGAAAAAGATAGTGTGCATCGTGAGGACCAGGACTTGCCTCTGGATGGTATTGTACTGAAAATACCGGCTTGTCCCGATGTTGCATCCCTTCAACGGAATTATCAAACAGTGAGCGATGTGTCACCTTAATCGACTCTGGCAAACTGCTCTCTTCCACGACAAATCCGTGGTTCTGAGAGGTGACTTCCACCTGACCTGTTTTTAAATTCTGCACCGGATGATTACCACCACGATGACCAAATTTCATTTTGGTCGTCTGTCCACCAAGGGCAAGACAGAGCATTTGATGCCCCAAACAGATACCAAACAGTGGCTTGTCAGACTTCAGTAATTGACGAATCGTCTCAATTCCATGTTCAACAGCTTCAGGATCACCAGGACCGTTGGAAAGAAACACACCGTCTGGATTATCAGCCAGAATCTGTTCTGCG
>JADFWU010000078.1 GCA_015234045.1 Magnetococcales bacterium
TTGAACAGTCAACCGTTCCAGCCCTGGTGATATTTTTGCTCTGATGATCTGCTTCGCATATCAAAAGCGGCGCAAAACATCACCAGGGCTTCCACTCAGGTAGTGATTCAGCGTCAAATTTTGGATCGAAATGACTATATATGAACAGTCAGTCGTTCCGGCCTTGGTTGTGAATTGTTGTCTCATTTTGAGTAGAAATCAGCATGCCTGGATAGCCGGCCCATATAGACGCAGACAATTCTCCCAAAGTTGCGTCCGACACTGCTGTTCTGAAACCCCTTTAATCTTTGCCAACACAGGTAAAGCGGGCACGATATTACAGGGTTCATTACGCTGATCAGGGAATGGTGACATCACCGGGCTGTCAGTTTCCAGGAGTAGATTATCCATGGGAATCTTTGCCGCCAGTTCCTGAAGTTGCCCTGAGCGGACAACGGATGCGGGAATGGAGATAAAATACCCGGCATCAACCGCTCTAAGGGCGATTTTGTGTTTGCCGTGAAAAGCGTGTAATTGAACCCGCGTTGCAGCGTTATCCAACAGTATTTTTACGGTATCCGCTTCAGCACTGCGTGAGTGGACATTCAGCGGTAGATCCTCGCGTTTGGCCAGTCGGATCATGGCGGTGAATACATCCCGTTGCAGGCTTTGTTGTTGGGCTTCACGGGCGATTTTGTAGTCCAGTCCAACTTCACCGATTGCTATGATATCATCCCGATTTTGTTTAATTAATTCTACCATCTTGAGACAATCATCTCGATTTGCGTAGCCAGGATACAGACCCAGTGCCGGACGGATTCTTTGATCTTTTTTAGCCATCTCAAGCGTTTTGTGTGCGTCTTGCAGCGTTTCGCTGACAGCAATGATGGTTTCAACTCCCGCCTGTTGGGCGCGGTCGATAACAGCGCTTAAGTCAGGGGTAAATCGATCATCACAAAGATGGGCATGAGTATCTATCAGTAGTATATGTGATTGTGTCATGTTAGAACTCATTCATAAAATTGAAAAGATGTGGAAAAAATATTAGAATCAGTCCCGTGAAGCCCCAACACTATTTAGTATCCGTGGAGTCCATTCAATGGAGCGGATTTTTCTTCATCGTTCCGGTGAGAATCGAGAATTAAGTACCAGTGATCTGTGCCAGCTCATCCGTATGGGTACCGTATCCGGCGATGAATTGGTGTGGAAAGCAGGCTGGGAAACTTGGCGACCGCTCAAGGAAACCACTCTTTTCAGTCATGAACTCCAGCTTGATCAACAGGAGGATGATGCGTCCTGGGCAAATGATCAAGGCTCTGGTCCCGGTTTTTTCCTACGTCACTGGCGTGGTGACTATTCACTCTTCCGTAGTTTCTGGTTGCATCTTGTTGCTGTCAATGTTGTTCTGTTTGGTGTCGGTGCGGCATTTATTTGGCTACAGCCCTTATTTGGTGTGCATATCCGCTTGTGGCTCACACTGATGATTGCTGGTGCGTTGTTGCTGATTCCCATCTCCCTGTGGCAATTGGTTGGTGTGTGGCGGGCAGATGATCACTTTGAAGAGGAGAGTCGTAAATCCCCTTGGGGTCGGATTGCGCGTGCGTCACTTGTGATGATGATTCTTTGGGTTGTGGCTATGGGCACATCCTCATGGCCGATGTTTACTATTATGTTGCGGGAACTGGTTCAAATTGATGCGCCTTTCCAAAAATGGAGTGTCAGTTACGACACAGAGCGCAAGGCAATTGTGGTTGATGGTTCATTGGGGCTGGGGTTGTCCGCCTCTGTGGCTGAGATGCTTGATCGGTATCCCGACACTGAGAAAATGGTTTTAAGCAGTGAAGGCGGTTGGACCATGGAGGGTGAGGCGCTGCGTCAGTTGATTTTGCAGCGTAGACATATCACCACCATACAAGTGGATAGATTTTGCGCCAGTGCTTGTTTATTGCCGCTAACTGCCGCGAAAAATAGGGTGTTGGGCTTGGGTGGACAGATCGGATTGCATGCGCCAGACACTATTGCCAATCATGCTTTTACGACCCTTCACGCTCAAAATTTCTATTGGGATCTGCTCAAAGAGGCTGGCATTAAGTCTTGGTTTCTGGATCAAGCACGTGAAATAGGCCGTAAACGCACGTGGATTCCACATTGGAAAACCTTGGGTCGAAGCGGTGTAATAACCCATCGATTGATCCCTGACGGGCAATTGCTCTCAATTCAACCTGCTGAGTTGGAATTGCCTCCTGATATCCATTTCCCGGATACGCTTCCAGGTGGTGCGCCCAAAACGGTTGAGGGTGGTGAACACTCTGTTGATTGACGCTCTTATTTTGATTATCCATGCACAAGGTTCGAACCACCGGCTATATAGCCGGTATCCAGACTTTCAGTCCGCAATACGGTCCCACCCGCTTCAGCGGGTGGGTGTTCAGTTGGCGTGTTAATATATTCCCTTGCTGTTTAAAAATTTGGCATATTGGGCATCAGTTCCCATGATATGCTCAATCAGCCAAGATTTTAGAAAGCCTAACAGCTCCAAGGCAACCGCCCTGTCTCCGCCCTGTTCAAGACGTGCCATAAACTCTTGAACACGAGAAACCAGACTGACATGTTTCTGTTTGTGTTGTGTGGTCTCTGGGTAGCCGTGACCTTCAAAAAGAGCTTCTTCATCTTTGAAGTGATTAACCGTATAGTCGATCAATTCTGGTAGAACTGTGTTCAGGCCACGCTCAATTTCACCAGCTCGAATAGTACGGTACACCTCATTGACCAGATCAACCAGTCGCCGATGTTGTTGATCCATGGATTTAATATTAATGCTTAACTTACCATCCCAGGGCATGAGCACCGCTTCGGTACCATGGGCACTTTCCTGCAAAATAAAGAAGGAAATCGCGCCTTGTAATTTATTGGCCTGCACTGTCAAAGCACTGGCCGTTTCGGCCATATCATCAGCCAAACCAACGCTCTCCTGGATGGTGCCGTTTAGTTGATGTATTGCTTGATTGACCTGATCAGCACCATGACTCTGTTCTTGAGAACTGGTCACAATCTCCTGTACCAGCTTAGCTGTTTTCTCAATAGAAGGAACCATCTCTTCCAGCATTTTCCCAGCGTTACCAGCTATTTCTACGCTTCCTTGGGAAATGTCATTGATCTCACCGGCAGCTACCTGACTGCGTTCAGCCAGTTTACGCACCTCGGCGGCCACCACTGCGAATCCTTTCCCATGCTCACCAGCGCGGGCGGCCTCGATAGCGGCATTCAGCGCTAATAAATTGGTTTGACGTGAGATATCCTCAATGATTGATATCTTCTCGGCAATTTCATTCATGGCAGCAACCGCCTTGCCCACTACTACGCCACCTCTAGCGGCTTCCTGAGCATTACTCTCAGCCATCTTTTCGGTGGAGCGGGCATTATCGGTATTTTGATGAATGGTAGCGGACATCTCTTCCACAGCAGCAGATGTTTCCTCGACCGAAGCGGCTTGATGGCTGGCACCCCGAGAGACTGTCTGTGCGCCTTGGCTAACCCGTTGACTCTCCTCAACAACGCTATCACCTACATTCACCAGAGATTCAACGGTTTCACGTAAATTGAAAACCATGCGGGAAAGCGCTCCGTAGATACCATCTTTCTGACGACTTTGATCAAAGATGATGCCCAGATCCCCTTCTGCAACGCGGTTGACGATATCCAAAAGCTCTTCCGGTGAGCCGCCTACCTCTTTTTTCAGTTGTACCAGGGCAAAAACCAATGCCAGAAAACTAAAGACGGAAAGTCCCACTATGCCATGAACCACCCCCGTGGAGATCCCTCCATCAGTAGGAACCATCACCAGTAGTGCTACACCCATCAAGACAAGAAGTGCAAGCATGCCGACCAGTAGTGTGAGTACCGTTTTTAGACCAATACGAGAAATAGATTTTCCAGCCACGACATCCCCCCAGGATTCGAGATGATTTAGACGATTGTTCGAAGTGCTTTTGATGCCCATTTAGGAATACGGAGTGCTTTTGTTCTTTTTTGGAGTTACAGTGATTTCGAGCTGAAATTAGACAATGAATCACAACCTGAGTGAATGCCCTGGTAATGTTTTGCGTCGCTTTTGATATGCGAAGCAGATCATCAGAGCGAAAACATTACCAGAGCTGGAACGGTTGACTGTTCAAATTTTAGACGAAAGCACCATACGCAGTTGAATGCAATTTTGTACTCGGCATTCCTATGAAAGCGGGAGTCCAGTCTGGTTCACTGCCTCCTGGATTCCCGCTTCTGTGGAAATGATAGTGCACGCCTTGATGTCTGTTTCAACTGGTAACTGCGTAACTCCTACTGTTATCTGTTTAATTTATAAAAAGAAGTGACAAACCTATCTTGAGCTCAGGTATAAGTAGAAAGTCTTTAAATGTCAACGCGCCCTAAGTGCTTGGAACATTTTGTTCATATCATGGTGTTGTTCCATGTGCAGACGTGGTGATCGGGTGAGTTGACGGCTGAGTGCCTGTTTTACTGTTTCTGCCAGTGAAGTCGCCGAATCAGGTTCAGCCAGATAACCGGTGATTGGGCAACAGGCTTCATCACATCCCGCTCTGTTCATAGCGACCACTGGAATACCGCATGCTTGAGCTTCCAGAAGCGTGTGTGAAAATGTCTGCTTGGGTTGGCAAAATAGATCCAAAGCCTGATAAAAAAGCGCTGACTCCGGTTGCCAGCCAAGAAAATGTACACGGTGTCCAATGCCGAGTTCTGAAGCAGCTGATTGAAAGTGCAGCAGATATTCACCTTGTCCGGCAATGGCGAGATGTGTGGAGGCTGGTAATCTGAACAGCGCTTCCAGCAGTTTTTCCAAACCGTAACCCTTCTCAAGCGTTAATGCGGTACCAATCAATGTGCAATCAATGGGTATGTTGACTTTTTTTCGGGCGGCTATCTTGTTGCCAGGCTGAAATCGTTGAAGATCCACGCCGGGTTTGAGTGTTTTACAGGGCAGATTCGGCCAGTAGGTTCGCAGTGCATTTTGGCTGGCGATGTTACCAACCAAAATCTGAACTGTACTTGAGCGCATACGCAGGCCTAAGCCAATTCTGAACGCTTTTCTGTTCAACTCATCGGTGCTGTTGACGATGCCATAAATGGAAGAAACACCTGCTAATCGGGCGGGGAAGAGGGCGGCATGCAGTGCTGTAAGATCATGGGCAAACAGCGTATGGACATGATTGCGCTTTAACATGCTGTAGAGGCTGTAAAAGCCAAACTGCTCATTTTGGCTCGGAGAAAAACGCAACCAGCGTCCACGACGCATCAAGCCCGGACGTGTTTTTTCTGCGGTCATTAAACTGCCGGATAGGGCGGCTACCAAACATTTAGGACCGATTCTGGACTGTAGATCAAGGGCTTGACCGCCAGAGCCACTGATATTGAGTGAATTGACAAGATGAATCGTATGTTTGGTCATTCTGTACAGATATCAACTAAGAAGAGTTGCACATCGGCTTTAGTTACTTTTGCCTCCGTGTAATAGAACCCTCTACATCATACCCTTCTTGGTGAACTTGGACAGTAGGAAATTCCTCAATGGGACTCAGTTCCTGAGTATCACGTAAAAATACCGGTTTACTGAGCATATAGGCGACCAATAGATGACTTACAGCCCCAATTGAGTGTAGGTGAGTCCGTTCCCAACCGTGGGAGCCATCCAGACCAAAACAGATTAGGGCGGTACGGATGTCGTTGCCTGCCTCCAGAGCTGCTGCTGCATCACTGCGGTAGAAGGCAAACACATCTCGGCTGTGAGGAATGCCTTGCTGTTTACAGAGTCGCAATAGATGGCGGGTTAAATGCCAATCAAACAAGCCACTGGCATCATGCATGGCTATGGTAACGCCGAGTTCATGCGTATTTTGATCAGGCGCAATAACACCGTTATCTACGGCTACCATTTCTGCTACATCCTGATGTAGAACGCTGGATGCTCCGGTTCCGGTCTCCTCTGAAATGGTGAACAACGGATGACAATCCACAGCAGGCTGCATACCTTCGTCTTTGATCGTCTTTAATGCCGTCAATACCGCTGCAACACCCGCCTTGTCATCCAGGTGGCGGGCATTGATGAATCCATCATCCTGGAACTCTGTCACGGGATCAACAGCCACATGATCCCCTACATTTATGTTCAACTTTTGCAGATCTTCAACGGAATTGCACAAGACATTGAGCCGAATTTCCAAGTTTTGCCAGTTGCACGGTTGAGTATCCACCTCTTTATTATATGCGTGTCCTGAGGCTTTTAGAGGCAAAATGGTGCCTCGATAGCGAAGATCATCATCACAAAACAGGGTGACGCGTGCCCCTTCAGCAAAACGGGCAGACCAAGTGCCGATGGGAACAATCCCCACACGGCCATTGGGTTTGAGCTGTTTGACCATTGCACCCAGCGTATCAAGATGAGAAACAATCGCTTTATTGGGTGTTGGATATTTTCCTTTGAGGGTGGCCCGGATGGCGCCGCGTCTGGTTAACTCCACCGCCAGTCCCAATTCAGATAACTTATCGGAAACATAGTGAACAATTCCGTCTGTCATGCCGGTTGGGCTGGGAATCTCCAGTAACTCTTTTAGAGTGTTGGCCAAATAGGTCCGGTCAATACGCCAATTGGTCATAGGGTTTCCTGTTTATGTGAGATCAAGGGGCTTCCTGCCCGAGAGTGATTAGGGTTTGTGGAAAGAGCAGATCAATAAATCGTTCTGCTGTGGGTTGGGGTTCGTGATTGGCGAGCCCGGGTCGCTCATTAGCCTCAATGATGACATACTCTGGAGCGTTGACTTCTGGAACCAGAAAGTCCAGCCCAACCACTGGGATTTCCAAAGCAGTAGCGGCCTCTTTGGCTGCTTCAATCAGTGCCGGGTGAAGCTGTTCTGTGACATCATGAATGGTGCCGCCAGTATGCAGATTAGCGGCTCGGCGCACCACCAATTTTTTTCCTTTTGACAGAATGCTATCCATTTCCAGTCCAGCTTCTTGCACACACCGTTCGGTTTCCTGGTCCATGGGAATTCGGCTTTCGCCACTGGTGGCAGCCTCTCGCCGCCGGCTCTGTTTGGCGATTAATTCTTGCACACTACTGCTACCATCTCCCCGAATCTGAGGTGGACGACGTACAGCCGCTGCCGCAACTTCATAGCCAATAACAATGATACGAAGATCCTGACCTGGGATAAAATGTTCTATGATAACACTGGAACCATCCCCTTTTTGTTCAGCAAGCAGGATCGCTTTTTCTAACCCTTCAAAGGTGCGAACGTCAACGCTGATACCGCGTCCTTGCTCACCTCGTGCTGGTTTGACGACAACGGATTGGTGAAACTCCAAAAATTTCTTTTCCCTTTCGGGGTCACCGGCAACCATCTGGGCAGGCACTTGTAGACCGGCTTCCTGTAGGATTTTGCGGGTGAGGCGTTTGTTGTCACAAATGGTCATGGTTGTGGCGCTGGTCAGACTGGTCAGGGACTCACGACACAATACTTTTCGTCCTCCCAGTTCCAGCCGGAATAGCTCTATTTGCTCATCGAGAATTTCCACATGGATACCGCGACGGCGTGCTTCATCGACAATAATGCGCGAGTAAACTGAGAGTTCTGCTTCAGGTGCTGGTCCAGAAAAGAGGGGCTCATTAATCGGATTTTTATTTTTCAGGCAGAAGACCGGAATTTGAGTAAAGCCTAACTTTTCGTACAGAGCGACGGCTTGGTGATTATTATGCATCACCGAAAGATCCATATAGTCACGTCCCTGACTACGGAAATAGTCGGCCAGTTTTCTGACCAGAGCTTCTCCCACACCCCGAATGGCTGTTTTTGGGTCAACAGCTAAGGCCCATAGGCTGGAACCGTTTTCAGGATCATTGAAAGCCATGCGGTGATCTACACCGGTTACAACACCAACTACCTGATTATCCTGTTGATCTACAGCCAACAGTAACAGAGGTGAGCGACTCAAGTCCTGGGAAGGATGAAAACTCCGGCGTGGCGGAACCATGTGTCGGGAGCGATATAGATTTCGAATCGCTTTCATATCCTCAGGTTGGCGTAACGGTACGATTTCCAATCCAGGTGGAAGTGAATACGCATCATCAGGAAGCGGCTTGGCCAGAGGCAGTCGATACGTGTTGGAGGGATCTAAAAATAGCTCTTGAGGATGCAGAGATAGCACGACATGCGGATCTCTGAGATAAAGGGCCACATTCCGTTGTCCAGACTGCTCGGCACGCATGGCACGGCACAGGGTTTCATGGTCCTTGAACGTTTGGCCAAATACCAGCTTGCCCCAACCACAATCAATGATGGTATTGCGGCGCATGGAGGCGGTAGAGTCGTGTGGACCACCCCAGTTTTTCAGGGAGGCTAATGGCGCTTGGGTGAAAAATCGCTGAGAATCGGAGTGATTCGAATCAGTCAATGTCTGTGAACTATCTTTATCTTCGGGCATCGTCTTTTATCCTTCAATGCCATGGGTCTGAAGCCACAGTTCCAACAGGGCCAGTTGCCACAGTTTGGAACCTAGCAGAGGGGTTATGTGCTCTTCAGGATTGTTCAATAGAGTATTGACATAATCGGTTTGGAACAGATTTCTCTGTTGGGCTGCGTCATTGGTCAAAACATCACGGGCCAGTTCCAGAATTGGACCGTCCATATATTTTAGAGCAGGAACTGGGAAATAGCCCTTGGGCCGGTCGATGATTGAAGAGGGAATCAGTGATCGAGCCACATCTTTGAGAATGCCTTTTCCCCCTTGGTCCATCTTGAATGAGGCGGGAATTCGGGCCGCTAATTCCACCAATTCATGATCGAGAAACGGTACACGTGCTTCCAGACCCCAGGCCATGGTCATGTTGTCCACACGCTTGACCGGATCATCCACCAGCATGATATTTTGGTCCAGATGAAGGGCTTTCTCAACACCACTGGCACCGCTGATTTCTTGATTGAACCATGTGCGGACAAAGGCGCTACTGGGATCGTCGTCCCAGTGGGCGGCCAAGTCGGACCGAACCAATTTAGCCGTCTCTGAATGAGAGCGATCAAAAAAAGCAGTACGGTAATCTTCAAACGGGGATTGACCTGCATTTACTTTGGGATACCAATGGTAACCGGCGAACACCTCATCGGCCCCTTGGCCGCTCTGGACTACTTTGACATGTTTGGCAACTTCTCTGGAGAGCAGGTAAAATCCAACTGCGTCATGACTGACCATGGGTTCTGACATGGCCATTACTGCTTCGCCAAGCAATGCTGGTAAATTGTCAGTACGAATAAAAATACGGTGATGGTCTGTTTGAAAATGGTCGGCAATGACATCAGAATAGCGGAACTCATCGCCTTCTTCGCCACCAGCGGCTTCAAAGCCGATTGAAAAAGTGGAGAGTCCTCCTTTTTCCAACTGGCCGGAGTCCACCAACAGGGCAGCCATCAAGCTGGAGTCCAAACCACCCGAGAGGAGCAGTCCTACCGGAACATCAGCCACAAGCCGTCGTTTGACTGACTGTTTTAACGTATCCAGTAGGCGTTCCTGCCATCCTTGTTGATCAATGGATTGATCGCCCGGTCGAAGACCCATGGAAAGGTTCCAGTACGAATGGTCGGTTTCGGAACCATTGGCTTCGACAATTCGCACGGTTCCTGGCGGTAATTTTCTGATGTTCTTTAATATGGTGCGCGGGGCTGGAACCACACTGTGAAAGGTGAGATAGTGGTGCAAGGCGATGGGGTCCAAGGATGTGTCTACACCATCGCCAGCCAGTAAAGCGGGCAGGGTAGAGGCAAAGCGAAGCTGGCTGTTTTCTCGATAAAGATAGAGTGGTTTGATACCCAGCCGGTCACGCGCCAGTATTACGCGCCCGCTCTTCCATTCATGAATGGCAAAGGCAAACATGCCGTTAAACCGTTTAACGCATTCCCATCCCCAGGCGTGGAACCCTTTTATAATAATTTCAGTGTCGCTGGTAGAGAAAAAATTGTATCCCTTTTTCTCCAGTTCAGCCTTGATTTCCTGGTAGTTGTATATGCAGCCATTGAAAACCAGTGATAGGCCCAGTTGGGTATCTATCATGGGTTGGCGGCCTTGCTCGGACAGATCAATGATTTTAAGGCGGCGGTGACCGAACCCTACATGGGCGCGGATATTTATTCCGTCTCCATCTGGTCCTCTTCGGGTCAGGCGTTGATTCATGCGCTCTAGTTGTTTTTCACTGGGAGAGCCGCTCTTGAAATCGACGATACCGCATATGCCACACATGGATTGACCTGTTCTCCTTGGTCTGTTTTCTCAAAGAATTGCGTTAGGCCCTGTTGACATTCACCATCTTTAGGCCTCCTGGCGGCGTTAAATCCGCCTCAAAATGCTCACGTACTACAAGTACGCTCCGCTTTTTCGTTGGATTTGCCTTGCC
>JADFWU010000079.1 GCA_015234045.1 Magnetococcales bacterium
CCGATCAACTTCCCTCTGACAGATACCGATTCAGATGGCATCGTTGATCTGTTGGATGATGATGACGATGGTGATTATGTGTTGGATTGGGAAGATGAAGAGCCACTCACGTTACCTTAAAGCCGAACTTTCTACTGAAGAAATGCAATAATACTATGTTATTAAATCAAAAATAACGCAACAGGATTGCACCTGACTGGGTACATTCTTCTACAATGATACCCTATATTCAGAATAACAATGATTCATCAGTCAGTTGCGATGGATTCCTTATGGAAAGTTCGGTTTTGAGAGAGCATTCTCTGACCTTCTATACAGTTCCTAATAATTTGATATTACAGCTAGTTACCAAAGAACACATCTACCCATTTTATCCATAACCATCCAAAGCATTCCGCCCTTTTCCTGGCATGATTACACAAGAATTACACAAAAGTCGATTTGCCACGAAAAAAGGCTTCCCGGAAAAACCGTGGAAGCCTTTGTATTTTTTATCATTTAAAGTGGTGCCCAGGGACAGAATCGAACTGCCGACACGAGGATTTTCAGTCCTCTGCTCTACCGACTGAGCTACCTGGGCACGCATGTTCACCGTTCGGTCGGCACTTCTCTTCAGAGAACGGTGATCAATGATGAAGACGAGGTTATACTGAATCCTTCTATCCCTGTCAACAGAGGAAAATGGGTGATCTGGGAATTACAGGTTGGCGTAGCCACACTCCTTGAGACATATGTCTCAGAACTTTTACACAATCTTGGCTCCATGGGTGTTTCTGTACAAGATACCGGAACACGTCCGGTATTCTCATCGGACACCCCTTTTGGTGCCTGTCTGGTAAGGGGGTATTTCGAAGAGTCGGTTGATCAATCGGCCATTGAATCAAAAGTTGCGCTTCTCCTCACCACATTGGGTTTGAAAGATTTGCCCAAGGTGCGATGGGTTGCGCTGGAAGATCAGGATTGGCAGGAGAGTTGGAAACAACACTTCAAACCACTGCCCATCGGCGAAACAGTGCTGGTTCTGCCCTCCTGGCTGGAACCTCCAGAACACAACCAACGCAAAATTATTCGCATTGACCCGGAGATGGCCTTTGGGAGTGGCTCCCACGAGACCACGCAGGGTTGCCTGGAAGCACTGGAGAGACACGCCAAAGTCGGGCCATTAGGCCATGTCCTGGACCTTGGCACCGGCTCGGGTATTTTGACCATTGGTGCCCTACTACTCGGAGCTGACATGGTTACCGCCACAGATAACGACCCTATCGCTGTCGAGACCTGTAATAAAAATGTTCAGGCCAACTGGCCACACGCCACGGCTGCACCATTGACCGCCCTGCACACCGAAACCATTCCACCCGGCCAGTATGACACCATTGTTGCCAACATATTGGCCCCGGTATTGCTGGCTTTTTTGCACCCAAATCTGGTACAAAACCAGCAGCAACCAGGCATTAGTACAGTGTTGAAACCAGACGGTTCTGTCATACTATCCGGCATCCTGGTTGAACAGATAACAGAGATTGCCGAAGCGTGTAAGCGTGTGGATCTGAACATCAATCAACAGCACATTCTGGGGGATTGGGCTGTATTGGTTGCCAACCATACTTGTTAAGTTAGTTGCAATAGCCCTGGTAATTGATACCATGCTCACTTTTTGTTCTTTATATAAGGGAATTCTCGGATGAGTGGCTTTGAGACCATTACATGGCACAATGGACACGTGCGCATGCTGGAACAGCGTGATCTGCCCTGGAAAGTGCGCTATGTGGACTATGACAGCGCCGAGGCCGTTGCGGGAGCTATTACTGATATGGTTATCCGTGGTGCACCGGCCATTGGCTGTGCAGCGGCTTTTGGTGTGGCGGTTGAAGCGTTTCGTATCCGCAATCAACAGGGCGTGCCCAATGACTGGGCTCGGGCCATGGCACCGGGTATGGATATTCTCGCCCGCTCTCGACCTACGGCTGTGAATCTGTTCTGGGCTTTGGCTGAGATGAAACCACTGCTTGACACGATGCCAAAAGAGAGTCTACCGGAACGCCTGTTGGAAAAGGCGCGTCAAATCCATGCCGATGATGTAGCCTCTTGCAAAGCGATGGGCCGTCTGGGTGCGGCTATTCTGCCAGACACAGGTGATCGCCCCATCAACATCATGACACACTGCAACGCCGGCGCACTGGCGACGGCCGGATACGGCACAGCGCTCGGTGTAATCAGAGGGGCACATGAGTCTGGACGCACAGTACATGTCATTGCCAATGAAACCCGCCCCTATCTCCAAGGCGCTCGCCTTACCGCTTGGGAACTGCTTCAGGACAACATCAACACCACGTTGATCACTGACAATATGGCCGGTTACCTCATGAGCAAGGGCGAAGTTGATGCCATTGTGGTCGGTGCAGACCGGGTTGCAGCCAATGGCGATGTCGCCAACAAGATCGGCACCTATACCCATGCTGTACTCGCCAAACGGCACAATATACCGTTTCTGGTGGCGGCTCCGGTCTCTACTGTAGATCCAAATATGGTCTCTGGTGACGGTATTGAAATTGAAAAGCGTCAAATTTCCGAAGAGGTTACCCATATCCTGGGTAAACGTATTGCGGCAAAAGGGGTCAATGTCAACTATCCTGCATTTGACATCACACCCGCAGCGCTAATCACCGCATTAGTGACTGAAAAACAAGTAATTCTTAACCCTAACACAGCTAAGATCAAAGCGCTGTTTACTGGATAAGCTTACAACAATAGCACTGATTTGACTCATGTTGGCAAGTTGCTTGCTTACTCTACGGTGAGTCTTCCAGTTTACCGTCTTGGATTTCTGTCGTGGTGACAGGCCACGGGCAAGCTGGCCTTATTATTATGCAACGAAGGATTGAGGGTCATGGATTTCGGAACCATAGCCGGGCTTGTTTTGGGATTAGCCCTGATCTCAATGGCCATCATGCTTGGTGGCGACTTCGGGATGTTTATCAACGCACCGAGCTTGCTGATCACCATTGGTGGCACCATTGCTGCCATGTTCATCAAACATAAGATGAACGAGGTGTTTGGTGCAGTGGGTGTGATGATGAAGGCCTTTATCGTCAAACAGCAAAACCCTGAACAGGTGATTGGGCAGCTGATTGACATGGCCAACATTGCCCGAAAAGACGGCATCTTGGCACTTGAACGTGTTAAGTCAGATGATGCCTTTCTTCAGGGTGCGGTCAACCACTGTGTTGACGGTGCAGATCCAGAGTTTCTTGAGGAGATTCTTTCCAAGGAGCTTGACTATCTCGCCGCACGACATGGTCAAGGTATCGCGCTCTGGACAGGTGCCGGTGAAACCGCTCCCGCCTTCGGCATGATCGGTACACTGATCGGACTGGTACAAATGCTTGCCAACATGGACGACCCATCGGCTATTGGCCCTGGTATGGCTGTTGCGCTACTGACCACCTTGTATGGTTCCATCATCGCCAACCTGATCTGTATCCCTATTGCGATCAAGCTTGAGGGCTACAGCAAAGAGGAACAGCTCACCAGACAGGTGATTATTGATGGCATGATCGGCATTCAGAAGGGTGTTAACCCCAGAATGCTTCAGGAAGCCCTGAAGGCAGCGTTGCCGCCCAGACTGCGTGAGATGGATTGATCGCTTAAACAAACATCTATTTTTGAAAGCATGGGGAGCCTGCTCCCCATTTTCTTGCACCACCTAAACACCCTAAATAGACGCTTTGATTAATCCAATCAGCGTATTATTATGCAAAGTTGATGGTGGTCTGTAGCAACAGGGAGCCAAATCATGGCTAAGAAAAAGTGTCCAGAGTGTAAGGAAGGTGGTGGTGCACCATTATGGATGGTGACCTTCGGTGACCTAATGGCGCTGCTGTTGACCTTCTTCGTGCTTTTGCTCTCCTTTGCACAGTTGGAAATCGTCAAGTTCGAACAGGCGGCTGGTTCCATCAAAGACGCGTTTGGTGTGCAACGTATTCAGCAAATCGACCCCTCTCCTACTGGTGAAAAGATGATCACCACTGATTTTAATCAAGAGATTATTCTGGTTAAAATCAAGGAAAAGCTCGAGTTCATTCTCGTTAAAATGATCGACAATGGCGAAGCTGAACTCATCGAAAGCGAAGAAGGGTTCACGGTGCGTTTGGGTGATGACAATATGTTCACTCCAGACTCCATGAAGATCAAACCGGAGATGATTTCCGTCCTGGAACAGATCGCCAATCAGCTGATCGACATCCCCAACATGGTCCACATAACCGGCCACACAGACAACCAACCCGCCAATCCATACAGCCCCTACCCTACCAGTTGGGCTATCGGTGCTGGACGCGCAGCTTCAGTTGTGGCATTCCTAGAAAAGCAAGGAATCGACCCGGCACGCCTTCAAGCGCGTAGCAATGGTAGCTATGCGCCCATTGAAAGCAACCAAACAGCGCAAGGTCGCGGTCGTAACCGACGGATTGAAGTAACCATCTCTCGGGAAACTCAACCGGTGACAGTGAACCAGTTTATGGAAACACCACACTTCATCCAGACCAATGCACCGGACTCTCCAGGCTGAGTGCATTCGTTATCATAAACAGGCTTTTAAAATCTGAAACAAAACAAACTCGGAGATGTCGGACATGGCCGCTGATCAACAACGAGAATTTGTACGCGTCGATGATCATATCCCGCTGGCTTGGCGACTCGTCAGTGAGGCGGATTACGCTGAAATGATGACGCACTTTGAGCGCAACCGGCAATTTCCAAGCAAGCCGGAAAATATCGCCGCTCTGCTCAACACCCTGGATATCACTGATCGCCTGAAAAATCTGGAACGTTCTGATCCCCATCTTGCCAAAATTCTCGCCAAGATGGATATGAAACTGAACGTGCTCATCCAGCTGTTTCACCCCAACAATAAAGAACAACCACTGGTGCCGCGAAAAGTCAATCTCAGCGGCAGTGGCATTGCCATATGGGAAGAAACCCACAATCTGAAGCCGGGCGATGTAATGGAAGTGCGTTTGGCACTCTCCAACGATGCCCTGGTCTCCATAGAGTGCTACACCCGTGTTATTCGCGTGTTCGAAAACAACGAAGACGGTATGGATAAAATCGCCTGTAAATTCGATCCTATCCTCACTCAGGATCGGGAGCGACTGATTCAGCATATTTTTAAACGGCAAGCCGAATTGATTCGCACTACCCGTACACAGAGCTGACACTATGGCCAGTCCTGCACCCAAAGCCCCACCCCGGCAGAAGATCTTACTCTGGTGGCGCAAAGTAACCCCGCGCATGCTGAAATCTGCCTGTCAGCAGATGAGCCGAACCGGTCAGATGCCCGGTGTCAATGCAATCCCCCTGGATGAACCAACCCGCGCTCTTTTTGAACAAAGCAACACCACACCTCCGGCCTCTTCTGCTGGCGGCCATACTGCCTTGGCGCGGCGTGATGTCTTTGATCTACTGGACATTAAATTTGCTCGACTCCTACGCCAAGCGCTACCCGGAACTCTGCTAGGCGATACCACAGTCACACCCATGCCCATGGTCGCCATACTCAGCCCTTTAGGACTGGCGTTTTGGGATCGTGATGCAGGCCTGAAACCTGGACATGTGCTGGAAGTTCAGTATTGGCCATTTCCCGACAATCCGATGAAAATCCGTGCATTTGCCCGGGTTATACGTGTTCATCCGCCCAATGAGGCTGATCGGGTTCGCGTTGACTGTCGATTCGAAAAACTGGAACAAACGATTCAGAAACATGAAAAACCTGTGCGCCGCTCTGCGCCACCACCACCCGAGCCAATAAAACCAGCGCCTCCCGAACCCGAGATTATCGATCTGGACGCACCGGGTATACCGCCACCACCACCACCACCAGAACCCATGGTTAAAGCGGCGTTCCAACCGAAACCAGAACCTGAGCCTGAGCCTGAGCCTGAAGCTAAAAAGGGTGACGGCAAAAACAAACGGCAATCGTTCCGACTCAATGATGATATTCCGTTCACCTGGAAACTCATCTCTGAACACGACTATGAACTTGCCCTCAATCATCTATTCCACGAAAATGAGCTACCGCCACGGGCTATGGAGGCCAAATTCAATGCGGCCTTGCAACGCCTGGATCGGGATATCGTTTTTCTGCGTAAAATGCGATCAAAAGCAGCCAATTCAGCGAATTGGTTAAAAGAGCAACTGCAAAAACAGTTTCTCGGCGCAGGTATGCCAGCGGAGGAAGAGATCTATTTCTTTCTACTGGTTCGGGTTGCCAATGTGGTGGAAGAGTTGGTTGAACTTCGCCCCATACCGCCTAAAGCGGTACAGTTGATGGATCATATGAAATCCAAGTTCCAATATATCCGTCAACGGGATGAATCAGAGTTGGCCAATGATGGACAACGTCTGCAAAAATCCCTGGAGGCACTGTCCAATCTTGAGCGTCAAATCACCAAAAAGGGCTTGGATCTGGAAGACCGCGCACCAGAAGCCGGTAAACGACTCCGTCAACTGAGTGACAAGCTCTCCATTTTGGAATTCAAGAGTATTGATCCACCCAGCAAGCCCGTCAAAGGGCCTGAAGGACTGCCCATCTATACGATTAATATCAGCGCCACTGGACTTGCTTTCCGTACTTTTAAGCAAGGACTGCAAAATGGTGATATCCTATCCATCAGAATGGGATTGGGGTTGTCTGATGACGTACAAATCGAAGAGTGTTTCGGCAAAGTGGTCATGACCAAAGGGCCGGAAGAAGATGGTTCTTTCCGCATTGCCTGTCAGGTTATTGATCAGTCAGATGAGTTGCGCGACCGTATCCATTATCACATCACCCAGCGTCAACGTGAGATTCTGTCTGAGCAGTGGCGTAAAAACAACATGGAGTAATCAACAGTGCGTTCTACCCATACGCTGTTTAGTACGCTTAATGGACCGTCTCGTCAAATTGCGTTAGGTTGGCTCGGGTTAGCACTGGCTTCCATGGTTGGTGCTGGACTTGTGGTGATTCTGATCGTCTTGGCACGCATGCCGATCATCCATGACATGATCCCCTGGGTAGGTTCGTTCAAAACCGCCTTGGTGATCCATGTGGATCTTTCGGTGCTGGTTTGGTTTTTGGCTTTTGCAGGTGTAATTGCCGCCTTCACCATGCGTGAGGGTGTCTCTCCTCCAGCCCGCATGGGTATCAAGCTGGCCTGGCTGGGCACCGTTCTGATCACATTCTCGCCCTTTCTCGGTGCGGGAACACCCTATATGAACAACTACATCCCTGTGCTGGAGAACCAAGCATTCTTTGCCGGGATTATCCTTTTTTCCATCGGATTTCTACCTACGGGCCTCCTTGGTACACTTTCCGCCCGTCACGCGGATCTTGCCTATGATAAGGCACTCATACTAGGCAGTCGTATCGCCCAAGCTCTGGCCCTTCTCGCCATCCTGTTTGTTATCTGGAGCGGATTTACCCTGCCCGGCGATGTCAGCGGTGAATATCAGTATGAAATTCTGTTCTGGGGCGGCGGTCATATCCTACAATTCACCCATACCCATTTGGTTTCTGTTGTATGGCTGAGTTTGGCACTGTTTGGCGGTCTGCGTGTTATGGGCTCGGGACGCGCGATCACTTTTACCTTTATTATCGGTGCCCTGCCTATTCTGGCTGCGCCGGTCATTCAGATTCTATTCCCGTTGGACACGGTAAGCTATCGGGATGGCTTTACTGAAATGATGCGCTGGGGTAATGGCATCACACCACTTATAATCGGCTTGATGCTGTTGCCTGGATTGCTTGCTAATCCTACCGATGACGCACAAAGCCAAATTGCACGCACCACCTTACGTCTGTCTCTGTTGCTGTTTCTGGCTGGCGGTGTGATTGGCTTCATGATCCGGGGCATCAATGTCACCATTCCTGCCCATTACCACGGCTCTATTATCGCTATTACACTGTGCTACATGGGCTTCACCTATTTACTGCTTCCCATGTTGGGACGTGGTACGGTCTCGCCTATCTGGGCACGCAGGCAGCTATGGATTTATGTGTTGGGTCAACTGATCCATATATTTGGTCTCGCTTGGTCCGGTGGTCATGATGTGCAACGTAAAACCGTTGGTGCCGCTCAAGAGTTGGATACACTACAAGCTAAACTGCCTATGATGGTGACCGGTATTGGCGCGGGTATCGCAATTATAGCGGGTATCATGTTTTTGGTTTTGGCTATACGTGCTTTTCGTCAGAAGCAAACGTGATCTGAGGGCCACGGAATAAGGACCACGGAAAAAATTAATCACAACCAGGGCTGGAACGGCTGACTGTTCAAACTTTAGACGAAACCACAATATCTCAAAGTCCGTACAACTCCACAAAGGCTACCTCATGGACGCAGATCCCGAATGGCTCAGTGCCAATGATGCCCCGCCACCCAAACGGGTACTCGTTGTCGCTGGATCAGATCCCGCTGGCGGTGCAGGTCTTCAAGCCGATCTCAAAACCATATCCGCCCTCGGTGGATACGGCATGGCCGTAGTAACGGCTCTGACAGTACAAAGCACACGCAAAGTATTCCGCGTTGAGCCAGTGGATGCCGCTCTCGTCGCACAACAACTCCGCACATGCCTGGACGATATGGGGGCGGACTGTATTAAATTGGGTATGCTTGCCAGCAAAGAGATCGTTGCCGCTGTAGCAGCAGTACTTGAACTCTTTCCCGATATTCCGGTAGTTGCTGATCCCGTAATGTCCGGTACAAATGGCGGCATCCTGTTAGAAGAAGCCGGATTGGAAACATATTTAACCCGACTTCTACCACGTATTTCACTGGTAACCCCCAATCTTCAAGAAGCCGAACGTCTTTCAGGTATCTCACCTGTTAATGACCTGACATCCATGGAAAATGCGGCCTTGAATATCGCTGAAAAGATGGCCACAACAGGTAATAAAGGGGCTGTATTGGTCACCGGTGGACATCTTACCGGTACTGAGGTAATTGACGTACTCCATGATGGTTGGTTTCTGTTTCCGCTGCGCTATCAACGCCTGATCGGGCCGGATTATCATGGTAGCGGTTGCGCGTTATCCTCTGCTATTTCGGTTGGTTTAGCTGATGGTTACACCATACGTGACGCGGTGGAATATGGGATTAAAGCCGTGCGGACCGGGATGTTGAATGGGTATGGTGTCCGTGGACGTGGGCTGATAAACCATGCAGCCATGGCGGAAATTAACGCCAAAACCAAACCAACTGAAGTATGATATGGAATCTCTGCTCCTTTTCTTGATCTTGGCTCTGGTCGGTCTCTGGTTCATGGCCATGCAGGCACGAGAAAAAGCACTCACCTTTACCCGACGCGCCTGCACGGATATGGGTGTATACTTGCTTGATGATACCGTGGCGCTGAATGGTTTACGTTTCGCCCGAAACCGAAACGGGCAACTCTGTTTTAAACGCTGTTTCCGTTTCGAATACACCCGTGGTACGGATTTCCGCCACAAGGGTACGGTTATTTTATTGGGAAATCATGTAGATTCATTGCTGTTAGATCCTGATATAGACAATTCAGACTTGGAAATTCCTCTCTGATTTGTCAAACTGTTTGGAATCCTATGAAGTCAGCAGAAGAGGGTCACCGCTGTGGACAGTGAGATTACAAAAAACACTACTGGAAAATCAGTCTCATTCTGGAAAGGATTAGTACTGACCTATTTGATATTTCTAGCAATTTTCTTTGCTGCAACGCCTTTTTTAACATTTTTACTCTACTGGGAAACCGATCTTTCAACCACCATGTTGCCTGAATTGATCGGCTTTTGCCTTCAGGGGGCTTTTTTAGTATTGATCTTTGGCCTGTATGAACGCCGCTCGGCAATCAACGCCAAAAACAATCAAAAATTTGCTCTACGCATGTTTGTTTCTTCTTTCTTACATCGCAGCCTTTCGCAATCGGATAACAGCGGTAGTGGTGAATCCTATCCTTCCTCCCTGCCCAACCCGTTTGAAAAAGAGATCAACTTGATTCAACAAGAAGGCCTCACGGACCGCCAAGCCAAAAGACTACGCACACTCGCCCGCTTGGAAACCCCCTCTTTGGCCTCTCTTTCAGCGGTCGCTGCGGGGCTGGACTATGCCCACCTTGAAGCATGGAATACTATTTTGAACGACCTGCGTCGTTTGCGGGATTCAACCACGCTGGAGGACACATCCCGCCTGACGCTTGCCCTGCTTGGCAGCGTTAACCGGTTCGATGCTTTGGCATTTTCCTAGGTACTACTCATATGTCTGAGGACACCCCTCCCCCCCGCCCCGCCAAACGCCAGCCCCGACCGCCACGCGGC
>JADFWU010000007.1 GCA_015234045.1 Magnetococcales bacterium
TGATGCGCCAAAAACCAGCAGTAGTTTTGCCGACAGGCAAAAAGCAGGGCCGCCCGGACACTCAAGCCCCGGATTTTACGGCTCGGGTATTTAAGGAATGATGTCATGATGATTGCAGCAAGTATCCTGATCCTCTCGGCCATGGTGCTCATGCTCATACGCGCACGCATGGGTCCAACGGTCTATGACCGTATCTTGGCTGTTAACATGTTCGGTTCAGCAACAGTGGTCCTCATTGCGGTTCATTGTTACCTTTTTGATCAGCCCGATTTTTTGGATATCGCCCTACTCTATTCCTTAATCAACTTTCTGGGCACCATTGCGGTCGTTAAATTCGTTACCTTCAGCCGCACCAAAGTTCACACACCAGTGGACGATATCGGAGACCTATGATGGATGTCATTATTCATGTAATTTCGGGCATCCTCATGATAGCAGGTGGCATTCTCATGCTGATCAGCGCTATTGGTGTATTGAGATTTCCAGATCTCTTCACACGTATGCATGCAGCAGGTATCAATGACACGTTAGGTGCAGGCCTTGTTCTACTGGGATTGTTACTGGTCAGTGGCTGGACCCTGGCTACTGTCAAACTGATCATGATTATTGGCTTGTTCTATTTTACCAGCCCGGTATCCACCCACGCCTTGGCTCAAGCCGCCCTCAGCGATGGCGAACAGCCAGAACTGCCCAGTCAAAGCGAGCAATCCAACCTCTTATAGGTCTCTCCCATGGAAATGATGTTTAACGTAATCCTGTTGATCATGCTCCTGCTCACTGCAATAGGGCTGGTCCGTAAACGAAGCCTGTTTGCCGTGGTCATGCTGTCGGGGATCTACAGCTTGCTTTCCGCAACACTTTTCATCGCTTTGGATGCAGTCGATGTCGCTTTTACAGAAGCCGCTGTTGGTGCTGGCATCTCAACGGTTCTGATGCTGGGCACCCTTGCACTAACCACCAGAGACGAAGAGGAAACGCCACCTAAAGGCGGGATACTGCCTTTGTTAGTCGTCATGGTCACTGGAAGTGCCTTGCTCTATGCCACAATTGACATGCCGAATTTTGGTGATCCAATGGCACCTATTCATCACTTTATGGCACCCCATTATGTAGAACATTCCGGCGTGGAAACGGGTATCCCCAACATCGTAACCTCTGTGCTGGCAAGTTATCGTGGTTACGATACCATGGGTGAGACCACGGTAATCCTGACAGCCACAATCGGTATTCTAGCCATCCTCGGCCGTGGACGAAAACGGCCAAAGAAGCTGCCACATAGAAAGGCAAACACGCCATGAAGAATCAAGCTATTTATCGTGAAGTTGCCAAACTGATGATGCCGTTTATCCTCATGTTTGCCATGTATGTGCAATTTCACGGCGACTTTGGACCGGGTGGCGGATTTCAGGCTGGTGTTATTCTCGCCGTTGTCTACATCCTTTATGCATTGGTCTTTGGCTTGGGCAATGCCCGCCATGTCACACCAATGACCATTCTAAGATTTATGTTGGCTTTTGGTGTACTGCTCTATGCCGGTGTCGGTATGGTTACCATGTTTATGGGTGGGCAGTTTCTGGATTATAACGTCTTATCTCACGATCCCGCTCATGGTCAACATCTCGGCGTTTTTCTTGTAGAACTGGGCGTTGGCATCTCGGTTGCCGCTGCCATGATCACTATCTTCTTTGTTTTTTCAGGACAGGAACATTGAGCACAGATCTCTTAGAACAGGTGTCTGGACACTTCAACTACTGGATGGCCGTCATATTGATGATGGTTGGCCTTTATGTCGTTCTCTCCCGACACAATCTTATCAAAAAACTTGTGGGTCTTAATATCTTTCAGACCTCTGTTTTTATTCTCTACGTCTCCATGGGCAAAATTCATGGTGGCATTGCGCCAATCTACGTGGAAGGTGTGACCGAGCAACCGGTTTTCTCCAACCCGGTGCCCCATGTATTGATGCTAACCGCCATCGTTGTCGGCATTGCGACAACGGCTCTGGGGTTGTCGCTTGTTGTCCTGATTAAAAAGACATTTAACACCATTGAGGAGGATGAAATCCAAGCCTCCCTGGATAAGAAACGGAGGAAGCCATAGTGACTGCCCACCTTCCCGTATTGCAGGTGGTCCTCCCTTTGATGGCTGCCCCTTTATGTGTCGTTATTCGACAACTCACTCTTGTACGTCTGTTTTCACTGGTAGTGACTGGCACAGCTTTTCTGATCTCTGCCACCCTGCTCTACCAAGTGAATACTGCTGGCCCAATTTCATACGCAATTGGCAACTGGCCTGCACCTTATGGCATTGAGTATCGCATTGATCTACTCAACGCGGTTCTACTGTTTATTATCAGTCTGATCGGATTTCTGGTCCTGATATATTCGAAAAACAGTATCGCCCGAGAGATCACCCAAAATCGCCTCTATTTGTTTCACAGCCTCTATCTATTATGCATGACCGGCCTATTGGGTATGGTCATTACCGGCGATGTGTTCAATCTGTTTGTATTTCTGGAGATCACAGCCCTCTCCTCCTATGCCCTTATTGCCATGGGCGGCGGACGGCTGGGTAATCCCCAAGCGCTTTACGCGGCATTTCGCTACCTGATTCTTGGTACTCTGGGTGGCACATTCTATATCATCGGCGTTGGTTTGATGTACATGATGACCGGCGCATTGAATATGGCTGATCTTGCCCGGCTGCTTCCTAGTGTATTCGACACCACAACCATACAGGCTGCGCTGGGCTTTTTGGTGGTTGGCATTACATTGAAGATGGCTCTGTTCCCACTGCATATGTGGCAAGCCGCAGCCTATGCCCGCGCACCCTCTACGGTCTCTTCCTTTCTTGCAGCAACGGCAACCAAGGTTGCTGTCTACGTACAGCTGCGAATGATCTTTACGGTATTTGGTCAAATACCCCTGTTTAGAGATACGCCGCTGGATGAAATTCTAATAGTCCTCGCCTTGTCGAGCATGATTATCGGCTCTCTTTCAGCGGTATATCAAAAAGACATGCGGCGTATGCTGGCTTTCTCCAGCCTTGCTCAGATCGGTTATATCGTTTTGGGTATCGGCTTGAACAATGCCACGGCCCTGTCTGCCAGTATCGTTCATCTGTTCAACCATGCCTTGATGAAATCGGCTCTGTTCATGGCACTGGGCGCTGTCTTCATGTCTACACACTCAGTAAAACGGGGTGCCATGCGCGGTCTAGGCCGCAATATGCCTATCACAATGGCCGCCTTTGTGGTGGCTGGATTGAGCCTGATAGGCGTACCATTAACCTCCGGTTTTATCAGTAAATGGCTGTTGGTCCAAGGTGCTCTCGAGAGTGGAATGTGGCCTGTCGCTCTGATGATTTTGGTCAGTTCGCTGTTATCCATTATCTACATCTGGAAAGTGGTGGAAGCGGCCTACTTCAAAAAACCAAAAAGAGCGCTGCCAAAAGCGCGAGATCCAGGTCCAACCATGTGGGTTCCGATGTGGATACTTGCTGCCGCAAGTATCTGGTTTGGCGTTGATGCCGGAACCACTGTTGGCATTGCCAACAAAGTGGCTGAGACACTGCTGGGAGGCGTACCCCAATGACCCCTGAAATCGCACTGCCTTTGATGCTGATTACGCCTATCCTTGGTGGGTTGCTAATCGTTGCCGCTGGACGTCATCCCAACCTGAGAGAAACGATCACCCTGGTCACTGCGGTGAGCCTGTTTCTGATCACAGCGTTCTTGACACCTCATATTCTTCATGGCGCACTGCCTGAACATGTTTTGGTCGAGATGATGCCTGGTATGGCGCTGACTTTGAAAGCCGACCCCCTGGGTATTGTCTTCGCACTGGTCGCCTCTATTCTCTGGATCATCAACTCCCTTTATTCGATCGGCTACATGCGTAAGAATGGGGAGAAGAACCAAACCCGCTTTTACCTCTGTTTCGCCCTGGCACTGGCCAGTGTGATGGGTATCGCGCTGGCGGGCAACATGTTGACCCTCTTTATTTTCTATGAGGCGTTGACCCTGGTCACCTACCCATTGGTTACCCATGCGGGTACAAAAAAGGCAAAAAAAGCGGGCCGCACTTACCTGGGGATTCTGCTGGTCTCCTCCATCGGTTTCCAGATGCTTGCCATGATCTGGACCTGGTCCATTTCCGGCACGTTGACCTTTAGTCCTGAAGGCATTCTTGCTGGCCATGTCGAAGGCCCTATGGTCCTGATCCTGTTAGCCCTTTACATGTTTGGCATCGGTAAAGCCGCCTTGATGCCCCTACACCGCTGGTTACCCGCAGCCATGGTCGCACCCACACCTGTGAGTGCGCTCTTACATGCTGTTGCCGTGGTTAAAGCCGGTGTTTTCACCGTGGTTCGGGTGGTAATGCATGTGTTTGGACTGGACTTGCTCAATGCAACATCCAACAGTAATTGGCTTTTGTATGTCGCGTGTTTCACAATCATAACCGCCTCCGTAATCGCGCTGCATCAGAACAATCTCAAACGCCGTTTAGCCTACTCCACGGTAAGCCAACTCTCCTACGTCGTTCTGGGTGCCGCTATTCTGGCCCCTATTTCCATGGTCGGCGCGGTCATGCATATCGTGGTACACGCTTTTGGTAAAATCACCCTGTTCTTTGCAGCTGGTGCCATTTACACAGCCCAGCATAAAACATTGGTTAGCGAACTGGATGGCATAGGCCGCATTATGCCTTGGACCATGGGTGCATTTACGATTGGTGCTATCTCAATGGTGGGCCTACCGCCTACAGCGGGATTTCTCAGTAAATGGTTTATTCTTCAAGGTGCCATGGAGACCGGTCAATCCATTGCCGTAGTTGTGGTGGTCATCAGTACACTGCTCAATGCAGCCTATTTCCTGCCAATTGTCTATCGTGCATTTTTCCTGAGCCCCACTGGCAACAGTGACACTACTGGCGACACCCCAACACAGCATGTTATCAGCGAAGCACCACTTCCCATGGTGATTGCTCTCTCCACAACAGCGGCCTGCACACTTTTACTATTCTTCTACCCGGAAGTGCCGTTAACATTGGCGACCATGCTGACAGGAACCACCAACACTGTATCCAGTGGTGTGATTAACCTGGCAATGGAGACATTCTGATGGAAAATCCTGAACAATTGCATTGGCTGGTACGACCAAAAACCATTCGATTGCTGTGGATCATTCTGATCACTGTTCTCGTCATTGTTACCTTGCTGGATCTGCTAATCCATGCTCATCCCCATTTTGGACTTGATGGCACCTTTGGCTTTTTCTCCTGGTTTGGATTTGCGACTTGCGTTGCCATGGTATTCGGTGCCAAAGGCTTGGGCATGGTGCTGAAAAGAAAGGACACCTACTACAATGGTTAATCTGCCCCCACCTGGTGTGCTACTGGCTCTTGTCGGCTTGGTACTGCTGTTTATCCGCTCGCCTCAGTTACGCAAAGCCATCATTCTGATCAGTCCGTTAATCGTACTGGCCACTATTTGGTCGATTCCAGACAATACGGTTTCGTTGGGTACGCACTTCCTGTTTTGGGATCTGGTTCCAGTACGAATGGATCCGCTTGGGCGCTTGTTTGCAACGATCTTTTCTCTGATGGCATTTGCCGGTGGACTGTTTGCTCTGCGCCAAAAACGGGTCAGCGAACTCTCTGCGGCTTTTGTTTATGCCGGTGGCGCGATTGGAGTTGCTCTGGCTGGCGATCTGATCACCGTGTTCATTTTCTGGGAACTGATGGCCATCGCCTCTACCGTGGTGATCTGGTCTGCGGTTACGCCTGAGTCCTACAAAGCGTCCATCCGCTATTTGATGCTCCATCTGCTTGGTGGTGTCATCCTGATGGCTGGCATCATCGGTCATGTGGTGGAACACGGAGATATTGCGTTCCAGTCCATGTCACCCGACTCTTGGAGCCATATTCTTATTTTAGTTGGCTTCCTGATCAACGCGGGCGCACCGCCTTTTTCATCCTGGCTGTCTGATGCCTATCCTGAAGCGTCGTACACTGGCACGGTATTTCTTTCCGCATTCACCACTAAAACGGCTGTGTATGTTCTGATTCGTGGATTTCCCGGCACTGAAATCCTTATCTATCTCGGACTATTCATGGTCTTTTACGGCATTGTCTATGCGTTGTTGGAAAACGACATGCGCCGCATCCTGGTTTACAGCATCATCAACCAGGTTGGATTCATGGTTGTCGGCATCGGTATCGGTACTGAAATGGCTTTGAATGGTGCAGCGGCTCACGCCTTCGCCCATATCATCTATAAAGGGCTGCTTTTAATGTCTGCGGGTGCTGTACTGTACCGCACCAATGAACGCAAATGCAGTAACCTGGGTGGCCTCTTCCAGAGTATGCCCCTGACCACTATCTGCGGTACGATCGGTGCCTTGGCGATCTCCTCGTTTCCGTTTACGTCGGGATTTGTGAGCAAATCCATGATTGCCACAGCCGCAGCTGAACAGCATCTGGCCTTTGTCTGGTACCTACTGGCCGCTGCATCAGCAGGTGTGTTTCTCCATGCGGGTATCAAGTTTCCCTGGTTTGTCTTTTTCCAAAAAGATTCTGGTATGCGTCCCAAAGATCCGCCTTGGAACATGAGTGCGGCAATGGTTCTATTCGCTGCATTGTGCATCGGTATTGGCTGTTATCCTGATCCGCTGTACGCCTTGCTGCCTTATGCGACCAACTATGTACCTTATACAGTGCCTCATGTGGTCAACATGTTGCAGTTGCTCCTATTTGCCGGATTGGCTTTCTTCCTACTACTGCCGTGGATGAAACGGACCTTGACCATCACCTTGGATCTGGATTGGCTCTACCGCCGACTGTTCCCGCGTGTTTGGGTTGTCGGCAGTGCGGCCTTTATTGTCTACCAACAACGCGTATCTGCATTCACTGAGCTGATGGTATACAGAACGATCATGAGTCTTAAACGTATTCATGGTGGCAAAGGATTGCTCTCACGTAATGTCAGTACCAACAGCGCAAGCATTGGTGCACTGGTGTTGCTCTGTGTCTGGCTTGTCTCTTTTTACAAATAGCGCTCAGAACCACTCTGAACATAGCCACAGGACCCACTGAAACAGACCCCCGACTTAGCCGGGGGTCTGTTGCGTTTTGACAGTCAAGCATCGCAAAAAACGAGTATTGATGTATAGTCATTTCGATCCAAAAATTGACAATGAATCACAACCCGAGTGGAAGCCCTGGTGATGTTTTTGCGCCGCTTTTGATAGGCAAAGCAGATCATCAGAGCAAAAATATCACCAGGGCTGGAACGGCTGACTGTTCACATTTTAGACGAACCCCTCATGAGTTATCTTTGGTCTGGGGAATCGGCATACACTGTTGGGAGATCCTGCCAACGGGTGGTATAGGCGGGTGTTTTGCGCCGCGCTGAAGAACCCCATACAGGTTGAGACGAAATACCTTCAGCACCGAACCGGATTGTACCTCTTCCCCATCGTCCGTTGAGTGCATCCATGGCACGCATCAGGTGCGTAGATTTTTCTCGTCCTGTGTGGTCGGTGAACAGATTGGGCTGATAGGATTTTATCGAGATCAGATCAAGCAACAGAACACCGGCTTTCTGATACCGATACCCCGGTCGATAGATGCGTGTGAGTCCAGCATGGGCATGGTGAATAAGTGTATTGGTATCACTTGATGGCTCAGTCAGAGAGAGCGTCTGAGCATTTTGATAGCACAACTCCGGCCGATCAAATCGACTGGTGGAAAGAAAGACAGTGAGCGTTGATGTTAACAAACCATGATGACGCAGTTTCTCCGCTGTTTTGGCCGTAAAAGTGGCCACCGCCTCCAGCAGCGGTTCCAGTTCGGTCACTCTTTGACCAAAAGTACGGGAGGTGGTGATTGACTTTCGCGGTGGTGGACATGTCTCCATAGTCAACATCGGCTTGCCCTGTAGTTCAAGAACAGTCTGTTGTAAGACCACATTGAACCGCTTTCGAACCCATGTCGGGCAAACCCCCCGCAGCTGCGCTGCCGTGGTGATGCCATACGCGGTCAACCGCTTTGACCAACGACGACCAATACCCCAGACATCCCCTATTTCAGTCATATTCAAGGCGCGTGTCTGTAATGCAGGATCAGTGAGATTCAGCACACCACCGGTTTGTGGATGTTTCTTTGCCAAACGGTTGGCAACCTTGGCCAGGGTTTTGGTTGGTCCGATGCCGACACATGTGGGAATACCGGTCCAACTGTGTATGGTTTGCCGTAATTGCCTACAAAATGCCGTCGCCTTGGATGGCTTGAAACCGGATAGATCCAAAAACGCTTCGTCAATGGAATAGACTTCAACAGCGGGTGCTTGCGCTTCTAAAATCTGCATCACACGCGCGGACATGTCCGCATAAAGCGCATAGTTGGATGACAACGTCACCACTCGGTGAGTATTGACCAGCGCACGAATCTTATACAACGGATCGGCCATACCGATACCCAACGCTTTGGCCTCATTGGAGCGGGCCACGGCACAGCCATCATTGTTTGACAGTACGATTACCGGCCAACCTTCCAGAGCGGGATTAAAAACCCGCTCACAGGAGACGTAAAAGTTATTGCAATCCACCAATGCAAAGGAGGGTGTCATGTCGCTATTGGATAGAGGGCATGGATGGCATTGGTCACCACACCCCAAATCGTTAACGCATCCTCCCGCGCAATTCGAATGGGTGGATAGTCTTTGTGCGCCGATTCCAACCAGACGGTATCTCCTGCCCGCCGCACTATTTTTACGGCCAAAGAGCCCTCCAGAGCCGCGACAACCACCATACCGTCAGCAGGATCAATGGAACGATCCACAACCAGAATATCACCATTCTGAACGCCCATTCCGCTCATGGAACAGCCCTCCACACGCACAAAAAATGTAGCGGATGGATTACGAATCAGATGACGACTGATATCAAGACGCCCTTCAACAAAATCATCCGCCGGTGATGGAAAACCCGCTGGTACCCCCTCAATGAACCGACCGATCATCTCTTCAACCTCATTGTATATATCCTTTTCTACTCCGAAGAGAACATCCATCAGAAAGGCCAGAATTGAAGGGAACCACCTGAGCTGGGATCAATGCCCGATCTGGCCGAAAACAAACGGTAGATTCCGCCTGTTGCAGGATCATTTTTGCAAATAATCGCACCATCGGTTGATGTGTCTTTCGATTCGGGGCAACCACCTCCATCACACCTGTCTTAGCCTCATAGGTAATCACTGCGTCTAATACCGGACGATGGGCACGAACTGTCCGTTTGCTCTGTTTACGTTCAACATGTTTATCGGACGTATCTTCACGATAGATAACCGCCTGAATCAATCGGTTCTGTTGGCCTTTTTTGCGCATGCTGTCCCGTTCATACAGTTCAAGAAAAGCATTGCTGACATGGAACAGTTTTTTAATACCCTCTTCAAACGCTATACGGTGGTAGTGATTGTCACCAATGGACAATCCCTTGGAACCAATAAAGCGGGACCAGCGCGGCCCTTGTCGGTTGAGTTCCGCATACAGAACATCCTCAGCACGACGAAATCCAGTCAGATCATGCAAAAACAACCACAACGCCCGATCATGGCGGCTTTCCAAGTCAGGCACGATCTGTTGAGAACCGGCAATAGTGCGTATGGCATCTTGTCCTGGGCTGGATGCCAGGTTAAAAATACGCTCGAAATCCGAGTATCCGACTGATCGGACCTCTTCACTCAGTTGATTGATACTCTTTAAAAGCCGCTGTGCTACCAGCCTCTGTTTTCCCTGCCAAGCCCTGTTTTGGATGGACAGTACATTGCGTTTATTGGAAGCGCATTGCAGCGGATTGAGCGAGGTCCGACGACATTCACTGGCTAAAACAGGCATCACCACTACTCCCTGCTTGTCATTTATTCCGGAACAGATTAAGATATTTTCCGTAAGCAGAACTTATTTTGAGATCTTTCAGGTCCGCTGTCAACTACTATTTATATCTGGTTCCGGAACAATGTAGAAACAGAGCACTGGAGTGAATACGCATGGCATCACCGATTGGAGAGAAAATTCGCGGCCTACGCAAACAGAAGGGGTATACCCTGGATCAACTGGCAGAACTGTGCGACACCAGTAAAAGTCGTATCTGGGAATTGGAAAACCGGGACAGCGTCCGCCCCACCGCCAATAAGCTTGGCAAGCTATCCGAGGCGCTGGGCGTGACGCTGGAATACCTGATGAGTGATGATAATAGCCCACCGGAGGACGAAGTGGTGGACCAGGCATTTTATAGGGAATATAAAAAAATGCCCACAGATACCAAGAAAAAAATCAGGGAAATGGTGCGAATCTGGAGTGATGAATAATGGACCAACCGCGCTCGCCGGTAGATTGGGCCATGTTCGTCAATCAAGTCCTGGATCAAGCCTTTGGGCGAGAGCGCCATCCTATCAGCGTGATTGAAACTGCACAGCTTTTTTCAAAAATCAAATTTCCAGACGAATCCATCTCCATTGTCCAAGGTGCCGACCTGCCTGGATTTCAAGGCATGCTGATACCAGATCCAAGAGGCCGAAAAGGCTGGGGCATATTTTTTAATCATTCTGTCAAACCCAGAACACGGGTACGTTTTACCCTGGCTCATGAGTTCGGCCACTATCTACTTCATCGCCATCAGAAACCAGCGGGATTTCAGTGCCGTTCCGACACCATGCCGGAGTATGGTGATGTGGCATCCCGACAGGAACATGAAGCCAATCTATTTGCCTCTCATCTCTTGATGCCGCTCCATGATTTTCAAAGCCAAATCAGTCCTGATGAGATGACTGATTTGAACATGCTCTCTTTCATGGCCCAAAGATACGGTGTCTCTTTGATGGCGATTATCAGGCATTGGCTGTCTTTTACTCTTCATCCAGCGACTCTGGTTATTTCCCGCGAAGGATATATTCTCTGGTCAATTTCCAGTCAACCAGCAATCCAAACCGGAATGGTATTTCCTGTCCATAATGATCCAGTTGCCATTCCTGTTGACGCGTTAGCAGCCCATCCGCATATGATCAACTATCCTAAAGAGGGCGCATTAATGTCCGCTGGGACTTGGTTTTCAAATCGGGACGTGGTTGAAATGGTGATCTACTCCGAGCGATATGATCTGGTCATTTCACTGTTGCTCTCACTGTCTGACCAGCCTGACAATCCGGCTGTCAGATCATGAATGCAGCCCCTGGTGTTTTGTCAGAACCAACCGTGCCAAGGCAGTGGACATCCAACCATTGCACCAGCGTAACAGCGTAAACCGTCTTTTTATCCATGGACTTTCCTGGTAATAAAAACGCCCTTCCTGATGATACATGGTTGTAACAGCCCATTGGGCAATGCGCTCTACGAGACCGGAATATTGATCCATATGGCGACTGAAGGTAAGAATACCTTGCGCTGCGCCGTGAATGTCGTGCGGATACTCCCGATCACTACGCCAACGGGGCGCACCATCAGCGCTAAACAGATGTTTTGCATAGAAAGCCAGTCCCTTATCATAGGCTTTAGCCCACCTCTTTTCATTATAAACCACCTGTGCCCGATGTAAGGCATCCAGGATAAAACCGGTGTGATAGTTGTCAATCTTGACGTGAGAATCTTCGGGAGGATCGGTATAAAACCACGCACCATCCTGGGTTTGGCGATTCACGACATAATTCACCAATCTCCAGGCCGTTTTACTGAGTTCCTGATCGGAACAAACTGCCGCATATTGTGCAATGACGGCACCCACAAGGATAGAGACATCCATCACCCGAACGGTCATGGTCACTGGCTGATAAGAGAGGCAGAGTTCATCAGGTTCATTTTTGAGTTGCTTGAGATCACTAAGGAAAAACGGTAACGCATTCTTGACAGGCTGAAGAAATGCACGCTCTCCTGTAACCCGATGTGCATAGAGAAAAGCCTCACAAACAAAGCTGGTTACCACAGCATTAGGCGTAAACGCTGGCGAAAAAAATCCAGCATCTTCCCAAGGGTAAGGATATCCCCACCCTGCCCCACCGGCCGGCGTTGGTTTAACCAGAGTACGCAACAGGTCCAGGAATCCCACAGCCTCATCCAGATGATGCTGTTCACCACTATATTGATACCGGTCCAAAGAAGCGGTGGCAAAAAGAGCCAGTCCTTTTGGATTATAGGTTTTAGGCGTACCAAACAGCGGGCGTAGATTGATGGGGAAGCGCATCACCCCCTGGATGGCGACCAATCGCATCCAGCGGTGCCAACCCATGGTCCATCGCAAAATCGGGCTATTCAGCCCATCATGCTTATTATGACCACGCCAATCCGATTTCCGTCCCCAGACGTACATCTTATCCAAGATCTGATTGATCTCTTCTGTAGAAGGTGTAACAGTATTGGGCACGGACAACTCCTCTGTATAGCCGTCATTACAGGGTTTACCAGGATGGGACATCACCATTTTTCTCGAACAATTCCACCCACAAAGATGTGCCAACCATCAAATAGAGTAAAAAATAGTGCCAACGCAAACGATTATCTGGCTGGCTGTGCAAAATTTTATCTACAAAAACAGGATTGAACAGGCCATCGTCCTTAAGCCGCTGCGGTGATAACCACTCTAGGGCGAAAGGGCGTAAATGGGTACTAAAAAAGTCCGCCGCATTCACTTGGAACCCTGATTTGGGACGACTGAGAATCTCATCGCCCAACCAAGGACGAACGACACGGCGCATCAACCCTTTAAGCCGCCCTCCAGGCATCAATTCCTGCCAAGTCAGACGATTGACAAGCTGAATAAGGGCCTCATCCAAAAAAGGTGTGCGACTTTCCAGGCCAAAAGCCATGCTGACCCGATCCTCTTGCCAGAGAAAATCGTTGACCAGTTTATTATCTTCTTCAAACCGTCGTCCCTGGGTCAAATAATCACCCCCACTGTCGGGCCAGTGACCACCCAACCAATGAAAAGCATCGGGCAGATTAGCGTCCAACAGCCGTGGTCCATAAAGTCTTTGCCGTTGGTGCGGATGGTCCCAAACATTGCGGATAATACCGTAGGCGCGTGGTGTGCCCAGACTGCCTACCATACGGATACCGCGCACCCTCTCTTCCCAACGCAGGGGCGGAATCTGAGGCAAAAACTGTGCTGAAGCGTGAGCAACAGTGCGTAATAGTGGGGTTGCACCTGGCCAGCGCTTCACTCGGGTCTGGATCTGAAGAAAACGGTGGATCACATAGCCTAAAAACAGCTCATCACCGCCCAATCCAGACAGCGCCACTTTGCAGTGACGGCTGGCAAGCTGGGCAACTGATGCAGCCTGATACGCGTTGACCTTTGGGGTCTCCAAATGCCACACCAAACGCGGCAACCAGCGGTCAAAACCACCGGGCATGGGTTCTCTCAGATTGGAAAGGCCAAACTGGCGCGCTGTCTGCTGGGCACCATCCGCTTCATCAGGATGATCACCGGCCTCAATGGTGAAGGTTTGGGGCGGCGATCCATCACGATTTAGTTCGCTGGCCACAGAGGCGATAGTTGCGGAATCCAAACCGGCAGAAAGATAGATACCAACCGGCACATCCGCAATCATATGACGTTCAACAGCCGAGACAATCTCGCTACGTATCTCCTCCTCGTCTGGAGAACCGGATTTAAAACGGTCTGGAAATGGAGAGAGATGGGTCTGACTAATGCGGCCATTCTGCCAAATCAAAACCCCACCTGGAGCAAGTTGGTGAACGCCTTGAAACAGCGTATCCTCACCGGGCACATAACGAAAATTGAGTAGCAGATGCAGAGAGGCAGTATCCATCCTGGCCGACTGATTCATAGCAGGCAGAAGCGCCTTCGCTTCAGAGGCAAACAACAACCGTTCACCTTCCTGACGGATAAAAAGCGGTTTAATTCCCTGTCGATCCCGAACTAAAATTCCCGTTTCACTGTGCGGATCCCAAATGGCAAAAGCAAACATCCCGGAAAGATGCGCTAAACCGTCAAGCCCATATTCCAGATACTGAACCAAAACGGTTTCGGTATCCGTTCGCGTCTGAAAAGGCGTACCACGCTGTGAAAGTGCGGTTCTGAATTCTGGGAAATTATAGGTCTCACCGTTATAGATGATCACACCGCGACGGTGGTAATCCCAAAGGGGTTGCGCACCAGCATTAGGATCAATAATGGCAAGCCGGACATGCCCCAAACCCACCTGATTCTCCAGATGGATACCCTGACCATCTGGACCTCGGTGGGCTATTTGGCTGATCATTGCTCTCAGCGTCTGTTTTGGACTGCGATCACGTTGAGGAGCAGGCCCAAACCATCCAGCGATGCCACACATGTAACGACCTCATACAAAAGATCAACAACGGTTAAAAGGTGAACTCAAGGGGTTCACGACGTGCGGCCTTAAGCACAAAATCAGTTATGAAATCCGCAACATCAATCGTATCATCCAGAAGCTTTTGATGCGCTGACAGCAACGAATCATCAGATTTTTTCAACATATCATCCAGAATTGATTGCAGATTAGGCCAAGAGAAATCCCGCAGATTGTGTACAAGACCGTAGCGACTCTCCTGCTCATCAGTATAACCGCGTCCTGTCTCAGCGGCATAGATGGCCGGGACACCCAAAACAGCACACTCTGAGGCCATGGTTGCACTTTCACCCACAAAGAGGCGACAAAAAGCCATCAAGTGATGAATCTGCGCGGGATTACCGTGAAAAGCATGGTCAGACAAATCATCAGGCAGCGGCGTTTCCGAGGAGATGATAACCTTACCATATTGAGAGAGATGGTTGGTGCAACGCCTCAATAATTCAGGTGTCCACCCACTGTCAAACTGATCATGATTGGCCTGCCAGGAGACCGTACGGATAAAGAAGGTTGCACCCTCTTGAGCCAATCCATTATCCAGGGCAATCTGCCGGTCGGGGTGAAAACGGCGCGGATGAAGATAGCTCAGTTCATGATACCCTGGATAACGTAGATGCCGTTTGGGTAACCAGGCTTGATAACAGCGCGGAACCACAACCATCGATGCAAACGGATAAGTAATGGCATTGGAAAGACGGGCATTCTCGGTATCATAAAACACTACCGAAGGCACCCCGGTAAGGCGACCTACCTGAGCAATGGACACACCAGCAATTCCGGTCATTACGTCTGGCTTAAAAGCGCGCACCACCTTCCATAAGGCCCAGTTGCGGGTAATCAGCTCACGAGCCAGAGCGACAAACCCACCACCGCCAAGACTGGAAAGCACTTGGTGTTTCAGTCCCAAGGCATCAAGAAGATCGGTAGCAATCTCTTTGTGACGGGAGGTGATAAGCACCTCATGGCCGCTTGCCTGCCATTGCTGAATGGGGTGACGGAAAAAATGAACATGGGCAGGATGAACAATATCAACGATGATTTTCATAGGCGGCTCACTCTTTATCTAATTCAAAAAGTTGCAACAGAACCGTTAACCTGCGCTAAAGCTTTCTATTTTTTTTCCTTCAAAAAAACTATGCATTAAGAAAATACCAACGATGTTTATCAATCTCCCAGCCACACCACAGAAAATTATCTCAGCAGTACCAACACCAAATGGACCCAAGAAAAAAATACATATCCCTTCAGAAACCCCTATACCTTGGACTGTAAGCGGGATCAAAGATGATAAAAAAGCCACAGAAGTGGTGAAAAAGACAGGAGTAAATGGCACATCACTCTGTACGCCACGCAACAAAAACAATAAAGCATAAGTTGCCGCAGCCAACCTAACAAAACTAATAATCAGGTTGACTAACACTATTCTTCGGTTGTGGTGCTTGAAATACATCAGCGTTTTGAGGACCTGCTCAATCTTCTCTTTTAATCGACCACGGAAACGATCGACTATAAACTCATGAACTCGGGTGTTAAATGAAATAAATACGGAAAAGCACAATACTACAAAGATGACAAATAAAAGAAACCAATCCGTACCATAATTTCCATACAAAATAAAGCCAATTACTGCACAGAAAAGTGTCGCAAAAAAACTGATCAACTTATCCATTATTACGTATAATAGAGAGTCGGAAAGAGGTATGGACCGCTGTAACATATGAGAAATTGTAAGATCACCCAACTTTCCTGGCAACCACAATGATAGTGATTGAGAGACAAAAAATGCCTTGAAAAATTGAGCCTTACCTACCTGTCCCCTACGAGGTGCCCAATAAAAAAGATAGAGATTGATGCCACCCAAACATAGTGAACCGGTAGTAAGAAGAAACCCCAAAAACACCCAAGACGATGATATATTATTGATCAAGTATTTCCATTCATCAATGGAACTCAATGATACTATATAGGCCATCAACCCAACTGATGCCATGAGGCGTCCGATAAAAATCAATCGGTTGCGTTGTACCCGTGATAAATTAATCATCATCTATTCTTTCCCAAGCAGGAAAAACACTTCCCGCTTTAGCCTATGGTAAAGTCGCATAGGATCCTTACGCAATAGACGCAATCCAAATAGAAACCGTTTTTTCTGTACCAAACTGTAGAACTTTTTCAACCATGCGTACAACTCCTTACGGTTTAATGTTTTTGACACAACTACCGCTCCGTTGAGGACATGTTCTGGCTCCTCAAGTGAGGCAAGAATATCCAGTGATGACCAATCAAAATCATCATCTATTTGAATTATTCCACCTTTCACAGCATCATCCCATATGTCAGTCCCTGGGTAGGGGATTAGCAGAAACACTTGGAGCAAATGGATTGGGAGCTTTTTAATAAGATCATACGTCTCTTGAATGTGTTCATTGGTTTCATAAGGAAAACCAATAATAAAGCTGGCTTGAATGTTAATCTTCGCCTTATCCAGAAGCTCAACAGCCCGGATAATCTTATCCACCTTATAGCCTTTATTTATATATTCCAATGTAGTTGGTGACCCGGATTCCAACCCCATTGAGACATCAGTAACGTTCATACTTTTCAAAATCTCAATCGATTTTGGGGTAATATGGTCGGCACGAGTAGCAACGATGTATTTGAAATTATCAATGAGCCCATTCTCATTCAGAATTTTGGCTATAGCCTTTAATCTTCTTCGATTTAGAGTGAACAAATCATCCCATATTTTGATTGTACGAATATTAGGATAATGCTCTAAATGTTTTTTAATATACTGAACAATATATTCAGGAGAAAATACTCTAACATTATCATGTGAAGGGGTAGCACAAAAACGGCAATAAAAAGGACAACCCCGACAAGTCATGATACATAATATGTCATCGTTCAATTTGTCCATATGCAGCAATGGAATTGGCAATTCATTAAGATCTTGTATAACGGGGGGGCGGCCGGTATTCCGAACAGTACTGGTTTTTTCATCTCGGAAAATCATGCCTGGCAACTGTTCCAGACACTCTTGGCTCCAACCTTCATCATACTGTAGTAACAATTCAGGGAAGCTTTGTTCAGCTTCACCAATAACACCAACATCCATATCTGGACTAAGATCTTCTGGCCGAATTTCCACATGGGGGCCACCAACGACAACATGGATTCCGCGCCGTTTACAGTTTTGAGCCAGCTCTAACACCTTGCTCCACACAGCTGTATAGGCTGAAATTCCTACAATATCCGGCTGAAATTCAGCCAATGTTGCTTCATCGGCAAGACCAATTTCAAAGGTAATGCCCGGAATTTTTTCTCTTGCTGATTCAACGAGATAAGAAAGCCCCAAGGGTGCTGTAACCAACTCCCCAGAGGCATTATAATTGCACGGACATGTCAAGAGAACTTTAAGGTCAGCAGCACTTTTTTTCATATTTTAGAATTCTTTCCATGTAGGCGCAACCTACTAATTATTAAAAGAAATCCTGCCATTCAGAGTCTTTTTTTGATTTGTTGATTGGTTGCTCAGGATATGTAAGTTGAATCCCACCCAGATAAGGTGATTTCTCATCCAAATTTTTGTCGGAAAAACGGCCAAGAACATAATTTATCCAGGAGTCACGTCGGGCGATTAGAAATTCCCGTTCCTTCCCTGCATTTCGTGCACTTAAATAACGCTGATAACGTACAATATCGCCCAACAAGGTTCGAATCCGAAATACACGAAAGGTAAGATAATTACCTATTTGGTCCAAGAACAAATGGAGAAAAACTGCCAAAAAAACATAATAAAACAAAAAAATTTCGGAATAGACCGCGTAACAAGCTAGAAAAACAAGGGTTTCATAGTTATGAAATATAAGAATTCGTGGACCAAAATAGTCCCATGTCACATAGGATTTAATGAGATGGTTTAATGGAGTTATTTTGCGGGAATGAAACCACTGGAAAAGAATGTGATCAGAGTCAATGAGTACCGAGGCAGCAATGAAGACCGCTGCCTCGGTTGAAGATGACCACATCAAAATGGGTAATGCCCCTATCATCCCCACCGCTAAGTGTTGCTTAGCTTGCATCATATTATTCCGTATTCATCTTTTGACCTTCCTCAACGGGGATACTTTTATTCGCGTCCCGCTTGTCAACGATATCCAAATCATAGTGCATCTGCATGGACTCTCCTTGATATTCGCGCACAAACTCTTCTTGACTCATGAGGCGACCTGAATGGGTATCAAGAACGCCATACTTTTCTTCCCGTGGCCGAGTATTGAAAATTCGACAACCAGCACAGTTAAGGGGAATAGGCTGGTTAGAACGATTGATTAATTTACGGGTCTGGACATATGGCTTGGAATTCCAGATCTCCTTCATCGGTGTTTCAATCAGATTACCAAATGCCCTCTTGCGTAGTTGAGGCCTATTGTTGGAGATAAAAACAGCACAGCACTGCATAACCAACCCTTTCATCATCACATAGGGTTCCATCCAGGCCATACACATTTCAGGTCCAGGGCAGTCGGATAAATCATTGGTTCCCGTGAAACTTGCAAACCACTTCCTGGCTGCGGCCCGTTCACTTCCCTTTTGAATAATTTCTTTTGGAATCTCTTTTTGTTCCAGATGTTTGATATCATCGAACACGAGCATGCGGTTGAAATTAATTCGTCCTCCAGGTCCAAAATCAGTCCTTGGGGCAAAATCAGCTATATGATCAATAAACTGAGGAATTTCATTGACATTGTTGTTCATCACTGTATACCCAAAAACAATCTCGGGCAGCATACTGTTCTTCTTTTTCTTCATATCAAGAAAACGTTGAATATTGGTATTGACGTTATCAAACTTACAGCCAACTTTTATGGCCTCATAGGTCTCTTTTGTGGCCGCGTCAAATGATACGACCATGCCGTCAATCTTCATGTCCACCAATTCTTCAATCATCTCCTCGGTCAAATCACTCAAATGATCAACCTGGTAAACCATTACCTTACGTTCCTTCAAATAGCGCAGCATTTTCATGCAGTCTTTATTGAGAAACGAAGAGCCCTCACCAACCAGACTGGCCCATTTTAACTTGGGAATGGAGTCCATCATTGTTTTTAATTCATCAAACGTAATGTTTAATGCAGGCTGATCACGAACATCCCACATGGTATTTTCACAGTGAATACACTTTTTATCACACACTGTTGTCAGCTCGACCTCAATCTGGCCGGGCATACGTACCAATTGAGGGAAACGCCGGTAAAGCCAGCCAAAAAAGAAGTATACAAACCCAGCAGAGCCAGGGCCAACCGGGTTGAACAACTTCACCCATAGAAAGTTATAGGCTGCTTTAAGCCCCTGTGTACGGGCAATGTGACCGGACATCCTTAAATATTTAAATCCGACCGATGAAATCATTAACACAACAGCCCATAGGCCGAAGCGCCGCCGTGTAAAAATGAGTGGTGGAGGAATAAATTTTTCTATAATACGGTCAAGTAAAGATAAATCAGATTGTCGCATTACGTTAAGTTCCGTCTGTAAGAGAGTGAAGGAGATTCGCGTAGTGGCGACCAAACCGGGGCCACGAGTATCGCTGGGCAATGTCAATAGAGGCTTTTTGCATTATAGAGGACACTGGACCAGAAAAATAGTTCAAAATGAGCTCAGCAATATCTTCGTCAGAAGCATCAAGTGGAAGAAGAAAGCCATTTTGGCCATGCTTCACAATATCTGAAGGCCCGCCTTTATCAAAGGCTAGCACGGGCACGCCACACGCATTAGCCTCAGTCAAGGACAGGCCAAAGGAGACATTTTTTTCGAGCAGAATACCGAGCTCTGCAATATTATAAAAGGAAAAAATAGCTTCAGGGTCAGATACAAATCCACAAAAAACCACATGGTCTTCCAGTTGGTATTCTCTGGTAATCTGTTCCAGTTTTCCTTTTTCAGGACCGTCACCAACCAACAGCAATAATACGCGTACATTGGATTGAACAACAATATTCAATACATTCAACACACGATCTAGGTTTTTTTTTCCAACAAATTTCCCTGAAAAAATAATGATTTGAGAGTCATCTGCCAATCTATTTTGAATTTTTTCAGGCAATTCCAGTAGCTTTTTCGGACGGGCTACCCCTGGTGGCAACACACTAACTTTTTTTGCTCTGTAGAGTTGCTCAACCCATTTTTTATAATCTTTCGAAAAGACGACAATATGGTCTGCCCAACCAACAACAATGCGATCAAATGGCCGATATAGCCATGAGAATATTGGTACCAAGTGTCGAAAAACAGATTTTCCTCCAGCCAAAACCGTCTCTTTCTGGACATCATAGGCAAAGCGCGGCGGCTGAAAACAGTAATAAAGGCATTTACCTCTAAACAATATTTTATAAAAAAACATGGCAGGCACCATATTTTCAGTATAAAAGCATATAACATCAGTGTTTTTAGGTATATTTGTCAGAAGAAATGGTGAAAGGATAAAATCTAACAAACTTTCCAACAGTGGATTCTTGAAACGAAAATTAAGAATCCGGGGAAGCCCTTTCAATTGAACACGCTTATCCAAGTGAGGGAGAAACTCATCTGGAAATTTATTGGTCAACACTGTGTTTTCAAAACCTACATCGGCCATTTCCCGAAAAAGGTTGAAGAGTACCGGTTCTCCTCCACCATGATGTAGCTTAAATTGCGGACAGATATGACAAACCTTCAATGGCCGTTTTTCAAACATTAAAGATCCTTTTATTTTCCAGAACCCAATCATGTAATCGCTTTAATCCAACCTGTGGCGAAATAGTTGGTTCCCAGCCTAACTGTTTCTTGGCAAGACTCGTATCGCTGACAAAATATTTCAGATCTCCATGACGCTCTCCGCCAAATTGATAATCAACTTTCCGCCCTAACACTTCCTCAAGGTAGTCAATACATTCCAGCAAAGAAATTGTATTTGTTTCGCCACCACCAATATTGTAGATTCCCGGTTGCTGTTTTTCATAAAATGCATGGAATGCAGTGCAAACATCGGTTGCAAAAACAATATCACGTAGTTGTTTTCCATTTCCGAATAGAGTAATGGCTTTTTTCCGTATGGCACTGATGGTAAAATGTGCGGCCCAGCCATGATCTTCGCCGCCAAATTGATTTTCCCCATAGAGTCCGGTCAACCGGAAAGTGGCTGCTTTGACCCCATAGGAATGAATATAGGCCATCAGGTAATCCTCACCCGACTTTTTTGATGCATGCAATGGAGTTAAAGTCCCAGTCATCACCGGATGGCTCTCTGATATGGCAACCGGATCTCGAATATAACGTTTTTTTTCTTCATGCAAGGTATCGTTGATGCCAGTTCCGTAGATATGGATGGTACCGCATGTAGCGACTGGAATTTGATGAATCCGCGCTGCTTCCAATACGTTGAATGTCCCCAAGGCATTGGTAGTAAAATCTAATACAGGGTCAGTTACCGACAGGGTCATAGCAGGTTGTGCTGCCGTATGAATGATATAATCGCAACCATCGGAAGCGGTCAGCAACTCATCAAAATTCCGAATATCTTGAGTAAGAATCTCAACACCAATTGAGTTCAACAAATCCCGATTGTAGTTTCTGGCCAGTTCAACATTGAAACCGGTTCGCTCCAACTCATATTTTGTCATATTATCGTATGAGATGACATCCCACCCCATCTTTCGATAGTATGTACATACATGAGATCCTAAAAAACCACACCCACCCGTTACCATGACCTTCATATGTTTTCCTCACTATACTGAATTTCAGATTGTGTATTAATGTTCTTATAGCTTGTACCGATAGAGAATGAACGAACATCGTGTCCTGCGTCTATAGCGCACTGGATTAAATCTGGAAATTCTTTTTCTGTCCGTTGATGGCTAATCGGTGTGTACGGAATAAATTCAAGAATCCCATTGCGAAACAAACAATTACCTGTTCCCTGAATATTATTCAAAGGACGCGGTGGTTTTTCGATCAAACGAAAAATTTTATTGTCTTCCCCTTGAAGAATCCCATATGTTTTGGACACTTCGGACCTATCTTTAGGAATTGTGACACCACATACTGAAAACAGGTTATTATCCTGAAAATAATCAAGCATTTCTTTGTGACGTGCACCGTGCATAACCTCATCACCCAAAAATGTCATGAAGTCAGCACCATCCAAAGCTTCTGAAGCCGTCTCAATAGCATGAACCAAACCTTTCCGTTCCTGCTGAATAACGTATTGGATTTTTGCCCCCTGATAATGAATTCCAAATTGATTTATGATGTCTTCAGCACGATACCCGACGACAATTATAATTTCGGTCAATCCAGTCGATATGGCACAGTCCAGGCTATAAGATATCAACGGCTTGCCTTTGAAAGACAGCATGCACTTGTTGGTATTGACAGTCCGCTCTTTGAGGCGACTTCCCCGCCCACCGGCCAAGATCAACCCTTTGATCTGTCTAGACACATTACCTCCGCTTACCATTCTTTACAATTTCAAGAGACAGCATAAAAAAAACCTGTTCTGTCGCAAACCTTCGAATCAAATAGTAGAGACCTCTTATAGTGATTTCGACTCAAAATTAGCGTTGTTCATGTTAACATTGACCTTCTCAGAGTCACCATTGCCCCCGATCGTCTTTCAGGCAAATCACAGGGCGACCTTCTTGTCTCGTTTGGCTTTCATTAAGAAATCAATGGTGAATCAGATAAAATTAACATGGGGCACTCTGTTCTCCACAATCTGCCAAAGATAGCGGTTGATCTCATCCATGCGGCAGTTATTGCGGCATTGGTGAATGTCTAAATCCTCTTTAACAAAGGTATAATTAGCTCGACGCGGCTCCCCTTCCCAGATCTCCTGGAAGGTTTGTTCATTGATGTTGCCAAACTCGAAACGGTTATCCAACAGATAAGCACTACAGCCAGAAACCGTACCATCCGCAACAATATAGGCCCATAGAAAGGGCACTGCGTAACAATGCTGATAGCGCTCGGATGTATTGATATGTTTTTGAATGGTTTTACGCCGAAAAACCACTTTAAATGAATCGCTACTCAGCATTTCCAGCTTGTCTCCCATCTCCATCATCGGACGATAATCAATGCCCTCATAGGTGCGGGTATTGCTGAACATATGTTGAGAGTAAGGCTTAATCACCAGATAATCCAGACAAATCTCATCCCGGCACACCCTGGCCAGGGTCTCCATTTCATGGGCGTTTTCTGGCAGTAACAGTGATTGAGCACCGATGACGCAATCCAATCCTGCCTCATTACGACGCATAATGGCCTGCTTCATATTATCTATGGTCGTATCAAAATCCTGTGCTTTGGTTTGATGGATTTTTGAGTAGGTTTCAGCAGTTCCAGCGTTGATAGAGGTTTTGATCCAACTGATATTGGACATGGCAACGTCTAGAAAATCCTTGGGCATCACCGAGAAATTGGTGGTCATAGAGACATCAATGCCCGCCTGTTTGGTGAGAGCACAAATCTCGGAAATCTTCTTATGCAGCATCGGCTCGCCTTCTCCAGCGTACATAATGCTTTTCACACCCAATTTACCCATTTCCAGCAAGCGTTTCTGTAAAATCTCCAGCTTGAGCTGAACCGGTTTATACTCCAGATAGTCCACCGCACAAAAGGTGCAGCGGTGATTACATGCCCCAATAGGCGACACCTCAATATAGAGGGGATAGACCGAGCGTGCCTGCTCCCATCCAGCGCGGGCATCAAGCAGCTGCGCCACATGTTTTGGATGATAGATCAGCTTATGACTGTCGATGCGAAATTGGTCGCTCATCATGGCCCGATATCAAGCTGTTTTAGGTGTTGCCATCTCAAGATGATCCATCCAGTGATGGAGGAGAACGGCATGAGCACTCTCCACCATGCCATACGTATCCGCTGGGACATGAATATTGAGATCACCCAATGAACGCAGAGTATTATCCGGTTTCATGCCGGTGAGACTGACGATAAAACCCGCTTTATCACGAGCGGCCTTGGCACCTTCCACCACATTGGGCGAATTGCCTGAACTGCTGATGGCCACCAGGATATCACCTGCATCCATTTTCTGACGCAGTGGATGTGCAAACACCTGATCATAGGTGATATCATTGGAAATGGCAGTCATCATGCCCGCATCGAAAAACACTTCCGTACGCACTTTACCGTTTTTACCTACGTCACAGGCAAAGTGAGAGGCCATTGATGCACTGGCACCATTACCGATCAGATAAAACCGACCGGTATTTTCGCGTAGCTTCAGTGTCTGTTTGAGCCACAGGTCAAACCCGTCATCCATATCAAGGGCTCTACCGTTGATATCGGTCAGAGTTGTCTGTTTGAGAAACCGGTGCAGTTTTTTCGCATAGTTGGACCACTTCATGGTCGGCTCTCCTCGGTATTGTCAGACTGGTATCGAGTGTTGACCAGTGACCAGAGCTGAGGCACCGTATGTGCATGGTCACCCCGCACATAAAAGCTCTCACCACCATCGGCAACCGTGCGTACCAACATGGTTTTCCAGGGGCGATAGTAGTAGGACGGATTCTGCTTGACCGCTTCACCCTGGGTCACATTGGACGGCAGATCGCGCAGATCACACACCAGCGTAGTAAAATGAGCGATTTGGCGATTTTCGGCCTGAGCCACATTACGCACCATGGAAAGGGCTTTCAAATAGACTTCCGGCCCCATGACCGCACTGCCCAGATTCATGACGACACCGTTTTCCAAATTCTCCAACACATGAGCAAAGCGCAGGAAATCACGGTGTGATGTAGCGCCCCATGCGGCACCGTCAAAATTAGCGTGTGGATGGATGATATCATAACCAATACCCACATGGACGGTTACCGGCACCCCAAGCCGCCATGCATGGGCAAGCATGCTGATATCAGCATGCTTAAAGTCACCTTCGGCAATCACACGTCCAACCGCCTCACCGATACCCTCTTGGCGCTGATGAGCCTCCCGAACGATATCATTTATCTCACCGGTTTCTTGCCACATGCCGAAGCGACCATCCCGGATATAGTGAGCCACACTCTCAGTAGTCGCACCAATACGGGCAAACTCATAGTCGTGGATTACACCGGCACCGTTCAGAGCAATCGCCGACAACAGCCCCTTCTCCATCCAGTCAATCAAGTAACGTTGCACACCAGCCCGCAATACATGAGCACCCATCATCAAAACAATGGATGCCCCTTTGCGTTTGGCCCGTACCAGTCTGTCTGCAACCTGATCCAGCCCGTCCAGGGTGTGTGGCATGGGCCGTAACGATTTGATAACGGACAAATCCAGATCGTGTTGACGCGCTGAGAGCGGATGGAGTGTCAAGCGGTTTGGATCAAACTGGGCAAAGCGACTACTCACGATGACCTCATTACTTAAGCAACGATTTGACATGTTTACTAAAGCTGGCCTTATCCACCGGTCGCTGATTACCAATAATCTCCACAGCCAAAGCACCAGCAACATTACCGATAAAACCAACCAACTCATCCGCCGTACCATTGCGAATCGCCATGGAGGCTACTGAAAGCAGCGCATCCCCACTGCCAATCCGGTCGAGCACTTGAAAGGCAAATGCAGGTACTTCAATGATGACACCATCCTCATTGCGAATCATACATCCCCGTTTGCCACGGGTGATCAGCACATGCTTACTATTCAGACGCTCGGCGATATCATGCAACATGGGATAGATATCACCAGTCTCCTGACGCATTTCCAGACGAAGTTCCGATTCGGACAAACAAATAAAATCGGCTCTGGGATAGCGGGATATGGTGTGAAAACCACGGTTACCAGCATTGGCCTGGGTATTGACGGCCAAATAAGGAGATTTTTCCACCAGTACCGAAAGCATACGATCAGTGACCGCACCGTGACCATAATCGGCCACCACCACCAGATCAAATTTCTCCAAGTTCTCCGACAACCAGTCGCAACACTGATCCTCTACCGATTTTGGCAAAGGCGCATCTCCAGATACATAAACCTCGAACATTTTGTTCAGGCTATACCCTTCAATAAAGCGCCGTTTGATTATGGTAGGAATGCCAGGATGGTGAAAGAATACCGGTGTAACATTCTCTTCCAGAGTATCCAGGATAAACGGTTCGTAATCATTCTGATCGCCGAGAATGGAAAACAGCGTGGTTTTGTTGGAAAAGTTGGCAATATGGTTGGCAATAGAGACCACACCACCAGCAAACATGTCATTATTGAGATATTTAACAACGATGATCGGTTCTTTGGATGATTTGCCAATCGCCTCAGTAAAGTGATAATCATCCAGAATGGTATCCCCTACCACCAGCACATTGAGATTTGACATCTCCTCAATGGCATCAAACACCTCTTCAACAGAGTGGCGTTGGCGCAATAACAAGAGGTAGTTCTGTATATCTTCTGGAAAATTGGATAGATAGCGGTTGATCAGATTGGTGGAACTGAATACGACATCTTCAGTAAAGCGCAGCTGAGCGCCGATCTCTTCAATGACTTTGAGTTCACGACCAATCTTTCCCGTATGATCCGATTCAATGGTGCGAAACTCAACACCTTTGACATAAATATCTGGTTGAATCAATCTCAAGGTCTTTTCGGCTGTAGGCCACTCATTGATGGCGACATAATCGACAAATGAGAGCGCAGCAACGGCTTCAGCACGTAGATCCTGTGGAAATGCTGGTCGATGTGGCCCTTTGTCAACGAATTTATCCGGCGTCAGAGTAACGATCAGGACATCGCCCATAGTGCGAGCCTCCTGAAAATGACGCAGGTGGCCAATATGCAATAGGTCAAAGCAGCCGTGGCACTGAACAACAACTTTCCCTTGGCGTTTTGCCTCACGGCTAAGATCCATTAACTTATTGATTTTATGTATTTTTTTCTTCACGATCCCTTCCCTGTTTGGATCATGCTTTTGGTTTATGCGCCAGCAACCAGACACTATTACCGAAGCTTGGCTGTTTATTCTGACCCAACCAGGCAATGGCGTTGAGAATGGGAAACATCAGAGCATAAAGCGCTTTGCGCTTTTCACGTGCGCCTGTGATCCAATAAGAGATATTATTGGTCAGGTTTTCCCAAAAGCCGAAACTGAAACCGGAATCATCAATAATGAAACCAGCATCCTGAATCAGTTCGACCAACTCCGGTAGATGGTAACCTGGACGGATATGACCTTCCACATCAAAGTTGACTGTGCGCTTAAATACTGGCCAACGCCGGTAGTAGTGTGGCACATGGACCAACAGCGTACCGCCTGGCTCCATCCAGTCAAAATAGCGTGTCACAGCACCCACATCATCTTCAAGATGTTCCAGGTTATCCACTGATACGATCAGATCGTAGGACTTATCCGGTGTGTATTCAAAAATATCGGTTGAGATAAACTGGCAGCGTTCCAAGCCCATATGACCAGCCAGTTCCTGATTGATTGCCTGTCCTTCGGAATTGAGATCCAAAGCATCCAGATGGGCGTCGGCAAAACGTTGTGCGACACTGCGCGCAATCACACCCCGTCCGCAACCGGCATCCAGAATCCGATTGAATGCACGATCTGGCAATAAACGCATAATGACGCGCAGCCGAACCCGCAATCCCTGAATGGGCAGGCCAAACAGGCGGCAATAAAGGCGCTCCACTTTGGAGAGCTTTGGCGAAAGAGCGAATTCCTGTCCGGGTAGAGGCATAATCGTATCGTATTGTTATGTCAGGGTGGCTAAAAATGCCAACCCTATAGTGAAATAAGTCAAGAGCAACACATCAACCCTTGCCTGAAACCAAGCTGAAGAATCGACCAACGGTATGATCCAGTGTGCGAAAAAAGCCGCCCGGCGACAAACGCAGGTTTTCTTCACCATAGCAGGAAAGAAAACAGCGTGGGCAGTTGCCGGAAAAAGCGTTGTTACGATTCTGACGGTGAATGGCTGATTGCCAAATGGTCTCCATGTCGTCTGTGACCAGATTTCCGAGGGATTCAGTCATAAACGAGCAGAGAGTGACATTACCGTAAACATCCAGCTCAATCCGATTCGAACCTTGCAGACAGGGTACAGGAAAAAAGCGATGACCGGTTCGATAAAATTCCGGTACACGTTTAAGATAATCGACACTGTTTAAGATTATGCCGGTTTTTTTCTTCATTTCGATCAATTGTTTGATCTTTTCATCTGCCTTTTCAATGAAAGCCGGATCATAGGTGGGCTCAGGTTCATCATGAGTCAGCGGGCGGAAATAGTCGTGATGCAGGGCAGTAAATCGTACACCTTTCAACCCATTATCCAAGGCATATTGCGCCAACTCGACCCACTGATCCACATTGTCCGTCGATAGTACCGAACCAAACGCAATGGATGAGAAACCTGCGGCTTTCAGGTTATTGACGTTTTCCATCACTTTGGTAAAGCCGTTGGGCAATCCACGTGTGGCCTCATAAATGCTGTCGCCAACGCCCTCAAGACCAATGGTCAGGACACGCGGCGCAAGCCGGGCAATCTGCTCGGCGCGTTTAGCGGTGATCAATGTGCCATTGGTGTTAAGGCCGAACAGAATGCCCAACCGTTTCAGGTGATCAAGAATGGTAAACAGATCCGTACGGGTAAAAATCTCACCGGATGCATTGACTGTGATATAGCCAACACCAAACGCCTTCATACGAGAAAAAATCACACCCCACTGACGACTGGTCAGTTCATTGGGATCACGTGGACGTTGCCAGAAATCACACATGGTACAACGGGAGTTGCAATAGCTGGTGAGGTAGACCGTTGCTATGGTGGGTCGAATCCAGTTCGAGGCCCGTCCAAGAGTCATTGGTGCCAGGATGGCACGCGCCGCCTCGTTACGCCATAAATGCAGTGGAAAACGATTGGCCATGAGGTCACTTGAGCATGTTTCTATTTATAGGGATACGGTAAAACACATGATCACAATCACTTACTCAGTATTGATAACAGGGTTACGCGCTATTTGAGTATACGCGCCCTTGCTGAACAACAATACCCTGAGTGCCTGGAATAACTCCGTGTTTCTCGCCACCCTTAAACGAATGGATAGAAGGAAATACCCACCAATCTTATACCATTTCACTCGATGATCAAGTTTTTTGCATTGACGATATGCCCCAGATTTCAAACAGGTGAATAAGCGCTACTCGGCCCGTCACCCAAGAGGCACAGAGATGAACAAGAGAAAACACTAAAACGCATAGCGCTACATTCAATGCAAAAGCGCGTCAGGACCATCTCACTCAGGATAATAAATCCTGGCTCCACAGTGGCCACATGCCCTGATCTCAGCACACCCCCGATTGTCGTGATTTCGACCTGAAATCAGACCATGATTCACAACCTGAGTGGAAGTCCTGGTGATGTTTTTGCGCCGATTTTGATATGCGAAGCAGATCATCAGACCTACGCGACTGGGATGATTAATTTTCTGCATTACCCTCTTATGAGAAGGTATTTATAAATTCTAATAACTGTTTTTTTCTTATCGGTTTAGTCAAGTGTTGATCACACCCTGCCGCTATAGCCTTTTCGGCATCTTCTTTCATCGCATGGGCAGTCAATGCAACAATGGGAGTGTGTTTACTCCTACCTGTAGATTGCTGCCACTGCCGCATTTTTCTCGTTGCCTGGTAGCCATCCATGACCGGCATTTGGATGTCCATTAATACCAGATCAAAAGAATCGGCCTTGAACCTATCCAATGCTTCCTGACCATCATTTGCAAAGGTCAACCGGCAGGTGCTACGCTTAAGGAACACTTTGATTAACAGGCGATTATCTTCGCTGTCATCGACCACAAGAATGTGAAAGGATTTTGGTAAAAGCGTTGCATCGGTTGGCTGTTCCCGTCTGGATTGCCGAACCACAGGATTCGGCTGTGACAGATCCTCCGAAACAACGCGCGCCAATGGCAGTTCAACACGAAACAAACTGCCGTGTTCCACACCATTCTTCACAGAAATCTGTCCATCCATGCTCTCTACAAGCTTACGACAAATGGTGAGTCCCAGGCCTGTTCCGCCATAGCGCCGTGTGACCGAGGCATCGGCTTGTGTAAAGGGCAGAAAAATCTGCTCTTTGATCTCATCCGGTATTCCGATACCGCTATCCGCCACCGAAAAGATGATATGCTCATTGACAGATAGTCGAACCGAAAGCGTAACATCCCCACCCTTTGGCGTGAATTTAATCGCATTATCACTCAGATTAAGCAGGATCTGGCGCACTCTCTGAGCATCTCCCTTCAGAAATTCAGGAGTGGTGTTGGCGATCTCCACATGGAAAGCGATATCCTTTCTCATAGCCGCCGACTCCATAATATCCGCGATGCCGTGTACCAACTCCCTCAAATCAAACTTAGCCTCCTCAAGCACCAACTGCCCGGCTTCAATTTTTGAGAGATCAAGGACACTGTTGATCAGAGCCATCAACCCTTGGCCAGATCGTGACAGAATTTGGATATGATATCGTTGTTCCTCATCATCAACAGACTCTTCTAAAATATCAGCCATGCCGATTATGGTGTTCATGGGGGTCCGAATTTCATGACTCATGGTCGCCAGAAATTCACTTTTTGCAGCGTTGGCCCGCTCAGCCTCCTCCTTAGCCCGCTCAGCCTCCTCCTTGGCCCTAACCATATTGATCTGATTGAGTTTTGCCTCTGTAACATCAAGCAGAGCAAAAATCAACCACTCTACTTCGTCAGACGCATTCTTAACAGGATGGAGCGTCCAATCCCAATAGGTCACCCCCCATTCGGGATGGTCGGGAAACTCAAACGGTTTAGCATGGATGGTAAATGGCTGGCCAGTTTCCACCACGTTGCGAAATATGGCCTCATTCTCCTCATGAGGATATAGATGGAAATGGTTTTTTCCAATAAAATAGTCTGGCGTGAAGCCGCATGCCTCCGCATAAGGTTTGTTTACTCGGATGAAATTGAGTGCTCTGTCCAGGAAGACAATGGAAAGAAGAGTGGTATTGAAAAGCTGTTCCAAAAACTCATTTGATTTTCGCAACTCGTTTTCATTCTGAATTCGCTTCGTAATCTCCCTATCAACCCCTCTGTAGCCCAAAAGCGTACCACTTTGGTCAAAGAATGGATGCCCACTAGACTCCATGATCACGTGTGAGCCATCTTTGTGGACATTGATATTGATCATGCCGTCGAACGGTTCTGCTGCTTCGACAAAATCAGCATATTCTGCCCGGATCTTTTCTGCTTCTTCTTGTGGCATCAGATCAAAGCCTGTCATTCCACCGACAAGCTCTTCGGGTTCGTAGCCCAGAAGATCCTTCACTCGAGGGCTGGCATAAGTGAATCTCGCCTCGGTATCAAGCTCCCAAATCCAATCGGATGTATGTTCAACAAGAGATCGAAAATGCTCTTCACTGACCCGAAGCGCGTCCTCCGCCAACATACGTTTCTCTCTATAGCGGGAAATCGCTTTGGCCAGGGCACCAATTTCATCTCCCCTGTCAGCCAACATGTTATTGGTGTGCTGGACATTCCCTTTCATCGTATTCAGTCCATCCACAAGCGCATGGAGTGGTGATGTCACCTTCTGGGCAAATATCCAGTAGAGGAGTGATGCAAAGGCCAGGATGATTGCCATGATCTTGAGGAGATGGTTTCTCATCATCATGGCATTTTCATAGACCTTGTCCATAGGCGCTTCTATGACCAATGTCCAAACATCATCTGTCCCAAAATTTAAAGGGATGGAAACCAAAATTTTCTGGACATCACCATTTTTGATACCGTGAAAAACCTTTCCTGACATCGTTGAATCAAGAGCATTAAGCACCACAGGTGAGGAGACCGACTTTCCCCACAAACCAACATCAGGATGGGCTACCCAGCTTTTATTCTGACTGATTAGGGACGCGGCACTACTTTCATATGGGCGAATAGTGGAAACAAACGCCTGAATACTCTCGAGAGTCAGATCGACTGTAGCTGAACCAACAGCCTGTCCTTCCCCATTACGGATTGGAATGGCTGCGGTTGTCATCCAGACATCAGCATCTTCAACCGGATTGAGATAAGGGGGCATGAGATAGTCACGATTTTCCTGAAGCGGAACATCATACCAATCAAACTGAATACCACCCTGATCCAGTGGTCGCATATCAAGAAGGAGTTCTTGTATCTTATCCTTGGCGCGAAAGTAGTAAACAGCCATCCGACCTCTCGGACTACTGAATGGGTGCCCAACTTGATTTGCATCATTTCCATCAAAGGCATTGGGCTCCCATGCTGCGGCCATGCCAATAAAAGGATTGCTGCGGACAAGATTTTTCAGGAATAGAGCAGCTCTGCGACGGGGATTGGGTTCATGGCTGGTTTGAATATGCTCAAGAGAACGGGCGAGAAGTCGCCCTGTCAGAAGAATGGAGCCGATCTCGCGTTTAATCACTTCCGCTTTTTCAAACGCAACTTGCTCCAATGCGGCCTGTGACTGTTGTTTGGCTGTCTTTAAAAGAAAATCATTCGACAGGTAAATGAGCGCACCAAACCCTGAAACAAGAATGGCAATGCCCGAGAAGATGATTTTTTGTCGGAGTGAAAGAGTCAAACTCATTACAGTCTTTCCTCAGCACGACAGCCCTATGATATCGTTTTATCCAAGACACTAACCATGTACCTCCTTGTACAAAGCCCCCATTGTCCGTAGCAGTATACACCATTTTAATGGCCTTGTTGACAAACTTGTCTTTCAGGGTCAAACACCTAAAAAGACGCGCAACACCTTCATCCCCTTTCAGCTACACTTCCAGAAACTTCGGTACATCTGTCAAATTCCGACATCCACCATCCCCTACCAAAACAACATCTTCCAACCGAACACCACCCCACTCAGGATAATAAAGTCCCGGTTCCACAGTGACTACATGCCCTGATCTCAATATCTGATCTCGACTACTAATCCTCGGCGATTCATGAATCTCCAGCCCCAATCCATGTCCGGTCCCATGAAAAAACCCACACTGCCGCCCATCGTCAGTAACACCGGTTTTAAAGCCACGCTCGGTAAAGAGGTCCGTAATCGCATTATGGACGGCCTTACCCGAAACCCCATCAGCTACCTGATCAAAACCAAGCTGCTGCCCCTCTTTAACAAGCTGCCAAACCGTTTTAATAATCTCAGGCGCTTCACCCCGACAGATAGTACGCGTCATATCACCAAAGTATCCGGTACGCTCAATACGTGGGAACACATCCATGATGATAGAAGTGTGCGCTTTAATGACACCATATCCCTCTTCATGTGGATCAGCACCCTGTGTACCTGCTGAAACGATTGTATGATGAGGAATCGCCCCAAGACGCACTAAAGTCGCGTTAATCTCGCCACGCAGTCGCTCAGAGGTAAGCGGTTCACCGTCCAACATCAACACATCATCCGCACCGATTCGGGTAGCACGCACCATCTCAATGCCCGCCATCATGCCCAAACCAGTTACCCGTAACGCCTCCTCAATGTAACCAACCTCAGCATCTGTCTTAATCTCACGCTCTGGCCAAAACAAACCATCAACCGCCTTTAAGGAGATCCCCTTCCGGCGCAACACATCCGCCATCGACAGCGGGAAATCACTTGGGACTTCAACTGTAGAAACATTCTTTTGCCCCAAAAACCATGCAATCAAATCCCCCTCTTTGGGCGATTCATCGCTGTTCTCCTTCCGATAGCCCTTGATCAATTGCCCCATCTCATGAACATGATCCACTTTGGCAACCCTGCGGGCACGATCCACCTCCAACATGGAAACCAACATATGACTCGTGCCGTCATCGTCACGAACGTAAACAAAAGGATCTGGTGCAAAAAAACCCGTAGCATAGTACATATCCGCACAACGCTCACTGTCAGCATAGATCAATCGAGCTGTCATAATCTAAACCATCTCCATAATCTTTTTAACTAATTTCTCAATACCCGCGCCCGCTTCACCAATATTGGCCGCACACATATACGCCGCTGTACTCACAATTCGATTTTTTTCATCCACAATAATCTGCTCGGCGTTGGTATTCTCATGCTGATTACCCATACTTCGAATCGCACCTGCCGTACCTTCGTCCGTACCAATGGTCACGGTAATACCCCGATCGGCAAATACTTTTGAAACCACCGCCGGTGAGATACAAATCGCACCAATCGGCTTACCAGACTGGTGCATGGATTTCAATAACACGATCAAATCACCATTCACCGTGGCATCTGGACCCGCTAAAGCCAGATCTGAAAGATTCTTAGCCATACCAAATCCACCTGGAAGAATCAGTGCATCCAACTCCTCAGGACGTACTGTGGCTATATCCACAACCTTGCCTCGCGCTATCCGAGCAGACTCAACCAACACATTGCGCTGCTCATCCATTGGCTCACCAGTTAGATGATTGATCACTTCACGCTGACCCTGATCCGGTGCCATCATGACCACATCAACACCCGCACGATCCAGAAAATAGAGGGTCAATGTCGCCTCGTGAATCTCAGCACCATCAAAAACACCACACCCTGCCAATACAACCCCAATACGCTTCTTGGCCATGATAGGTCTCCTTCTCTCTTCTGAATGATCAAAGTGTAAAAAAATCTTTACACCGCTAGGACTAAAATACGGCTATGGTCTCTTTTACGGCTGTGGCCTCTTTTATAGTTATTTCGATCCAAAATTTGACAATGAATCACAACCTGAGTGGAAGCCCTGGTGATGTTTTTGCGCCGCTTTATTGATATGCGAAGCAGATCATCAGAACATGCACCACGATTCTTTTTGAGATAAGCAGAAAGATACGAAGCAAACTTTGCCAGCAAACCATGACTGACAAAATAGAGCGCGATCAACAATCGACCAACACGACCATTGCCAACTAGAAAAGGATGAATTGTCTCGAATTGATGGCGACTCAAAACACAACGGATCAGATGTTGCATCTGAATAGCGTCATTATGCCAAAACGCTTCCAGATGAGATAAGGACCACGGAAAAAATTAATCATCCCATTCACTGGTCTCTTGATCCGTCCACTGCGTTCCAGAAAGGGTTACGTGCAATAAGCACGCGCCCCTTTCTGCGCCTTGCGGACGAATCAATATCCTGCGCGACTGGGATGATTAATTTTTTCCGTGGCCCTAAAAGATCCCGGAGCGTGTCATGATGCGGCGGAATAAAAACGGAAGCGCCTGCAAACTCTCCGCAGCCTCATTCATGGCCATGATGCGGATAAAGCGATCCACATCCGGTTCAATCAGAGCGGAACGCACCGCATTTCAGTACACAAACCGACTAGAAATCTTTCAGCGGCACGCCAAAGAAATTTTTGCACTTACGGTCAAGTTTAACCTTGGTATCTGTGAAATAGGCATCCGAATGCTCAGGCTCTTTTGCCTTTTTAAACGCTTTAAAAACAAACACGGCCAGCATGGCCAAAGGAATCAAATTGAGATATTCCATTTCTTAAAGATTCTCCAAAACGCTTAAACAGATCGACAATCCACATGACTGCCCGTCTATATAAGTAAAACACCCCCGGCCAAAAAGCAACCGGGGGTGATTATTCTGCAAACGGTTCTGTACGATGACAGAGGCGTTACTACATACCCATACCGCCCATGCCGCCCATACCGCCCATACCGCCCATACCGCCCATGCCGCCGTCACCCATTGGAGGTGCGTCGTCACTCTTAGGCAGTTCAGCAACCATGGCCTCAGTAGTGATCATCAGACCAGCTACGGAAGCAGCGGATTGAATCGCGTTACGTACCACTTTGGTAGGATCAATCACGCCACGGCTGACCATGTCGGCATATTCGCCGGCAGCTGCGTCAAAGCCGAAATTGATATCATCGTTCTCCAAAATCTTGGAAACAACAACCGAGCCCTCACTGCCCGCATTCTCAGAGATGATCCGAACAGGCTCTTCCATTGCACGCTGGACAATACTAATACCCATGTTCTGGTCAACATTGTCACCAGTGAGACCTACCAAGCAGGAACGGGAGCGCAGCAGAGCTACACCACCACCAGGAACAATACCCTCTTCCACAGCAGCGCGTGTCGCATGAAGCGCATCGTCAACACGATCTTTACGCTCTTTCACTTCCACTTCAGTTGCACCACCGACCTTGATCACCGCAACACCACCAGCCAACTTGGCCAGACGCTCTTGCAGTTTTTCACGGTCATAATCAGAGGTGGTCTCTTCGATTTGAGCACGGATCTGACCAACGCGAGCTGCGATTGCGTCATGATCACCACTACCGTCAACAATGGTGGTCTCTTCTTTGGTGGTTATGATGGACTTGGCTGTGCCCAACATATCGATTGTCACGTTCTCAAGCTTGACACCGACATCTTCAGAAATAACCGTACCACCGGTCAGAATGGCGATATCTTCCTGCATGGCCTTACGACGATCACCAAAGCCAGGGGCTTTGACAGCGCTTACTTTCAAACCACCACGCAGTTTGTTGACTACCAATGTAGCCAGCGCTTCACCCTCAATATCCTCAGCAATGATCAGCAAAGGACGGGAGGATTGAACAACAGCTTCCAGAATAGGCAGAAGCTGCTGGAGATTGCTGACCTTTTTCTCAACGATGAGAATGTAGGGGTCGTCCATTTCGACCAGCATTTTCTCGGAGTTGGTCACAAAGTAAGGAGAGAGATAGCCGCGATCAAACTGCATACCCTCAACCACGTCCAGAGTGGTCTCCAGACCTTTGGCTTCCTCGACGGTGATCACACCCTCTTTACCAACTTTATCCATGGCTTCGGCAATCATATTACCGACTTCCGTGTCACTGTTGGAGGAGATCGTTCCCACCTGGGAAACTTCCTCAGAGGTGGTAACCTCTTTGGAGATTTTCTTCAACTCAGCAACAACAGCCTCAACAGCAGCGTCGATACCGCGTTTCAGATCCATGGGATTCATGCCAGCGGCAACGGACTTCATGCCTTCACGAATCAGAGCCTGAGCCAACACAGTAGCGGACGTGGTGCCATCACCGGCTTCATCAGCGGTTTTGGAAGCCACTTCACGCAGCATTTGAGCGCCCATGTTCTCGAACTTGTTCTCAAGCTCAATCTCTTTGGCTACGGAAACGCCATCCTTGGTCACGCGCGGTGCGCCCCAGGATTTATCTAGAACAACATTACGTCCCTTGGGACCAAGCGTTACACGTACGGCATTGGCCAGAATATTTACGCCGTTGAGCATCTGGCGACGAGCGGATTCGCCGAAAAGAACTTCTTTAGCTGACATCTTTATACTTCCTCATTATTCCAATTTAACAGGCATTCAAAATAGTTGCCTGGATCATAAGACTGTTACCATGAACGCTGTTCAACACTGTTCATGGTTGGTAACGATGAAGGCGCATTCAGCCTTCAACAACACCCATGATGTCTGATTCACGCATCATGAGAAGCTCATCACCATCAATCTTCACTTCTGTGCCAGAATACTTGGCAAACAGAACCCGATCACCCACTTTAACATCCAGAGGACGCACGGTTTTGCCATCTTCGGAGACAATACCGTTACCAACGGCCAAGATCTCGCCTTGAATAGGCTTCTCTTTGGCTGTGTCAGGAATGATAATACCGCCAGCGGTCTTCTCACTCTGTTCCAGACGTTTAACAATGACCCGATCGTGCAACGGACGAATTTTCGTCTTCATGCCTTTCCTTCCTCGTTCTCAAAAATAGACAGTACAGAGAACCTTTCGATTCTCAATCAGGGAACCTGATCCACACCCTTTTCAGGCCGTTTCATCAGGATAACTTCGTAACAAATAATGAGTTGTGATTATCGGCAGATACGCCAATTAGCACTCTCACGGCTTGAGTGCTAATGTATGCATTGATTGAGCAGTGTCAAGAGATGGGACGCTTTTTTTTTATTTTTATTTTATTAAAATGGCATCTTCAGCGCAGGACATGAATCAATTCAGACAGAAAACTGCTCCAACACAGCCTTCATTCTGCCCGCTGCCGCTTGTGGCAAAGAGACGGTTAAATGCGTATTACTCTCTTCATCCAGACGATGCACAACCCGTCCTTCTTCATAAAAACGCGCGATGATACGTCCCTCTGTGGCGGGTACAGTCAGCGTGTGCGTTGACCAGGCCAACGCACACGCCTGTTCCAATCGTTCCAGAAAAACTTCTTCTCCTTCACCGGTCACCGCTGAGATAAACAGCGTATCATCCTGAGTCGATAACCGTTCCAGCAATCCCGCATTCTGCGCTTTGTCCAGCTGATCCACCTTATTGTACAGCGTCAGACGTGGTTTTTTTTCAACCCCCATCTCCCGCAATACCGTATTAACCGCTTTGAGTTGATCCGACCACTGAGGATCAGCCAGATCAACGATAATCACCAGCAGATCCGCCTCGCCCACCTCTTCCAACGTGGCCCGAAACGCCGCCACCAACTGGTGTGGAAGATCCCGGATAAAGCCCACAGTATCGGAAAGAATGATCTTGGAGCCACCCGGCAGCGACAATCCACGCATGGTTGGATCCAACGTGGCAAACAACTTGTCCTCAGCCAACACCGTTGCATTGGTCAACCGGTTGAACAGTGTGGATTTCCCCGCATTGGTGTAACCCACAAACGCCACCGTATACCACGGCACCTCTCTACGAGCATCCCGTTGCAAAGTGCGCGTTCTGACCACCTGGGCAAGACTCTTTTTCAGCTTGCCAATCCGTTTACGGATCAACCGCCGGTCAACCTCAATCTGACTCTCACCCGGCCCACCGCGCAGGCCAACACCGCCGCGCTGGCGCTCCAAATGGGTCCAGGAACGCACCAAACGCGACTGCTGATAGAGCAATGAGGCCAACTCCACCTGCAACCGCCCTTCCTTGGTCCGCGCACGCGCCGCGAAAATCTCCAGAATAAGCCCGGAACGATCCACCACTTTGGCATTCACGCCGCGCTCAAGATTACGCTGCTGCACAGGAGACAAGGCCGTATTGACCACCAGAACAACCGCTTCATGGTGCTCCAATATATCTTTGAGGCGCTCGACCCAGCCTTTACCAATAAAATGCGAAGGAGAAATCTTCTGAATGCGGATCAACTGGGTATCGGAACAGACCAATCCCGCTGTTTTGGCCAGATGACTCAACTCATCAGCAAGCAACGCACCCTGCTCAGAATCGATATCATCAAGCAGAGGTTGAACCAATACCGCATGATCTTTAGGCTGTTGCGTATCAAACATGGCAACGCCTAACCCAGTGGTCAAATGGGTTCATATGCGCCTCAGACATGATCAATCGTGACATGCCGAATACGGAAAACAAACGCTGAAACCCACTCATGATGCCGTCAAAGTGATCATTCAGAATCCTGCTCACGATCCCGGATGGGATGCACATTGCGAGAAGGCATCACTGTGGAAACAGCATGCTTGAAAACCAACTGAGTGACGCTGTTTTTCAGCATCAGACAGTAATTATCAAACGAAGTGATTACGCCCTGAAGTTTAATGCCATTCATCAAAAACACAGTGACAGGCACTTTTTCGCGCCGAAGTGTGTTGAGAAACGGATCTTGTACGTTATGTCCGTTGTGAACCGCCATAGCGATTCCCCCTCGATTTGTTATCGTTATGATTTTTCAGAACCCATTTATAATTAGGCTCCTCACCCTTCATACCATCTACACAGTTTGACTTTACGCCAAACTTGGATTTTAAGCCAGGCTATGCCAAATTGGAACAAAAGAATCCTAACCACTCGGATAATATATTTTTGGCGTTACGCGGTTGAATGAATTGTGTAGCCATCATTCCCGCTTACGCAGGAATGATGGCTACACGCCTTGATGCCTGTTTCAACCAGCAATTGCGTAACGCCTGAATAGTAATCCGTGGTCTTTATACCGGCTGCCAAGTCATCCATTCCCGGGCATTCAGATGTACGCCATTGACATCGTCTGAAGCGTGCGAAGCCAGATAGAGAAACACCCGCGCCACCTGATCAGCCGTTGGCAACGTTTCCTGAGACTCACCAGGAAACGCTTGTGCCCGCATGGGCGTTGCCGTGCCACCCGGATTCACTGTATTGACTCGGATATCTGTGTTAGACAACTCAGCCGCCCAGGTTTCGGTGATATTATTCAACGCCGCCTTGGATGCCGCATACGCACCCCAATAGGCCCGACCTTCATGACCCACACTGGAAGACACATTGATAACTGAGGCTGCCTCACTACGGCGCAGCAACGGCATCATCTCTTTAGTCAGAAACCATGGTGCAGTCAGGTTGACCCGCAAGAGCGTTTCCCACATGCTAGGCTCAACAGCGTCCAACGGTGTAAGCACGCCCAATTGAGCCGCATTGTTGACCAGAATATCCAAGCGGCCATAGCGCTCGGCCACACTGGCCGCCAATTCGGGAATCCGAGGTAATTCTTTTTCCAAATCCAACGGAACGATGGTGGCGCGTCCACCTTTCGCTGCGATTTGATCATAGGTTTGTTCAAGATTTTCCTGGGTGCGGCCCACGAGAATAACGGTGGCACCTTCCCGTGCAAACGCACAGGAAACGGCCTTACCGATACCAGAACCAGCACCAGTAACCAAGGCGATGCGATCTTTCAACAGCATAGAGGTTCCTTTCCATTGTCCATGAGTGTAACACCAACACCGCGTATAAATACCGGCAAAAACAGAGACCTAAATAGAGGCTCAAACAAGCCATGAATCAAGAAAATCGCCATGAAATACGCTTGGCAGACACACCTCTAATCTTCATCATGGGACCGACAGCCTCTGGAAAATCGGGCCTGGCCCTCTCCTTGGCGCAACATTTCCCTTTTGAGATCGTAAACGCCGATTCCATCCAGGTCTACCGTAGAATGGATATTGGCTCTGCCAAGCCCAGTCCCGAAGAGCAGGCTCAGGTACCACATCACCTGTTAGATGTTGTTGAACCAGATGATCCTTTTTCCGCTGCCCGCTACCGGGATCATGCCCTTGAAATAATGACCGACTGCCACAAACGCGGTGTCATACCGCTATTTGTCGGCGGCACCGGTCTCTATCTACGCGCACTCTCTGAAGGATTGGCACCGATTCCGCCAGTAGACCCGCAAATCCTTACCGAACTCCAACAGCGCGGCCAAAAAGAGGGTTGGCCAACCCTGCACAACCAACTGGCCCAACATGATCCAGACGCTGCACAACGCCTGCCACCCAATGACGGCCAGCGTATCAGCCGGGCATTATCGGTATTTCTCTCCTCAGGCAATACGTTAACCTACTGGCAGAACCAGCAACACCCTATTCCCAAACAGCCGATTCTCAAGCTCGCCCCTTTTCAGGCCCGCGAGACCCTCTATGCACGCATAGAAAAACGCTTTGATCAAATGATTGCCATGGGATTTATGGATGAGGCCCGCATGCTGCTGGAACGCGGATATGATCGTTCACTACCCGCCATGAAAGCGGTGGGCTATCGGCAAGCATTTCTACACCTGGATGGCAAACTCTCTTTGCAAGAATCCATTGAGTTAGGCAAGCGGGATAGTCGCCGTTATGCCAAACGCCAGCTCACTTGGTTGCGCTCTGAGTCTGATCTGGTCTGGATCACCGATCAATGTGCGGACACAGCCACCAGCGTGGTTGATGCGTTTATTCAATCTGGCAGAATGCCCACTCAACCAAAAAGCTGGACCAATACGCACCCTGCTTAATTGGAATACGCTCTACTGTCTAACATCCTGAGATCCGCACTGCTTTCCATACCCCTGAATCAAAAAAAACGGCCCATAAAAGAGCCGTTTTTTGATTCAGAGTCACGTATACGCATTTTCAAAGTTAAGGTCCGCTATGCGCCGAAACCTTAACCCGTTCACCTTTTTCCTGCTTTGTTTTGCAGTCGATACAGAGATCTGTTACCGGACGAGCCTCAAGACGACGCAGGCCGACCTCTATTCCGCACTCTTTGCAATAGCCGAAATCATCATGTTCAATTTTAAGGATTGTCCGGTCGATTTTGCCGATCAGCTTAAGCTCACGATCACGGGTTCGAAGCTCAAAGTTCCGATCCGTCTCTAACGTGGCACGATCTGCCGGATCAGCGAATATCGCCTCTTCATTATTCATATTTTCAACGGTTCTTTCCGCACCATGCCGCAACTGATGTTTCCATTGCAACAACAACATACGAAAAAATGCCCGTTGTTCAGGACACATGTACTCTTCATTTTTATTGGGTTTATAGCCTTCCGGCAGTTCAATATCTGCTATCTTGCTGGTCATAACACCCTCACTAACCGATTTTCACCAGCCATAGCGGGCTACTCATCGGACTGATTTTTTTAATCCAGACGACCTCTTAATAAATGTATTACCAGAGCTTTTCGCGTGCCCAATTCCCTGGCAACACACACCCTTTTTTTCTAAACAGTCTATTTTATCCAGATTGCCAATAAACTTCCAACGCTATTATCAAAATCGTGCACTTACTCTTTGACACCGTATCTCACATGCGTTGGAATGCCAAATTTGGCAAAAAAAATCAAGAGAAATCGACCAGCGCAGGTCAGTTTGTTGTGATTTCTTCAGGTGTCAGGAAATATCTTACCGGGATTCATGATGCCCAACGGATCAAATAGTCGTTTGATTCGCCTTTGCAAAGCCAGCGTATCCGTACCAACTTCCCACGACATAAACGCCTTTTTCTGCACACCAATACCATGTTCACCGGAGAGCGATCCATTCAGACGTATCACCAGATCAAACAGTTTTTCCAATGCCTTCTCAGCCCGCGCCATTATCGCTGCATCCGCTGGATCTACCAACATATTGACATGGATATTTCCGTTGCCTGCATGGCCAAAACAGACAATGGGAATAGCGCTCTGTTTGGCAAGCGCGGATACACCATCAATCAATGCCGCCAACCGGGATACCGGCACCACCACATCTTCGTTGATGCGCTTTGGCGATAATTTTTTCAAAGCAGGCGACAACGCATGACGGGCACTCCATATTTGCTCCGCCTCAGCGTCACTCTCTGCCACGGCCATTTCAACCGGTTTTAGCGCCTGTATCTGTTGGTTTACAGCCTCCGCCATACCGTCAATCATGGTAGCGTTTCCACTGACTTCGAGCAACAACAACGCCTGGGCCGTATCTGGCACGTCCACTGTATTTTCACTGCGGAGAATATCCAGGCAGGCGGCATCCAAAAACTCTATTGCAGAAGGCGGCTCACCCACGGCCATCAATTGAGACACCGCTTTGGCGGCTTGAGAAACCGAACTAAAAAAGGCGCGAAGCATCCGACGCGCTTGTGGACGTGGCGCTAATTTAACAATGGCCTGAGTAATCACAGCCAACGTGCCTTCAGAACCAATCAACAAACGGGTTAGATCGTAGCCCACCACATTTTTTGTGGTCCAACCGCCAGTTTCAATCACGGTGCCATCCGCCAACACCGCTTCCAATCCCAACACCCAATCGCGCGTCACACCATAGCGAATCGCATTGGGACCAGCAGCACACATGGCCAGATTGCCACCAATCGCACAACTTTTTGCAGAAGAAGGATTAGGCGGCCAGAACAAACCGTGCGGCGCCAATGCGCCTTGCAGTGAGTCATTGATCACACCCGGTTCAACACGCGCCAGACGATCTTCCGGTACAATTTCCAAAATACGATTCATTTTCTGTGTTGAGAGCACGACACCACCCTGCACGGCCAATGCGCCACCCACATTGCCCGTACCAGCGCAGCGCGGTGTTACAGCCATACCGGCATCGTTACAGGTCTTCAACGCGGCCACCACCTGATCGCGGTTCTCTGCCAACACCACGGCACCGGGCATATAGCGCAGCTGGGTATTATCCCAGGCATAGGCCTCCATCTCAGCGGGTTTGCTCAATACCTGAGCCGGTGCGACTGCCTGTTTGAGACGCTCAAGGAATGTGCGGGTTACTGTATAGTGATCACTCATAGCACGCCCTATTCGGATGGCTCATCCGGGGATGATGAATCAAACCGGGTATCCACATCAATATAGGAAACCACTTCTCGGACACCGCGAACGCGGGAGATCTCCACCGCGCGGTCCCGCTCTCTGACCGATCCGGCAATGCCGGTTAAATAGACCACCTTTTTTGTGGTTTCAACATGAATATCCAAACCACGAACCACCTCATCTGCAAGAATTTTCATCTTGATCGTGCCGGTAATCCAGGTGTCTTCTGCCACCTCTTTCGGTGTCATTTCCTCAATTTGCAGCTCGGATGAAACCGCCTGCACACCACGGGTATAGCGCGCTATACGGATAGCTTCATCAATCTCCTCTTTGGTGGACGCTGTACCTGTCAATAGCACCTTACCGCGAAACACCGACACATTGATGTTACCAGCCCGCACCTCTTCACTCTCTACAAAGCTACTGCGCAGCTTCAACGCCACCCAATGATCTTCCAGAGACTCACCAGCACCACGCCGCTCCAACAGCGTACTGCCCGCCAGGACACCGGCACCAAGCACCACCACCGGAGCACAAGCGGTTTGGCTCAATAGCGATACCAGACTGACCACAGCCAACAGTATCCTTTGCCGTTTGCCTACCATGGATTTTTTCTCCCTCTCAACTTTACCATCCGGGCCTGAAAGCATCCCGCACCAACTCAATATTCCACAACACACCCTTGCGTTGCATCAACACCGCATCAAACCGACAGGCCATATCTGCCATTGCATTATTCTTCTGAAGCCACATCTCGGCGAGCCGGATCAATTTATGCTGCTTCATCGCGTCAATCGCCTCGCCTGGATCACCAGATCGACGCGCCTTAACTTCGCAAAACACCAAAACATCCCCTTCTCTGGCCACCAGATCAAGCTCACCATAACGACTACGCACATTGCGAGCTACGATTTCATAACCAGACTTTTGCAAGAATCGTGCTGCAACCCGCTCTGCCGTTGCACCAAAGTGATGTCGCGCATCCATCCACCCTACTCCCGCAGACCCAACGCCATTTGATACAGTTTGGAACGCGGCATTCCCGTTTGATCCGCAACCTGACGCGCGGCATCCTTAACCCGCAGCCCTGATTCAAACGCTTCACGCAGTAGCTGTTCAGGATTTTTTTGTGTCTGATTGATAGCAGATTCAGAACCATCACTACCCTGAATCAACACAACAATCTCGCCACGAGGTGGCTCCGCTTCAAACGTTGCCAAAACCGATCCGGCACCGCCTCGATACCAGGTTTCGAACCGCTTGGTCAACTCACGTGCCACTACAATCAAGCGCTCCTCACCCAACACCTCAACAATGGTCCGCAACAACGCCACCAAACGGTTGGGCGATTCAAACAAGATAAGCGTTCTCTCCTCAGCAGACAAAGCCGTGAGCCAACGTTTACGCTCTCCAACCTTGCGTGGCGGGAACCCCTCAAAGATAAATCGGTCACCAGAAAAACCAGACCCCGCCAAAGCGGTCACCACTGAAGATGGGCCTGGTAAAACCTCCACATCCATACCCGCATCCACCACCGCTTTGATCACCGGTTCACCCGGATCACGCAACACCGGCATGCCGGCATCAGAGACGAGGGCCAACGACCGACCCTGCTCAAGTGCGACGAGCACGCCCGGTATGCGCTGGTGACTATTATGAGCATTCAGAGATTTTAATGATGTACTTATGCCATAATGGTTGCACAATACCCGCGTGCGTCGAGTATCCTCAGCATAGATAAGGTCTACTTCGTCCAAAATCCGACGCGCCCGGTAAGTAAAATCCTCCAGGTTGCCGATTGGGGTTGCAACGATGTACAATTTTCCGGTTGACAAGTTATTGACTCGACATAAAAATCCAACAAAAAACCATGGGATCCAATAAAAATCCATGGCCAGAAACCGCCACCCGTACCAAACGGAAACCATCCGCATGATCCGGTTAGCCCTTCTCCGACTCTTTTACAAACCACGTGCAGCCTATCTGGCGCTGCTGCTTCCTGTGGTGCTGTTGACCAGCGCCTGTAGCCTTGATTCAACGGGAACTGACGCAGTTAAAAAAACCGCTGACAAACCACCCGCAATCAAAAAACAGGTTAAAAAAGCACCGACACCCAAGCTACCACCCGGACCAAGCCCAGCGGAACAGGCCGCAGAACAGCTCTTGTTTCAAGGGGACCAATTCACCCTGGATGACCAGCTTGATCAAGCGATTTTCGCATTCCAACAATTGATCAAACGCTATCCTGAAACGCCGTTCGTCTCTGAAGCGTTGGTTCGACTGGCTGATATTCACCTGCGCCGCAATGAACGCCAAGCCGCTGAACGCGCCTTACAGTCGGCTGCACGTTACGTTAAACATCCTGCCGCTGACCGTGCTGCATGGAAACTCGCCATGCTCTATGACCACGATGGTGATCAAGAACGCGCTTGGCCCTATTGGGCGCGTTTGGCCAAAGCTGGACAGTTTCAACATCAAGGTGCTTGGGCGCGTCTGATTGATTCCTATTTTTCCACCGGTTCCAAGGATAATAGCATCATCTTTTTACGCAACCTGCCGCAAACCAATCTGGAACAGCCTCAACTGAGACATTTTCTCAACGCAGCAACCTTTCAAACACAAACACGTTTGGAAGATTTATTGTCTTTCCAGCCAGCCTCTTCGCCTTTGCGCCGTCCACTCCATCTGATATTGGGCGACAAGCTCGCAGAAAACCAACAACTGGATGAGGCCAAAAAACATTGGAAAAAAGCGGCGGGCCTGCCCGGTGAGGCGTCACCAGTCAACAGTGCTGATGAACAATCCAGTAGTGAATCACAGGATACCATACCACCGTCAAGCACTGATCTACTGGGCGCGTTGATGCTGCAAGCTGACAGTGCATTTAATACTGACCAAACCAATGACCTTCTGCCAGACCATGAGTCACCGTTAGAGAATTCTGACCGGGACACGCTACCGGAAACATCACGCTCTCAACTGAAACAAGAGGCATTGATTCGACTGGGCGAAACAGTCTCATCAGAAACCCCACTGCATGTTGGCCTGTTACTTCCACTCACATCCCGCTATGCGCGTCTTGGTCAAAATCTGATTCAAGGTGCCCTTCAGGCGTTGTCGGATTATCGGGATGTCTCCATCACGCTGAGAGTGGAAGATACCGGTGGTGAGCCCCAATCTGCCCAGGATGCCTTTCATCGGCTCATGGATGGTGACGTGGACCTGATCATCGGACCGCTGGTTCATGATGCCGCCCAAGCGGTGATCCCACTGGCACGCCGACAAGGCATACCACTGATCGCCCTCAATCCACATCTTGAACTTCTACAAGCTGGTGAGGTTGCACCTAACGAAGGTGTTGACTCAGCCCCTGTCTTTCTCAATGCGTTCCATCCCACCCATCAGGCCCATGTCATGGCCCGCCATGCGGTACAGATTGCCCAACGACAACGCTTTGCCATCCTGGCCCCTGATTCTGATTTTGGCACATTGATGACCCAAGCTTTTACTGAAAAGGTGGAGTCATTGGGCGGTAGCGTTGTGCGTGTGGTACGTTTTCCTGCCAATACCCGTGATTATTCTGATAGCATAAAAGCCCTGGCTCACCTGAGTAAGGAGAGTACCAAACAGAGAATACGCTTGGTGTGGAAATCACCGTCTCTGGACCCTTCGGACCCAACGCGACCTCAACAGGAACGCGACTTGGAACCCTGGGTTGATTTTGATGCACTTTTTTTACCGGTATCTGCCGAACAGGTGCGCTTGATTGCACCGCAAGCCAGCTTCTTCAATATCCGTATGCCGGATGTGGCTTTTTTGGGTGTTTCTCTTTGGAATCAGCCTGACAAACTACTTTCAGAAGGAACGGATTATCTGCAAGGTGCCGTATTTTGTGACAGCGGTCAACAGGAGCGCAGCCATTTTCAAGCGGTGTTTTCGTCCATCTGGACCCAACCGCCCTACAGCATCACCCATCTGGTGTATGATAGCGTTGCGCTGCTGGCCCAATTACGCCGTGATGAACGACTGGGCGGCCCAGAATGGCAGGCTGGCATGACACGACCAATGGGATTTATCGGCTCCTCTGGACAGCTCCAGCTATTGGAAAGCGGCCTGAGCCAGCGCCACTACCAGTTATTACAGATTCAGCGTGAAGGCATTGTGCCTCTAACCAGTGCGTTGCACGCTACAGACAAAAGGACCAATCCACTATGACCTCTCAGGTGCCTGCACTCTCCGTGGAATTTTTTCCGCCTAAGACACCAGAAGCGGAAGGCCGTTTTTGGAAAGCACTGCCCGAATTGTTGGCAGTAAATCCCGAATTCATCTCCATCACCTATGGTGCAGGCGGCAGTGATCGAGACAGTTCCGGCAAGTTTGTCTGTGCGGTCAAAGAGAAAGTGAAGTGCGGTTTGGTGGCACATCTGACTTGTATTGGTGAGACCATTGAGACCATCGAAGGGTTACTCAAAACCTACCGTAATGCCGGCATCAATGAGATTCTCGCTTTGCGTGGCGACCGGGCCGATGACATGCCCGAAGACATCTTTGACAAAAGCGCCTTTCGGTACGCCAATGAACTAACCGCCTATTTACACAATACGCACCCGGATCTGAAACTCGGTGTGGCGGCCTATCCTGAAACCCATCCAGAAGCCTCCAGTCCAGAAGCGGATATTGAGGTTTTGAAGAAAAAACAGGATGCCGGCGGCCAATACGCCATCACCCAGTTTTTCTATGATAATGATAACTACGCCCGCTTTTTGGAAAAATGTCAGAAAGCCGGTATCACCATCCCGATCATTCCCGGCATTCTTCCTGCGGCTTATTATAAACAGCTGGTACGCTTCTCCGATTTTTGCGGGGCAAAAGTGCCAGATTCAATCCGAAACAGAATGGACCCCTTTCTGGATGACCCTGATACACTGTTCAAGAAAGGCGTTGAGCTAACGGCTGAACATGTGCAAACACTGAATAAAATAGGTGTGCCCGGCATTCATATATACACCCTGAACCGCTCTGATGCGACAGTGGAAATTGTCAAAGCGCTCTCATAAATACACCGCTTTTCATGCGCTGATAAACGGACCACTGACACACGTGTTCGTCCCCTCTGCATTGGCTATTGCTTTGTCTATGCGGCGATCAACCTGGAAGCAGAACGCCTTTTGACATATCATGTGAACTGGATACACGGATTATGATTAATGGCTGAAGTCTCTTTTACTGCGATTGATCGCGTTGCAAGGATTTTGTGGTCGCCTATGATTTTTTTGCGTATTGCTCTTCCGCTTCTTGCCTCAATTGCCCTGCTATTGTCAGCCGGCACGCTTTCGGCGCAAGACAAGATGATTCAACACCCCGGTGGCAAATTACTCTATCAGTCACGTGAACTCTGGTTGACTGGTGAGCACCATGACGCGGCCAATAAGATGATCGCTGCCATGGCATTGACACCGGATCATATTGATATTTCAGATTGGCTCACCCAAAAGAACAAGACAACGCTGGAATCCCTGACACATCCACTCATCGTTGATCTCAAACGTCGATTGGAACGCGCCCGACGCTATATTCCCTACCGCGCTTCTGAAACATCATTTCCAGACAAAGCCCGTTACCGGTTTCGCACGGCGCGTACGATAACACTCTCAAAAAGTGCGCCTGATCTGATTTGGAACCGGGTTGGACCATTAACCCGCTATGAACTTGTGGTGGATGATGCACTTTATTCGATTCCGCCCAAAACAGATATCGGATGGCTACGCTATACCATCCAACCGCTAGCGCCCGGCGAACATCATTTCCGAATAGGACTGTTCAACGGTGAACAGCCGGTTCCATATCCACGTCACGACAATCACATCATCTGGTTGGATGACAAAGTGGACAATGAACTGTTCGGCCAATTGACCTCATTGGAAGAACAGTTCCCGGACAATCCACTACTGGCTGCCGTCTTCCTGGATACCCATGGTCTCTTGGTGCCTGCGTTTGAACGCTATCGGAAACTCTGGGTCGATGATCCACTCAACCCGGTTTTACTGCAATTTCTGATCAGAGTCAGTAAGTTGCTTGGACTGGAGTGCAGTTTTTCCTTTTATAAAATGCTCTGGCACCAGTCTCAACATGAATAGTTGCCATCCAGAGTTTCAAAACCAAGCTGTTTAACTAAAATGACTTATTCCACAAGGGTCAGATACGGTTGTGGCGCGAGGCAACATAAAGGTCTCGGAAAAAGAGATGCATGCATTTATCTTTCGCCAATTAAAAGTATTTTTTAAAAAAAGATACGGACATGGCTTTTGGGAAAAGCTTGATCTTCCCGAAGAGATCCGCTCGCTTGATCATACCGTTACCGGCGCGTTCCCTGCTGACACCCTGTTTGATCTGTTATCCAATGCCGTTTCACTGAGTGGCGAATCAGAAAAAACGATTCTGAACACATTTGGCCACTCACTTGGTGAAATCATCATGGAATTGGCTGGATTCATGGGCGTATTGCAACCAGGCCACACCATGCTCGCCACACTTGAACAGCTTCATGAATCTCTCGACAAACTCCCGCAACTCAATATCAACCGCTCGATAACCTCGAAGATCGACAGTAACGATCCCAATCGCATCATACTGACTTGCCCTATTGATCTGCGTTGGGAACCATTGCTGCGCGGCTTGATTATAGGCGCTGGAAAAACCATTGCAGACGAAGTCATCGTTCACTCTGACACAGTTCAAACCACTGATGACACCATCCCAACTTTCCGTTTGATTGTTGATTCACCCAAAAGTCCGATAAAACCGGGCAGTATGGATGTTACTGTTGATTTGCAACGCATCCTTGATGATGGTGGTGCCATCAAACTTCATAATTATTATAAAAATATTCCCATTTCATATCCTGGTGAACTCATAGGGGTTGATCGCACTGTTCTGCGTATTCGCGCACCAAAAAAACAGCTGATTGCCATGAGACATGAAGGATATGTCACTTTTGCCAGTACGATTTTAGATCATCCTCTAATCGCACAAATTAAACGTATAGACCTGCATCAGCGTCAAGCGGTGCTGTTTCAGGTTGAACCCCTGCCAACAGAGCAGGAGCGCCGCAAAACAATCCGTGTCACACCGAGCAAGCCAATTCCATGCACAATCAAAGGACAGGACGCTCAATCAAACAGTACAATCAGTGATCTCTCTTCAGATGGCATGTCAGCCACAGTGATCACCTCCAGCAGATCCATTCAACAAAAAAACATGTTACGCATTCGATTCACGCTACCATTGGAACTCTGGGATCCTCTCACCATGGAACCCCATCAGGACAAAGTGCCGATAGAAGCCTGGGGACAGGTGGTTGGTTTGATGAAACAACAGGATAATCGCGCACTGCGGATTCACTTCTCACGCATTGAACGGAGCCAGCAAGCCGCAATTGAACAATATGTGATGGAACGACAGATCGAAACCCTTGAGGAGTTGGATCGTTTCCGAATATGAGCGTATACCGCCTTATTCCTAAACAAGCCGTTACTGAATTGCCACGCCTAACCGGGCAAGGTGCTTACCCATGTGTCGGTCCGATTTTGCCGTATGCGTAATCAACCAATCCACCAGAAACAGATTGATTTTAAAGAGCAGAAAACGTTTGCCATGCCGTTTGGATAACAACTCCTCCCGGAAAACGCCATAGGATTCAGCGAATCGCCTATGCTCTTCAACATGCTCCCGGAACAGTGGGTAATTGTGATCTCTCATCAAGGCTTCTTCTGTCTGGAAATGCTCCATGGCATAGTGACCCAGCGCATCCAGCACACCATTCAAATCACCACCCTCATTGCGATGCACCAATATCGACACCTGGTTGATCAAGTGAAGAAGTTGCTTATGCTGTTGATCTACCACAGGGATACCGATGGAATAAGCATCACGCCAAAGCACCTCAACTTCCAACTCACCCGTGCCTTCATGAATACCGTTCTGTGTGTAATTCGCACATCGTTCCAGATATAGTTCGGTAATGACATCATCAGGCAAGCGGGATTGGCACTGTGCCAACAACTCTACTGCATCCTCAATGTCACGCATATGATAGTAGGAGAGCGCTTGTTCGTGGACTTCACGTACAACCTCTTTAGCATGTAGAACATGTTTCGGGTCATGATCAAACACCTCATAGATGGACTGAGGCCGCAGCTTACCCCGAACGCGGATTCGGTCGATAAAGCGAATATGGAATTGACTCGGATTTTTCAGGGCGTTGTAAGTTGCTTCAGTAATAATCAACGGCGTTTGGTAGCTTTTTGTCAGCGCTTCGGTCCGAGAGGCACTGTTCACTGTATCGCCGATCACTGTGCGTTGAATACGTTCAGCACTGCCCACCGTACCAAGCATGACAATGCCAGTGTTAAGCCCAATACCGATCCGAGGTTCACTCGCCTGCCAAACAGGCATGTTAGGATCTGTCTGCAACGCTTGCAGCATCTCCACAGAGGCTGCCACAGCGTGATCAGCCGGACCATCAAACAGAGCCATAATCGCATCACCGATAAATTTATCAATCACACCGCCGTGTTTATGGATGATGGGCACCATCTTACCGAGAAAGGTATTCAGAAACCTGAACACCTCTTCCGGCTCCATCTGTTCTGATAATGTTGTAAAACCACGAATATCGGTGAACAAAATGGTCAGACGCTTCTCAACACAATCACCCAAACGCACTGAATCCAGATCACCATCACCAAACAGGATACGGCTTTTGTGGTGCAATGCCATGCGCCGATCCCAACTGATGCATGCATTACGCGCCAACTGTCGAATCTCATCCTGACTTATCGGCTTTCGAATAAAGAGTGCATCATGGGAAAGCGCGTACTGAATCTCATCAATGGCCCGATCAACATAAGCGGTCACAATCACCAGATAAATGCGTTCATCCAGTTCACGAATCCGCTTGGCTGTCTCCAGGCCATCCATACCAGGCGGCATACGAATATCAATAAACGCAACGGCAAAAGGCGTGTCACCCTTGAGGGCTTGCTCAGTCATTGCGACGGCATCACTCCCTTGTGTCGCTGTTTCGACCTCAAAGTTGAAGTGAACACCTTTGACATCACTTTTGACACCATCATCGGTAAAATGGGCCAGACGGGATGACATTTCTGGGACGGCTGGCTTCAAAGCATCACAATATGCTTGGATAATGGCGGGATCATCATCAACAACCAATACTCTGCTATTTTTCATAGGATCACCACGCATTTATCAGAGCCTGTTTAAGGGTCGCGGAAAAAATAAATCATCCCACTCACTAAATTCCGACACAATTTCTGCAATTTTGTTCAGCCATAAAATCTCTATTTATCTCTTATTGATAGATCTAAAAACACAACAAATCATCCACATACACAATATATGGAAATTAAAAATATCAAAATTACATACAGTAAAAACTGTACTGATATAATTTTTTACATTTAGGTATTTATTATCCAAATTGAATTTTTATTAGATATATCGAGTCATAAGTATATACAACTATTTCGACTATCAGCCAGGTCATTGAGAGAAGCCAATGTCCCAACCTGTCCCAATCCAGACCGATATTATTCTGGTAGATGTTATAGCATTTTCCACGCTACCCGATCCGCTGCAATATGCCACAGCAATGATCATCAACAGTGGTATTGCTGAAGCGGTCAGTCTGATTGGTATTCCAGAACCAGAAAATGACCGGCAAAGCATCCTCGGTGTCGTTCCCACGGGTGATGGATTCTATATCATTCTCGATCAACACCTTGCCGGTTTTGGACTACTGGTCGCTTTGGGTCTACGCAATATTTTGCTGTTCAAAAGTCGGAAATTCGGCAGCCCTTATGCTGGTGCCCGCGCCTCGGTTCACTTTGGACCAGCCACACCGTTCCAGGATGCCACGGGCAAAGAGAACTTCATCGGCAGTGGATTGAATGATTGCGCTCGATTACAGAGTCTGCCTTCAGAGCAAAAAAAGCTGGGGGAACGCTTCGCAAAAGATGCCAATTGGGTAAACATTTCCCGAGAGTGCTGGAATAATGCCGCCCATATTGGTCTCTACCATCAGCTTAAGCAACAGGCTGATTTCAGGATATCAGAGGAGCATCTCTTTCGAGATAAACATGGCTTTGAACATATCTGTCGGTTCGTGGATATATCCCGTCTTTGGATTGCCTAACCGATTGTGAACAGTACCGAAAAAATCGCCAGAGGTCATCATGACTATTCCCGATAAGAAAACCATAAGAATCCTCTTCATTGATGATGACTCTGAACTGGCTGACCACTTGCGGACAATTCTCATAAACCATGGCATTGAGCTTGAACACGCCATTGATGGTACAACCGGTTTATCACGCCTTAAAGAAGAGGCATTTGATGTTGTACTGGTGGACTACTATCTGCCCGACATTGATGGCCTGCACATCCTGAAAAACATTATGGATGCAGAGGTGGCAATGCCACCATCCATAATGGTGTCCGGCACATCAGCCATTGCAACTGCGGTGCAATCCTTTCGGCTTGGCGCATCCGAGTTCGTCATGAAAAAGGATCACAACGCACTTTTCAAAGTGCTGCCAACGGTTATTCACCAAGTAGTAGACCAACATCGCAACACCGCGCAGGAGCAGTTTAATCACCAACGCAGGAAAATTCAGCGCCGCATCCTGCAACAGGTAGTCGAGGTTCAAAGCCAGTTTATCAGTGAAACACCGGAATCCATACTGTTCGATAAGTTACTCACCGGTGTCATGCATGTGACTGACTCTCCCTATGGATTTATGGCATCTTTAGAGGAAGATAACGATGGCAAATCCTACTTGCGCCCGTTATCAATCAACATACCTGACAGCGATGTACAGGCACACAACTGGTGTGCCCAGCATGAAGATTCTGATATACAATTCCATAATCTTAATCTGCTTTTCGGCGAACCGATCAAACACCGTTCAAATATCATCTCCAATGATCCTTCCAAACATCCTGCCTGGATGTCTGGACCGCCTGAAGGACACCCGCCCATTCATAGCTTTGCCGGCTTGCCACTATGGCAAGGTGATTTAATAACCGGTGTCATTGGATTATCCAACCGTGATGGTGGATATGAGCCTTGGCTGTTAGATGAACTGGCACCTTTGCTGGCAACCTGCGCCCAACTACTGGAATCAAGTCGCTTGGAACAGAAACGACAGCGTGCTTGGCAGCAACTGGTCAAAAGTCGGCACTTCTTCGAAACAATTTTGGAAGATTTACCGATTCTAATCTGCCGTTGGAAAACAGATGGCACAATCACCTATGTCAATGAATTATATTGTGATTTTTTTGGCAAAACACGTCAGAAATTGATTGGCTCTTCCTTCATACCGATGATTACTGAAGATGACCGAAAGGGTATGCAACAACATATTGACAGTCTGATCCACTCTGCCGATACAGAATTTAATGAACACCGGGTAACCAATCACGCAGGAAAAATTTGCTGGCAGAAATGGTTGAACCGGGCGTTGAAAGACGAGAATGGCCAAGTAAGTGAAATCCAATCCATCGGCATGGATATCACCGAAGAGTACCAACGCAAACAAGAACTAAAAATGACGCGACATGCCCTTGAGATCAGCCGGGAGGCGACATTCTGGATAGACAAGGAGAGCCGCTTATATGAAGTCAACAGAGCAGCTTGCGATTCCCTAGGATACAACCGATCTGAACTCATAAAAATGCATGTATATGATATTGATCCACTTTTCCCAAAAGAACGGTGGCCTGCACATTGGCTTGAGGTGATTGATAAAGGCCACATGTGCTTTGAATCCTTTCATCTCCGTAAAGATGGTTCCACCTTTCCCGTTGAAATCACAGTCAACCACTTTGAGTTTAATGGGGAAAATTATATTTTTGCCCACGCTATCGACATCACACGACGAAAAGCGTCCAAAAAAAGAGAAGAGGAAGCCGTAGATGCCTGGGAGCGCACCTTTGACGCTATTTCCGATCCAATAATGATTTTGGATACAGGCTATAAAATCATTCGTGCCAACCATGCCATGACCCAATTATTGGACCTATCCACTGAGTCAATCATTAGTCAGACTTGCTTCACTCTGATGCACGGCACCACAAAACCCGTGGAATCCTGCCCACACAAACAACTTTTGCAGGATGGAAAATGTCATACCGTTGAGATCCATGAGGAGAAGTTGAATGGTGATTTTCTTATCTCCGTCTCTCCACTCCATGATGCCAATGGACAACTGGCAGGCTCAATCCACATTAGCCGTGACGTGACCAAACAGAAACGCATGGAAGATGCCCTCAAGGCAAGTGAAGCTCATTTTCGCCAGTTTTTTGAATCCGCACCTTTGGCATATCAAGCTCTGAACAATACCGGCCACCTGATTTCCATGAATCAGGCTTGGCGCGATCTGACCGGTTATAAAATCAAACCCGCCCTGGGCAAGTGGTTTGGCACTCTGTTGATCGAATCGGATAGAAAACGGTTTACCGCGTTCTTAAACAAACTGCTTCAGGATGAAATGCCAAAACCATTTGAGTGCCGAATGATGACCGCTAGAAAAGAGATGGTCCAAATCAGCATTCAAGTCCGCACAATTCATGATACCCAAGGTCAACCCGCCAAAATCCACTGTATTCTGGTTGATTTGACGGCACAAAAAAAACGGGAAGATGAGAATCGAAAAGCCGCCTATCAAGCCGGTCTGGCTGAAATGGGCGCTACAGTCCTCCATAATATCGGCAATGCCATCATGAGTATCCAACACCAAGCATCGGTGATGGAACAAGCTGCAACGCAGGTACAAAATATCGCAGATCAACTGCGCCAAGTACCAATGGTGGTCACAAAACAGCTCAATACTGGCGGAAAAGCCGACGAAATTCTTGATGTTCTTATGAGTGTGATATCCGACACATCCGATCAACTTGATCAGATAAGCGGTGGACGCGTCCTACATAATGCTCAAACCATCAACGCAGCAGTTGATCATATTGCCGAGATTATCAGAATCCAACAGAGCGCAGCACGTCCTATTGAAATGGCGCATGACTTCAGCCTTGAAGAAATTCTCAATGAAACATTGGCAATCTTCGGAGATGGCATGAAACGCCGCGATATTATCATCAACCGAGTGGAAGAAGCCGGTCCATTCATGCTGCACCTCCCTCACGGACAGTTATTGCAGTCCCTGATCAATTTGGTCAAAAATAGTGTAGAGGCCATTGCTACACGCAGAGAAAGTGAAACGATCAAAGGCAAAATTCATATATCTGCACTGCGTCCAAAATCTGGATGGGTGGAACTCCATGTTGAAGACAACGGTTGTGGCATTCCCAAAGAGGATATAGACCAAATTTTTCGGCATGGATTCACGACAAAGAAAAGCGGTGTTGGATTCGGCCTTCACTCCACGGCACTATTTATTCAATCAATTGGTGGAACAATCCAGGCAGTCAGTAAAGGCATTAATCAGGGAACTGAATTCATTCTGAACATGCCACTGCATTTGAAGGGAACCCGATCATGAACACAAACCATCGTATTTTGGTCATTGATGATGATGCCCAGCTACTGGACACCTATCGGGAAATCCTTCACCCGCCGGTCAGACAACACTCTCAACTTGAGGATTTTCTTGGCCTCAGTCAGGAACAGAAGACGATTCTGCCTGACTTTGAGATCACCACTGCTGCACAGGGAGCAGAAGGTGTTGAACTGGTTGAGCATGCACTTGAAGCAGATAAACCTTTTGCTGTGGCTTTTGTGGATGTCCGTATGCCGCCGGGCATTGATGGCGTTGAAACAGTAAGACGGATCAGAGAGGTAGACGACAACATCTATATAATCATGGTGACTGCCTACAGTGATCGAAGTGTTGATGAAATGCAATTGGCCGCACGTCACGATGTGGTTTTGGCACGCAAACCCCTTGGCCATGAAGAGATCATCCAATTGGCTCGCAATGCCTGTAACAGCTGGAACGGCGACCAAATACTGAAACAACAGAAAGACGCACTGCACCGTCAAGTGCGTGAAATGTCTGTTACCCGCTGGTATATGGAGAAAATGCTATCTGCCACCAAAGAAGGATTCTTGATCTGTAGTATGGATGGCACAATCCGTTCTGCCAATAACGCTGCGTGTACACTGTTGGGACATGACATTGAAACGCTTAAACAGACCAATTTTGCAACACTGTTCATAGAAACAGACACCCTCCCGCTGTTACAGGAAATTGTCAAAAGCGGCATATCACAAACCGTAAAAAGGCAACCAATCACCAATGGCACAACACCTACCAACTCAGCACTGAGTATAACGCCAACACCAATGCGAGATCCTGAACAGCATACCGAACAGGTCATCATGATCACCTTGACCGACAGGATGATGTAACATGAACGCCTCATCGCACCTACCTGAGCAAGACAACCAACGGCTCATTCTGGAGCCTCACCTTCGCCTACTGCTTGGTCTGGCCTTGCTCATATTGGTGCTTCTACCCATGGTTGTCATGTTTCTGGTGCGTGAAGAGATGACACAACAGGTCATTACTGCCACAGAATCAGAAGCCATCAAAACAGGCCAACATCTGGCTTTCATGCTTCTGCCGGATAACAGGGAAATTGGTCATACGGTGGTGAATCAATCAGTACAAAATCAGTTTACTGCCCTGATGGGACAACTTGGACTGATTAAAATCAAACTGTTCAGCCCAACGGGCGAAATCATCTACTCCAGCGACCCCACAATCATCGGCACACTCAATACCCACAGCTATTTTTCTCAGTCGGTGGCCCAAGGAGCAGTCTTTACCAAAATTGTAAGGAAAACAGAACGCAGTGTTGAAAATGAACCTGTTCCCGTCGATGTGGTGGAAACCTATGTTCCTTTGATGGATGGCGACCGATTTCTGGGCGCATTTGAACTCTATTACGACATGACCCAGTCACTCAGAGAACTGCATAACTACACAGTGCGTTTGATGACTGGTTTGACCATAGTCTCCATTATGCTTGGCATTGGGCTGTTTATTGTCTGGCGGCAGGCCAGGATTGCGTTGTTACAGCGAGAACACCTGACATCCAAAATCAAACAGAGTGAAGAACAGTTCCGCAATATGGCATCCCTGGCACAGGACGCTATCATTTTGGTTGATGATCAGGAGCATATCACCTTCTGGAACCGAGCCGCTGAAGTCATTTTTGGTTATAGCGCCACCCAGGCCATTAAACACAGATTAAGCACTCTGATCATTCCATCCAACCACCATACCAACATTCAAATAGCCCTGCTCGACTCTCGGAAAAGAGAGGTCTCTTCCGGCCACACCCTGGAGATAATGACCAAGCACAAAGACGGATCAACACTGCCAACCGAGTTATCCATTGCCAGTATGAAACGGAATAATACTTGGTACAGCTTATTGATTGCACGAAACATTTCAGAACGACGCAGGATCGAACAACAGAAACAGTTCCTCGCCTATAATTCCGGCATAGCAGAGATGAGTATTGTGGTGATGCATAATATCGGCAATGCCATCATGGGTGTACAAAACCGCTCAGAATTTATCCAGCGTCATGCCATACCTCTTCGGGAAATCACGCAACTCCTTCAGCAAATGGATGTACTGGCCGAACAAAAGAAAAAAGCCGGCTGGACAGAACATCAACTATTATCAGAGTTGCTCAAAGTGGTGACTGAAACCGGTGCGTCCCTGTCGGACAGAATCAATCAACAGGTTCTTGACCCTACCCGTGCCATTCTAAGCGGAATAGAGCAGATTACCGAAGTGCTGCGCGTCCACCATAACGTCACCTCTTCCAGTGAACAGAGTGATTGCTTTGATCCCAAATCATTGTTGTTTGATGCCTTAATGATCCTCGACAAGTCCCTGCTTAAACTCGGCATTGCTACGCAATTACACCCAACAGAATTACCGGAAGAGGTGCATTTACCCAGAGCACCTTTGATCCATGCGTTCGTCAACATCCTGGAACACTGCATTCAATCAATTTCAACCCGTCGTAAAACCGAACCAGAACTGATCGCCGTGATCAAAATCCACAGCCGTATGCTTGAAACACAACATATTGAAATTATAATTGAGGACAACGGTACGGACATTCGCCCGGACAAACTAATCAATCTATTTTCCTTTAATCAAACCCGTGGCCTGCATTTGGCCTCAACATTTGTACAATCAATAGGTGGAAAAATACGCGCCGAACCGCTCAATCCCGGCACCAGTATTATTCTCGAACTCCCCCTGAAAAATGACACTAAACAAGAGAATAATTGTCAAAAATAATATATAATAATTAAGATGGGAGTCACGCAGTTGAATGAACTTTGTACCTGTCCCTCCCGCAGAAGCGGAAATAACAGGTATACACTTTGATGCCTGTTTCAACCGATCACTACATAGCTCCTGTATTTGATCACAAATCATTGGGCGACTGTCTTATGAGGAGACCCAAAAGATGGTCAACAACAGACAGATATTGGCACTGGACGATGACCCAGAGCTATTGACGATGTATCGGGATGTACTCTCTCCAGCACCACAGGCGCAAAGTCGGCTGCAATCGTTTGTGGGCGGGAATCAACCGACATCAACACGCTCAACACCCCTCTTTAACCTGACCACAGCTTCCCAAGGTGAGGAAGGCGTTTTGTCTGTCCGTAACGCTTTGGCACGTGACATGCCGTTTGCGGTTGCTTTTATTGATATCCGCATGCCACCGGGTATTGATGGCCTGGAAGCAGCTCGCAGAATTCGTAAACTGGATGATCGAATCTATCTAATTATTGTCACAGCGTATAGCGATCACAGCGTCGATGCACTCCAAGCAGCAGCAAAACATGACATCATTCTTGTACGTAAACCGTTAACCGGCGATGAATTAATACAGTTGGCCCGCAATGCCTGCAACCGCTGGGATCAAGACGAACACCTGAGAAACTCTTTCCAAGAAACAGATAATCGCATTGAACAGCTGGATACCGTCCGTAATTTTTTCGGTGATGTTCTGGAAGCTCTGCCCGATGGCATCCTGCTCTGTAAACCAAATGGCCACATCCAGTTTTCAAACCAGCATGCCCTTCAACTTTGTGGCATCAGCGCAGATAGGATCAGACGTATGAGCCTATTCAATCTCATCGCAGCCGAAACAGTGAAACCATTATTTAAGAAATTGATTAATAACGAAAAAGTGTATGATCTACCGTTAACCCTCACCAAACCAAATGGTGAGCATGTTCCCATTCTTCTTTCAGGTTCAATAATCTGTAGTTTTTCAGGTCATGTTCAATCACTGTTACTGGTTCTACATCCCAATCGGAACCGATGGAAAGGAAACAAATCATGACCGAGAACCGACGCCTTCTTGCCATTGACGATGATTATTCACTTCTGGAAGTGTATCAGGACACCTTCAGACCGGAGAGTTCAACAATCTCCAGCCTACAACACTTCATCGGTGATGATTCAATAACTGAATCATCTGAACAGACATATGATCTGTCAACAGCAACCCAGGGCGAAGAGGGTATCGCGCTGGTTCAGAAATCACTTGACCAGGATACCCCGTTTGCCGCAGCCTTTATTGATATCAGAATGCCGCCAGGCATTGATGGACTGGATACCGCACAGCGTATTCGTGAGTTGGATGATAGAATTTACATCATACTTGTCACAGCCTACAGTGATCGCACCATTGCGGAAATTCAGCAGACCATACAACATGATATACTTCTTGCTCATAAACCATTGGCACGTGATGAGATACTACAATTGGCGCACAACGCCTGTCACAGTTGGGAACAGGATGAACGCAATCGCCAACATGTTGCCAGCCTGGAGGAGAAAGCTCAGTCACATGCCCATGAGAAGGGCTTTTTGGAACGCATTGTCCGATCATTGAACGAAGGTCTTTTGGTCTGCTCTCTGGATAACAATCTCATTGTCCAGATCAATCCCGCTATTGCACAAATAAGCGGACACTCTGAAGAACGTCTGCTCGGCATGCCAATTTCTGACCTTTTGCCCGAATTGGCAGCAAACTTTTTACAAAACATGGCACAACAGGAAGCGAATAACGTTGAGACAACATCCCATTTAATGAACGCTCAAGGAATCGCTTCTCCGGTCTATATTACAGCATCAAAACTTCAGGAAGATTCTGAAAGTTTATATGGGAATTTCATCATATTAATAATCAAACCCCAGCAATAAAACCCTTCACACCAAACATCCTGGGAGTTAAGCTATTATGTCCATATCATCTATTAATCGAGACACCACAACAACAAACGCCCATGCGATTGCTGAGATGATCACGTCCTCGGTGGTGGATAACTTTCCTATTCAGATACAACTTGCCAACCAGGGCATGACCTATATTTCACATTTTCATCTACAACATGATGGTATGGCGGCGCTGATTGAAGGAGAATACATTGATATCGCCGCACTTGATCCACCGGTTGGCAATGTGCGTATTCTCAAATGTGAAGAGGTGTTAATACAGTTCTATACCACACGCCATGTCATTGAAACCGTAGTCCCTTTTATTGAACGTGTGGACCAACATACGCTCAGACTGGGGTTCCCGGACACGGTCTATTACAGCCATCAACGCCGCAGCGCTTACCGTGTGGAGTTCGAATCATCCTGGCCTGTTTCTCTGAAGATTATCCGACCTTCCGGACTCTCTTTTTTAGGCAAACTGGAAGATATCAGTATCGGCGGCACACTGTTCCACGCCATGGGACCGACCCCACGCATTGCCAACAAAGCCCGTGTCACACTGGTGATTGAGTGGCGCGATATGGATATTTTGGTCAAAACAGATGCCATGATGCTCCATCAGTTTAACAAGGCCGGAGAGCTCTGTTTCCGAGCGCGTTTCATGCCAAAATCACACACTATTGCCCGTACAATTGAAGAACTGGTGGCAGCGGCACAACGGAAACAGATCCAACGACGACGACGACTTCTAGGCGATTGATACAGTTACTGTAAAAATTGCTTAGCAGATTTATTGCACGGGTATTTGACCCTCACTCCAGTCCAGCCAACGCTTTATCCAGAGCAATGGCCATATCCGCATCAAGGCCGTCATTCATTGACACTTCCATGGACTGCACATGTTCACCCATATTCTGAGTCATAGCCTCAACTTCTTCGGCACCGGGCAACTCAATCATTGGCGCTTCGATGGCATAGCGCCGCCTTTTATTATGGGATTTATGAACGGTCTTTTTTGACGATTGGGAAGATTTGGCTTTACGCTCTTTAAGGCGTTTTTCCATCAAACGAACGATGGCTTTATGCTTGCCTCTTTTGGCTAATTTCAACGGGGATTTACCGGAACGATCCTTCAGCAACGGATCAGCCCCCTCAGCCAATAACATGCGTACCACGCCTCCATGACCTTTGCGGGCTGCCTCATGCAAGGCTGTTGATTTTTTTCGAGTCCGAGCATCGATTTCCGCACCATTGGTCAGCAGAAGATCCACAACCTTGGCCCGCCCTTTTCGTGCAGCCTCATGTAATGGTGTCACCTTGTTTTTATCGGTGGATGTGGCTGGCACACCTCTTTTCAAAAGGCGGCCCACCTGTTTCAATTGGCCTTTTCTGGCAGCGCTACTGAGTTTTCCCATTATGGCATCCTACCTACTGACTGTTTTCAGTCTGGTTAAGGGCATATCCAAGGACCGCAGAAAAAATCAATCATCCATTTACTGGTCACTTGGCCCGTCAGATCAATAATCATTTCCTAGCGATTCCATGCAAGAGAGAGGCCTTCCTATTCTACTCTGGCCAGCCCTTTTCATTGTATTTTGGCGACTCCTAACATAATATACAATACTTTCCTACAGTTACATATAGGACATCCACTAAACCCATCGGCATTGGCGTAACATCAGGTTATTTCAATCCGGTCAAACCTCTGTTAACCGACTGTATATGATCCGATTTTTTGCCATATTCTCAGGAATTTTACTCTTTGTATTGGGCCTTCATCTTTGGCTTACCGACACGACACCGTTTACGGAAAACTCGGACACCATGGGCCATGCTGCGGTTTCCATGGTGTGGCTGACCTGGTTGCTGTTATCGGTGCGTATGCACAATCTCGGTGAACTGGGCAAAGGGTTGGCTTTTTGGGGTGGTCTGATTCTGCTGTTGGTGATCGGCTACAGTTACCGGTTCGAGCTGGGTCAAATCAAAGATCGTGTGATGGGCGAGGTAGTGCCCGATCACGCTATTGAGCAGCGAGATGGTACAATTCGAATCAACCAGACGCGGGATGGTCATTTTCATATTCGTGCTCAGGTCAATGGTGTTGATGTGCGCTTTCTGGCCGATACGGGCGCAACCAGTGTGACACTCTCTCTGGCAACGGCTAAAAAAGTAGGGGTCGATATCAATGCATTACGATTCACCAAGCGCTATCGCACCGCCAACGGCACCATAAGTGGCGCACCCATCATGCTGGATGAGGTGCGTATTGGCCCACTGGTGGTTTACAATGTCGCCGCATCAGTCAATCCCAATGATATGGGCTCCGCACTGCTTGGCATGTCGTTTTTCAACCGCCTGGGCGGTTATCAGGTACATAATGGTATTCTGACGCTCTACAAGTAACACCATGTTTATATGAGACAAACAATCAACAAGGCGCTTACTCTTCATGAAATCAGAGACCCTCAGACCCTTTCGTGACCTGCTGATATTCCTTCTACTGGGCTTCGGCACCTACAGCCTGTTCAAAGGGTGGTTTCTTGAAAAAAAAGAGAAGCTCATTCAAGCACAGGTGGATTTCGAACAGCACCACCAGTTACCGGAAATCAAAGAGCAGGATGCACTCACCGCTCAAGGCTGGATTAAGAAGTTTGATGAAATGCGCTGCGTATTGGGCGGCACGGTAACCGAATGCATGCAAGCCCCTTTAGCTGAATCAGACTGGAAGGACAAAGGCTGGGAATGGGCAATCCATTTTGGCGGCAGTTGGACGTTGACACGTCATCTGACTGGACCTAACGCACTGGAAAAAAAGTATACCTGGCGCATCAATGCCCATGGAGAGATTCTGCCCATGAGCAAAGACGCAATCATATTGGTAGTTTCTGTCATTGATCACAACCAGTGAATGGGATGATTCATTTTTTCCGTGGCCCTTATGCTTGGTTGATTACCGACAACAACCCCTGAACACTGCTGGTCATATCCTGCTGATCACCAACCGGTTGTCTCAAGTAAGCTCTAATAGGTTCGATCAACTTGATCGCCCGGTCAATCTGCGGATTACTGCCCTGAACATAGGCACCGATATTGATCATATCCTCCGCTTTGGCATAGGTTGCCAACACTTCACGCAACTGGCCAGCCGCCTCTTTGTGCTCGGCATCCACCAAGCTGGCCATAAGCCTGGAGAGTGACGACAGGATATCAATGGGCGGATATTGATTGGCCGCTGCCAGCTCTCGTGACAATACAAAGTGACCATCCAAAATACCACGCACCGCATCCACAATCGGATCTTGCTGATCATCCCCTTCCATCAACACGGTATAGAGTCCGGTAATGGAGCCGTTCCCCTCATCACGACCGGCCCGTTCCAACAGTTTAGGCAACAACATAAATGTTGATGGCGGATAACCACGGCTGGTTGGCGGTTCACCTCTGGCTAAACCGACCTCACGTTGCGCCATGGCATAACGGGTGATCGAATCGGCAAGCAGCAATACATGTTTATCCCGCGAGCGGAAATATTCCGCAATGGCCATCGCCACATTGGCGGCTCGGATACGCAGTAACGGCGGCAAATCGGATGTTGCCACCACCACCACCGAACGCGCCATCCCTTCCGGTCCCAACTCATTTTCCAGAAACTCGACCACTTCTCGACCACGTTCGCCGATCAGAGCGATCACATTCACATCTGCTTCGGTATAACGCGCCATCATGCCCAGCAAAGTACTTTTACCGACACCGGATCCAGCAAAGATGCCCACACGCTGACCACGCCCAACGGTCAACACACCATTTATGGAACGGATACCCAAATCAAGCGTACTATCAATACGCCGCCGTTTCATGGGATTGATGGGTTCTGACTGCATAGCGGCCCGTTCGTGTAGAACCGGTTTTGGCCGATCATCCAACGGCTCACCCATTGGACCGATCACACGGCCCAGCAACCCGTCTCCAACCGCTACCGTTTCTGAACGACCATGCGCCAAGATCAAACTGCCCGGACGCACACCTTTTAACTCGCCCAACGGCATCAGCAATACCGCATCATTGCGAAAACCCACCACTTCCGCCTTGATAGGTGTACCGGTATCGGACATCACTTCACACATCTCACCGATGGAAACAGCCGGACCATTGCCTTCAATGACCAAACCAACCACCTGTGTCACCTTACCAAAACGCGACTTTCCATACCCTTGCCTTGCCGCATCCAGATACTGGCTCCACGGAACTGACAGAAATTCAGGCAGTGCAGGATTCAACATTATTCACTGTCTCCATTGTTGTTGAGTCCAGGAATATCATCCGCTGTTGGAATATCATCCAGCGTGATGTCATCACTTTGACCTTCTGCCGCTTCAATCATATCGGCGGTTGGCAGGTCATCCAGTGTGATGTCATCACCCTCCGCTTCTGCCGCTTCCACCATGTCGGCGGTTGGCAAGTCTTCCAATGTAATGTCATCACCCTCAGCTTCCACCGCTTCCATGGTATCGGCGGTTGGCAGATCTTCCAGTGTGATGTCATCACTCTCAGCTTCTACCGCTTCCACCATGTCGGCGGTTGGCAAGTCTTCCAATGTGATGTCATCACTCTCAGCTTCTACCATGTCGGCGGTTGGCAAGTCTTCCAATGTGATGTCATCACTCTCAGCTTCTACCGCTTCCACCATGTCGGCGGTTGGCAAGTCTTCCAATGTGATGTCATCACTCTCAGCTTCTACCGCTTCCATGGTATCCGCTGTTGGAAGGTCATCCAATGTGACCTCTTCTTCAGCTTCGGGAACCGCTTGAATCTCTTCTGCTGTAGGCAAGTCATCCACGTTCACATCATCAGCCATCGTCTGCACATCATCTGCCTCGGCTGGTGGCGGGAGTGGTAGGTTCACCTCATTACTATCAAGTTGATCCAGTGTTTGCGCACGCTCTTTATTGCGTTCGGTGAAGAATGCACGCAACCCCTCTTCCACAGCGACCAATTGACTGGCGATATTTTCCTCAACACCACCAAAATCGGTTTGCAAACGAACGGTTCCAGGTTCCATGGCCTGTTCAGCAACGATTTTGAGCTTTTGGAAATTGGGCAGACGAGCGAGCACCTCCGCCTCTTCAGGCGGCACATGCAGGACGATTTCATCCCGATCTTCAGCTTCGTTAAGTAACGTATTTACCCGCGCGACCAGACTATCCGTATTGACAGTTAGTTCATGTTGGAGCAGTTCTTTGACCAGAGTGATGGCCATTTCCACCATAAATTGCTCGGACAACTCAAAGATTCTACGCGGCAGGCGATCCAGTTGACGCGTCATCTGATCCAGTCGTGGCAGCAACGTATTGATGGTTTGTTCCATCTTATGCATGCCTGCTTCAAGGCCTGCCTGCTCCGCTTCTTTAAACACCTTTTGGTAGACTTGGCGTTCAATCTGCTCCAAGCGCCGCTTATGCATCTCATCATCGCTTACATCTTGTTCTGGTTCTTTTTTCTTGCGTTTGATGAGTGAACCATCAGCGTTGTACGGGCGAAAGCCGACTTTTTCGATACCTCGGGAGGCATTGATGGAATCACCAAAACCAAGCTTTGGTGAAGTGGGATGTCCGTTCCCTGGGATAAGCGGTGAACGACGAATTGTCATCGATCAAACTCCGTGCTCGTGATGGCTGAATATGAATGCAACACTGTTAGGCGTTACGCAATTGCCGGTTGAAACAGGCATCAAAGCGTGCCCCCCGTCATTCACCTGCGTAACGCCTAAAAATGTTGAAATACTAAAGCGGGTTGGGATGCAGGAAAGGCTGTGCCTTCCCCGCCCCCTTCTACTCTAAATAACCACGTCATCCGAACCCTTACCCATAATAACAATGGAGCCCTCATCCTCCAAACGACGCGCCGTCTTAAGAATAGCCTGCTGCGCTTGCTCAACATCAGCCACCTTAATCGGACCAAGCATCTCCAAGTCCTCACGCAACATCTCAGCCGCACGCTCAGACATATTGCCAAAGAATTTCTCCTTAAGCCGGTCGTCAGTGCCCTTAAGCGCATTAAGCAGCTCGTCGTTGGAAATCTCGCGCAACAGCGTCTGGAAGCTCTTGTCGTCCATAAGCAGAAGATCCTCGAACAGGAACATCTCTTTGCGCACTTCTTCGGCCAATGGATTGTCCTCTTCGTCCAGGTATGCCAACAATTTGTCGGAAACCTCGCGGGACATCTGGTTGAGCAGTTCGGCCACTTTCTTGACACCACCACCGCCTTCTTGCGTGTAAAGGCCACGTGCAGCGCCCAACGCTTCCAGCTCGGTCAACAGCGACTCTTCGATATCTTCCATGGCACCCGGAGGCAGTGTGCCCAATTTGGCCATGCGGTAAATCACTTCCTGCTGAATATCCGGGGCCAGATAGTCAATAATAAATGAAGCCTGCTCCGTACTCAGCTGGGAAAGCATTAATGCAATGCTTTGAGGGTGCTCGTTGGAAAGAAACGTCGCAACCAGATTCGGTTCCATGGTGTTGAGCACTTCCCAAGGTGTGTTTTTCGGACCCTGCTGAAGCTCTTTGAGAAGTTGACGCCCCTTCTCTTTGCCCAAGATATTAAAGATCAACTCCTTGACCTTCGCCATACCACCACGTACATAGAATTGATGATTCTCGAATTTCTCCAGAAATTCATCACGGACATCACGAACCACTTCCTGTGGCATCGTGCCCATACGCGCTACAGTGCGGGAGATGTCACGGATCTCATCTTCTGACATCCCTTCCATCAGCTTTTTGGCATCTTCGTCAGGCAGGGACAGCACAAACACCGCCGCTTTCTCCTGACCATTCAATTGCATGGTTGAACGGCGTTTTTTCTCTCCGCCTTCACCAGCAGCGCCTGCACCATCGCCGTTAAAGCCATTGATGCTGCTTAAAAACTCCTGCATCGCGTTTTCTTCAGTCATGACGCTCTCTCCGCTCCAACATCGCATCCTGACGTATCGGCAGCCTTATTGAGTGGCACCTGATACGGACAAGTCATACTGTCAATTAAAAATCTCTGTCACTTGCATTGCAATTATCAAACCAACTTATCCATCAGGCATTACACAGTTGAATGAATTTTGTACCCATCATTCCCTAATGCGTGTTTCAACTGGCAACTGCGTATAATCATTTCGATCCAAAATCTGACGATGAATCACAACCTGAGTGAAAGCCCTGGCAATGTTTTTACGCCACCCTTGATATGCGAAGCAGATCATCAGATTCAAAAAAAAACGGAGCGGCATAAGCCACTCCGTTTTTTTCTGTTTTCTGCCGGAGTGTTAATCCGAGCACTGTTACTCCAGCGATGCTTGCTGTTGCTCTTCTTCGCTGCCCTCGGTGATCCAGCTGCGAATGATCTCCCGCGCTTCGTCCAAATGATCGTTGATCATCTGTTGAGCAATCTGAGCGGTTCGGTCGGGAAGCATCAGCCCCAACGTCTCTTCAGCGGGTTTGGAACCCACACCCTCTGCGAGCAGTTGACGCTCCAGATCAGCAATTGTGCTGGCCAACATATCTTCTTCGGTAGCCTCTGGCACCAACAACTTCTTGATCATCGGACGCAGAATGAAGATCAGCATGGAGAGAATAATCAACGCCATCAACACCTGGAGATAAAATTCAGGCTGCTCCCAGAATTTGATCCGACTCTCTTCTACCGGTGCGATAGGCTCAAAAGCCGTGTTGATCACCTCAATGGTATCGCCACGCTCAGCATCAAAACCGATGGCTTTCTCTACCAAACGCTGATAGTTACTCATCTCCTTTTCGGAACGTTCTTGATAGACAGGTGGCTCATCCTCATTGCCGGAGGATCTATATGTGCCATCCACCATCACCGCAATGGACAACCGCTGGATGGAACCCACAGGTTTCAACACACGATTGACGGTTTTGGTGATTTCGTAGTTGATGGTTTCCCGTTCAACATCACGGGTTTGGTTGGAACCCGTTGCACCAGCAACCAATGTATCATTGGCATCATTGGGCTGCACGCCAGGCACACCACCAACACCGAACACACCCCGACTGCTTTCGTTGGTAAACTGCTCTGACCGAGGCACCTGTCCGTCAGGATCATACAGCTCCTGCTGCTGCTCAACACGTGAGAAATCCAACTCGGCGGTTACCCGAATGATACTTTTACCCTCACCCAGCGCCTTGTCGAGAATATCCTGGGCACGGCGTTCAAGATCTTGCTCTTTCTTACGTTGCAGCGCGATGGACTCGTCTGAAGGCATCCGGCCATCATCCAACGTCTCACGACCACCAGCAATAAGATTGCCTTTACCATCCAAAATGGTTACCAGGCTTTCATCCAGCCCTTCAACCGCTGAAGAGACCAAATGAACGATACCATCCGTCTGGGCCGGCGTGAGCGAGCGAGACAGATCCACCACAACCGATGCACTGGCCTCTTTCTCTTCGGAGACGAACAGCGACCGCTTGGGCAACACCAAGTGAACTCGCGCCTTCTGAACCGCCGCGATACTCTCAATGGTACGGCCTAACTCACCTTGCAAAGCACGCTGAAAATTCATCCGCTGCATGAAGTCGGTCATGCCCACCAGGCTGGTTTGATCAAAAATCTCAAACCCAACACCATTGCTTTTATGGAGCATGCCCAGCTTGGCTATTTCCAAACGAAGATCATACACCTTGTCGCCCGGCACTCGGATGGTCGTACCACCACCAACCAGCTCATAGGAGACGTTCATCTTGTTGAGCTGTTCAACAACCTGAGCCGCCTCCTCTTCCGGCAGACCGGAAAAGAGTGTCTTGTAACTGGGTCGGGTAGCAAACCAGATCGCAATCGTCAGCGCCAGAATAGTGGCAACCGCTGCAACGATAAGCCCGTTTTTGCCACGCAATGGCAACTCTTTGAGCATTCCGTGCAATGATGTGTCTTCTGATTCGCCAGCCGTTTCATTTGGCGTTCCTGCCATGACCTTCTCCTATCTCGTCAACCTGTCAAAGCCAACCAGACTATTATGCTGGCATGTTCATGATTTCTTTGTACACTTCCACAGCCTTGTTACGAACTTGCACCAAAAACTTCAAATGCACTTCCGCTTTGGAGGATGCAACCTGCGCTTCGTGCAAACTCACACCCGCATTGCCCAGCATCGCACGCTGTGACATATCCTTGGCATCTTTCTGCAACCGATTGGTCTCTTTGACCTGATCGGTAATCAGCTTGGAAAAGTCTTCCCAAGCACCCGCTTTCGCGGTACCGCTATCCAGCGTTATATTGGGCATTTTCATCATCGGCATTTGCGCCTGCCCCACATTATTTACAGCCATTTTCTTTTCTCCTTATCATCGCTTAACGCCCGATCTCCAACGCTTTCAAGGCCATCGCCTTGGATGCGTTCAAAACCGAAACATTGGCTTCATATCCTCGGCTTGCCGACATCATGTTGACCATCTCGGTCACCACATCAATGTTGGGCATTGCCACATATCCCTGCCTGTTGGCATCGGGATGGGTTGGGTCATACTGCAACCGTGGCGGCTTCTGATCCATCTGAATCCGCTCAATGGCGACACCAGTAGCACCCGCCGCTTGCTCACGATTCAACATCTCCACAAATGGCCGTGCCATGAAAACCGGATCCCGACGGCGATACGGTCCGCCCTCAGCTGTCCGTGTTGTCTGTGCATTGGCGACATTCTCGGCAATAATGTTCATACGCAATCTTTGCGCCGCAAGCCCGGATGCCGTTACCCGAAATGAGGTGAGAAAATCTGCCATTGTGGCACCTCTTGTTCTGTTACTGTTGTTTTTCTACCGTTTATTTCCTGATTCACACGCAACCAGAATTACCGCTGCCCACCATCAATAACCATCTTCAAGATGCCTACCTGCCCATTAAACGACTGGGTCGCATAGTTATAGAGCAACTGATTGGCCGTCTGACGCGACATCTCCTGCTCAAGGTCAACACTGTTGCGATCCCCTTTCGGAATCGGTGTCTCAACCTCTTGGAGATCACCGGCCACCGCACCAAAATATGGCGTGGGCATATGTCCCTTGCTGGTCTTGGCCATCTTCAACTCACCAGGTAGCGGCATCGCCTCTTTGAGCTTGTCCTCAAAATCCAAACGACGCGCCTTATAGCCTGGCGTGTCTCCATTGGCAACGTTAGCGCCGATAATCTCCTGCCGACGCTGCCGAAGATCCATGAGATTCGCCTTAAACGCACCATGCTGCCCTAGCAAACCAAAACCCGACATGACGATACTCCTGGTCAATATTTTGACATATGTCTTATTTAAACTCAGACACCGCGTTCTGCCCGTGTTCAAAAGGGAAAATCCCAAACAAACGCCAAAACGCAATTTCACATCACTCTGGATTGCAGGAAGCATGCCCGAGTGTCTAAAGATGAATAAACAGGATTATTTCACTTCCCATATATCAGGTTTTGGGTAACTATCAGGTAGCGGTGCGCGATGTCAGCCACCAGTTGTGATAATTTTTTTATATGGATGGTGAAGGGCATGTCCTCGGTCGATCAAATCCCGGTGGATCATATTTTAGAACAATATGATGAACGCCTCCGGCTTTATCAGGACTTTATGAACCGTCAAGTGACGCTGCTTCAGGAGTTTATTAAAGAGAATGGCCCTAACGTTCACTCCATTGTCGGACGCGTTAAAGAGCGTGATGCCCTGCGGCGTAAACTGCTCACTTCCGATTCCGATTTCAGTGAACTCTCTGATGTTGAGGATATTGTCGGCATACGCATCATCACCTACTTCGAATCCGAAGTGGATCAAATCGCTGATATCATCCATCGTGAATATAAAATTGAAGCGGCCCATATTATTGATCGCGGCGATCTGATGGACCCGGAGCGGTTCGGCTACCGCCCGCGCTACTATTCGGTCAGTCTGTTGGATAATCGGCTTGAGTTGATCGAATATCGTCGATTTAAAGGCTGTAAGGCAGAAATTCAAGTCCGCTCAATCCTGCAACACGCCTGGGCTGAAATCGAACGTGAAATGGGCTATACCACCCGCGATGCCTTTCCAAAAGAGCAACGCCGTCAATTTTCCCGCGTGGCGAGCCTTCTGGAATTGGCGGACGAACAGTTTAACGAAATCAAAGGATTCCTCAGCCCGCTGAAAGAGTCTCAGGCCAAAGAAGCGGAAGTGGAAGTGACACCACAAAATATCACCGCCCTCGTCCGCTCCAACATGATCATTCAGGAACTGGATGAACGCCTGGCCGGTAGCATCGGTGTGAAAGTGGCCGCCAACTCTGAATTTTTAGAACAACTTGCAGAAAATATCACCTTCCTTGGCATTGAAAACATCTCCACCTTGGAACGTGAACTGCGCCACCGTAAAAAATCGATCCTCGGCATCGGAAAGCAGGTTCTCGAACAACTCCACGAGGAAAAGGGATTTGAATCCATCTGGGAAGGTGCCACAATTCTGTTTACCTGCTACGCACTCGCCGCTGTGTCAGGCCGCGTTGATCAGATTCTTGACTATCTGAAGAAGACATCACCTGGTCAAGAACCTATGCCCGATGTGGATACCTATCAGGTAGAAGGCATGGATGATCCCAGTATGGATATGGATCTGGATATCCCCTCCTGGTAATCAAACCTGCCCAATCTATAAAACGGTTACCAGATGGTCCATGATAGCGCCCCACACATATCATGGTCAGAAAATGATGAATCAGCACCGCTATTTATGAAAGTTAGGAGATTAGTTCATGGCACGTGTCTTCAATTTTAGCGCCGGGCCAAGCGTTTTACCTCTGTCCGTTTTGCAAAAAGCCGCTGGCGAATTGATAGAATATGGCAGTGCTGGCATGTCGGTCATGGAAATGAGCCACCGTTCCAAAGAGTACATGACCATTATCACACAAGCTGAAGCATTGCTGCGCGAATTGATGCAAGTGCCTGATAATTATAAAGTGCTCTTTCAACAAGGTGGCGCGACTCTTCAATTCGCTACCATCCCGATGAATCTGCTGACTACGTTTAATCGCAATGCCGACTATATTCACACCGGAATCTGGTCAAAAAAAGCCATAGCAGAGTGCAATAGACAAGGACACGCCAGAATTGCCGCCAGCAGCGAAGCCGAGAACTTCACCCGCATCCCACGTCAGGATGAGTTGGATCTCGACCCCGCCGCAGCCTATGTACACATGACCACCAATAACACGATTTTCGGCACAGAATTTCCCTACATACCGGATGTCGGTGATGTACCATTGGTGGCGGACATGTCGTCCAACATCATGTCCCGCGAAATGGATGTGTCTAAATTTGGTCTGATCTATGCGGGCGCACAGAAAAACCTCGGTCCAGCCGGTGTCACCCTGGTGATCATTCGTGAAGATCTATTAGGACGACACGCAGGCCTGCCCCTCATGCTGGACTACAAAGTTCAAGCTGAAAAAGAGTCCATGCTCAACACCCCCCCCACCTACGGCATCTATATGCTTGGTCTGGTGCTGCAATGGATCAAAGAAAACGGTGGCATCGCCAGTATCGAAAAGAAAAATATCCACAAAGCCGCTAAACTCTATCAAGCCATCGACAATAACGATTTCTATTGCTGCCCCACAGAAGTGGAAAGCCGTTCCCGCATGAACGTCCCCTTTACCCTGAAAAATCCCGACCTGGACGCAACATTCCTGGCCGAAGCAGAACAGCAGGGCTTGATGAATCTCAAAGGCCACCGCCTATCCGGCGGCATGCGTGCCTCTATCTACAACGCCATGTCTGAAGAAGGCATTGATGCATTGATCGCATTCATGGAAGATTTTGCAAACCGTAACGGCTAACAATGATCGAAAAAAGCAACGTTATTTCAACAGTTAAGAAACGCCTGAAAAAACTTAATCCTGGCCAGGGCGTAGATCTACGCACCTATAAAAGAGACCGCTCAGTAGTGATTCTCAAGCAAGAAGATGGCATTCTGGAAGTCATACAGAATGGCTACGAAAATGAGACGTTCAACATCCCCGAAACCAAACTCGCCAAACTGCTACAAAAACTTCTGAAAATAGAGTTTCCCCGCAGCAATAAAGTACGGATTTATCGACTTGAATCCGGTATCCGGCCTATTCCGCGCAAGATATGAGAGATTCATTGATGCAGGTACCATTTAGACGAAACGACTATAGTTCACGCTTCTCCCGTGAAAACATCATCCAGTGACTGTGCATCCAGCACTCGATCACTCCATGCCTCAAGTGCCGTTTGATCTGCCTGTTGTACTTGTTCAATAAGCCATTCCGGCAACTCACCAAATTTACGCTGAAGTAGGCGCAGCAGAAGCATGACCTCTCCTTCCTGGCGGCCTTCCTGGCGACCTTCCTGGCGACCTTCCTGGCGACCTTCCTGACGGCCTTCCTGACGGCCTTCCTGACGGCCTTCCTGACGGCCTTCCTGACGGCCTTTGGCAATCATCTCTCTGGCAAATTGGGAAGCATACTGTTCCGCCTCGCCAGGAAAGGCTTCTTCTGTAAATGCTTGAATACTGCTCATATCAAAATCCTCACAAACCTGTACCAAATACAGCAAAGCACGTTGAGCAAGCTCTATATCACCTTGAAATGCGCGACCAATTGAAGCAACTACGTCAGATGAAATGCCCGATTGGAAGACCCATTTCAGTGTCAGAAATCCACCTTTTAACCGCGCATCACCCGAGAGATCTGAATCATCAATACGTCCAAGGTCCAATACAGAATAACAGAAATCCAACAAATAGGGCTGCCAAGATTCATCTGCATCAACCAGCGCAGAAAACTTTGGCAAAATGCGCCACTCTTCCCGGCCATGGTAAACCAACAGCGGCACGATGGGTGGTAAGCGCTCTCCCTTGCCCAATTCCCGCTTTGCCTGCTCCATGATACGCACCATGTAGCGCAGCATTTGGAAAGCGACCCACTCATCTGGATAGCTTTTATGCTCTATCAACGCATACACATAAACCGGCAATCCACTCAGCGTCTTAACCTGAAATAGCCGATCCGTGAGATGCTGACGAAACTCTCCGTCAATAAACGACCCATCCACCAACTCTGGCGGCTCTGGCGAAAGTCTATCTGCTATCTCTTTTGGCAAACGCTCACGCAATAGAGCGCCCGCTGTTTTGGGATTGGCTAATAGCGTCTTCAAAAAACGGTCATGCGGTTGAACAATATCAGCCATCTTCAGCTCGCTATCAACTGCCTTCTTGAGATCCCAGACAATAATTTAAGTTGTCAAAACATCTACCAACCAACTGATTTTTCACTCAAAATGCAAGAGTACAGATCGAGAAGAGACTATAAAAACACTTCTACAACTCAATCTTATCCAATTCTGCTTCAATACTTTTGTTTGGCACACTGCCCTGGTTATCGGACTTAGCTGCAACACTCTGAGTTCCCTGGCCTTTCTGCCATCTGCGAACTGCGACAAATAGACCAAGACCACCCGCCAACAAACCAACAAACGGTCCCAACCAAAGCACCAGATTAGCACCGCTTTTCACCGGTTCCATGTAGATATAATCGCCATAGCGGTCAAAGAAATATTTATTGATCGCCTCAGACGATTGACCTTCAGCCACTTTGTCACGAATCACACTCACCATATCTTGTGCCAAATCGGAGTTGGATTCGTACAGAGATTGACTCTGACACACCGTACAACGCAGCCCTTGAGCGATTTCCCTGACTTGCGCCTCATTGGGATCTTCTGCCCGTTCTGCGGCCAATGTTGGGAGGGTTACACCCATGAGTGTGAATAGCAATAACCATGGAATCACCCTCATTGGACCGCGCCTCCGTCAATCAATGGTAAAGCCACTTTTTCAAACCAACCCGGATAGAGCGGACCTGTATGTTTCAAGCGGATAATACCGGTAGGATCAATCAAAAAGCTCTCAGGTGCCCCATACACGCCCCAATCGATAGCCACACGCTGTTTGGGATCAAACAGATGTTGATAGCCTGGATCACCATGACGTTGAAGAAAACGGAAAGCGCCTTCACGGGTATCTTTGAAATCTACACCAATAATCAGAAAATCGTCTCGATCTTTCACCTGATCAGCCAATTGGATCAAATAGGGGTGTTCTGCCACACAGGAGATACACCAAGAACCCCAGAAATTGAGCAGAACCCATTTTCCACGATAATCGGTTAATGTGATCGTTGCATCCCCTTTCAATGATGGTTCGGAAAAGTCGCTGGCTGGCTTTGAAATCAATGGTGTGGGAATATCACGCGGATCGTTTTGCAACCCCATGGCGAACAAGGCAATAATACCGAGAACCACGCCCATAATGGCCAATTTCCAGCTGCTCATGATGCCTCCCTGACGGTTTTTCTTGCCACCACAATCCGTTTTTCAAAAAAGGCAATGAGCACGCCAAGCCCCATGATGAGTGCGCCAATCCAGACCCACACTACCAACGGATTCCGAAATACCCGTATATGCCATCCGTCACCCACGGCATCACCGAGAATCACATACAAATCTTCCCTGATAGTGGTGTGAATGGATGCCTCTGTAGTGGGCATGCTGTGTTCGTTGTAGACACGCTTTTGTGGTCTGAGCGTCAAGATTTCACCACGCCCCTGGGCATGCATCACAGCTTCAGTGGCCTCCCAATTCTCACGGGCAACGGTATGAATTTTATCCAGTGTTAATGTCCACGCACCGATACGCACAGTTTCGCCGGGTTTCATGACCAGATTCTGCTCTTCCTGAAACAGCCCTGAGCCGATGAAGCCCGCCACCATCACCAATAAGCCTGCGTGGACAACAAAACCACCATAACGGCGTCTATTACGAGAAATCAGCCGCACAAAAGCCGTCAGCGGCGATAGCCTATCTTTTCGCACCCGCGCCCGCACTGAACGAATTATTTCACCGCCATGAGATGTGATGACAAACAAGATCAGAAACAGAGCACCTATACCGTACGGATGATCAACGCCCCAATACCAACTCAATGGCAACGCCAGAAAACCGATGATCAATGGCAGGCGAAACAGCTTGATCATCCGTTGGGCAGAAGCCCGCCGCCAAGGGATGACCGCACCAATACCCATCAACAATAGAATCCCAAACATGATCGGCAGGAATACTTTATTGTAGTACGGCGCACCCACAGTCACTTTGGCATTGGAAAATGTCTCAACGGCCAGGGGATAGAGCGTCCCCAACAACACAGTGAGCATGGCCACCATGAAGAAGAGATTATTGAACAGAAACGCCACTTCACGACTGACCACGCCATCCAGTCGGTTTTCCGATTTGAGCGCATCACCACGCAGTGTGAGCAACCCAAAGGAAACCAGCAACAATACCGACATAAAGCCGAGAATATAGACACCACGTCCCGGATCATTGGCAAATGCATGCACCGAAGAAAGCACCCCAGAGCGCACCAGAAATGTACCAAGCAGTGACAGTGCAAAGGTGGTGATGATCAACATCAGGTTCCAGATTCGAAACTGTCCACTACGCTCCTGGACCATCACGGAGTGCAGAAATGCCGTAGCCGTCAACCAAGGCATGAATGAGGCATTTTCCACCGGATCCCAAGCCCAATAGCCACCCCAACCCAGTTCGTAGTAGGCCCAGTTGGCACCGAAGACGATACCCACTGTGAGCATAGCCCAAGCAAATAGACTCCAACGCCGTGTAGCACGAATCCATTGATCATCCAGCCGACCGCGAATCAACGCCGAAATCGCAAACGCATAGGGCACGGCAAATCCCACATAGCCCATATAGAGAAACGGCGGATGGAACACCATACCCGGATCTTGCAACAGCGGATTCAAGTCACGGCCATCCATAGGCGGTGGAATCAAACGGTCAAACGGTGAAGAGAGAAACAGAACCAAACAGAGGAAGCTGATCACCAGACAGCCAAATACCACCAACACCCAAGGAATGGATGCACTCTGCGAACGCCAATAGCTAAATACCGCTATCGTGCCAAATACCGACAACAACCAGCCCCAAAGCAGCAATGAACCTTCATGACCACCCCAAAGGGCTGTTGCAAGATAAAAGAAAGGCAGATCCAACGAAGCGTGCCCGGCCACATACTGCACCGAGAAATCATGGGTCAGAAACGAGATCTGAAGTCCCAGCATGGCCAGAGTCAAAAATCCACTGCCCACCAAGGCTGCTTGACGGCTTACCCGAACCCATACCGGCCGATCCAACGTACCGCCCACAAAGGCGGTTCCAGTCTGGATAACAGCAAGAACAAGCGCGAGAATGGCAGAAAAGTGTCCGAGTTCAATCCACATAGATGCTCACTGTAATGAGTTCAGAATGGATTCCCGCGACTTGGCGATACCCTCTTCGCTCATCTCCACAGGTATATAATCCTCAGAATGTTTAGCCAGGATGGTATCCGCAGTAAAGACCGTTCCCGGTTTCCAAGCCCCTTCCACCACAACCCCCTGCCCTTCGCGGAACAGATCCGGTGTCATGCCTTCGTAAAACACAGGCAGTCGTGATTCGCCATCCGTCACCTCAAAATGGATACGTAGCGTACCCTCTTCCCGGCGTAGAGAACCTTCCTGGACCATGCCGCCAATGCGAATTCGACTATCCGTCAGCTCTGTGGACTGGGCGATCACCTCAGTGGGCGTATAGAAGTAGACCAACGCATCGTTGAACGATGAAAAGACCAGAAGTCCCAGCGCCGTACCCACCAGCAACAGAGACCCCCAAAGCGTCAACCGCTTACGCGTCGTACTCATAAGGACTCTCCTGCACTTTCCTGTTTGATCATTTCCAGATCACGTTCAGTACGTCGGCTTTGGCGTTGGCTCATAAAAATGAACCCACCATAAGCCACAAATGCCACCAGGTAGACGGCGATTACATATTCTGTATAGCTACCGGTCATCTTGCCAGCTCTTCTCTTCTTCAAGGGCTTCCAACTGTCGTTGAGCGCGGATGGTCCGGGCACGAACGACAGTCATATAGGTTCCCATGATGATGAAAGCAACAGCCATCACCACCAGTGGTGTCAATAGAGGTCCAACGATTTTCGGTGCGCCACTGCCGGTAAATGAAGCGGGTTGATGCAGAGTGCGCCACCATTTGACTGAAAAATGGATAATCGGTAGATCAACCGCGCCCACCAACGCCAATACAGCCGTCGCGCGTGCACTTTTAACAGGATCTTCAATGCCATTGCGCAACGCCATCAAACCCACATAGATGATCAATAACACCAACATGGAGGTCAACCGCGCATCCCAGGCCCACCATGTGCCCCACATGGGCTTACCCCAAATGGAACCGGATGCCAGCGTTACTGCGGTGAACACCATACCAACACCGGTCAACGCTTCAGACAGGATATCAGCACCTTCCCAACGCTTCCACAGATAGAGGATACTGGCAACACTCAGGGCAACGTAGCACAACAGCGCCATTTTGGCAGACGGCACATGCATGAACAAAATACGCACCGAACCACCTTGTTGAAAATCCGCCGGTGCAGTCAGGACAAGGTAAAGCCCTGCGGCCAGCATAGCCAGGGTCAACCATCCCAGCACGCTTTGAAAGCGGATCAATCGGTCAATCATATCACTCCTCCACAAGCCAGGCGAACGCCCAAGGCGCACTGACCAGATAGACAACATCAAATATGGCGATCAGCCGCAACCAGGGCCATGGTGAGCCCATATCAGTCAACACCGCTGCGGTGGCCTGAACGCCAGCAATCAACAACGGCACCGCCAATGGCAACAACAACAACGCCAACAACGTTTCCCGCGAGCGAGCCGCCTGGGTCAATGCAGCCAACAACACACCCAGACCGGTCAAGCCCAGCGTGCCAAATAGTAACACACCCAGGATGGCAGGTAGCCGGTCCCAGGCATCCACATTGAATAATATAAGGGTCACCGGTGTCAGAAAAAGTTCCACCAACACCGTCAAGGCCAGATTGCCCCACCATTTGCCGAAATAGATTACACCATGCGGCAGAGGTGCCAACAGCAACCCTTCAAGAGCACCGTTCTCCTCTTCAGCCTGAAACACGCGCCCAAGCCCGACCAGACTGGTAAACAACACAGTCGCCCAAAGCAAACCCGGCACCAAACGCAACGCCTGACTACGATCCGGTTCAAACGCGGCTTGGAAGACCAAAAGCACAGCCACAGCAAAAAAAAGCATGGAAGAGAGTGTCGCCCGGCGACGAAAATCACCGACAACATCTTTCCAAGCAATACGATAGGCAGCTCTCAGCACGGCAACAACTCCGATTGAACAGCCTGAGCCAGAATCCCGTTTTCCATGCGATGCCCTGTATACGGCAGCGCCGCAACGCGTTCCGGGCTATGGCTGGCCATGATCACGGTACCACCCTGATTGAGATAGTCTATTAGCAGTGTATTGAGCCAGTCGATACCCTGTTGATCCAAAGCGGAATCCGGTTCGTCCAGCAGAAGTAGACGCGGTTGAACAAGCAGTGTCCGAGAGAGCGCCAGACGTTTTTTCATACCCGCTGAAAAACTGCGTACTGGTCGATGAGCAAAGCGGGCCAAACCTGCCTTTTCCACCACCTCAAGCAGTTGTGCGTCAGAAGGTCGAAGACGACGTAAATCTGAGAAGAATCGGAGATTTTCCAGCGGTGTCAGATGGGTGTAGAGATGGGAATCATGGCCCAGATAGAGCAGACGCGACCGCGCCAGTTCTGGATCATCAATAACCACCGCACCATCCAACAGATAGGAGCCATGACGTGGACGGCGGCGGGTAGCTAAAATGGAAAGCAGGGTGCTTTTGCCAGAGCCATTGGCTCCGAAAAGCACCCGACACTCTCCATCAGACACAGTGAGATCAATACCTTTGAGAACGGGATGACGTCCGTAGCGATAGCGCAGTTTTTCCACACGGACATCAGCCATAAACGTTAGCGCCCCGGGCTCAGAACTTTACCGGCCATACCGCTGCGACTACGAACATAACGTTCAGCGCGTTCGGCTTGATCACGGTTGGCAAATGGTCCTAGACGCACACGATGGAAGGTCCGACCATTCACATTCACAGCACTGCGATAGGTTGGCACTGGATGTCCTTCAAACTGAAGTCCACCGATACGCTGTTGAACCGAAGCCGCATTTTCCGATGAGGAGAAAGAGCCCAGTTGCACTGAGAAACCCGTAGCCTGATCTACAGCATAGGCCGGAGCCGGCGCTTGTCGGGCTGGTGGCGTATAAACTGGCGGTGTCTGACGTGCTGGCGGTGTATAGGCCGCCTGAGTCTGGCGCTGTTGAAGCGGTGGCTGCGGCAGTTCAGACAGTGAGGGCAGACCATCATCAACACTGTTGGCTTGAGTATTCGGTGCCGGATTCCAGGTCCGATGCGCTGGCCCTGAAAAACGCGCAGGCGGCGGTGCAGACTGAACCTGTTTTGGCGCTTCAACCGGCTTTTTGGCTGCGACCGGCTTTTTGGCTGCGAGTTGTGGTGCTGATGCATCCGGTCCAAAAGGCAGTGACGGTAGAACCGCAAAGGAAGAGTGCTGTTGCGATTGCACGGCCTTAGCCACTTGTTTTGGCGCTTCGGGCTTGGGTTGAACCTTTGGTTCGCTAATCCTGGCAGTCTGCTCAGGCTGTTTTTCCACAGGCTTTGCCTTTGGCGGCGGTTGCGGCATGGGTGTGCCTACTTCAGCAGCCGCTGGTGGACGTGATTCCAAAACCAATTGCGGCGGCTTATTCGACAACGCCAAAGTTGGCTTTGCTCGTTCAGACAGTTGTGTATCATCCAATTCGGGCATTTCCGGTGTTTCAGGTATCTGAGGCTCAGACTTCGCATCACCCATGTCCCAAGGAAGAGATTCGGTGCCGGACTGTCGCGCAGCAGAAACCATCGAATCCGGCTCAGGTGGTTCGATTTGAATCGTGGCAGGCATGGTATCCGGCTCAGGCTGTGTTGGAATACTCGGCTCCATGGACGGTGCCATCACCTCTGGTGGCTTCTTAATCACACCAGCCACCGATGACCGGGACTGACTGTGACTGAAGACCGCGGCAGGCTTAACCGTAGTCACCCACGGACCCGGCTTACTGCCACTGAAGTCATCATTTTCGGCAAGCTTCACCACCGGACGCGGTGTGATATCCTCTGCTTGTTCTGACACCGGTGCACGCACCATGTCAAAAATTACCACACCGAGGATCAAGGCGAGAATGACTCCGCCTGCCACTAGAAACAGCTGTTGTTCACGATTCGGAGAGGTTTTCATAACCGCTCAATCACTCCTGCCACACCCTAAAGTGGATATTCATAAGCCAGATTGGCTCACAATACATCCCGTGCAGCGCTCATTGTTTGGCCCGCCGAATAAAAAGACAAGCGGAAAACCGAGATTTTGCCTATAATGCTACTAAATTTCATGGTTGCGGACGCTGTTTTGTCTCACCATGTTGGTGAAAATTGCTCTGCGATCTTCACAAAATCAATGAAATCGACATTTAAGAACGTAAGCACAACGGTGTCCACCATGGATCAACACGCTCTGCTCAACCTTTCCGGTCAGGATCGCCCTGGTATCGTCGCCCGCATGGCTGAAGTGCTTTTTGAAGCGGGCTGCAATATTCAAGACTCCAGCATGACTCGGTTACGCAACCAGTTTACCGTCATGCTCCTACTCCGTTTTTCTGAGCCTACAACCTTGGCAGAACTTACCGAAAGACTCCAAGCTCTGGCCAACGAATTACAGCTTCAACTCACACTTACCGCCACACCCGGTCGGCCACCACCGAATCAAGAAACCGACCTCGGTTGTATTATCCATGTTCTGGGTGCCGATCAACCCGGTATTGTCTTCAAGGTGGCTCAGATCCTCCAGGAAGAGCAGGGCAACGTCATCGACATGTTTACCCGCGTTATGGGTTCAACCAATAAACCCATCTACGCCATGACCATTGAAGCGGATATGCACCAGCCTATCACTTCGCTTAAAGCGCGGTTGAAAAAACTCGCTGATGACTTATCCTTGGATATCACAGTCAATCCTCGTGATCCTGTCGCTTTCTAGTGACTTTCACACAAAGGGGACAGAACACCCCTTTCACCCCTGACCATGAAAGATCACTCGGCGACTTTCATGGTATAGAAAACTGAATCCACGTCATGGCCATATTAGAAATTTTAACTTATCCTGACGACCAACTTCGCGCTTTATGCGAACCGGTCACAGACTTTGACAACCCCGAATTTCAGCAATTTATTGACGATCTGTTGGAAACAATGCACGATGCGCCAGGCTGTGTCGGTATTGCTGCCCCTCAAGTGGGTCGCCCTATTCAGGTTGTTGCCATTGACTGCTCTTTAGCGCGCCATCCGCCAGAGGGTCATCACGGGCTGATGTTGGCCTGTAATCCTGAGATTCTCAGCTGGTCCGGCATGGAAGTGGGCCGCGAAGGCTGCCTCTCCCTACCCGACTACACCGGTAACGTGGTACGCGCTGTTGAAGCTCAGTTGCAATTTCAGGACCGGACTGGACAAACACAGAGTCATATGTTGACCGGTTTCGAAGCCAGGGTCGCCCAACATGAGGTGGATCACCTGGAAGGCAGGATGTTTATTGATCGCGTTGTGAGCCGTCGGGCGGATATGTTTCCACGTAAACAGTATCAATCCAGACGCTCAAAAAAGAGCTCAAACTGACAGAGATCTGTCAAAATCCAGACTCGTTTGCACCGTGTGAGATCCAGGCAAGGAGCACGGCATTAAACAGTCTGTTTGTAGTATTGGTTTAAGTGTTCGGTAAAAAGCAGTCTCATATTCATTGACCATTCTCCCGGGGGGGAGTCTCATGTTCAATATTATCATTGTGGAAAGTGATGCCCAGCTTCGGGAATCACTGATGCACTGCCTAACCCTGTCCGGTTTCCGGGCTGAAGGGGTAAGCAGTGGTTTGGATCTATTTAAGCGCATGGCTGTTCAGCCATTTGATGCTGCCGTTATCAACATCGGCCTACCCGATCAAGATGGCTGGTCCATCATCGAATACCTGCGTCAAAATTCCCAGACTGCTCTGGCGGTTCTGACAGCCAATAACCGGCTCGAAGAGCGGATTCGATACTATGAAGCCGGCGCGGATCTCGTATTTCATCTCCCTGTAGAGTGCCGAGAACTCAGCGCAGCCCTAACCAACCTGTGCAAACGCCTCTCCAGCCATTCCAACAAGACTGACCCCCTGTCACTCCCCAAACAGGAAACCACCACTGCCTACACACATTGGCAATTGGACCACACTCAATGGGATCTCATCGCACCCAATGGCAAAGCTGTACACCTTACCCCAAAAGAGATGCAGCTATTGAGCAGCCTGGCACAGAAACCCGGCGAACCGGTTCATAGAGATGCTCTTATGAATGCACTGGGCTATAACGGCCAAAAAGGCAGCAATCGAAATCTGGATACCATTGTCCGGCGTTTGCGCCGCAAGGTTGAAGAGGGGTTGGGCGTTCAAGTGCCGGTTCAGACAGTGCATACAATCGGCTATCTGTTTTCCGCACCGATTGAGGTGTAAGGATAGGACCACGGAGAAGCCCAAAGTTACATTCCAGAACAGAAAAGGCCACCACCTCCACACACAAGAGGTACAAACTGGTGGCCCTACTCCATCATATCAGCAGTGCATACAAATCAGTCTCACCTTTGCGTAACTATTTTAACTCTTCAGACTAGTAATCTTTAAACACCAAAGTAACGTCATCCTGCGGATGTTCTTGACAAACATGGTTAGCGCCATTTATAATAATGCATCCTTAGGATGCATTATTATAAATGGTGCATATCAATTCATGCATCTTACTGAAGTAGAATTTGAAACAAGCGCTGGATTATTTTATTGACTAATACATTTATAACATGTTAACGTCCTGAGGACGTTAACATGTTATAATAAAACCAGGAATTCAAATGAAAATTCTTGACGCAATTGAAACTGAAATTATTAATAAAAACCTAGCGATCGTGACCAGCTATGACCTATTTATCATGCTATGCGACCTCTACCATACCAAAAGATTTGCAGGACACCATTTGAGAACCAAAAAACCATTCCCTGACTTCCTCGACCTCAGCAGATACCGCAATCAATTGCTTGATAAAAACTTCCTCGTTAGAGAAAGTAGCTTTTCAGATCTTTTGCGACTTAGAACCGTTGGTCCTCATAAAATTGCTGAGCACACTGTCTGTTATGTAGACCCATTCTGTTACCTCTCTCATCTTTCCGCGATGGAAAGATACAGCATCACCAACAGAAGCCCAAAGATGCTGATTCTTACCACACCAAATCAAAATCTATGGAGAAAACTTCGCATCCATAAGATGAGCAAAGATTATCAACGCTTTTCTATTCCTCCAGAAAAGCAATTTACTTTGAAAAGGCAGCGCATCCCCTCGCCTCTCAGCAAACGTGATTTGTGTTGGAAACGAGTAAAAGAGGTTGGCACATTTATTCAGGAACGAAACTCTGGAGTCAGAGTAGCATCCATTGGACAAACCTTTCTGGACACCCTTCTACACCCAGAGCTTTGCGGTGACATGTCTCACGTAATGCAGGTGTGGGAAGAGCATGCAGAGATCTATTTAGAAGAGATCATAGAAGCGTTGGACAGCGCTCCTACCAAAATAGCAAAAGTTCGGGCAGGCTACCTTCTGCAAGAGGTGTGCGGTTTAAACCACCCACGGATTGAGCATTGGAGATCATATGCTCAGAGAGGTAGTTCCAGCAAACTAGATCCACACCAACCATTCAGTTCCACTTTTTCTGAAACATGGTCTCTATCCATCAATTGCCAATCAGCAGGATAGTATAGATGCGAGCCAATCTACGAAAATGGGTGGACAGCACCAGAGCCAATCCCACGCAACATATCAAGCGGATTTTGACTGAGATCTTATTGATTACCGTGTCGAAGAACCCTCAACTGCGGGAAGGTATGTATTTGAAAGGCGGCCTACTGATGGGGCTTGGATATCACAGTGAACGTGCAACGGTTGATATTGATTTTACAGCTCATGTTTCTGATCCAGCTGCATTTCATAATCTGATCAACACGGGACTGAATCGCGCACTACAAAAAACGATCAATCTACTTGGCTACATGGATTACGGTTGCAGGGTGCAGTCGATTAAAAAACGTCCGGCAAACCGATGGCCTGGAGGTTCTGAATTGGCATTAAAAATCTCCATTGGTATTGCTAAAAAGAACACAAATGAGCACAAAAGACTCCTCAAAGGACAATGCACCACAACCGTGAGAATTGACTTATCGTTCTACGAAGAGACTTCAGCACCTGAAGAGATGACTATTGATGACAGCAGCATTTACGTCTACGGCATTCATGACCTTGTATCAGAAAAAATGCGGGCTTTATTGCAGGCATCCACACGCCATGGACGAAACAGACGGCAGGATGTGTTCGATATAGCGTGGGTTCTCGACCAACGCCAGTTCACTGATGAAGACAGGCAAAAAATTCTGGATCTTCTACAGCTAAAATCCAAATCCAGAGGCATTACACCAACCAAACAATCAATGGGCGATCCAGAAGTAAAAAGCATGGCTCAAAAAAAGTGGCATACTTTGAAAATGGAAATCGGAGAACTGCCAGATTTTGAGCCATTATTTGAAAAGGTAGCAAAATTTTACAATGAGTTACCCTGGAAGCAATGATAACCACACCTATCTTCTTCTCGTTTACCAACTTTGATTCCAGATAAACATCAAATATAAGTCCAAAAGGAAGCGGATCAACTTAAGTCCAAGCCAAACAAATGCACCCTACCCCTTTTTCATCGAAGCCATACGCTCCTTCTGAATCTCGGTCAATTTCTTGATCAGTCTATCCAGGCGTTGATCTTTTTCTTCAACAGCTGCGGCACGTTCGGCGAGGGATTTTTCGCGTTGGCGGATTTCGGCGAGGCGGTCGGCCATTGTGTTTGGGCCTTTGACCTTTTTCATCGCTTTCTGAATCGCCTTTTCCAGCTTTTTATCGAGCTTCTTTTGCTTGATTTTGTAGGTCAATCCATTGATCTTGATTTTATATTTCCGTGCCATCACTACATCTCCTGAGGTGACAAATCCAGCGGCCCTTGGGAGTGGCTATTGGTCAGATTTTTTCTGACCTGTAACCACGCGTGGGTGTCCTGAATAGTCTTTTAATACCGTCACTTCACAAAAACCGGCCCCTTCCATGAGCCGGGTTACTGCTTCTGCTTGTGTACAGCCAATTTCGACCGCTATCTTGCCGTGTTCATTGAGATAATCCACAGCATCCGCCAACAGGCGTTTATAGATATCCAAGCCTTCTGCACCGCCTAACAGTGCGGTTTTTGGCTCCCATTGCCGGACTTCCGGCTCTAACCCTTCCAATTCTGAGTCCAAAACATAGGGCGGATTGGATACCAGTATATCATACCGTTGTTGAGACGCATTCAGAGGCTCAAACAGGTCACCATGGTGCAGTTTCAGCCGTTTATCAAGCCCCAAATTCTCTGCATTCTCAGTACAACAAGCAATTGCCTGCTCTGAGATATCAACACCCACACCTTCGGCCTCTGGCAACTCTTTTAATAGAGACAGAATAATAGCACCGGTGCCAACACCTATCTCCAAAATACGCAATACCGTATCACGCTGGGTGATCGTTTTGAGTATGGTATCCACCACCAATTCCGTTTCCGGTCTTGGAATGAGTACACCGGATTTAACCGTCAGATCAAGGGTCCAAAATCCTTTACTTTCGGTAATATAAGCTACTGGCTCTCGTGCTACACGCCGTTTGATCAACGTTTTGAACGCCGCCAACTCTTCTGCAATCAACGGACGGTCCATATCCAGAAACAGATCCAGCCTTCTGATACCCAAAGAGTGCGATAAAAGCAGTTCGGTGTCCAGCCGTGGATTTTCTATCTCTTTTTCACCCAACCACTGGGTACTCCACTGCATCATACGACGCACTGTCCAGACGGAATTATCATTCATCACAACACGCCGCTTTACGTGGCACCCGCTCTGTCACCGCTTTGACCACCAATGGCCAGACCATTGTGGCATCAGCCAGCACTTCTGCGAAATGTCCGCCTCTGCTCTCGGGAACAAACTTGCCCCAGCTGACACCCTCTTGATAGGTACAGCCGGACAATCCACCAATATGTTCAGAATCAGGACAGATACGCACACCATAGCGAAATCGAGCCGGTTTTCTTAACGGCATACCCGTACGATGATGACGAATCTCCAGATAAGGGCCAACCTGCTGGGCATAGTTACGCGGCACACCGCCACCGATGGTGAAGATGCCCAACCGCTCGGCACCTTCCACCAAGCGGGCATAGTGATCCAGATCAATAAACGGATCATAAGACCGCGCGGCCCTGCCCTGTTGGATGCGTCGGTGATTGTCTACCGCCATATCCAAACCCATTTCCGAATCCGTTAACGCTGGAATAAATATCGGCACACCATGCCGCGCCGCTGAAATCAATGGTCCACGCCCGTTCGGATTATGCTCTAACAGGTACTGACCGATGGCCTGAGTCAATCGGTGACTGCTTAAGATCTCATCATCGGGCAAACCATCCAGCACAGCACGGACAACCCCTTCCGCCTCATCCAAATTGCTTTCAGGCTCCAGTGTGTCATAAACCCGATTGTAACCCGCTTCATAGAGTGCCGCATCATCCATGCTGGCATCATATTTATAGTGATGCCGGCCTTGGCTTTCCACCAGTCCGTGGGTCATCAGCGCACCGGTTGAAATAATCGCCTGGACATAGCCACGCTCAATCATCTCACAGATCACCAAACCCATTTTCGCTACAGTCATGGCACCAGAAAGCGTGAGAACCGTCCAACACTCTGGATCACGTACCATTTTTTCCAGTACAGAAGCCGCATTGCCCAGCCGACGCGCACCAAATGCGGTATCGGCCATGGCAGCAAGCATGTCACTGAATGTATTAATTTCGGAAAGATCCAGCGGACGGACTGGCTTCAGTCCGTCACACTGAGGATCAGCATAAGAGGTTTGTTGACGCAGTGGAGAGTGCTCAGACACCGTGATCGTCCGCCTATTTGGCCAGAGCAACCATGGAGCGGCCCTGTTTCATCATAGCGACCAGCTTTCTGGTCTTGTTTTTAAAATCAGACATATACTTTTTCGGCACCGGATTGGCGGAAGCCATCTGCACTTTGAGTGGATCAACCTGCTTGCCATAGACACGGACTTCATAGTGAAGATGCGGTCCAGTGGCGGCACCAGTGGCACCGACATAACCAATCACCTGTCCCTGTTTAACACGATCGCCTTTTCTAGCACTTTTAGCGAACCGGCTCATATGTGCATAAGCAGTGGTATATTTGGAGTTATGTTTGACCAACACCAAGTTACCAAACCCCCCTTTACGCGCACGAAACACAACAGTACCAGCACCTGAAGCCCGAACCGGTGTACCATTGGGGGCGGCGTAGTCTACGCCTTTATGTGCACGATGGAACCCATAAACCGGATGCTTACGACGCTTGGAAAAGCGTGAAGAGATCCGTGTAAATGATACCGGCGCACGGATAAACATCTTTCTGATATTACTACCATTCTCATGGTAGAATCCGCTCTGACCTTTGGGATCGGTATAACGAAACACCCGATAGGTGTGACCCTGATTGATGAATTCAGCCGCGATAATATCGCCGTTACTCTCTTTATTGCCTTTATAATAGAGCTCTTCAAAAACCACTTTAAAGGCATCGCCAGAACGCAGATCACGCGCAAAATCCACATCAAATTCGAACAGCTTGGCCAATTGAAGCGCCATATTTTGTGACAAGCCCGCCTTAGCGGCGGAAGTAATCAGAGCCCCATTGACCTCTGCACTGACAGTTTTCAACTGCACATCAAAGGACTTTTTCTCAATAGTTGGACGGAATCCGTCCTTATCTGATGCCCGTGTCAGCCAAAACATTTTGGCATCTGATATCGGATAGTTCAGGCCAATCAACGCACCATTGGCAAAGGAGAGATTAATTTCCTGCCCTGGGCGCAGATTCCGAGCCAAATCAAAAGTTGGCTTAGCTGAACGCGCCACATCCATGGCCGTGGAGTTTGGTACATTATGACGACCGAGAAGAGCGGTCAGATTATCACCAGAACGCACGGTGACTTGCAGAGTCCGACTGGCGGAGGCCAGCAAATTATGCGGGTTCACACCGTTACTAAACGCACTATCCCGCCGCTTTGGCGCAGCAACAGGCCGAGGTGCTGGTGTTGTACTGACCGCAGCAACCTGAGGTGCTTTGGCAACTGGTGCCTGAGCAACTTGTTGAACTGAGCGCGATGGAGAGGTGTGTTTTGGTTCGTCAGTTAACGAATAACTGGCAAATGGCGTACGCAAAATCTGTGCAGAAAAGCGACCATCTTTATCGCTTTTCACCAGCAAAGTCCGCTGACTACCCACCGGGTAAGCCACAGAAACCAGCGTGCGCGAACCAGTAAAGCCCAACTTGATCGGCTCACCAGGTTTCAGGTGTCGTGAAAGATTAAAGACCGGTTTGGACGCACGAGCAATCGCCAACGCACTCTTCAACGCCACCCGATGCCGCTCCAACAACCCAGACAGCGTATCGTTGCGCCGTACCCGAGTGATCACCTCACGAATCCCTTCAGCAGGCCCCAACGGTTGTAGAGACTCACCGCTGTATAGATCGGATGATAGCGCGGCATACTGTTGATAGTAGGGCGACACATGATCATTCTGCTGCAAACGCTGACGTTTGCGCTTGATCATATTGGCGTATTCACTGCTGCTGCCCAGCGGACTACTCTCCGCTGTTACCAGCTCTGGATTCAACACCAGCCCGCCCGCAATTAACCCTGCAATCAGCAATGATCCCGTCATACTACGGTGATCCTGATAGCGTATACATGTGCGATCAATTTGATCTTTAAGAAAGATCGTCGCGCTGGCTGTTCTATGCAGCCATTTATTTTTATTGTAAAAAAACATGAATCCTCGCGAATGTCTCGAAGTCAGCCATTTGACGACATATCCGGCGTTTACCGAGTGTGCAAATATTAAGAGCAACATTCGGGCCGGATTTTGAGAAGGTCGTGCCGTTTGAGGGACAGAACGAGGAACCGAGTAAACTAACACACTGCTTTATAAATAATATCACTGTTAAATTTTTCAAACACACTCAATGTGACTCAGCTATTGGTTGGCGATTTTAACATAATTCTGACAACATGAAACGGATGACACGCGGTCAAAAGTCAGACATTTGCCACTGACAAACATGCGCCAATGACACCAACAGCCTCACTCCTGTGAATTGTATCGCGCTTACCACATCAACAGTACCAATTTTTACCTATTTCACAAAAAAATACCACCTTCCCCACTACTTAAAAAGGAAAGATGGCAAGAGACATGCCCCATACTTCACACTGCAATCAACTATTCAATACGGCATTTCAGGCTCTACACGACCCGCACGATCTGATTGATGGTCACAAATCAACAATCCACACCCATCAACGCCACCATCGAAACCCCTTTCATGTGCGACAAATTATCTGACAGTAATTTACCTTTTACGCCAAGAATAGGCCGTTGTTCTACCCCCTCTTCCACCGCCCACGCCTCTTCGATGGCGTGTACCAATACCTTTATTTTCAATAATCTCTTTGGGAATTTCAGCAATAAACCGCGAAGGGAGTGGCCGCACACGTTCCCGAAACAGAAACCGTTGCCGGGCACAGGTTAGATAGAGTTTCTCTCTGGCGCGGGTCATACCCACATAGGCCAACCGCCGCTCTTCCTCCAGGGCATGTTCACCATCTTTCATGGCCATTTTATGAGGGAGCATCTCTTCTTCCACGCCCACTAAAAACACAACTGGAAACTCAAGACCTTTAGCCGCGTGCAGTGTGGAAATCGTGACAAAATTGGTGATTGGCCCCTGCTCGGATTCCGTCTGATTGGAACCGGCCATATCACTCACCAATGCAGCTTCTTCCAAAAAGGCTGTCAGACTACTGTACTGACTCAGCTTGGCAGCCAATTCTTGAAGGTTTTCCCGCTGATCATCACCACGATCCGAAGACTCCAAGCTCTCCAAATAGCCGGAATGAACCAATAGATAGTCCAAAGCCGCACGCGGACCGCTCTGTTCCAGGGTCTGTCGCGTTTGATCAATCAGGGTAATAAAACGAATCAAACTGTTTCGCGCTGCCGGACGCATCATTTTTTGGTGCTCTGGTTGCGCTGTGGCCAGTCGTGCGGCTTCCAATAACGGCAAACCGGTCTGTACGCTTAGATCTCTCAGCCGTTCGATGGTGGTTGGCCCTAAACCACGCCGAGGCTGATTAATGATCCGCTCAAAGGCCAGATCATCACGATTACTGGCGGTCATTCGCAGATAAGCTAATGCGTCTTTGACCTCAGCCCGTTCCATAAAGCGCAATCCGCCCACCACCTGGAATGGAATCCGATGGATACCCAACGCCTCTTCAAACAGTCGCGTTTGACGCGAGGTACGCACCAGAATGGAAAACGGCGTATAATCACCCACGGAAGCGCGGCTGTTAATCTCTGTTGCGACAAACTCCGCCTCATCTTCCGCGCTTTGGGCAGAATAGAGCACCAATGGCTCACCGGGTTCGCCCTCTGTCCAGAGTGTCTTATCCATCCGGCCATCGTTATTACTGATTACACTGGCAGCGGCGCGTAGGATATTGCCGGTGGAGCGGTAATTCTGCTCCAAACGAATCACTTTTGTATCTGGAAAGTCATCAGAAAAATTGAGAATATTATCCAACCGTGCGCCACGCCAACTGTAGATAGACTGATCATCATCGCCCACAACACAGAGATTTCTGTGGCCGGTAGCAAGCCATTTCATCCACTGATACTGAACTTTATTAGTGTCCTGATATTCATCAACCAACAGATAACGAAACCGATTTCGATAGAGATCAAGCAGATCTTCATTATCCCGCCACAACATGAGACAATTGAGCAAAAGATCTCCAAAATCCATGCTATTGGTACGTTTCAATGCCTCCTGATAGCCGCGATAAATCTCAGCAAGACGTACCCTGTCCTTAGGAAACAGGACATGCTTCTCTGTAATTTGATCCGGGCCGACACCATCATCTTTCCAGCGAGATATCGTCTGAACCAAGCGTCTAGGTGTCCAATGGTTATTTCTAGCAAAGCCACCTGATTCCGCCACCAGATTTTTAACCAATCGCTCTTGATCACCGGTGTCCAGGATGACAAAGTTGGAATCGTAGCCCAGCCGATCAGCATGTTGACGTAATATACGCGCACCCATGCTGTGAAACGTACCGATCCAAAACCGGCTCATGGAACCGGTTGGATCCATACCGAGCATTTCTGCAACCCTTTCCCGCATTTCACGGGCAGCCTTATTGGTAAAGGTCACAGCCAAAATCTCTTCCGGTCGGCACACCTCATTGGCCAACAACCACGCCAAGCGTCGAGTTAATACCCGCGTTTTACCGGAGCCCGCACCCGCCAACACCATCAGAAAACCGTCTGTGGTGGTTACAGCTTCGTGTTGTGGCGTATTCAGGTCATCAATCAGAGAGTGCACAGTCATAGAGTTCAGATCCAGGGATGGATTGTGCGATTATCGAGAGAAATCGTCTGGACCGGTTTCCCGCTCCATCAGGGCTTTATTATAGGCGCGAATCAGATCGTGATCGGTAATCACCCCAAGCACTTCAAGGGGATTGTTCTCCGCCACTACCGGCAACTGTTCAACATTGCCCGATTCCATGCGTCTGGATGCTTCAAACAAATTGTTTAGCGGTGTCACGGTCAACAAAGAGGTTGTGGCAATATCCTTGATCAGAACCAGATCCTCAACCCCTTCATCAAAGGCCACACGGTGAAGATCCTGAAACGATACAATGCCCTTCAAGTGTTTATTTTTATCCACCACCAAGAAATTTTCCTCTTTAGAAAGGCGGATTCGATCTTTAAAGGCACGAATGGTGGTGTTCTCTGGTATCAACTCAAAATCTTTACGCATAACCGCTGAGACGGTGATATGACGCAGTAGATTGGACTCACGCCCAGAGCGCAAATCAATTTTTTTACGGCGCAGGACGCGGGTATAGATAGAGTCTCGATAGACTTGATTGATCAACAACGTCGCCACGATGGAAGAGACCATCAGCGCCAACATGATCTTGTAATCACCAGTCAACTCAAACAGAATCAGGATTGAGGCAATGGGCGAGCCCAACACCGCCGCCGCCATCGCACCCATACCCACCAAGGTATACGCACCCGGCCCCGCTGACATCACCGGAAAAAGACTGTGGACAAATGTACCGAATGCGCCACCCACCATGGCACCCAAAAAAAGGCTTGGCGTAAAAACACCACCGGAAAAACCACTGCCTAGCGTGATGGATGTGGCGATGATCTTGGTCAGGATCAGCACAATCATGGTAATGCCTGCCAGGTTTTCCAACAGCGCCCGGTTCATGGTGTCATAGCCAACACCCATCACTTCAGGAAACTGCAACGCAATCAGACCCAGCAACAGACCACCGACAACCGGTCTGAAATAGATGGGCACAGGCATTTTTGCCATCAGATCTTCTGCATGAAACAGGATCTTCATGAACAGAATACCTGTCAGACCACACACCAACCCCAAACCCACATAGGCTGGAATTTCCCAAGAGGAAACTAACGTATAGTGCGGCACAATAAAGGCTGGAAAATCACCAAGATGCAGACGTGCGACAACCGTAGCAATAACAGAAGAAAGAACGATCGGTGAGAACGTGGCTAATCCGTAATCGGCCAGAATAACTTCAAGGGCAAACATCACTCCAGCGATGGGCGCATTAAACGAGGCCGCGATACCCGCTGCTGCACCACAGCCAACCATGGTACGCATATGTTTGGTGGACATACCCATTTTTTGACCAAAAACACTGGCCAGGGTTGCCCCCAAATGAACCACAGGACCTTCACGACCAACTGAGCCGCCACAACCGATGGAGAGCGAACACGCCACCATCTTACCCAAACCATCTTTCAATTCCATCTTACCGCCGTGCAGACCCGCCGCAGCGATAACTTCAGGCACACCATGTCCACGAGAACCGGGAAAGATGAAATGCACCAAGGGTCCAACGATTAAACCACCCACCACAGGCATCAACAAAACCTGCCACCAAGGCAAAGCAGCAACGATCTCACCAACATGCTCTGCGCCACTACCCATGAAGAAGTATTGGAAAAGTTCAATCAAACTTCGGAACAAAATCGAGCCGTACCCCACCACCAAGCCGATTGCAATGGCGATAAGTGAGAGCGTTATGTGCTCATTGACATAGAGACGTTTGATGAGGCTCTGCATGAATTTTTCGTTTCAGTTTATTAGGTAACTGCCGATACATATCTATAACAGAACATAAACGGCCAATAGAGAGACGCCCCTTTATATCAGATTACAACCAGAATGTCTGAATTCAGACAAACAGGCAACAAATCTGAAACAGGAAACCTCCCTTAAGATTGATCATATGGAGAGACTTGGTCAATGAACATTCAGAGCAGTGCTATAGCGATTAACAGCCCCTACCAGACTTTATCCACAACTGTACCCCAAAAGTCTGAATCGCACAGCATGCCCAGTCGGAACATTGAAGATCCGGTTAACATTTCAAGCGTGGCAAGCGCCCTCCAGCTGGAAGCGGGATCAGGCGATAGCCGTCAGGCGGTTTCGCTCATAAAAGAGCAAGTAGAATCAAGCATGTTTGGCACCTTCATGAAAGCACTCTTTGGCGATGAAGAAAAACCTTCACCCGCCAGCGATGTCACTGAAGAGAGTCTATCCCAGCTCATGGAGAAAAATGAACTGGCCGACATGGCTCAAATACCCGATGCATTGGTTAGAATTGATGCCGAAGCCTGAGAGTAGGACTTTAACAAAAAAAAACGGACCAGGATTGAATCTGGTCCGTTTTTTTCTACCTGAACAGGCAACTGCTGTAATTCCTACACTCTTCCATATATTCTTATCAGTTCCCCATCATCTGCTGAGGCAACATACCCGGTGTCATACCACCCATGAATTGCCGAAGCAGGGAATCCTCTTCCACATCGGGTCGCATGTCGTTCAGCGCACTGGTTGATGGCGCTTTACCACCAGCCAGCATGGCTACTGATTGACCATAGAACGCGCCATCGGAGAAATTGTGACCCAGCACCACGGCGTAGTTACGGGCCTCTTCTTCCAATCCTAAATGCAGGGATGAGAGCACGAGACTGAATAGCGCCTCTTCCACGTAGGATGTACTGCTGAACACCGGATCTTCCACCAATCGCTTGAAACGCCGGGCAGCGGCAATATATTCGGCATGGTCCAGATAGTAACGCCCCACAACTACCTCATGGGCCGCAATCCGGTCACGACACACCACCATCATCCGCTGGGCTTCTTCTGCATAATCCGTTTTGGGAAACCGACGAACCAACTCTTGAAGCGCAACTACCGCTTCACGGGTTTTTTTCTGGTCACGGTGGGCATCAGATATTTGGGCAAAATTGCTCAAACCACGCATATAAAATGCGTAGGCTGCATTATCATGACGCGGATGCAGACGGATAAACCGCTCTGCCGCTGCGATGGCTTCAGCAAACTCTTCTCGTTTGTACCAGGCGTAGATCAGATTCATTTGACCACGGACTGCCCAGGGCGAAAAAGGGTGTTTGCGGTCCAGGTCCTGGAAATGCTCGGTAGCGGCTTTGAAGCGTTCCCGGTGCAGTGCAGCCACCCCTTGCCGATAGTGATACTCTGGGGAGCGGGTAATTGACTCGCCCTCTTCATCCGGTGTGGTACTGCATCCGGTGAGGACAAAAAGAATCAGCACGGTGAACAGAAAATGTTTGGACATTGAGGATACTCTGTCTGTTTACCGTGAAAATCGACTGGCGAATGTCACGGTTTGAGGGATGCTTCCCTCATGATAAATTGATTAAAGAAACACTCCGTCTATTCTCCTCTGGAACCCGCTTGGAATTCAAGGGCCATTCGTGCAGCACGCTGTCCTGAGCGCACAGCGCCTTCCATGGTGGCGGGCAAGCCAGTATCAGTCCAGTCTCCGGCCAGAAAGAGATTTTCCCATGCTGTATGTGTTCCAGGCCGCTTGATTCCAGGCCAGGGCGAGAAGGAGGCAAACCGCTCTCGAACCACCCGAACCACGCTCGGTTGTTGATCACCCAAAGACGGCACCAACTGTTGTAACTGCACCATAATAGCGGCAACAAGTTCTTCCGAAGCCGAATGAATCTCACGATACGCACCACTGATCACCACGGCATACTCTTGCCCTTGTCCACTATCCATCCCCAATGCACAACGATCAAAAAACCACTGTCCAACCCCATCTGAACACCCCAACATGGTCTCCGGCAAAGGGTGCAACCCGTCAAAGCGGAAATAGAGTGACACGATGGGCGCACTCTCCATCGTATTTATTTCTTTCTGCTCGGCCCATTCTGGCATCAAGCGAGAAATCACACGGGATGGCAACGCCAACACAACCGGATCTTTCTGTACCGACAACGATGCCTTCGCCTCTTTCAAAACGGTCACTCTATTTCCTTCTGTCTGTATTTGTCGCAATCGCCAGCGCGTTGTGATTGCACCGCCCTGTTGACGGATTTTCTGAGCAGCAGGTGTGATCAGCAACCGATCCAACGTCACCCGGGCAGGCATGGGTATGGCACCCGCTGCCTGATCAAGAAAGGTCTCTTTCAATGTTGCGAGAAAAAGCGGCGCATCAGCGGAAGCCGGTGGTTCATTGAGTGCAGCAAGACAGAGCGGTGACCAAAGACGTTGAAAAAGAGCCTCGGTCTGTCCCGTCCCCTCAGCCCATTGAGTAACCGACTGCCCGGCCCACTTCTCAGCCCCTTGGACCAAAGACCAACCCAAACGCACTGCCGCCAGCCGATCCTTCATGGTCAGACCGGGAAAGCGAAACAGTCCTATCAATAAATGCAACGGTGCGGGCAATGGTGGACAACGTAGATGAGACAACCCATCCGAGGCGCGCCAAAAGGTGTACTGACAGGGATCAACAGGATCGAGTAGTGCGCGGGTATCCAGCTGATCCAATAACGCCAACAAAGCGGAACAGGCACCAATGATCAAATGAGGACCATTATCCAGTTCACCACCCCAACGGCGATCATAGAAACTCCGTACACGACCACCCAAACCCGGCGCAGCTTCATAAAGCCGTGGTGTCACCCCAAGACGCTGGGCTTCCAAAGCTGCGGAAAGTCCCGCCACGCCGCCGCCGATAATAATCATCACTGTACCTTTTTAGGAGATACGCAGTTGAATGAATTTTGTACCCGTCATTCCCGCAGAAACGGGGATGACGGTACATGATTTGATGCCTGTTTCAACCGACAATTACATAACCCCTACTTTTATAGTAATTTCGATCCAAAATTTGACAATGAATCACAACCTGAGTGGAAGCTCTGATGATGTTTTTGCACCGCTTTTGATATGCGAAACAGATCGTCAGAGCAAAAACATTACCAGGGCTGAAACGGCTGACTGTTCAAATTTTAGACGAAACCCTTATATTAAAAGAGATCCCTGTCCGCCTCATGAACAATTCGGGCTATGACAACTGACCACGAAGCGCTTATGATACAGTATGGCAGATAACGAACAGAAACCACGCAGATATCCGCGCCGCCCGAAACGCAAAGCCATGGACGCCCCCATGGCGGTCCAGGAACTGGTTCAATCGGTCACCAATCGCATTCTTGACCGTCCCAACCGCCCGGCCCATCGGCTCTGGCAAGCATGGAATCAAACTGTTGGTGCCCGTCTGGCGCACCATACTGAACCCACGCGCCTTCAAGACGGTGTCATCCATGTGCGCGTTGACTCTGCGGTTTGGGCAACACAACTCAATTTTCTCAAACCCCAGCTGATTCAAAAATTCAATCAAGGCCCGGCCAAAGAGAATCCCATCACTGACATTCGATTTCGTCAGGGCTCATTGCGGCGCGGAAACCTGCCTAAACCTGTCATAAAAACAAAGCAACCGCCATTACCATCCGCCACACCCGAAGAACAACACACCACAGAAGAGTTGGTAAAAATAGTTGAAGATACGGAACTCAAACAGGCTTTGTACCGTCTTATTCTCAAGAGCATGATTAAAAACCGGTCTTAAAACGCCTTCAACGACTTGGACAACCAATCTACAGCTGCGCCATTGAACCTTTGTTTGCGTTCAAACCATCACGATACTGGCGTATCTCTGGTAAGGATTTGTTCACCCTTTTGAAAGCTGTTTTGGGATCGGTTTTTTTTTGGTGTCTTTTTAGCGCATTTAGGTACATGATCTCTATCAGGGAAACTGTGTAATATGGTGTAGAATTGTCGAGAAAATCGGTTGTGCCACTCAGGGGACGTGGTCACCACAAATGGGGAGGTGTATACCATGGATGACGTATTGAGTGAGGTAAATCAGCGGGCCAATCTTGCCATGAGCAACGAGTTGGAAATGCTGACTTTCTACCTGACCGACAAACAATTATATGGTCTGAATGTATTTAAGATTATTGAAATTCTTGAGTGCCCAAAAACAGTCACCAAAGTGCCTCATTCGCACCCAGCCATTAAAGGCACCATTGATTTTCGTGGCCATGGCATCAGCCTGATTGATCTTTCAGAAGCCATGGGACTGCCCTCTACGCCCTTCAAGGATATTGTTGCCTATGTATTGGTGTGCGAATACAGCACCACAACACAAGGGTTTCTTGTCGCTCAGCCCAATGTCCTCATCCATAAAAGCTGGAACGACATCATCCAGCCAGACAATAACATCTACGAATCCAGCTATCTAACCGCGCTCACCTATGACAACGATGTTGCCATACAGATTCTTGATGTGGAAAAACTGCTTAGTGAGATCATAGGCATTGATGTAGAAATCTCAGCAGAGTTGGTTGAACAAGGCCGCTCAGTGATCAGACCAGACCACCATATTCTGGCCGTGGATGACTCCAAAGCCGCGCGCACCATGTTGGCAGGCGCTCTCACACAAATGGGAATTCAACATACCATTTTGGACAACCCTGCCGAAGCGCTGGAAACACTGAAACGCTCTCTTGAAGAGGGTGATGGCAGAAGCAAATACACCATGATCTTCACGGATATCGAAATGCCGATCATGGATGGCTTCACCTTAACCCGCAAAGTCAAAGCCATTGAGGGACTAAAAGATATCTATCTGGCTGCGCACAGCTCTCTGAGCAATAAGTCAAACCGAGAAAAAGCCCAACAAATGGGTGCTGACGACTTTATCCCCAAATTCACTCCCGATCGAATTGCCCAGGCAATTTTGGATCAGGTTCAGGCAGCAGATGCCCGAATGGGAATAAACTGAGGACCTCGGAACTACCTGATCACCCTAATTGCACTGGAAATTGCCAGGCGCTTTTATAGTGATTTCGATCCGAAATTAGACAATTAATTACAACCTGAGTGGAAGCCCTGGTGATGTTTTTGCGCCGCTTTTGATATGCGAAGCAGATCATCAGAGCAAAAACATCACCAGGGCTGGAACGGTTGACTGTTCAAATTTTAGACGAAAGCACTCTATACTCATATTCTGCCTTTATTGACCTCCAACCCATCATAGATATCCAATGCGTGCTATTCGAAAAATTGCCATTTTTATGCCGCGCCCAAACCCCTTTTACACCTCCTTGTTCTTCTATCTCAAAAGCGCTTTTGAAGAGCTTGGTCTGGAAGTGTGTGGCGGCGTTGGATTTCTTACTGATGAAACACTATTGGAATTCTGCCGCCGTTTTCAACCGGACATCCTATTTGAGATGAACCGTGCCCGACGGGAAATTCCAGAACTACCGAAAGAGATACGTCATGTCTCATGGGTGGTAGACACCAATGGTCGAGAGGTCAATTACTTCACCGGCAGTGAGTTACAATATTTTTTCTTCTGGAACTGGCGCAAAGACTACAACGCACCGGAAGCAAAAATTGTCGATTGGTTACCACCAGGAGCCTGTCCGCACACCTATCACAACCAGCCTGCTGAGTCCCTCTCTGATTTTTCGTTTATCGGCCACATGAGTGCACCATGGACCGAACAGGAACGACAAAGAACGCTCTGGAAAGACACACAACACACAATTACACTCGGTGATCTTCTACCGGAGATATCGACAAAGATTCTGCACGCTGCCAATACAGTGGCTGGACTGAATAATGAAGACATCCTGGAGATTGCCCTCAACGTGCTTTGGGAACGCATTGGCACACGCCAAGAATTCCCGCTGGAGACCGCCCTGCGCTACGATCTGGAATCCCGGGTCATTCGGATGGTGCGCCGACAGTCTGCTCTGGAATTGATTCAAAACACGGGTGCAACGGTACGCTATTATGGCACCGGCCACTGGGAAAAATGGCCAGAATACAAAAATGCCTATCACGGGCCAATTTTTGATCCAGAACAGGTCCGTAAGGTCTATGTTCAATCACGAATCAACTATCATGAAGGCGTTACCGGCATCCATTTCCGCACCTTGGATTGTCTGTCATCGGGTGGTTTCATGTTCATTTTGGAAACACCGGATGATAGTGGATATGGCGGCACACATGCACTTTTTACCAATAAAGAACATTATGTTGCAGTCAATCCCGATAACTTCCAACAAATGACCCAACACTATTTGAACAATGAATCTGCACGAAAAGCCATCGGTGCCAATGCCGCCCAACTGATCCGGGAAAAACACACCTGGCGGCATCGTGCTGAGAAAATTTTATCTGATTTATCACGACTGTAAAACAGTGATGGACGTTAAGGGCCACGGAAAAAATTAATCATCCCAGTCGCGCAGGATATTGATTCGTCCGCAAGGCGCAGAAAGGGGCGCGT
>JADFWU010000080.1 GCA_015234045.1 Magnetococcales bacterium
CTGAAAAATGGCATGTTCGATGACGTCAAGGTGGAGGCGGTTTTCCATCAAGGTGCCTGCTCGGACACCATGGAGTATGACGGTCGCTATATGATGACCAACAACTACACCTACTCCAAAGAGCTGTTTAACTTCTGCACCAAGCGCCGCATTCCGTTTCTATATGCCTCGTCAGCGGCCACTTATGGTGACTCTACCGTGTTTGTGGAAGCCCGTGAAAACGAAAACACGCTCAATGTTTACGGTTACTCCAAGTTGCAATTTGATCGTCATGTCCAACGGGTGGCCCATACCCTGAAAAGTACCGTGGTTGGTCTGCGCTATTTCAATGTTTATGGACCCCGTGAGGTTCACAAAGGCAAAATGGCTTCTCAGGCCTATCAGTTGCGAAATCAGGTGTTGGAGCAGGGACACTGTACGCTGTTTGGTGCCAGTCATGGTTACGACGAAGGTGGCCATCTCCGGGATTTTGTCTGGGTTGGTGATGTGGTGGATGTCAATTTCCACTTTGCGTTTTCCGAACAGCCGGTTCAGGCGGTGGTCAATTGTGGCTGCGGTAAGGCCCGCTCTTTCCGAGATGTTGGTGACAATGTGGTCCGTTGTCTGAAAAAAGGCGAAGTGCGCTTTAAAGAGATGCCGGATGTCTTGAAAGATAAGTATCAAGCATATACCTGTGCCGATACCACCCAGTTGCGTAAAGCAGGGTATACCAAGGAGTTCACCGCCCTTGAAGATGGCATCACCGCCTATATGAACTGGTTGGATGCGCATCCACAGGGATGAATGGACCGACGTTCTGAGAAACAGTGAGTAGGTATTGTATAGTCCTTACAATTCTAGATTACACAACTTGAACTTCGTCATTCCCGCGAAAGCGGGAATGACGGGGTAACTCATTGAAAAAATGAAAAACTGAACAGTGTTTAGTTTTAAAGTGGAATGATTTTATGCGTCCGATAGGCACCGGATTTGATAACCGCTCTGCACGCTGTGGAGCGTATCATGTTATGTCATGATCACCGGGTTATCTTCGTTCACGTTCCAAAAGTGGCTGGTCAGAGCGTAGAGCAGGTTTTCCTGAAGCGGTTGGGGCTCTCCTGGGCGCCGGAAGAGCGGAAAAAGCTATTGTTGTGTGCCAACGATGATCCCAAACGTGGCCCGCCCCGGCTGGCCCATTTGACCGCTCAGGAGTATATCGATCTGGGCTATGTCGATCAGCAGCAGTTTTCGGACTACTTCAAGTTCGGATTTGTGCGTAATCCCTGGGCGCGGCTGGTTTCGGAATACCGATTTCGTAAACATCCGTACTTTCGGGATTTCAAACGGTTTGTTTTCAATCATTTTCCAACGCCCGGTTGGGATGATCGCTATCGTCACATCATGCCTCAGAGTGACTATCTGTATGATGATCAGGGTCAATGCCTGGTGGATTTCATTGGCCGTTTTGAAAATCTTCAAGCCGATTTCGAAGAAGTCTGTCGGCGACTCAATTGGCAACCACAGAAATTGCCGCATGCCAATAAATCGTCAACCGGCAAGGTTGCGGACCGAAAAACGCCCCGCCAATGGGTAACAACCATGGGCAAATATCTTCTGCGCCATCGCGTTGAACGTCATACGTATCCGCACTATAGCGCGTATTACGATGATGAGACGCTGGAATATGTCAATCGGTACTATGCCAAGGATATTGCGCGATTTAGCTATCGTTTTGGTGAATAAAAGTCAATCCACAGTGACTACGCGATGTAATCAACAGCAACGATTCAGGACCAACTCTTCATGAAGATTGTAATTTGCGGTATGGGGTATGTCGGCATCACAGTGTCCGCCTGCCTGTTGAAGCAAGGCCATCACGTGGTTGGTGTCGATATTGACCCGGCCAAAGTGGATCTGTTAGCCCGCGGTGTGTCGCCGATCAACGAACCTGAAATTGATGGATTGTTGCAATCGGGACTGCAAGCCGGACTATTGACCAGTGATACCAACCTGAAACCCCATTTGGTTGATGCCAGCATGGTCTTTGTCTGTGTTGGCACGCCGACCGCAGAGGATGGCTCATTGGATAATCGCTATCTGCGCCAAGCGGCAGCGGATATCGGCCAAGGGGTAACACAACGACCCGCGGACGCCGAATCGCTGATCTGTGTTATCCGTTCCACGGCCCCGCCAACCACCATTCGTTCTCTGATTGTACCAACCATGGAAGCGGCCAGCGGTGAATCACCCGGATCCGGGCGCTATGATGTGGTGTTCAATCCTGAGTTTCTGCGGGAATCTACCGCGGTTTATGACTATTTCAACCCGCCTAAGATTGTCATTGGTGAGCGTGAACAGGGTGTCAGTGACCGCATGCGCGGTATCTATGATGGCATCGATGCGCCGCTGTTTGAGGTGAGTTGGGAAGTGGCTGAAATGGTCAAGTTCACCGACAATGCCTTCCACGCGCTCAAAGTTTCATTTAGTAATGAAATTGGTAGATTGGCGCAAACACTGGGTGTGGATCCAGCCCAGACCATGGACATTTTCGTTTCCGATACCAAGCTCAATATTTCACCCTATTACATGAAACCCGGCGGGGCGTTTGGCGGCTCCTGCCTGCCCAAGGATGTACGGGCCATCAATGCATTGGGTCATGGTGCCAGCGTTGATATGCCGATTATGGCCAATATCATGAACAGCAACCAGTCCCATAAAGACTATCTGGCCCAACGGGTTATGACACGTACACCGAAAGGTGGCCGTATTCTGCAATTGGGACTCTCCTTTAAGACCAATACCGATGATCTCAGAGAGAGCCCGCTGCTTGATCTGGCAAATACCCTGATTGGCGAAGGCTATGTGGTTGATATTTACGACCCGGATCTCTCTTCAGCAGACGGTCAGCAGCCCACATTGCAACATATGGCGCTTCAGGAGAACAATCCACAGGTCAGCCAAGCCATGATTGACAAACTGCCGGATATGGCACCCTATGACGTGGTGGTGTTCGGCAAGGCCATTATAGACATGCGTGAATTGAAACCGTTAGGCGACAAGGTTATCAATATTCACCGCTTGGAAGGGTAGCAGGTTCATATTATGGCCAACTCAGGACAACGTTTTCCAACGCCCATGCGGGTAGAGCCTAGCAAACGGCGTTTACGCATTGCGGTAGTCAGCAGTCGATGTCCACTGCCCATGGATCGGGCCGATCAGATGACTGTTGCCTACCTGATCGATTTTCTCCATAAACGGGGTCATGAGGTTGATTTGCATGCGGTTCGTGGCAGTACACCACCTACTATCGAAGATCAGGAATGGTTGGAATCACGCTGTAAAAATGTCTCCTTTTATGTGTTTGGCAAAATACGCGGTATTGTGAGCGGCGTACTGGGTGCCCTGCGGGGTTTGCCGATGCAGGTGGGACTATTCAACGCCAAAGCCCAGTCTAAGGCAGTGCGTAAAAATGCCCTGGCCGGCGACTATGATATTGTCTACTGCTACTATTTTCGCAGCAGTGCGGGTATCCAGGATCTGGATAAAGCGGTACGCGCTGCCCATCCACAACAGCCCTTTGCTACCGTCCTGGCTATGCAGTTGTCACAGACACTTAATGTGCAACGCATGGTGAAAAATATTAAAAATCCGCTGGAAAAACTGGTCTATGCCTTTGAGAGTCGCCTAATCGGTCCTTATGAGGCCAAGATCTGGCAACGATTCACCCGTTCGGTGTTGATCGGTCCCAATGATGTCAAAGCGGTTCAGCAGCAGTGTGATCGCTATGGGCAACCGGCCATTGATAATTTTGTTTATGGTCCGCACGGTGTGGATATTGTGCAGTTCACGCCCCAGGATGAAGGCTTGGTGGAGCCAAATACCCTGGCCTTTACCGGCAGTTTGATTACCAACACCAATGTTCACGCCATCATGTGGTTTTGTGAACATGTTTGGCCGGTGATCAAACAGCAGATACCGGATGTGCGCCTGTTGATTGCTGGACGCAATCCCCGAAAATCGGTGCAAAATCTGGGTCGGATGGATGGTATTACCGTACTGGCCAATGTGCCATCCATTGCTGACATCATCGCGCGGGCTGGTGTGTATATCAATCCAATTCAGGTTGGTGCTGGCTTGCAGAACAAACTGCTTGAGGCGCTGGCCATGGGTAAAGCCGTGGTGGCCACGCCGGTGGCCAATGAGGGTATTCGCGCCACGCCGGGTGAACATCTCCAGATTGAATCGGATGCGCAGGCGTTTGCTGACAGTGTGGTTACGCTTCTGAAAGATGATCAAAAACGCCGTCGTTTAGGCGAACAGGCCCGCAATTTTGTTGTGGAAAAATGGAGTTGGGAAGCGCACTTTTTGAACCTTGAACGCGATTTCATCCAGGCTATGGAGTCGCCAGATTCCCGACCTGAACCCGATGTTAGCAACTTATAGACTTAAGAGTTACGCCGTTGAATGCGTATTGGTAGCCGTCATTCCCGCGGAAGCGGGAATCCAGTTGGTTTTCTGTTCCCTGGATTCCCGCCTCTGCGGGAATGACGTGTTCACGCCCTAATGCTGTATGTTTCAACTGCGTAACTGCTATTTGAAGCATGTTGCCCAAAAAGAGCAACCCAGCGGCAAAGGCTGTCTAAACTAGAATAGTTACTACTATATATAAAAATGAATACATACAGTCAATAAGGGCATAAAACGGACAAAAAGGTTTAACCAAATATGGGCAAAACGTTGAGCACCGAGAATGGCCCAAAGAGTGGGTTCAGCCAACGTCTGTTACGACAAAGCAGAAAAGCGATCCTGATTCGGATCACTACGGCATTATTGAGTTATGGCCTGTTCGTGGTTTTGGCCCGTTGGATGTCCGATGCCGAGTTTGGCCGGCTGGCGTTTGGTATCAGCGTTGCCCTGAGTCTCGCCCTGATCGGTGGTGTCGGTCAGTACGTGATGATCATGCGTTTTCTGGGTCAATATGCCGGGACCGGACGCCCTGATTTGGCTCAGGGTGTGTTGCGCTTTTCGGGAAAAGTCACTCTGTATGGTGCGCTGGGATCCATGCTGCTTGCTGGCTTTGGCGGATGGATTTACGGCCAGATCGTACCGGAAGCGCAGGGAAATTATCTCTATGCCGCCGCGCTGCTGGTGCCGGCCCTGGTGATTTCGGAATATACTTCTCGCGCTCTGCGCGGTGTGGGTTTAGTGACGCGGGCATTAGGGCCAAAAGATGTACTGTGGCGACCGGTTGCCCTGCTGGCTCTGTTTATGCTTTTTGGCACCGGGTTTGATGCGGTAACAGCCCTGTTGGTACTGGCTGCGGTACTTTTTGTGCTCGTAGCGGTTCAATATCAGATGATCTACCGGCCAATCATGGATTTTTCCCGGTCAGGCGTTATTGTGGCCGCCGATGATCCCGTTGACGGGGGCAGTAGCGTTGAGCAGGAGAAACCCTTATGGAGAAAAACAACCCGCACATTGTGGATGGTGGCTTTTCTTGGTCCAGCCTTTCAGCATCTGACAATCGTTGTATTGGGTTTAACGCTCTCCCCTGAACAAACCGGTCCGTTTTTCGCGGCACTGCGTACCGCTGCCACCCTGACATTTCCCCTTCAGGCCATCAATATCATCATCGGTCCCATGATCGCGCGTAACTACGCCAAAGGCGAGATCAGCACCGTACAATATCTGGCAAACTTTTCAGCGGTTACCGCGACAGTGGTGGCTTCATTCATCGTGGTGTTGCTGTTCTTTTTTGGTGATCAGATTTTAACACTGTTCAATCCCAGTTATGCGGTGGCCACGCCAGCACTGTTAATCATGGCCGTTGGCTTTTTGGTTTCGTCCTTGTGTGGTTCCATCGGTCAGATTATGACCATGATTGGGGCCGAACGCGTCCATCTGCGCATACTGTCGTTTACCACCATTATCGCTTTGGGACTGATCACACTGGGTTCATCCCTGTATGGTATTATCGGCGCGGCATACGGGTTTGTGTTTGGTATCACGGCATGGAATATCCTTGATACCATTTGGCTGCGTTGGCGTAAAAAAATTGATTCCAGCATTTTTGGCGTTTTAATCGCACTCAAATCAAAAATTGCCGCCAAAGGTCGATAGAACAGTCTGTTGCTTTCCTATCCCTGAGCGTTCATACTCTTTTTAGTACACTTTCTATTGATTCATTTGTTAAATTCAACAAGCAAACCAACAACATCAATAGAAGAACTGATCTAAAATTATCCACCAAATCACACTGCGTACTCCATGACTCAAAACCAATCTGAAATTCCACCTCCACAGCAAGATTATCCGTACCAGCAACCACCTGTCCGGTATGCTGCTGACGAGGAAGTTTCCTTGAAAGAGTTATGGAGAATTATTCATGGTGGCCGCTATCGGATCATTCTGACCATTGTGTTTTTCTTATCATTGGCCCTGGTTGCTGGCTCATTGATGACGCCCAAATATGAGGTGCAAATGCTATTGCAGCCTCAGGAGGTCATTGGTGGCACGTCGTCAAGCCTTGGTGGTGGCGGCAGTGCGCTTCAGGGGTTAAGCAGTTTAGCCGGTTTGTCGTTCAGTCGGTCACAATTGAAAGATACCGCGCTGGCCATTTTAAAATCCAGCCATTTTACCGCTGATTTTATCACCGAAGAACAGTTGCTAAACCGCCTTTTTCATACCAAATGGGACTTTGAGAAAAATACCTGGTCCAGTGAGTTGAGCGCTGAAGAGATTCCCACCTTACAAGATGCAATCATACTGTTTGATCAGAAAATCCGTCGTATCAAAGAGGACTCCACAACCGGTTTCATCACACTGGTTATTGAGTGGAGTGATCCTACCCTAGCAAAACAGTGGTCAGAGAAGTTGATCAAACGCATCAATCAGCGCATGCGTCATGATGCCATTATTGAAGCTGAAAAGAATATTGACTATTTAACCAAACAGATAGCAAGTCATAACAATGTAGAACTCAATCGCACCGCTGCTGGTTTAATTGAATCCCAACTCTATCATATCATGATGGCAAATGGTCGCGCGGAGTACGCTTTTAAGGTGCTTGACCCGCCCATGCTTCCAGAATTGGATGCCTATGTTTCTCCCAACTGGCTACTATTAGTTCTGCTCGGGTTGGTTGGTGGTAGTATTGTTGGGCTGATGTGGGTTCTGCTCCGGTCTGATTCCCCGTCCAAGACCTAAGAACCTGTGCTTCTGGGTGCTTTTATTAAGGCGCTCCACCTCTCCAAGAGCAAAGCCAATCACAGACCAAATTATAATGGCCATATACATATTCGACTGAGTCATGGAGACACCAAAACTTTGTTGCAATACATTAGCCAATAATAAAATCGCCGCCAGGCGTACACGGAACATGTGTCGCCATGGCATATACAGCACCCAGATACGCCATATCAAAAACAACAGTCCGAGCACGCCAAACAATCCCGCATCCAATCCCACCTGTAGAAACAGATTATGGGCCGAATAATCCTGACTCAAATCATGCCCTGAACCGACAAAAAAGGTGCCAGGACGCACATCCGCTCCCCACCCAAATAAGGGTTTTTGGGAAATAGCCAGCAGAAGCAATGGCCATATGGTCTCACGGCCTGAGTGAATGTTTCGACCCGTAACCTGTGTGGTCAAGTCATCGATCAGGCTAAAATTTTGCAAGGCCATTAAACTCGCGATTATCACAATAATGAATAGTGCGCCAAAAAACATTGTCATCATGGTGGCTTTATAGCGCAATGCTGTTTTGCTTATGATTGGCCATGCCATATACGCCATAATCGTAAAAATATAACAGAGCGCCGCAACCCGAGCGCTAGCCAGCATGGCGGTAATAAACGTCATGAACAGGGCAGACCAACACGCCAAACGCGTTATACGCGTAATTTTCAGTGATACACCGGTTGTAGGAAGCAGCAGAAAATAGATACTCGGCACCATAATGTAGGGCAGCATGTTCTTCTTACCGAACAGGCCCAACATCGGCATTCTGGCTCCTTGAGCCAACCAAGCCGCAAAATTACTAAACACCAACAGAATAAAAAACCACTGTAAAAATAAAACCAGTAGATTGGATCGTGCCATACGCATCACCCCAATGGCCCAGATTGCCAAAAGCATCAATTGGGCAATGCGTTGAATAATCACCATTTTATCGCCAGCGGTCAGCAAAGTAGGCACATAGGCAGCCATTAAGGGAACAAAGGCCAACAACAGCAACCAGGCGGTTCGTGACATCACGGGATATTGTAGATAGTCCAAAAGAACGGGAATGGCTGCAATCGCCAATAGCGCCGCCATCAACATAACCTTAGCGCTCGGATTGCTTCGCAGTCCGATATGTTCCATATTCATGGTGATGAATAGGAAAACGGTGCTCACCAGCAGGAAAACACGAAGCACTTTATATTTTAGGCTGTCATTCAATACGATCACCGTTGAAGCGCGCTAAACGTGGCCTTCATTTGATTACTCTAGGCGTTTCGCAGTTGAAAGAGTACTGGTAGTCGTCATGCCCTAATGCGTGTTTCAACTGGCAACTGCGTAACGGCTATATTCTATCGTGAAGTTAATGCAAAGATAGGCAAAAACTGGTATCCCTGCACAGGATAATCTATTCTGATTGTGGTTCGCCATTCCGGGTTAATTCCAACATTCACCGCGCGAATCAATCCACAGATACTTACCGAACTACATGCAGTAAATCCCTTTGAAACCCCCATGAACCAGATCTGATCAGACCAGGTGGTTTGTCGCCGCCCTGCGCCCAGATCCACAGGCACCTTCTTAATGCAGGGTAGGGAATGGGTGGTTTTCTCCGCAATGGGGATAAAGCACATCAAATGACCCTATACCCAACAAATCAATAGGATAGACACTGTTGTAATCTACTGAGGTAACAGAATGGGTCCAAAACACAGGTTTACAGTCCAAACAGCACCAAAAATACCGCTATCGCTGCTGGCCGGACGACAGCAACAAACGGTACGCCGGTCTGTCAGTGGTTCATCTAAATCCACTGGTTTTAGGCGTGATCAATCGCCGGTCAGATTGGTGTCGAATGGTGGTGTTTCCGATCAGCAGAGAGGGTATTGCGTCAGTCGGCCAGCCTATACCACCCGATATCGTCCCGATTACCAAGCGTCCCGGAAGAGTCGAAGTCGGGTATCCCGTTCAGTTCACCGACCGATTCATGGTGTTGAGAATCGCGCCTCGCCCTTGGACGCGGTGGAAAATCGGACTCATCGCAAAAGCTATCGAAAGAGTGCCCCGCCAGCCCAGATCCAATTTAGAGAATCGATGAATGGTCTCGGTTCGGCTGTTCACCCGTTTAGCCGTGGTAATGACTATCTACAACGGCTGGGTATTGCAGCGTTTCGGCCCAGTTTTCGGACCCTGCGTGATGTGGGTATGCATCCACTCTGGATTAACGTTGCCAAACATATCGGTATGGATGCGTTTATGCAGATGTGGCAACTGTTTGAATCCTACCGTACAGACCGCTCCTGCCCGGATCGAGGCCGGATGAATATTCCACGTATGCACCGGTTTCAATCGGAGTACCGGCGTTATCTGTCCCGCCAGCTCTGCCGGCGTGGTTACTCCTACCGGGAAATCGTCGAAGAGATCTATATGATCACCGGTACACGCATCTCTAAACGGACCGCCGCCCGGATGATCAGTGGTCACCGTGACTGATTTTCGGGGATTATAGCCAAGTTAACTCAAATCTGGACAATCCGGTTATGGGCAATACGACTCAACCAAACCGGGTATAACCGTTTCAAATCTAAATTACACAACTGAAACGTCGTCATTACCGCGAAGGCGGGAATCTGGTTGGTTCTCTGCCAGCCTGGATTCCTGTCTTCGCGGTAATGACGGGGCACCTCATTGAAAATAATCATTAATGAACAATATTTATTTTTAAAGTGGAATGCGTAT
>JADFWU010000081.1 GCA_015234045.1 Magnetococcales bacterium
TCTTCCCGTGCCACACCAGAAAGCAGTGTCGCTTTGGAACCGAGACGCAAAGCCAGACGCGCAACGTCCATGGCCACATCACCGTCACCGATGACGAGCACATGTTTGCCAATCTTGCTGGCATAGTCAGAACCAGGACCACCAGCGTGCTCAAAACCACGCAGGAACTCAATAGCGTTGGTGCAGCCTGCACCTTCACCACCAGGAATAGGAATATCACGGCCATTCTGAGCACCTACGGCCAGAAATACCGCATCATAATCCTTACTGAGTTGGTCCAGAGTAACATCAGTACCAATATTGGTATTGGTCTTGATTTCCATACCCAGGTCGGTAATACGCTTGATCTCGGCGTCCATGACGTCACGATCAATACGATACCCCATGATGCCGTAACGCATCATACCACCCAGTTTGGCTTCACGCTCAAAGATGGTCACATTGTGACCGCGCAACGCCAATTGGTATGCGTTGGACAGACCACCAGGTCCACCACCCACTACCGCAATTTTCTTGTCGGTTTTGGTGGTAGGCTTTTCAAAGCCAAAACCTTTTTCAATGGCATATTGGCCAAGAGCATGCTCAATGGCGTTGATGCCAATGGTCTCATCACGAAACTGACGATTACATTTGGACTGACAAGGTGCCGGGCAAACCCGACCCATAATCGCTGGGAATGGATTCTTGGTCGTCAAACGACGCCAAGCAGCTTCCCAGGGATCATCCGCAGGCCAAATGCCGCGCAGAATGTTGTTGTAGCCACGAATATCCTCACCAGCCGGGCAAGCATTGGTGCAGGGCGGCGTACGCTCATTGTACGTAGGACATTTTGTACTGGCTTCGCCGTACGCAACATGGCGTTCTTCATCTTCTTCACGAGAGAAGGGAAGGTACTCCCATTCTGTCGCTTCTTTGTGGTACCGATTGCTTGGAATATCGGCCATTGGGCTTATCTCCTCTCAGGCTGTGTCGCGTCGCAATCCTGCCTCAGAACCGAACATGGGTCGAGGTGTTGAAGGATGTACGAGCATGCCTGTAGGTGTCGATCATGTATGTATCGAACTTAAGGCCGGTCGTTTCAAAGAAGCGTTTCCAACCGATCCGATCGATCCACTCACCCATGCGTTCCCAATCACGAGCACCGTCTTTGTAGGCATCGAGGATACGCTTCACAAGCGTACCAACGGCAGGCCAACGTGGTGGCTCTTGAGGAATACCATGGCAGACAAGCTTCATATTAGCTGGTGCTGTACGAGCGTTGGAGTTTTTACCACCAACCCAGATTGCCAGTTTGGAGTAATCAGGATGATTGATCTCCATGGCTGGGCAAGCGCCGAAGCAGGCACCGCAGCAGATGCATTTCTCTTCAACAACCATCAGGGACGGCTTACCGTTCACTGTGGTAGGACGAATAGCGGCAACAGGGCAACGTGCCACTGTGCTGGGCATTTCGCAGATGCCGGAGAGAATGTCATGGTTGATCCGTGGCGGACGGGTATGCTGAATGATCACAGCAATGTCAGCCTGACCGCCGCAGTTGATTTCGCAGCAACTGGTGGAGAGCTTAACCCGGTTGGGCATCTCTTCCACGATGTATTCATCATAGACGATATCCATGATGGACTTAGCCACACCAGAGGCATCAGTCGCAGGAATATCGCAGTGCAACCAACCCTGGGTATGCGCGATGGCGGATACGGAAGGTCCGGTACCACCAACGGGATGTCCAAGATCGTTCAAGTCCTTGATCAGGGCTTCAACGTTGTCCCAGGACGGGGTCATGAATTCTACGTTGTTCCGAACGGTCCAGCGCAGAAAACCGTCTGCATACTTGTCAGCCAGATCGCAGAAGCGACGGATGATGGTAGCAGTGTCTTGACGCTCGGTGCCAGCACGTACGGTATAGAGCACATCGCCACTCTCGGCAACATGCTTCAGCACGCCAGGGCGGGGCCGCTCATGATATTTCCACTTGCCATAGTTTTTCTGGCAAACGGGATGAAGGAAATCCCAGGCATTTGGCGGGCCGGATTCAATGGTTGTCCATGTTCTTTCTGCAGCCATGGAGAGTTTCTCCCAAACTGATTTTGTCTTGAATATCTATACGCTCGAAAAGAAAGCCTGGATTAGAGGCTGATCTCTTTAAGCGGATCATGATCATACCCGGCTTTGAAGTATGGATTATCCCGAGGATGGGTAACCATATCAATGCTGGTATCGAGTTCGGCACCTTCCAGGAAGGCATGCATACCGATACGCTCGATGAACTCACCAAGACGTTCGTGGTCCAGAGCATTGTCAGCCCAGAAGTCGAGGATCTGTTCAATCAGCTCAACAAAAGCTTCCTGCTCTTCTTCAGTATCCACTTTGATGAAAGGAATCATCATTGCGCCGAGCATGTTGCCGACTTTCAGAATACCTTTACCACCACACAGCAGAGAAACACCACGTTCTTTACCTGGTGACAGCGCTTTGGTCATCACGTTGATGCAGTGCATACAGCGCACGCAATCATCGTTATTGATCTTGATGCTGCCAGATTCCATGGTGATTGCGTTTGTGGGACAACGTGTAACTACGTTGTTGACCACATAGTCCATTCCTTTGGAATCAATAAATGCTTTGACTTCAGCTTCATCCACTTGGATGTCGCCTTTCCAAGTGCCGATGACAGCATAGTCCGCACGCTGAATCGCGTTGGTACAGTCATTGGGGCAGCCGGAAAATTTGAATTTGGCTTTGTAAGGCAGCGCAGGACGATGAACCAAATCAGTGAAGTAGGTCAACATCTTGTGGTGCACATTCAAAGTATCGTAGCACGACATTTCGCAACGCGCAGGACCGACACAAGAAGCCGCTGTACGTACACAGGCACCAGCACCACCGAGATCCCAACCTTTTTGGTTGAATTCATCGAAGGCGGCCTGAACTTTGTCAGCTTCAATACCGATCAACTGCAAGTTACCAGACTGGCCGTGACAGTTAATCAGGCCTGAGCCATATTTTTCCCAGATATCGCAAATCTCACGAAGAGATTTACTGGAGTAGTGCAATCCTGGAGCAGGCTGGATACGAACCGTATGAAACTCTTTAGCCTCTGGAAACAGATCAGAAACCATAGAATAACGGCTGATGATACCAGCACCGTAACCATGAACGCCGACCACACCACCCTTCCAGTAACCCATTTTGGTCTGGTAAGAGTAGTTAAGCTGATCCAGAGCACCCCGGATCATGGTGTTACCGGTTTTTTTGAATTGCTCTTTAAAGCCTTTGATAAAGCTAGGCCAGGGTCCACTTTCCAGATCATCCAGCAAGGGCGTAGGATTCAACTGGAACTCATTTCCATCAGCCATAGGTGTTCTCCCGAAAGATGTGGCATTTGAATTCCGCGTTCAAAGCGCGATTTTGGTGCGAACCATCACGATGAACGAATATTATGATATTCTTGAACATATACTCAAGAATATAAACGCAGCAGAAATTTGCATTTCCAGCAGCTTTGCTACTTAAAACATATTGAAACAAACTGTTACTATAAACCAAATAAATCTTTATGTGCCGAAAGACAGGCACAGAGTTTTCATCTCCATCCCACTTAACTGGAAAATGATACGCTGTGACGCTGCTGAATTCAATGGAATATCAGCAATCCCTTCAATAGAAATTTCTGATATATGATGAAGGCGTGTTCATGTCAGCTGTTGATGATTTATATTTCTGTCCTTTTCCTGCATGGAGAAGCTTGCCAGAAGTGATCTGATTCGCCACCATAAGTGACATCGTATTTTCATACTAATCCGTATAATCTTCCCATTGAACACACTCTGTTTCAATGGTTGCAGTTGAACCACCGCCTGGCGCTATTTATCAGGAGAAGCCTTTTGTTTGACCATCATATCATCGACCAGGTGATCGAACTGTGGGAAAAGGACAATAGTGGCGATTCGTCACGTCCGCGATTTCGCCATGTCAAACAGATCATGGAGATCGTCTATCTGGCAGGCTTGAAGCGTGAGGAAGAACGACCTGTACAGCTTTGTGTCGCCTTGGCGCAATCCGACACATTCCCCGATTGGGGCTTGAGTGGCGAACAGATGGTGGTAAAACTTGAAAAACGACTGCCATTTAGCGTTGATTCATTGGTGAAACTGGCACCCGCATTTGATCCTTCAACAACCATTATGGCTGTTAGCCAAGTATCGGATGAACCGGATGAGCTCGAAATTTGGGGCGCGGTCTTCACCACCGAACGCGGCCATAACCGCTTTGATCCTCTACCGTTTGGTGTCAATCAGCCCGATTTATTGATCATTTCATCCCGCATTCCTGGTTCATTGAGCGTGCATCGTGGCAGCCTTACCATCGCACGATTCAACGCGGGTAAATTCAGCCAACCTACGCCTACACCGTTCACTTCCACTCTCATTGGTTGGAGTATTCTCAGAGTCATCCGAGAACATCCTGAATATAAACGCTACGGCACCCGTTACTGGCGTACCTATCGGGATTTAATCAATGAATTGCTGCAAGAGTCCAGCGAACGAGGTCATGGTGGTAGTATCATATGGATTCCTGAATCTTTAGTGACACAAACCAGGCATAGAATTGTTTCTAAACATGTTATTTCCAATAATGAGTTGGAAGGTGTGCCACTGCTTGGTGAACTGTGTGCCATGGAAACCCTGCAAGGACACACTTCACCCGGTCCGAATGGTATTCCTGCTCCTGATCCCAATGTGCTTGCACAGGCAATCATTGCATGCAAACGAAAAGTCGTTGAACATGTTGAACTTTTAGCGCAGTTTACCCGTGTTGATGGTGCTTTGATCATTTCTGACCGTCTGCGCCCCATCTCATTTGGATCGGTCCTGATGGCACGAACATGGCCACACGAAGTCGTTGTCGGTTCCGAAGAGGGATTTCCTCAAGACACTTTGGATACGTCCCGCTATGGCACTCGGCATAATTCGGCGGTGAACTTTGTCGGACATTCGCCCGGCTCGGTTGCGTTCGTTCTTTCACAAGATGGTCCAATCGCCGGGTTGACAAGACGAGATGATGAAGCGGTCTACTGGTGGCCTGATTGTCTCAGTAGAATTTGGGTTGGTTAGCTATTCTAGCTATTTGATTTTAATTAATAATTTTAAAATAAATGTCGTCACATCCAACAGACGAGAAAAATAAAATCAAATAGTTACGACCGACTTTCAAAGGTAATTCTAGGATCAACCATCACATAGGTGATATCTGTCAATAATTTCGTAACAAGCCCCACAAGCGTAAAGAAATAGAGCGTTGCCATCACCACAGGATAATCTCGATTTACCACCGATTCATAACCCAGCAATCCCAGACCATCCAGACTGAAAATAGTCTCAATAAGCAGACTGCCACTGAAAAATGCCGCTACAAATGAACCTGGAAAACCGGTGACCAATGGTATCATGGCGTTTCGGAATACATGACCATACAAAACACCGCGTTCAGACAACCCTTTAGCGCGAGCAGTGGTGACATACTGTTTTGAAATCTCTTCCAAAAAGCTATTCTTGGTCAACATGGTCATAACCGCAAATGAGCCCATGACCGAAGCGGTGATCGGTAATACCATATGCCACAGATAGTCGGTGATTTGTGCTGGCCATGCGAGGGTTTCCCAGTTGTCTGAAACAATCCCACGCATGGGAAAAATATCCCAAAAACTGCCGCCACCAAACAATACAATCAGCATCAAACCAAGTACAAAACCGGGAATGGAATAGCCAACCAATACCAGAGTGGAAGAGAGAGCATCAAAACGACTACCATCTCTCACCGCTTTGGCAATTCCCAGCGGAATGCTGATCAAATAGGTCAACAGAAAGGTCCAGACCCCTAAGGATATGGAAACCGGTAGTTTATCAATGACCAGATCCACCACTTTCCGATGATAGTAGTAGGATTCACCAAACTCAAACTGGATATAGTTGCCCAACATCAGCAAAAATCGCTCATGGGCTGGCTTGTCAAAGCCGTACAGCTTACGCAACGCCTCAATTTGAGCAGGATCAAGCCCTTTAGCGCCTTGGTAACTGCTCATACCTTGCGTGCTGGTACTGCGGCTTTCACCCGCCATATGACTCTGTTCCATCAGTGAAATCATTCGTTCCACAGGCCCGCCAGGGACAAACTGAATCACCAAAAATGTGATGGCCATTACGCCAAACAGCGTAGGAATCATAAGCAGGATTCGACGGACTATATAGGCAGCCATGATGCGCTGTTAAAACCCGGATGCGTTGTGGTTCTGTTGTTTTTTCTTAAGTTGATCGCGCAGTGTATCGCGTTCGTTCAGTGCTTCTTTAACCCTATGAAGTGCGGCATTCATTTTATCATCTGGGTGGAGCATTGCCCGATCTGCTTTTGTGTACCAACTCAGAGCGGTTGTCAAATCACCACTGGTTTCACTGCATGCGCCCATATTAAACAGAAAAGCTGGTGCATCCGGTGAAAGTTTATGGCCATGGCTCCAGATTTCGCACGCTCTATCCATGCGATTCGCTCTGGCGAACTCCATGCCGCGTTGCAATTTCTTTCGGGCAGCTTCCGACTCAATACCTTCTTCCTCTTCCATAAGCGCTATGGAGACTGTCACAAGATGTGGTGCAATATCCTGACGCATACGCAGGATAGCGGACTCTCTTGCCTGATCCATCAGTTGCGTACCAGCAGCAATCATTCGGTTATCTTCATCAGGACATCCCTGATCACTCTTGGTTGTTGAGATCTTGCGTGCATAGACGATGCGACCGGTTTCTACTTCTATGATTTTTGGAGTAAATTTAAAGATTGCTGTCCGTTTAAGGCAGCTGATAGTGACTTTTTTCTTCTTTACACATTTCGTTACATCAACACCTAAAATTCGTTTGCCGGTTTTGACTTTTTGCACACATTTTTTGCGTTTCTGTGTGTATGACTCATCAGTGACTGTATTGGCATTGATTTGTCCGGTGTAAATTGCTTTAGCACCGACCAAACGGCCTACTTCAGCGGCTGCACTGTTATCAAAAAAGAAGTCAGCATTGGTTTTTTTAATCTCACTCATCACCCGATTCAGCTGATTTCGCTCAACCAAAGTAAAATAGGGCGCTTCACCAACCTGGACAGAGGCGAGCATGGCTTCAACCTCTGAGGCAACGGAACGGCCATCCTTACCTTTATAATTGACCACGGCAATCTGACGCAGCTTGGCAGCTTCGCTATATTTTGCGGCTTGCAACTGTGTGGTTTTAACAGATGGTGCCATACACGAGGTCATCAAAATGAGGCCCGACAAAAGCACAACTGTGCGTTTGAGCCACCCAGAGAAGGAAAGTATTTGAGGATAAGGCACGGATAAACTCCTGAGAAAGTCCAATGGATATTCTTTTCAACTTTTTGATTTTTCAATATTAAATGAATTTAATTGTGGTGTATTGTTAGGCGTTGTCAAACCTGATCAGGGTAGGCCATTGGTTCAATTATTTCCAGTTTTTTCGGGTAAGGATTTTCGAATGGTAGGCAGGGTATTAAATAGTGCCTATCACATACACATCAAACCGAGTGGTTTTTCCAGTCAATTGGAATGCGGGCTTAGGCCCTGTGAGTGGCGGTGCCTGACGTGGACGCTTTACAACCACCCGATAGCCTGCATGATTCAGCGCATCCTCAAGTAAAGCTGGCGCGTCGAGATCATCACCAGCCAATTGGCGTAAGTGGCGCATCTCTTTTTTCACCAACGCGGATTTCTTGCGGTGTGGAAACATGGGGTCCAGATAGATGGTGTCAGGTTTCTGATTCTCATTCTGAACATCATTTTGATTGTGAATAATATCTAATGAATCACCATAAATCAAAGTGATACGACTGGAAATTAATGCAGTTTCTTGATCTATTCTGGCCCGTTGCAGTCCATTTTCCAACAGGGCATATGTTGCTAAACTCCGTTCTATCATTGTTACCTTACATCCTTGAGAAGCAAGCTGAAATCCATCTCGACCCAATCCCGCTGTTGCATCCACGACATAGGGCATGAAGTTTCCTTTGACACCAACCGCCCGCGCCAATGGCGGATGTCGTCCATCCCGACGGCGAAAACCGACCACGCCACCAACAAAGTCAACATAAATAGGGCGTTCCCGTGGATGGTTTGGGGTTTGCAACTCAAGACGTTCAGGTGTCAGCACCAGATGAAAGGCGTTCTGATCTCTATTATTCGATTGTGTAAATGGAATACCCAATCGATCTGCCAGAGAATGGGCCTGATGGGTTAATGTGTTATCTGTAGTGCTGATGCAAAGATTATCCATGGCGCACAGTCTATAATCCGGTGAATACCTAATTAAAGGGCCGATAAGCTTGATGGCAAAGGTTGGTGCAGTATGACCAGGAAGGCGGATAAGGTGAATGAAAAGAATAAAACAGTAGCATTCCAGGGTATGCGCGGTGCCTATAGCGAACAGGCTTGCCGGGAGCGCCTGCCAGGATATGACGTACTGCCTTGTAAGACCTTTGAAGATGTTTTTGCCGTTGTTGAAAGCGGTAAAGCAGATATTGGCATGTTGCCGGTGGAAAACTCCATTGCCGGACAAGTGAGCGACAGCTATGACTTACTGGCGCTACATCACCTGAAAGTAACGGGTGAATATTATCTGCGGGTACGTCACTGTCTGCTTGGCCAGCCTGGTGCGACAATAGCTGATATTCAGAACGTTCACTCACATCCTCAAGCACTGGCACAGTGCCATCACTTCATACGAAGCTATCGCTGGCGGCGAATGGCGGTTTACGATACCGCAGGAGCTGCTGAAGAGCTTTCTCATCGTAAAGATCAGGATATCGCGGCCATCGCTTCAGAACTGTGTGCAGATCTGTATGGATTGACTATTCTTGAGCGAGATATTCAGGATAGTGAATCCAATACCACACGATTTCTGTTAATTTCAAAAGAGGAGCATCTCCCGCAACTCAGTGAAGAAGAATGTAAAACCAGTTTGCTGTTTGAAGTACGCAACATTCCCGCATCCTTGTACAAATGTCTGGGTGGTTTTGCGACCAATGGTATCAACTTGACGCGTTTGGAATCACGGCCGGTTCTGAACAAACCTTGGACA
>JADFWU010000082.1 GCA_015234045.1 Magnetococcales bacterium
CGTAGCAGCCGTCCCAGCCCAAAGGGCTGGCATGCCGAAGGCATAGCCGCGAAGCGGCGCAAAACACAGACAGGCCATCAACTGCGTAACTCATAAATTCATTCATTTTTATAATGAGTTACGCCATTACCACTTAAAAAAGGCATCAAAGCGTACACCCGTTATTCAACTACGTAGCCCCTTCTCATAACCAAAAAAATTGCCCTTCCCAACCGGAAAGGGCAAGTGTCTGGAGAGAGATATCTGGTGAGCAGGAAGGGAGAGCCCGTTCACCGATACGTCAGGCCGTTATGAGCGTGTGCGCCATGGTGGAGAGCGCTCACAATGGCACCAGGGGTTGGTTCCCAAGGGTGCGCCAGACTTTTTTACAAGTTGTCCATGTCCTGGTGATGTTTTTGCTCTGATGATCTGCTTCGCATATCAAAAGCGGCGAAAAAACATCACCAGGGCTTCCACTCAGGTTGTGATTCATTGTCTGATTTCGGACCGAAATCACTATATGATTTTGAACATTCAGCCGTTCCGGTCCTGGTTATGAGCTATTGTCTAATTCCGATTCCAAATCACTGTAGAATCCGAGGCCCTCAAACAATTTGACAGGATATATCAGAGCTCGGTTCCAATAATTCAGACACGGTTCGCACTATACAGATGGACCATGGCTCTTTGTGTGAGCCATGGTCCTTTCGTTGGTGCGTTTATGCGCCTGTTTTGAGTGGAACCAAAGAGGCTATCGGATACTGTACGCCCTTCAGTTCAGGCAGGTTCCAGATATTGGTGTGGTCTACCTGAGCTTCAACTTTGGCGATCCGTTTGGCGTAGTAGAAAATCCGACGCAGATTTTCACGGATATCCGTGTTCAGCGTGAACGAAGCCAGTTGCGTTTCATTGGAAGCTTCACGCATGTTCAGCAGTTGTCGCGTATGAATACGGGTATCCATGCTGGCGATTTTGCCTTTAAGATTGAATACCCGCTGGGCAGCCAAACGATCGTCCGCAATGAACGCAGAAACTGCGGATTGAAAAGCGAAAACAACGGCTTGATGATATATCTCTAACTCTCTGATCTCCTCTTGATCCAGCTCAACTCCCTCTTTGTTGCGTACATTGGCCAGATGGTGAAAATTATTCTCAATCACATCACCGATATGTTCCAGTTCAATGATGACACTGGTGGCAGAAATAACATCACTGGCGGCCTTGGCCGGTAGATCGTGACTACCAATTTTGGATAGATAACGGGTAATGTGATGATAGAGCGCGTCAATCTGATCGTCCTGATGGCTCAACGCTTTCATCTTTTCCATATCACCAGCAACCACGGCATCCAGCACTTCATGGAGCATTTTTTCCAACATATGCGCCACATCGTGTATTTCCCGCCTTACCATGCTCAGGGCAAAGGTTGGCGTAGTGAGTAGGGTGTCATCCAGATATTTTGGTCTAAAGCCAACAGAACCGGGTAGGGCCTCGGCAACATCACGCTTGTCAGGAACAACCCATACACAGAACCGAACAAACAGATCAGTGAATGGAAGAAAAACCAACGCAAGACCGATGTTAAACAGGGTATGTGCATTGGCAACCTGTCTGGGCACTTCAGCAGCTAAAATAGCCTGTGTACCGGTGACATCTGCCTCAGCAATCGGTGAGATGTCACGAACAAACGCTGCAAAAGGCTCAATAAAACCCACCAAAAGCAGAACGCCTGCTATCTTGAATGTCACATGAGCTACAGCAACACGCACGGCTTCGCGGGGTTTGCCGATGGTTGCCAGACCAGCGGTCACACAGGTGCCAATATTGGCTCCGAGAGCCAGAGCAATACCACCTTCCAATGTGATTAAACCCTGCATGGCCAGCACGACCACAACACCCATTGTGGCGGATGAGGATTGAATCAAACCCGTGAAAGCCGCTGCAACCAAAATACCAATAGCCGGATTGGATACATTCTGCATCACCTCAAGAAACGGCGCATAATCACGCAGCGGTGACATTGCTTGGCTCATCTCTCCCATACCAAAGAAAATCATACCCAAGCCCATGACCAGATTACCGTATTGACGCATGTTCTCGGACTTGCCGACAAACATCATCAAAAAACCGGTGGTGATGAACAGTGCGGCATATTTGGTCACTTTGAAGGCGACAATCTGAGTGGTCACCGTTGTACCGATGTCTGCGCCAAGAATTACGCCCATGGCTTGGGTCAATGACATCAAACCTGCACTGACAAAACCGACCAACATCACTGTCGTGACTGAAGAAGATTGAATGATGGATGTGACGAAGGTACCGGTAAGCAGTCCCATGATCCGATTGCTGGTCAGCTTGGCCAAGATGGTTTTCATCCGATCACCGGCGACCATCTTGAGTGCATTACTCATCATCTCCATGCCATAGAGAAAAATGGTTAATCCGCCTAACAGATGGATGGTCAGGAAAAAGAAATTTATCTCCTGACCAGATTGACCTGCTTCGGAAGATTGGGCTAACAACAGTACGGCAGCACCAATGAATAGCATCCATAATGGTTTGATCCCTTTCATTAAAGGGACGCTAATGGCAGTCATGATCGATCCTCCCTCACAATGGTAAGTACAGAATATGATCTTTGTATGAAGAAATGATTATATTTCCATGACAATTAGACAGCCATTTTATGTGTTTGTTCAATTGTTACTACGTTTCCAGTGTTGTTGTTTTTATAATGTGTTGAAAAATTAATGGTTAATCAGTTGGATTGGTGTCCAGAACCAGATCAACGATTCTTCGGGAATGGTGATGGATACGTTTGAGATTTTCGCGGATGTCCATCAAAAGGGTGAGGTGGAAGGAGTCAAAGGCTTCTTCATTGTCGTGCAGGGTATTCCACTGTTCCATTCGGCAATTAGATTCTATTTGGCGCAACTGATCATCAAGCATGAGCACATGTTCAGCTTTAGAACGGCTGTGAGAGACATAGGCAGAGACCGCAGAACGGAAGGCTTCCAAAACATGTGCATGCAGTTCCATTACAGGTTGTGTTTCTGCTTCGGTGAAGCGCACTTTGCGACCGGAACATACTTCAGCCAAATGGGAAAGGTTTGTTTCAATAATATCACCAATGGATTCCAATGCACCGGAGACAGCAATGGTGGCGAGCACTTTTTTTGCTGTTTGCGTAGGCAATTGACGGGTTCTGATCCGACCTAAATATTGGGTGATGGCTTGATGCATAGCATCCACCAGATCATCCTGCGCACGAATGGAATTCATCAGAGTGCTATCTCCTTCAATGACCGCTTTTGGTGCTTTGGTGATCATTTCATCAAGCACTTTGGTCATTGCTCGGATCTCGCGGTGTACCATACTCAAGGCGAGAGAAGGAGAGGAGAGAAATGTATTGTCCAGATACTGTGGCGAATAGACTTTTCGATTCGCAGCGCTCTGAGTGTCTATTAATGAAGGATCAAGAGATGGATCTGGATCACTGGGCCAATGGTGCTGGAGTAACCGCAATAATAGACCGATAAAAGGGAGTAAAATGATTGCGCTTGTCAGATGGATCAGGAAGTAAAAGTCAGCGATATGGTGAGGAAAATCGGAAACACTGCCTACTGCACCATGATGCCAGACATTCGTGTTTATCTCATCAATAGAGAACCAATGCGCAATTTCAGGGATCCACCAAACTGCCAAAAGAACAGGGAACAGATTATAAAATGCGTGAATCAGTCCCAGTTGGCGTTCGTTGGTATTTCGGTGATAACTGAAAGCCATCCCATTGAGCGCACTGCCAAGATTGGTTCCAAGGGCCAGATAGAAACCGGCATGCAGTGGGATCAGATCACCCATAGCCAGCACCAGAATCAAGCCCATGGCCGCCGCAGAAGATTGAATGAGAGCGCTGAGAATCAGGCCAACCAGAAGACCAAGCCAAGGTGATTCCAAATAACCGGTAATTTCGGTGATGCGGTTTAGGTCCGGCCAAGTGGCGACCACATTAGCCATCTGATCCATACTGAAAAAAATTAATCCAAGTCCAATAAAAAAATGGCCAATCTGTCGGAAACGAGGTCTATGACGAAAAAATAAGATGGGAATAAAACCAAGCAAAAAAAGAACAACAGCCCATTCCATTAATTCCAGAGCGATAATCTGAACCGTAATGGCGATGCCAAGATTAACGCCAAGTAGAACGCCAATCGCTTCATTGACTGACAGCAGTCCCAAGGATGAAAAACGCATCACCATACGTGCAGTCAGTGCGGCTGACTGAATGGAGGCCGCAATGGAAAGCCCTGCAAGTGGTTGCAAGACTCGATGTTGAGTCAAACTATCCAGCAGATTTTCAACTTTTTTGCCGATGATGATTTTCAGTGATTGGTTAATCACCTCCATGCCATAAAGGAATACCGCCAGATTGCCAAGCACTGAGATAATCAGGGGAAGGCTGGAAACAGGATTGTTTGACATGGAATTATTGAAGAAGCCAGAAAAGAATAAAGCCCCGACAATGACAAAAGCCAAAGTCGGGGCTAAAGATTTACCAAGGCGTTAAACTCAGCTCCAGCTGAGTCCTTTTCCCTGCATGTGTGCGGCAAACGCCTGACCACGACCAGAGAGTGCAACAGGTGCGGGTTCAGGTTTTAGGGCTGTTTCAATAACACGTTCACCGTTGAGTTTGGTCAAAGCGGCCAATTCAGAGACCTCTTTTGCCAGCTCAGCGCGAATAAAGCCGATGTCCGTCAAACTCTTCTGTCCAGTTAAGGCGGCTATGGCGGAAAGCATGGTCACTTCAACAGGGGCATTGACCACAGCTGCATTAAGCACAGTCAGCGAACCATCACGGTTGAGGAAAGTGCCGGAAGCGAGCAGAGGATCGGATACAATAATCCGACAGGCGGATTCAATATTCAGATCCACAGAACTGATGCTGATAATTTTTGCACCTTCAGCATCTTGAGCAGAGACAGGTGCATCAACCAATACGATACAGTCCGCCCGAACACCAGGAGACCACCGTTTGGCACCCAGACGATTCAGCAGTGCGATATTGCCTTCACCGCGCATTTTGCCAAAGGGTTTCTCTTCGCCAGTAATCCCGGTGCCGGTGGCGTAGTAGATATCACCGCCATTGTCCCGAGCCAAACGGGCAGCGGCAAAGGTCTCTTCAACGGTGAGTTGTGGTGAAACAAGTACCACAACTTTTTGCGCCTCAAAGAGAATATTGCGGCCAAGCTCCAGGGCATTCGGACTACCGCTGGGAATTTCACCATTCATCAGCTGGTAGTTGAAACGTCCTTCAGCACAAATGGATGCACCATTGACTGGATCACCATTCACGCTACGCACTTTCACCACATTGCCCTCAGCCACGTGGATCTCAAGGCCGCAGCCTTTGCTACAGGATGTGCAGGTGGTCACAGTCGTATTGCTGATCCAAGGGCCAGTTTCCTTACCGGTGTTGGCCGACAGTGTGCCTGTAGGACAGACATCGGTACACATACCGCAAGCATCGCACTCAGTAGTGGTGAGGGCTTCACCGAATACCGGGCCGATTTTTGTGGAAAAGCCACGTTTGATAAACGAAAGCGCATTGATCTCGCGCACTTCAGAGCAAATGCGTACACAGCTGGCACAAGTGATGCATTTATCCGATTCGATTTTGATCAGCGGATGGCGTGTATCTTCTTCGTAATTACGCTTATCACCGGCAATACGGGATTCATCCGCACCATATTCGGTGGCGTAGTTACGTAAATCGCAGTCAAAGCGGGCGTTACAACCGCACTCAATACAGCGTGAGGCTTCCGCCATGGCCTGAACCTGTTCCAGACCCATGTTGATGGGTGCCCAGCCGTCTTCGTTAGTGAGTCGTACTTCAGCGGGTTGAACGGACTCCAGCGCCCGTTTTTTGTGAACAAAGCGGGGTGAGTAATCAGCCATTTCCAAATCAGCAAGCCGACCACGTGAGATGGCGTACTCTTTTTCCAATTTGACTTCAGCGCCATTGAGATATTGATCAATGGCCAAAGCCGCTTTACGTCCTTCACCAACTGCGCGGATCACGATATCAGGACCAAAAGCACAGTCACCGGCGGCAAAAACACCATCAACCGATGTGACGCAGGTATTTTCATCATAGATGAAGGTGCGCCAGCGGGTTGTCTCTGGTTTCTCAGCTTCATTATCGATGCAAGAAAGGTCAGGATCTTGACCGATGGCAGGGATGACCAGATCAAAGTTCAGGTCTTCTTCACTGCCTTCGATGGGTACAGGACGGCGACGGCCAGAGGCATCGGGTTCACCAAGTTCCATGGTGATTACCTTCAATCCAACGCTTTTGCCATTTTCCATCAATACTTCAACAGGAGCGGTGAGGAAGCGAAATTCAACACCTTCCTCTTCGGTCTCTTCCTGCTCGATGGGCAGGGATGGCATTTCAGCCTGTGTACGCCGATAGAGCAAGGTAACATCCGCACCGAGTCGGCGGGCAACGCGGCAGCAGTCCATGGCGGTATCACCACCACCGATTACCGCAACGCTTTTGCCTACTTCAACTTCATTGCCCAGTACCACTTCACGGAGAAAATCAACGCCGCCCATTACACCGGGCACATCTTCATTTTCAATCCGCATGGGTTTGGGTTTGTGGGCACCGATGGCCAGCAGAACAGCACCAAAGCCACGATCTTTCAGATCCTGGACAGAGAAGTCGGTACCAAGGCGTTGGTTATGGTGTACGGTGACACCCATATCCAGAATGGCCTTGATCTCACGATCCATCAGATCCCAAGGCATACGGAAACGGGGAATACCATAGCGGGCCATGCCGCCCAATTCAGGCAGGGCTTCAAAAATCTCAACACCGTGGCCAAGTTCACGCAGGAACTGGGCAGCGGCCAGACCGGCCGGACCGCCACCAATAACGGCAACTTTTTTTCCGGTCTCTTCGCCAGGAGGCACCACAAACGGGCCTTGCTCCAGCTCATATTCGGAAGAAAAACGCTTCAGCGGGTTGATGGCAATGGCCTCGTCAACCAAAGCGCGGCGGCATTCGGATTCGCACGGGTGTGGACAGATACGACCACACACCACGGGCAGTGGATTGCGCCGTTTAATCAACCGAACGGCAGACTCAAAATTGCCGTTGGCGATATGGGCCACATAGCCTTGAATATCAATATTAGCCGGACAGGTTGATTCACATGGGGCGATACAGTCGCCCGCATGATCGGACAGAGTGAGATCCAAAGCCATACGGCGGCTTGTATGGACCTTTTCACTATCCGTATGAATAACCATGTCAGGGGCAACCCGCGTGCTGCATGCGGGTAGCAGAGTGCGGGCACCCTCTACCTCAACTACGCAGAGAAAGCAGGCTGCAAAGGGTTTTAGCCGGTCATCATGGCAGAAGGTAGGGATTTTTGTCCCGTTGGCTTCCGCAACCTCACGAATGGTGGCTTCGGCAGAGGTCTCTACCTTTTGACCGTTCAATGTAATGGTGATTTGATCGCTCATTGCGCGTCCTCGTCTTGATCCTGGGAGTTCATCTTTGCATCAGGAAGCGGTGGCGATCAGGCCACCAAAATCGCGTCAGGTTTACACACCTCAACGCACATTCCGCAGTTAATGCAGACATCCTTGTCAATGACCCAGGTCTCCGGCTTCTTCAGTTCACCTTCAATACAGTCTACCGGGCAGTAGCGTTCACAGATGGAACAGCCGGTGCAATCGTCCTGAATGATGGTATGGCTGATAAGTCCCTTGCAGACACCAGCGGGACAGCGCTGATCTTTCACATGGGCTTCATATTCTGCACGGAAGTATTTCAGGGTGGTTAACACCGGATTGGGGGCTGTTTGACCAAGACCGCACAAGCTGGCGTCTTTGATCTGCTCGCCCAACTCCTCAAGGGTGTCGATATCTGCCATAGTGCCTTCACCATCGCAAATGCGGGTGAGGATTTCTTTCATTCGGACAGTGCCGATTCGGCAGAAGGTACATTTGCCGCAGGATTCAAGCTGGGTGAAGTCCAAAAAGAACTTAGCCACATCAACCATGCAGGTTTTCTCGTCCATGACGATCATGCCGCCGGACCCCATAATGGCACCGGTCGCATTGATGGCTTCGTACTCAATGGGGGTATCGAACAGGGATTCAGGAATACAGCCACCTGAAGGACCGCCCAACTGAACCGCTTTGATGGGATGCTTGGTGGCAGAACCGCCACCGATCTCTTCAAGCATTTGCCGAATGGTCATGCCCATGGGCACTTCAACCAGACCGCCGTTTTTCACCGCCCCGGCAAGGGCAAACACTTTGGTACCCTTACTTTTTTCTGTGCCGATTGCGGCATAAGCTGCACCGCCATTGTTGATGATCCAAGGCAGATTGGAGAGCGTTTCAACATTGTTGATAATGGTGGGACTGGCAAACAGACCTTTGATGGCCGGGAAGGGCGGGCGAATACGTGGCATGCCACGTTCACCTTCAATAGAGGCCAGCAGTGCGGTCTCTTCACCGCAGACAAAAGCGCCTGCACCTTGTTTAATCTTGATATCAAAGCTGAAATCGCTACCTAGAATATTCTTGCCCAGGAAGCCGGCGTTTCGGGCCTGTTCCAGTTCCAAAGCGTACTTCCGGTTTCAATCAGCTGAATAGGCTTCCGCACCAGATTGGAAGATTTTCGTTATGCCAGAAAACAGAGAGTCCATATCATCCTCAGCCCGCGAAAACCGCTTTTTCAGGAATGATTTCAACAGAACCGGTTGTAGCGGCATCCACCTC
>JADFWU010000083.1 GCA_015234045.1 Magnetococcales bacterium
ACCGGTGGTTCTGGGGCTAGTAATGGGGTAGCTGATGCCAGTGGATCTGGATCCAGAAGAGAAGCAGGGGACGCCACCAGTGGTGATGGTGTTTCTTCAGATTCTGGTGGTGCTGGTCCTGGCGCTGGTAGTGAAGAGTGGGTGACACAGACGGAGTTTGCCAAACGTCGGGGGTGTGACCGGTCTTTGATATCCCGGTGGGTGAGTAATGGAAAGATCCCTGCTGGTGCGGTACGGCGGAAGGGTCGGGCATGCCATATCAACTTTCAGGCTGCTATGGCGGCATTGGAAGATAATCTGAACGGTATACAAGGCGGAAACCGGGCGGAACAGGCTGAAACAGGGGGTAAGGGGGATTCACCAAAGGCTGGTAACCAGGTGGTGGATGAACCACCGCGTACAGGCTCCTTACGGCATAGCCAAGAGCGTATTCAAATGGCCAGGGCAGACCGGGCAGAGATAGAACTTAAACGTGAAGCGGCTAAGTTGATTCCAGTAAGGAAGGTGGAGAAGCCAATGTTTACCGCCTTTCGTTTGTTGCGTGATCAGGTGATGAGCCTGGGGACAAAGATTGCTGGTCAATTAGCGGCTGAAACGGATGAGAAAGCAATTTCCGAACTTGTAGAGAATGAAGTTAGATTGATGTTTCGAGAGGTTGAGACCGGCCTAAAAGGGACGGCGGATGTCTCTTGAGGAAATCAGTCAATATTTCAAAGGTGAAAAGGATGTCATAGACATCATTATCCGGGCAATTCGCCCTGATCCAGTCATGACCGTATCGGAATGGGCGGATAAGTACCGCTGGTTATCAGCCAAGGACACACCAGAACCAGGGCGTTGGACCACAGCACGGGTACCGTATTTGAGAGAGATTATGGATTGTCTCTCTCCTGCATCACGAATACAAAAAGTGGTGCTAATGAAATCAACCCAAATCGGATTCACAGCGGGCATTATTGGCAACGCAATTGGTTATTACGTTGATGCTGTACCGGCACCAATCATGGTGGTGCAACCAACAGAAAAAGCGGCAAAGAGATGGAGCAAACAACGGCTGTCACCACTCATCCAAGAGACTCCAAGGCTAAGAGAAAAGATATCCGGAAATAGTCGGGATGGCGGCAACACCCTTTTACTGAAGGACTTTCCAGGCGGATTCATCAATGTCGTTGGTGCGAACAGCCCAACAGATCTGAGTTCAACACCAACCCGGATCATGTTGTTAGATGAGGTAGACCGGTATCCCTGGGATGTAGATGGAGAAGGGAACCCAATCATCCTTGCTGAGAAACGAACCAGTCGCTTCAAAAGTAATAAGAAAATTGTGATGGGGTCAACGCCAACCGGCGAGGGTGTAAGCCACATTGCATCCCATTTCCGGCAGACAGATCAGCGTTATTACCACGTACCATGTCCCTATTGTGGTGGCATGCAGCCGCTGGATTTCGAAAATCTATCTTGGATAGAAGGTAAATCTGAATCTGTCCGGTACAAATGTCGAGAGTGTGAAAAAGAGATACCGGAATCCTACAAAGGCATGATGCTGGAGAATGGGCAGTGGGTAGCCAGTCAACCGGATCTGTACGACGGCAAGACAGCCGGGTATCACCTCAACGCGCTGTATGTGCCGCTGGGGTGGGATCCAGGATGGTTTGAAATCCTTGAGGAGCACCGTAAGGCGGTGAAAGAGGAAGAGGCTGGTGATCCTGGATTTCTTTATGGATTCGAAAATACCGTCCTGGCCAAAACCAGTAAGCGCAAAGGTGAGGGTAGGCCAGATCGTGAAGAGCTTGAGAAGCTGACCGAGCTTTATCAAAACGATGCTGCGGACATGCCGTCCAAAGCGCTGAAATTAACCATGGGCGTGGACACCCAGAATGACCGCTTGGCGGTAGTGGTACGGGCTTGGGGTCCGGGAATGGAATCCTGGCTAGTCTATTGGGATGAGTTGATTGGTGATCCCAACGAAGATGAAGTGTGGAAACAGTTATCGGTATTGATAGACCGTGGATGGGAACACCCGTCCGGCCAATCGATACAGGTGTCATCGGTAAGCATTGACTCTGGTGGCGGACGCACACAAGCGGTTTATGAATATGCCAGATTGACACAACCGTTGGTGGCGGCCTGTAAGGGTGCCAGCACCTATGGAAAGCCAGTCTTCGGACGTGCCAGTGATGTTGATGTTCGGTGGGATGGAAAGGTAAGGAAAGGTGCAGTCAAGCTGTATCAAATCGGTACGGATACAGCCAAAGACATTATCTATCAGCGTTTGCAAAAAACGTTGAATTCAGAAAGGGTTTCACTAGCTGGTGTGTACCATTTCTATGATGGTGTTGGATCTGACTATTTCAAACAACTGACGTCAGAGATCAAAGTCCCGATCTACAGCGGCAGAAGAAAGCAGGAGAGATGGACAGTTCATCCAACAGGGGCCCGGAATGAGGCGCTTGATTGTGAGGTGCTGGCGCTGGCTGGTGCTTATCGGTTGGGTATCCATCGTTGGGATGAAAATCGGTGGGCATCCGAAGCGGCTGAAGTGCTACAGCCAACCTTGATGGATGTGGTTGATGATGGTCGTATTGAGAGGCTCATGAAGGCCAACAGTAACAAGAAGCGGCGGTCAATCCGTCGGAAGCGAGGATAGATGGCTATCACTCTCCAACAGGCAAAAGAGAAACTACAAATCTGGTTGGATGCAGAAGAGCGGATAGCGGTGCATGGTCAGTCTGTCAATGTCGATGGTGATGATCTTAACCGGGCAGATCTCAAGCAAGTAGCCGCAAGAATCGTATATTGGGAAGGCAAAGTGAAACAGCTATCTGGAAAACGGCGAGGGATGCGGATGTTGGGAGTAGTGCGGTGAATTTTATTGATCGTCTCGTATCGGCTATTTCTCCTGAAGCGGGTTTGCGTCGTTTGCGTGCTCGGCATTTTATGGGCCGAATAGAAGCCTATGCCGGTGGCAATCATTACCATGGTGCCAACCGTCGGGATAAGGCCATGCGTGGCAAGCGGGCCTCCAATGCCGATGCTGATACAGCGTTAAGCGGTGATCTCGAAGAGTTGCGGAACCAATCGAATCGATTAATCAGAAATGAACCGCTAGCAACCGGTGCGATTCGAACCGCTGTCAATTCCGTAATCGGGCCAGGTCTCCGGTTACAGTCCAATATCAACCGGCGTTTAGTTGGGTTGGATGCGGATCAAGCTGAAGCATGGCAACGAAAAGCAGAAGATCTGTTCACCGTTTGGGCCAACAGTACCGATTGCGATATCACCAAAACCAACACCTTTGCCGGTCTTCAGGCTTTGGTGTTTCGGTCAAAGTTAGTCAGTGGTGATTGCTTTTCACTGCTGTCAGATCGGGCCGGTGGACATCCGTTTGATTTGGCCGTCCAGGTGGTTGAGGGACACCGAGTCAGTACACCACGTGGAGAGAAGGATGGACCACAACTGAACCAGGGCGTTGAAAAGGATCAACACGGTGCGCCAGTGGCCTACCATGTTTCCACCATGCATCCAGGATCAGCGCATAACAGAAACAAAGCGGATTGGGTACGGATTCCGGTTCGGCAAGCTTCCCGGCGGGTAATGTTGCATCACTACCAGCAGTTAAGGCCGGGACAGACAAGAGGGGAACCGTTTCTTTCACCGGTGATTTATGCCTTTTCGCAATTGGGCGATTACACCAAAGCGGAACTGGAAGCGGCGGTCGTCTCGGCGTTTTATACCGTATTTCTGAAAAGTGAGGAGTTGGAAGCTGATGAACTGGCGGATGGGATTAAACAGACTGCTGATGCCGAAGCTAAAGCGGCTGGTTTGGACGTGGGTAATAACGAAGTTCACCTCAAAAGGGGCGGGGTTACTGTCCTTGGTCCGGAAGAGTCTATTGAAATAGCCAATCCAGGAAGACCAAACGCGCTGTTTGATCCCTTCGTGAACGCCATCATCATGCAGATCGGCGCGGGCTTGGGCATTCCACAAGAGGTTCTGACCAAGAGTTTTAAGGCGTCCTATAGCGCTGCAAAGGCGGCATTGCAGGAGGCTTGGCAGGTCTTTAACACATGGCGTCACTGGATGGCGGATTCCTTTTGCAGACCAGTTTATGAAGCCTTCATCACCGAACAGGTTTTGACAGGTCGTCTGTATGCACCAGGCTTTTTGACTGATCCGATTGTAAGGCGTGGTTATTTGGGATCTACCTGGATTGGATCACCAATGCCGCAACTGGACCCACTCAAAGAGGCTCAAGCGGCAGAGAAGCGGATGGATGTTCTAAAGCTCACCACACACGCTGAAGAATCAGCCGCGCTAACCTGTTTACATCCGCTATCAACCACCACCGTTACCACCCAAGGTAAGCGGATTGGAACTCATGCCGGATGATGTCTACGGTGGCGGTGGTGGTCTATCCACTGAATGGACCGGTAAGGATGTTGGTATCCAGTGGCGGCATGCCAGGGCGGTTGGTGTTGAAGAGCTTGGTGAAGAGGCGTTCGGGGCTGGTGATGGTGGTTTAGATCCAGAGTTCAGGGATTATCAAATTGTCATTCTTGATTCCCAAGAAAGAGAATTACGTGAAGTGCATACGGTTGAAAATCGATTTTCCTATACCTATGAAATGAACAGACTGGACTATGGACGAATTAATGGGTCGGTTGGTGCAAACCGCGCTTTGATCGTTAGGGTCTGGGTGCGTGGACGTCAGAATCAACTGTCTGAGGAGTATGCAGAGCTATGATTACAAATCCTGCACCATCAATGGCTGTTGTAACAGTCGTGCCAGGTTATCGCCAGTTAACAATCAACCATACGCTTGGTGATGACCTTGATTATGAGGGTATCATTGTTGCGCTGTCCGTCACATCACCAGTCAATATTGTCTCTGATAGGGCCTATAAGGGCAGAGACAGTGCTGTTGTGTTGACTGAGGATGGTAATGGACAACTGATTGCTGCGAACACTACCTACTATTATCGTGTAGCGGCGTATGATGCATTTGGTGAGGACGAAATTGTTTGGACCGGAGAGTTGTCTGTCATGACCTTGGACGATACGCCATTGATAAACAGTAACCAGCAATGGGCCGATATTAGCGGAACCGGAAAACCTGATGATCATGCTGATGTTACTGGCAGTAATACCGCTGCTGATACTCTGCGAGTTGGTGATGAACTGGCAACCGATGTCCGGGACTGGGCGTCCGATCCGCTGGTTCGTGCAAATGGCCTATCCACCCTGCTTGGCACGAATAAAGTTCATCTTGACGGTGGGTTGACGCTGGATAATTGGCAGGACTCAATTAACCCGGTTGCGCTATTTGGTGGGGCTATCGCCGATGAGACGATAACAGCGGATCAAATAGCCGCTAATGCTATCACTACCGGCAAGATAACCGCGAATGCCATCACGGCGGCACAAATCGCTGCTGGTCAGGTTGGTGCTGACAAGTTATCTGCAAATGCTGTAACTGCTGACAAAGTGGCTGCTAACGCCATTGTAGCCAGCAAAATAGCCGCTTTACAGATTACAACCGAGCACCTGGGTGCTCATGCTGTCACCTCACAAAAAATAGAAACCAACGCAATCACTGCTGACAAGATCTCGGCAAATACCATCACTGGTGATCATCTGGCAGTTTCCACCATCACCGCTGATAATATTGTTGCAAGCACCATTACAGCCGATGAAATCGCCTCAAGCACCATCACCGGCCTGGAGATTGCCGACAGCGCCATTGGTGATAGCCACGTTGGCATCAATACTCTAAGTGCGGACCGTCTGTTGGGTGGATCCACCATGACTGGTGTAACCGCTCAAACCAGTTCGAGCGCTACGGATCAGCGAGTTATTATTACGCCAACAGGAGATGATGGTGGGGAGTTGCAGGTTTTTGGTGATCGAGGTGATGGTGTAAATGAAGAGCTAGTTAGTATGGGGGTGCGTGGATCTGGTGATAGACACATAGTTGCTATTGGTAGTTCAAATTGTTCTCAAATAGGATTGGACGTAAAAAACAACGCCACTGATAGGTCTGCCGCTAATTTTTGGAACGAAACTGGAATAGCAGTTCAGGCATTCTCAAACTCTACTAGCAAGCCAGCAATTTATGGTAGTAATCCAGCTAAGGGAATAGGGGTAAGTGGGCAGGGATATGTTACAGGCACTGGAGTTGTAGGAGATGTTTTAGGCTCAAGCCAAACCCAAGGGCAGGGCGGCATTGGAGTGCTTGCACGTGTCAGAAATGATGGGTTGGATCTAAGCACGGCTTTAGTTGCAGAGCACAATTCAGATACTGGTGTAGCTATATCTGTACCAAAGGGATTGGTAGGTATTGGCACCGATACCCCACTTGCTAACCTGCACATCAAATCTGGTGACTCTGGCCTCACCGCTCCAAGCTCTGAAGCTGACGCCTTTGTCATAGAGGGGGGTGACACTACTGGCATGTCGATCCTGGCTCCAAACGCAGCCAGTACGATCATCTATTTTGGTGCTTTAAGCGATAAAACTGGAGCAATGATCGGTTGGCGACATTCGACAAAACGTATGCAGATAGGGACACGAAACGGATCGGGATACCTGATTTTACATACTGCTGATAATGTTGAGGCATTGCGGATCGATAAAGACCAGAATGTTGGCATCGGCACAACAACACCTACTGAAATACTCTCTGTAAACGGTCGTGTTCATCTCTCCAACCAAACAGCTCCAACAACACCAACCGGTGGTGGAATTCTGTATGTCGAATCCGGTGCATTGAAATATATCGGGTCCAGTGGCACCGTCACAACCATAGCACCAGCGTAACAGGATTGAGCAATGGGACAGTATCTTGAAGGGTCGGTGGGTCTTGTTAATGGCAGTGCCACTGTTACTGGCACTGGGACTGCTTGGATGTCCAAAGTTTCTGTTGGTGATCTATTTAGAGTAATTGGAGTAAATGCAACGTATCAGGTTGGTGGAGTTACTACAGACTCTGAGTTGCAATTGACCGCACCATGGGCCGGTGCGGACCTAACAGGCGCTACCTATCTGATTCACCGTGATTTTACCTCACCAGATAGTATCCCATTGCTAAACAAGGGGGATATTGAAAGTTACGCCATTTTGAATCGGGCATTGAATCAGATCCAAGATAGGCTGTCAGAGCTATCTGTTTAGCTGTCATAAAGAGGCAGGATTTGTTTCCAGGTTCATTAATGATTAGTGTTCTTTGCCAAACCATCTAAATGATCTGCCCAATCTTGCATCATCTTCCGGCGTTCATCCAAATACTGGCTACGATTGTAGGCCGCGCGTACTTTGTTCCGCTCCTCGTGTGCCAACTGGCGCTCTATCACATCCGCTCTATATCCCATCTCATTTAATACAGTCGATGCAACCGCTCGGAAACCATGTCCTGTCATGCGTCCATGGTATCCGAGCCGGTACAGTGCATAGAGTGCTGTATTTTCGCTCATTGGCCGTTGAGGTGAGCGGCCAGCAAACACCCATTCAAACATCCCGTTCATCTCCTTCAATTGCTCAAGGATAGTGACCGTCTGATGGGCCAGCGGTACAATATGGGCGTCTCTCATCTTCATTCTCTGGGCTGGAATGCGCCAGATCTGGCTGTTGAGGTCGATTTCATCCCATGTTGCAAACCTCATTTCACCCGTTCGGACAAAAGTCAAAGCCAGGAATTTTAATGCCAGCTTGGTCTGTAGGTCACCAGCGGCCGCACAATCATAATCCTCAATCTTGGCCAGGAGAATTGGTAATTCTGAAGGTGGAATGGCCTTTTGATGTTGGACTTTATGTGGTTTGAGTGCGCCTTGCAGGTCACCAGCTGGGTTGGCCTCACAACGTCCGGTAATGATGCCGTATTTAAAAATGTTGGAGATGGTGCCACGCATCCGCTTAGGCAGATCCACGGCACCGCGGGCTTCAATCGCTCTTAATGCCTCAAGAACTATCATTGGTTTTATGTCGGTGATTTGTTCTTGGCCAAACGCTGGATAGATATCTCTAGCAAGGCGGCCAGATACGGTCCTGTAGTGCCTTTCTGTCCACCGGCCACGTTCATTTTGTAACCACTCCTCGGCGATGGCCATGAACGAGTTTTCAGCTTCTAAATTTGCCTTAATTTTCTCTTTCTTACGCTCTTCTGATGGATCAATTCCATCGGCCAATTGTCGGCGGATCTGATCGCGTCTCTCTCTGGCCTCCTTCAGGCTGACTTCCGGGTAGATTCCGAGCGATAATAATTTTTCCAAGCCGTTGATTCGGTACTTAATCCGCCAACGTTTCGAGCCTGCTGGTGTGACTTGAATATACAAGCCTCCACCATCAAAGATTTTTTGTGCTTTGGTCTTTGGTTTCAGATTTCGAAGTTTTGCGTCTGAGAGCGGCATGTGGGGGTAACCTTGATGTGGGGGTAATGGCTACCCCCAAAGTTACCCCTACATTTATCTGTATTGCAATGTACTTTATTGGATGATAATGGACTGCTGGACATAAAAAAAGCCAGCTAAAAAGCTGACTTAATGCACTTTATTGGACTGTGTTGTATTCGGCAATGGTGCCCGCGCCCGGACTCGAACCGGGACGATCTAAGATCAGCGGATTTTAAGTCCGCAGCGTATACCAATTTCGCCACGCGGGCAGTGCAGGAAAGATCGATATTTCATCGACTGATCACACGGTAATGAATATAGCGGTTCAAGGCAAATAT
>JADFWU010000084.1 GCA_015234045.1 Magnetococcales bacterium
GCTGCCTCCCGTAGGAGTCTGGGCCGTGTCTCAGTCCCAGTGTGGCTGATCATCCTCTAAGACCAGCTACGGATCGTTGCCTTGGTAGGCCTTTACCCCACCAACTAGCTAATCCGACGCGGACTACTCCAAAGGCGATTTGCATCTTTCCCCCTTAGGGATTATGCGGTATTAGCGGCTGTTTCCAACCGTTATCCCCCACCTCTGGGCATATTATCCACGCGTTACTCACCCGTTCGCCACTCGTCAGCGGACCGAAGTCCCTGTTACCGTTCGACTTGCATGTGTTAGGCGTACCGCCAGCGTTCGTTCTGAGCCAGGATCAAACTCTCCAAAAGAGTATGATTCCTACACAAGCTTATTACACACACTTCATTACTGCTGCTGTTTGCTGCTTTCATGATGTGAGTGTCATAGCTTGCTAAATTTGTCGTTGCGTTAAACTACGACGGCTTCGACGCTCACACCGATGATTACCCATATTTTTCAAGAACATGACTTGCGCCTCGGCGCTGTCGTTACCGCTTGACGTTTTGCTTGGTGTCTTGCGGTGAGGAGAGATACTAGAGATTTACCCCCCCGTGGTCAACGGTTTATTTCACTGTTTATATGTTTTTCTTCACTTTTACAGTTAACATATTGAAATTTAACAGTATTCAATTTATGAAAATCTTCAGCACATACTTTTTTCAGGATTTATCGGGTCATTTGTTTTCTTTTTCTATCCTACGAATAATCACTAACACGCCTCATCATCCCAACTCAGCCAATGCAGGCACGCGTTCTATCAACCATATCGCAATCTGATTAAAGTCTCCCAAAAATATCAGCACACCCACCAGAACCAACAATGCGCCTGACACGACCTCAATGACGTGTAGATATTTCCTAATCCGTGTAAAGAATACCAAGAAGCGATTAATTGCCAATCCAGCCAGGATAAAGGGAATCCCCAGGCCAGCAGAATAGACCACCAACAACAATACGCCCTCTGCTAATGTTTCCTGCCCTCCTGCAAGCGTTAGGATCGTCGCCAGTATCGGACCTACACACGGTGTCCATCCAAAGGCAAATGCCAACCCTACCAGCAGTGCCCCCATTGGGCCTGTCGGTCTTTTCGAGGGATTAAACCGCGCCTCTCTAAACAACAACCCTATCCGAAACACACCCATGAAGTGCAGACCAAAAATCACAATCAGCACGCCACCGATTTTGCCAAACAGCGCCATATGTTCAAGGAGCACCTGCCCCAATGCAAACGCCGATGCCCCCAACGCAATAAAGACCAGAGAGAACCCAAGCACAAAAAACAGACTGAGCACGCCAGCTCGCATTCCGAGTTCCTGTGCATTCGCCCCCTCCTCTCCACGCAACTGATCCACCGATGCACCGGTCATGAAACTTATATAAGCCGGCACCAGAGGCAACACACAGGGTGAGACAAACGAAAGCAGGCCTGCGGTTAATGCGGCTAGAATGGAAATTTCCACGCATCGACTCCTAAATATGTTCTATGACGATTTCACTGACTCGAAAAGCCAGTTGAGGTAGGCAGGAAGACCATGAGAAACAGGTATCGCCAGAATCTCAGGTACATCATATGGGTGTAACACCAACAGACGCGCCTGAAGCGCTTTGTACTGATCAGCGTGGGTTTTGATGATCAATCCCAGCTCCTGATCCCGGTTCATTTTACCTTCCCACACATAGTACGAGTGTCCAACCGGCATAACATGTACACAAGCGGCTAACTGCTCCTCTACCAGCACTCGTGCCAGGCTATCCGCTGATTCACTGTCCGGTGCTGTCGAGAATACAATAAGCGCCTGTGATCGATCAAACATGATGACCTCTATAACAGCCCATCCACTATCTGCTTCAGAAACGTGTCATTGATACCACCTGTGACTGTCCGTACGCGCTTGCCATCTTGATTCAGAAAAACGGTTGTAGGCAATCCGTAAACACCACCTAATGCCCGGGCCAGCCCCAGCAAATCTCCAGTTTCTCCGTATACAATGGGATATGTCATTTTATATTTACGCTGAAACCCTTCCAGCTTCTTTTGATTGGGCCGCTCCATGAAGTCTACACCAAGCACCACCACACCACGATCGACATATTCATTATAAAATTTCACCAGATCAGGAATCTCATCCCGACACGGTGGACACCATGTGGCCCAGAAGTTAACCACAACAATTTTGCCTTGATAATCACTCAAACGAACACTCTTTCCTTCCAGGGTGGTCAACTCTATATCCAAACCCGGTGGCGGTTCTGCGTTTGCTTGCATCGGTGCATGTATAACCACCAAAGCCAGCAGAACAATGATCACTCGCCAAAAGCGCTGCATCATATCAACTATTTCCTTATTAACATCCAACCATTCATATCTGAATCTATTTAAACTGCACATCAACGCTTTATAGTCATTTCGATCCGAAATTTGACAATGAATCACAACCTGAGTGGAAGCCCTGGTGATGTTTTCGCGCCACTTTTGCGTAACTCCTAGGGACAATTTATTTTTTCCGCGATCCTAAAAGAGTCATAGCGCATGAATCATGCAACTGGGTTGCCTGATCCAGGCAACCCATATTCACGCCAGCGCCGGGACACTTTTTCTATGATAGCGGGTGCCATTTCCAGTTTCTTACCCCATTGTCGATTTGTTTCATCGGCGAGTTTGTTGGTGGCATCTATGGCAAAGCGTCCGCTTTCCTTATCCAAGACCGCATCGCGTGCGGGATCAGTTCTGGTAGCCAAGGACCAAAGAAGATCAGACCACGAACTGGGATCAACATCTTTATCCACAATCCATAGCTGATCAGCACCAGATCCTGGTGGCACCATACGCCAAACCGCTTCTATGGCTTTGCGACCTTCGGCGGGTTCACACTTATTCACTTGCACCACAGCCATACAGCCATTGGACATCCTGTATATCTTTGTTATATAAGGAATTGTCCTAACAATAGCCGTAGGCCAGTTACTGGTCTGCGCCAATGGTGGTGCGGGTAGAGGTTCGACCACCTGCCGTTCAACGCCTATTTTAGTGGTGGCATCAATAGCCATTTTAGAACCAAGTCCGGGAAGAGGCGAAGCGAAATCCAGGTAATCAATGGGGGTATTGGTCAATAATTGGATATCCCGACCTGCATGAACGTGATAGCCAATTGCAGCCATCACCTCTTGCCACTCCATGACTGGCACATCCGCATCCACGACAATGATATATTTGGTATAGAGAAACTGACGCAAAAAACTCCACACACCAGTCATGACGCGAAAGGCGTGACCGGGATACTGTTTTTGCAAGGAGATCACCGCCACTCGATAGGAACAGGCTTCCATGGGCAGATGAAAATCAATGATTTCTGGAAACTGTTTTCTCAATAGCGGTACAAAAACTCGATTCAGCGCCAAGGCCAGGATTGCTGGCTCATCAGGTGGTCGTCCGGTAAACGTTGAAAGATAGATCGGATCACGGCGCATGGTCACGCGATTTACAGTAAATACCGGAAATTTCTCCACTTCGTTATAGTAACCGGTATGATCACCAAACGGCCCTTCATCGGCCAACTCTTCCAGATCCACAGATCCTTCTAAAATAATTTCAGCACCGGCAGGCACCTGTAACGGCACAGTACCAGCGTCCACCACATGAACCCGTTCTTCGCGCAACAGTCCTGCAAAAGCATATTCTGACAACGTCTCAGGCACCGGCGTTACAGCGGCCAAAATAGTGCCTGGATCGCCACCAATCGCAACAGCCACAGGCATTGGACCTTTAAATTCACGCGCATGCAACGCACCGCCGCGATGACGCAACCAACGCATGATCAGTTTATTGGGACCAATCAGCTGCATCCGATAGATACCCAAATTAACAGGGCTATCCTCGTCCTCACCTTTGGTGATGACCATACCCCAAGTGATCAGGGGTGCGGCATCGCCAGGCCAGCATATTTGTATGGGGAGTTGGTTGAGATCAATCTCAGTGCCGTTCCAAACCACTTCCTGACAGGGCGCACGGCGCACGGTTTTGGTGGGCATATGGCGCACACGAGCCATCCGACTGGCCAAACTGGTTGCTTCTTTCAGGCCGCGTGGTGGATCGGGCTGTTTGAGTTCTGCGAGGAATGTACCCAACGCTTCCAATTCTTGCAGGGATTTGCCCACTGCCATACCAACACGCCGTTCGGTACCAAACAGATTCGCCAATATGGGATAGTCCGAACCTTCCACACGGTTGAACAGTACTGCGGGTCCGCCTTCTGCCAACAGGCGTCGGCAGATCTCAGTGATTTCGAGATGGGAATCCACCTCAGCGTTCACCTCGACCAGTTCACCATGGGATTCCAGATGGTCCATGAAATCCCGCAGATCTGAAAATGCTTTGGAATGACCGCCGATCACGCTTGCACCTTCTCTCGTTGCCAAGCTTCCTATTGATTAAGATGGAACACGTCTTCTGTCCATCCTCCATAAATCCAGTCATGACACCTACATGTATACACAATACCGCTTCTATCGTACATCAATGGACACGCAAACCAAAACCAATACAGATGATCATGCCTATCCAGCGATTACTGAGAAAAGCCCACAACAGTTCATCCTGAGAATATCCTTGAACACGACAGATCTGCCAAGCCATTTGCGCTTGAGCCACCATAAGGCTGATAAAAAACGGCCAGGAAAGCGTCAAACGCAGTCCGACAGCCAATAGAAGTACCAACATCACAGCATAGAGTACCATTACCATGCCGATGTCGTAGCGTCCAAAAAATATAGCCGTTGATTTTACACCAATTTCCAGGTCATCATCCCGATCCATCATGCCATAGATGGTGTCAAAACCCGTAGTCCAGGCCACAGTTGCACCGAACATCAACCACGCCTCTAAAGGAACCGTATTTGCTGCCGCTGCCCAAGCGATAATCACGCCCCAGCCAAAAGCGATACCAAGATAAACCTGAGGAATGGGAATAAACCGTTTCATCAACGGATAGGTCACCGCAAGCGCCGCACCTCCAAAGGAGAGCTGAATGGCCAGGGTATTGAGTTGGAATACCAACCAGAGGGCAATGGATAGAAGAATAAACAGCAACGTTGAAGCGGCTAACACTGAGATACGTTTCGCCGCCAGAGGACGATTACGGGTACGTTCCACGTGGGGATCAAAATTTCGATCAGCCAGATCATTGGCCACACATCCGGCAGAACGCATCACGAACGCACCAACAATGATAATAGCCATAAGCGCCAGATCAGGTTGTGTACCACCAGCAGCCACCACAGCCCAAAGCGCAGGCCACATCACCAGCCATGTACCGATGGGCCGGTCCACGCGCATCAATAGAAGCGACTCACGCAACAACGGCCAGGAAATTTGATTGATCCAGTTGGACATATCTTTCATATATGGGACAACACATCCCACACCTTTAGATCACGAAAATTGCCAACGATGTTCATGGAACGCCAGATTATGGCAAAAAAACCTCCAAGATTCGGGCACGTACACCAGTTTCCACCTGAAACAGTGAGCGCCTACACCAGAATACCGTCCTGTCTGACACATCCAACCGCTCTGCCAAAGCAGGAATTCTTGCTCGAGCCAGTTCAAGTTGCTGTCGTCGCACCCGTTCATTGCGCTGTAGAAACAGCGCACCAAGTGGTATTTCACCGGCTTCCAACGGATCTTGAATTGATTGTGGTAGATCACTGAGTAAAATCTGTGAATGTGCAAAAATGCGGTCCGTACCATCCACGGTTAACCAAGCATCCCGAATCAATACAGGCCCAGACTGTTCAAGAGCATAACCGTCAAACAGTGTACTCTCTTCCGGTCCTGACTGGCGTTTTTGTTGTTCCAGACGCACGTTTACCGGACGTTGCCACGCCTTTTCCAACTGACGGGTTAATGAACCAGTACAACTCAAAGCCGCCATCAACGGTACGGACAGCTGACTCTGTTGGTCTGCCAAACTGGCTTGTGGACCCTGCCAGGGTGTCTCCATCATCAGCCTATACAAAATCGACCTCGCGCAGGTGCTGAACTGTGTACACTTTGACCCTCCATTCACAACAGAAGGATGAACCAAAGACATAGTGCTCGGAAAAGGTATACTGTAATGACAAGCGGGACACAAACCCCGGACCAATCATTTACGCTATTTTTCTCGCCAAATCATGTTACCGCGCCTCTATATTTCGACACCCATTCATGATCAAAACCAGATTCGCCTGGATCAGCAGGCGGGCCGATATCTATTGCGTGTCCTACGGCTTGGGCCGGGATCAGCTGTGGCACTGTTTGATAACAGTGGCCATGAGTACGCCTGTACGCTTCTGGATCGGGACAATAAACCAACGCTGAGTATTGATCGTATCAGCACACCGAATAGAGAAGCACCGTTTGAGATTACACTTGTTCACGGCCTGACACGTACCAGTGCGTTGGAGATGATCATTCAAAAGGGTGTGGAGTTGGGTGTCAGTCGATTTATTCCGCTAAAGACCCAACGCAGCACCAGCCGCCCCGATGCCAAACTCAGTGCAAATCGGCTACAGCGACTACACCGGATCGCCCAAGAAGCAGCGGAACAGTGCCAACGTGTTTATGTACCTGAAATCCTTGCACCAATAGGCTGGAACGAACTTGACAGACTGCTTCAACCAGGTCCACGTCTACTGTTTTGGGAAGAGAATCAGCACGCCCATCAACTTAAGCAGTTGACCCATCCCGATCCCTTGACCACCCTAACCCTGCTCACAGGACCGGAAGGCGGGTTGGATGCAGCTGAAGTATCTCACGCACAGCAGGAGATGGATTTTTCCATCATTACCCTGGGACCACGTATTTTACGTGCTGAAACCGCTGCCATAACCGCTGTCTCGGCTGTACTGACTCTCTGGGGAGACCTTGGATGAAACGCCCATTTTGGCTATTACTACTCTGTGTTGTTCTATTAAATGGCTGTGATAGTACACCAGAGCCAACTGACAATACCACCGATACGACCATCTCTTCAGAGCCATATTCCAACATAGCGCCAACAAGCATCACGCGCTTGGTCATGGGTACACTGGTGACAATTACGATTTGGAACGAATCGGATATTGATCAACCAACCGTGGCGGCACGTGAGCAAGCCGTGGTCAATGCCTTTGCCGAAATCCAACGGGTGGATGCTGCACTCAGTCGGCATCAGCCAAAAAGCGAAGTGTCTCATATCAATACATTGGCACGTGGTGAATTTCATCCCATTTCTGATGAATTGGCCGAGTTGATGGCTCAGGCTTTGGCCATCACGGATCAATCGGAAAACACTTTTGATGCTGGCCTGTTACCATTGATCACCTTATGGGGCTTTTCACAAGAACCACCGCCCACCCTACCGCCTCAAGCCGATGAAATTGCCTTTTGGCTCAAACAGCGTCCAACCCCGGGTATTATTCTGCAAAAAAAGCCCAAAGCGGATGCGATTGGACATGAAATCAAGCTGGTTAATCTGGCGGTTGGACTGGATCTTGGTGGTATCGCAAAAGGATACGCCATTGACCGCGCAACAGAGACACTTCAAGCTGAAGGCATTCAAAATGCGTTGATCAATGCCGGAGGAGATCTACGGGTATTGGGTAGCAAAGGCGCACGCCCCTGGAAAATCGGCATACAACATCCGCGCTCACCATCTCGGGTGATCGCGGTTTCCAATCTGGTGGGACCACGCGCCATGGTTACCTCTGGCGATTATGAACGGGTCTTTTTTCATCAGGATATCCGTTATCACCATATTCTTGATCCCAGCACCGGCGAACCTTCCCGCTCGGATGTGATTTCCGTCTCGGTTCAGGCAGATAACGCCACCTTGGCGGATGCCCTTTCCACTACGCTGTTTGTTATGGGATTGGAAAAAGGGCTGGCTCTGCTAGAACACTATGAAAATGTCGATGCGCTTTTTATCCACGAAGATGCCAGTTACTATCAAACCAAAGGATTTAAAGCGCAGTGGATGGGCCCACCCACTTCAGAGTAATGAAATAAACCGTGTTTTTTTCGCTACTACGCAACGCCACAACGCCTTTGGATCGGTTAGTATTGTTGGTTAGCATCTCCATTATCGGGATGTGGATTGTCCGTCCTTGGTCAGAGCCGGCCAGCAAGTTGGAAGTTTTTCTTAACAATCAACCGGTTGCCTCATTAAGTCTCTTATCAGACAGTGAAATTACACTGGATGGCCGATTAGGTGCAGTGCGTATTGAAATCAGAGACCAAGAAGCGCGGCTACAAGAGTTCAAAAGCCCGCGCCTGATTGGTACGCGAACCGGCTGGATTTCACGCCCTGGTCAAGTAGCAGCTTGTGTGCCTTGTGGAATATTTATTCGGGTGCGTAGCGGTATTTACCAAGAACCGAAATATGATGCAGTGGCCTATTGAATGGGACAGTGGTAGCTATTTCGGTTCAAACTGAACTGTATTGTATGGTGATTTCGATCCGAAATTAGACAATGAATCACAACCTGAGTGGAAGCCCTGGTGATGTTTTTGCGCCGCTTTTGAT
>JADFWU010000085.1 GCA_015234045.1 Magnetococcales bacterium
AATCACAACCTGAGTGGAAGCCCTGGTGATGTTTTTGCGCCGCTTTTGATATGCGAAGCAGATCATCAAAGCAAAAATATCACCAGGGCTGGAACGGCTGACTGTTCAAATTTTAGACGAAACACCTATAACAAGCAGAAATAGAACCTGTACCGTTTGACAATTTTATACAGATTTCCGTTCAATTACAAAAAAAAGGGACCGCCACTTTGGACGGTCCCTTTTTTATTTTCACATACGACTAACCCATTCAAACAATCTGATGGATAGCCTGTCACATTTCTAATACTAGGCTTGTTGAGCAAAGTAAGAGAGTGCGCCACCGGAGCGGATCATGGGCAGATCTTCTGCACCCTGCTCCAGCTTGAGAGCAATCTCCGTGCTGCCATTGACTTTCAAGGTCAACTTACCGGCATCCAGACCGCTGAGGTCGAGATCCAACTTGTCGCCTTGGTTGATTTTGTCATAGTCGCTGGGTGTCTCAAAAGAGAGACCCAGGATACCAAAGTTGGCCAAGTTGGCAAGATGGATACGCTCAAAACCTTGAGCAACAATGGCACGCACACCCAAGATACGGGGGCAGAGACCAGCATGCTCACGGGAGCTACCCATGCCATAACCATCACCAGCAATAATGAAACCATGACCACCAGCGTCACGCAGTTCCGCAGCGCGAGCGCTGAAAGTCTCATCAGCTTGAACAAAAGTAGCCTGCTTGGCGTACTCATCGGCATTGGAACGCAAAGCCAAATATTTTCCGGCTGGTTGAATCAGGTCGGTAGTCACCTCAGGCCCCAATTTCAGGAGCGCTTCACCGGACAGCGAAGCAGGCAGAGTGTCCAGATCTGGCAAAGGCTTGATGTTGGGTCCGTAACGACACTCAACTTTCTTGGCTTCGGCTTCTGGCAAAGGCGCAACATAAGTGCCCATATCAACTACGGGAGGCGGTTCTTTGAATTTCAGATCATCGCCGATCACATCCACAGGATTGACCAACTTACCTGCAATGGCACTGGCCGCAGCCGTTACCGGGCTCACTAGGTTCACATTGGCACTGATGGTGCCGGAACGGCCCAAAAAGTTACGGTTACCAGTAGAAAGAACCGTACCATCTGTAGGCGGGCTGAAGCCCTGTCCGATACAGGCACTACACGCATTCTCCATCATGCGAACGCCAGCAGCGTAGAAAATCTCCATATAGCCAGCAGCGGCCAACATACGCGCCGTGGCCTGAGAACCAGGAGCAATGGCGGTATCCACCTTAACACGCTTGCCACGCAGAACCTCACCCACACGGGCCAGGTTGGCATAGTTGGCATTGGTACAGCTACCGATAAAGACCGCATCCACTGGCATGCCAGCATGCTCAGTCACAGGCTCCATGGCTTTCAAACGCGGATAAAGTGCGATCGTCGGCACCAACTCAGACAGATTGATGTCCAAGGTGCGCGAATAGGTTGCGCCTTTGTCGGCCTTCATCTCCTGCCAACAATCCGCACGACCACGACCTTTGAGATATTCTTTGGTCTTTTTATCACTGGGGAAGATTGAGAAAGAAACACCCGCTTCCGTACCCATGTTGGTGATGGTAGCACGATCTGGAACGGACAGACTCTTCACACCGTCTCCACCATACTCAAGACAGATACCCTTGTTACCCTTGATGCCCAGATCTTTCAGCACGTTCAGAATAACGTCTTTGGCCAGAATACCAGCGGGAAGTTTGCCCGTCAGATTTACTTTCACTACTTCTGGCATCACAATCTTGTAAGGCTTACCAGCCATGGCAAAGCTCACATCCGTACCACCAGCACCCATGGCCAGCATACCCATGCCGCCAGCATTGGTGGTGTGTGAGTCAGCACCGAGCACTGATTTACCGGGCTGAGCAAAATCTTCCAGAAAAACACTGTGGCAAATGCCGTTACCAGCGCGTGAGAACCAGCAGCCATAACGCTTGGAAAAACTTTCCAAATAGCGATGGTCGTCACCGTCAATGAAACCGACCTGAAGTGTTTTATGGTCTACCACGATCACGGCGGTCGTTTTGACGCGATCAACACCCATCTTCTCAAAAGCCAGAGCAGCGGCTGTACCGGTTGCATCCTGGTACAGGGTGTGACTGAACTGGATCATCACGGTTTTGCCGGGTTCAGGCAGTGTATTCACACCTTCGGGAAGATTTGCCAGCAACACTTTTTGTGCAAGATTCAATGCGCTCAAGGTATCCACCTTTTCGTGTATATCGTTGATTTATTTAGGAATTGTTAACACTTAACCAAATTATCATTAACAAATATCCCTAAACCTTCTACTTTTTCATGACCATGCAAAAACAGCATTTCATAAAGGCCTGTACATATACTGCGCTTCGACAAACCTATATTCAGAAAAAATTAGACAATACCTGCAACCGCGCCCACCTGCAAGCGATACAACAATTTGGCAAAGTTACCATGTTTTGTCAATCACTCTTGATTTATCTATACATATCAATAGATTGATCACGTATTTTCGGGCATCACGTAGGATGCTATACAGTACATATATTAGGAAAATACCGATTTGGACAGGTAGGAAAGAAAATGGAGGGCAAGCAAACAAAATCTGTTCTCAGCCAAGAACAAGCCGAGAAAAAAGAACAAAAATTCTCAACACAAGAATGTATTACAGTGATTTCGATCCAAAATTGAACAACCACCCGCTGGAGCGGGTGGATTCATATTGCGAACTGAAAATCTGGATACCGGCTAAAGCCTGTGGTTTGAACCTTGCGTATGAATAATCAAAGAAACGACCAGTTAACAGACCCCATCATCTCCATCATCACCTGCCCCATCCGACGTGACACACGGGACATCCAGTCCTCTTCATAGGAGAAATCAACCAGATTATTCACCCCAAATCGTTCCCGTGCCACGCTGTACATGGAACCAATACCATCAACCAACCCAAGCTTCACCGCTTGCTCACCAGTCCAAACCAAACCACTGAACAATTCGGCATCAACACTCTTGAGTCGATCACCACGACCATCCAATACGGCGGTTTTGAACTGTTGATGAACATCTTTGAGCAGTTTCTCGGCATGTTTACGCTGTTCAGGGTTCATTGGTGAGAAGGGATCCATAAATCCCTTATTCTCTCCCGCAGTGATGGTGCGATTTTCCACACCCACGGTTTTCATCACTTTATCGAAGCCAAAACCACGCATCATCACACCGATGGAACCCACTACTGTCGCCTTGTCGGAATAGATCTCTTCAGCCGCCGCCGCAACATAATATCCGCCTGAAGCACACAGGTCTTCAAGCACAGCAACCAATGCTTTTGATGGATATTTCTTTCTCAAACGCACCATTTCATCATAAATGATACCCGACTGAACAGGACTGCCACCCGGACTATCAATGCGTAGGATCACACCCTTTGTGTCAGGATGAGCAAAGGCATCTTCCAGCCCCAAAATCACATCCTCGGCATTGGCTGGCGCATCGGCTGCTATGATGCCATGAAGAGAGACAATCGCCACATGCCCCTCTGTACCACTTTTTTGCATATCGACTTTGCGTAAAGAAGTATCGGATGCCATCACCAGAATGGTGATGAGATAGAGCGCTAAAAACAAGCGAAACAGGTTCTTACCGCGCCGTTCACGACGTCGATCTTTTACCTGACTATCCATGGTTGCCAACAACGCAGTGCGCTCGGCTTCACGGTCCGATGCAAGATTGGCAAGCACCTCTCGCAGAAGTGCCGCATCCGTATCCGTTGAACTCGAAGAGGAATGTGATGTAGTTTCTTCAGACATACCAGCGCTCAGGAACCCGAATCCAATGGGCTATCTACCTGGCCATTCTCTTTACTATCAGAGGCATGAGGCACAGGAACATTGGGTTTAAAACGAATATCTACGTAGTTTTTCAATGTACTGACACAGAAGCGCCGCTCATAGACATTACACAATCTGCACTCCTGCGAAGTCTCAGGGCATTGATTCTCCTTGTTGGCCCAACACGGCACCTCATGATCGGTAATTACAGGGCAATCCTGTTTACCAGTATGGTGACACTGCTTGGTCTCCCAACAAGGAATCAGCGACATCAAACGCCGAATACCCGCAATACTGATACCGGATTTGATCATCTTGCGCAGCTCAATGAGCCACTCAACATCCCGTTCGGTAAAATAGCGGGTGCCTGCTGCATTTTTGAATGCGATGAACAGCCCTTCGCGTTCATACATGTGAATGGTCCGAATCGAGATGCCCAACCGTTTGGCTACCACACCGATCTTAACCATTTTTTCATTTGATTCTTGATTTACCATAGCATACTCGCCCATCTTCCCTCCCCCTCCTGAATCCAAATTAATTTTGGACGGGAATGATGTATCAGTGGTCTACATTTTATAAATATAAATGGTAATTGTGCTATGTTTTGCACATTTTTTTTCAAAATACAACACGTTGCACTCTTTAACCATACACGCTTATTAAATATTTTTCAAACAGTTACAACTCGTCACACCATGACAGACGATCATAAAAAAAGCCCTGGAAAACCAGAGCTTTTTTCACAAATCACACAACTGAAGACAATCAGTCTTCCAGATTATTGAACACTGATCGACCTTCATAACGCCCAGCTGTACCTAATTCCTCTTCAATACGAATCAGCTGATTGTACTTGGCGACCCGATCTGAACGACACAAGGAACCCGTTTTGATTTGTCCGGCATTGGTAGCCACAGCGATATCAGAAATCGTGGTATCTTCAGTCTCACCGGAACGGTGCGAAATCACCGCTGTAAAACCAGCTCTCTGAGCTGTTTCAACCGCTTCAAGCGTCTCTGTGAGCGTGCCAATCTGATTAACCTTAATCAAAATAGAGTTGGCCGCATCCTCTTCGATACCTCTGACGAGAATCTTGGTATTGGTCACAAACAGATCATCCCCCACCAACTGAACCCGATCACCCAGAGCATCGGTGAGTTTTTTCCAGGTATCCCAATCGCTTTCATCACAGCCATCTTCAATGGAAATAATGGGGTAACGATCACAAAGATCAGCATAGTACGCCACGATTTCGTCACCAGTCAGCGTCCGACCTTCACCGGACAGCGCGTAGTTACCGGTTTTTTTGTCATAGAACTCGGAAGACGCACAATCCAGTGCGAGCAACATATCCTCACCCGCCACATAACCCGCTTTCTCAATAGCCTTCAGGATGACCTGAAGCGCCTCTTCATTGGAAGCAAGATTGGGTGCAAAACCACCCTCATCACCCACTGAGGTACTTAAACCACGCTTGTTCAACACTTTCTTGAGATTGTGAAACACCTCAGAACCCATGCGAACCGCTTCACGTATGGAACGTGCAGACACCGGCATAATCATGAACTCTTGAATATCGACATTGTTGTCGGCATGTTCACCGCCATTGAGGATATTCATCATCGGAACAGGTAGTGTCTTGGCATTGACACCCCCCAAATAACGATACAAAGGCTGCCCCGCCTCTTCCGCTGCGGCGCGGGCTACTGCCAGTGAGACACCCAGAATGGCATTGGCACCCAATCGGGACTTGTTCTCCTCACCATCCAGCTCAATCATGCGTGTATCCACAGACACCTGATCAAACACGTCCATACCCACAACAGCCTTGGCGATCTCACCATTCACACCACGTACAGCTTGACGGACACCTTTACCCATATAACGGGCTTTATCGCCATCACGCAGTTCCACAGCTTCACGAGTGCCGGTTGAAGCGCCCGAAGGTACAGCAGCACGACCAAACGCGCCCTCTTCAGTAAACACATCCACCTCAACGGTGGGATTGCCTCTGGAGTCCAATATTTCACGGGCAAAAACGCTGGTAATTCGGCTCATGGATCAATATCTCCCGGTGATGAATTAATTATCTATTTGGTTTCCAAGCCAAGTCTGGCTTGCGTGCGGCCCGCGTCTCATCCAACCGACTCACCGGTGTGGTGTGTGGTGCGGATTTAACCAATTCGGGATTTTCTGCGGCTTCCCGGCGAATGGCCTGCATTGCTTCAACAAACCGATCCAACTCTTCCAGGCTCTCGGTCTCCGTTGGCTCAATGAGCATGCATTCAGGAACCAATAACGGGAAGTAGATTGTCGGTGCATAGAACCCATAATCAAGCAACCGCTTGGCAAAGTCCAGAGCCGTTACTCCGTAATCCTGCGCTTCCTGCTTCAGGGAAATGATAAATTCATGGGTTGCGCGACGCTCTGGAAAGGCCAATTGAAAACCGGCCTGCTCCAATCGTGCCATAAGATAATTGGCATTAAGCACCGAAAAATCCGCTAAACGCCGCACACCATCCCCGCCCACCATACGCAGATAGGCATAGGCCCGAAGTAACACACCAACATTCCCACCAAAGCCGGACAAACGGCCAATACTCTCCGGCCTATCCATCTCCCTGGCCCAGCCGTAGCCCTTTTTGGTACGAATCACCAATGGAATGGGCAGATAGGGCAACAACCGCTTGGAAACACCCACCGGACCAGCGCCAGGACCACCACCACCGTGCGGCGTGGCAAAGGTTTTATGCACATTGAGATGAATCGCATCAAACCCCATATCACCAGGACGAATTCGCCCGGCAATGGCGTTCAGATTAGCGCCATCGTAATAGAGCAAACCACCTGCCTGATGGACGATATCAGCGATCTCCTTTACCCGCCGCTCAAACACCCCCAGTGTTGACGGATTGGTCAACATCAATCCAGCAGTTTGCGGACCCACTGCATCTTTCAATGCCGCGATATCCACATCACCCTGATCATCGGTTGGAATCTCCCGAACCGAATAGCCACACATGGTGGCCGTCGCCGGATTGGTGCCATGAGCCGCATCAGGCACCAGAATCTCTTGTCGCGCTGTATCACCACGACCACGGTGATACGCGGCAATCATCGCCACGCCGGCGAATTCACCCTGAGAACCCGCCATCGGAGCCAACGAGCAACCCGCCATTCCGGTCAATTCTGCCAACATCTCCTGAAGGTGATACAAGCAAGAGATCACGCCCTGACCAGTGCTATCCGGTGCCAATGGATGACGACCAAGAAAACGCGGTAGAGAGGCCGCAAGATGACAGCCACGCGGATTGTATTTCATGGTGCAGGAACCCAGCGGATAGAACTGAGTATCCACCGAATAGTTTATCTGCGAAAGTCGGGTGTAGTGGCGCACCACATCCAGTTCGGAAACTTCCGGCAGGGCCGGTGGTTCTGTCCTGAGCAGCGAATCAGGTATCGTACTGGTATCATCATCACTGCGGACCAACTGAGCACTATTACAACGGCCTGCTTGACCGGCTTCAAAAATCGTACTCATGACAGCACCTCTTTCAGCACACTGACATAATGATCAAGGTCTGATTCAGTCCGCGTTTCCGTGGTACATACCATCAAACAGTTGTCCATATCCGGGTAGTAACGCCCCAATGCCACACCAGCACCAATGCCCTGCCCGGCCATCTCCTCCACCACCTGCTTGGCATCTTTGGGCAGTCGAACCACAATCTCATGGAAACAGGGCGCAGAGAATACTGTTTCAACACCGGGCAGTTGCACCAATTTTGCCAGTAATTTCTGACTGTTCTGATGACAAACCAGAGCGGTTTGACGCATCCCTTCCGGTCCAAGCAACGCCATGTGAATTGTGGCCATCACGGTCATAAGACCTTGGTTTGTACAGATATTTGATGTCGCACGTGAACGGCGGATATGTTGCTCTCTGGCCTGAAGAGTCAGCACATATCCCACTCGATCCGAGCCATCTGCCGTTGCACCGGCTACCCGCCCTGGCATCTGACGTACCAACGCTTTTCGACAACATAGAAACCCAAAATAGGGACCACCAGAACTCAATGGC
>JADFWU010000086.1 GCA_015234045.1 Magnetococcales bacterium
CTTCTCTTCGACTGCGTACCAGCTTTCCCGACCCTGAACCCGTGGTAATGCCGGTGGATGGCATGTTGTTGGACTTTCCTTTCAGCGAACGTGGCGAGACCATACCCGCCAACGCCCATATGGTGATGATTGCACCTCTTGGTATTTCTACTACTGCGGTTGCGGTGATTCCGAGCAGTGATATCGGTTTTGTCCATAAAGGCGGCCGCGGTTTAGTCAAGCTGGATGCCTATCCTTACCATCGCTTTGGTGCGGTTTATGCCCAAGTTACACGTATTCAACCAATACCCAATACCACGGATTTCAAGGTGACCTTAACCTTGAACAAAACCACCATCAAAGTGAACGAACGTCAGGTGCCTATTCTGCCTGGGCTGGCTGCTCAAGTGGATATTCTGACCGAAAAAAGACGTATCCTGGATATGCTTCTTGAGCGGTTGGAGTAACAAACCACCATGGAAACAAGCACATACCCCTTACCTTGGCGCAGTCGGTTTTTCTCTCCACATGTGGTACGACAACACAGTGCCATGGATTGCTCGGCAGGCTGTCTGGCAACGGTTGCTCGGTATTTCGGCAAGCAGATCAGTATCAACCGTGTTCGTGAGTTGATCGGCGTAGGACAGTCTGGTGCCTCTCTCAACCAGATTGAACAAGCCGCTAGAGCGCTCTCCTTCCACACTGAAACCCGATTTTCCACACCGGATGATCTTCGTAAACAACAGCTACCTGCCATCATCAACTGGAAGGGCTATCACTGGGTTGTGGTGTTCTCCATCTCGGCCAAAAGCGCTACCATTGGTGATCCTGAACGGGGCTTGCGTACCGTATCTTTGAAGACTTTTGCCAAAGAGTGGACCGGCTATACCCTGCTGTTAAAACCCACCGAAAAATTTGACCAACTGGAAAACAGCCCGCCACCCTTGCGCCAACTGTTTCCCTACTTTAATCGCTATCGCAAAACCATCTTTGAGATCCTGTTTGCCTCGGTAATGGTTCAAATAATGACTCTGACCATACCGCTGTTCTCAAAATTTTTGCTGGATGAAGTGATTCTGAAAGAGGAACAGCGCTGGCTTGCATCGGGATTAACCGCGGTATTCTGTCTGATATTCATGAATGCCATCATGACTTGGCTGCGCCAGGAGATGGCGTTGCAAGTGGGTATGCGAGCGAATTTAAAGATTATTACTCAAGTCTATCAACGCCTGTTGCGTCTACCGCTCTCTTTCTTTGAGTCCCGAAAAGAAGGCGACATTATCAGCCGCTTTGAAGAGCATAAGAAGATCACCCAATTCATCACTAATTCGGGCCTTCAGATGCTGGTCAATCTATTGACCGCCTTTCTCTATATCGCGGTAATGCTCTATTTTCACGCTGAATTAACGGCGGTAGCCTGTGTCTTTCTCCTGTTTCACATCGTAGCAATGATCTATATTACGCCTCGGATTCGACAGGCGTTCCGTGAGACCTTCGTCAAGGGCGCTCAGGCGGAGAGTCACGTAATCGAATCACTTCAAGGTGTAGGCACCATCAAAGCACTGGGTGCCAACCACTACAGCCGCTGGCAGTTTGATAATCTCTATGCCGGTTTGGTTAACACCTTTTTTGGTGGTCTACGCTACACACAAGCTTCTACCCTTTTGGCCCAGTTGGCGGATCATCTCAGCGGTATTGCCGTACTATTCTACGGAGCCACCTTGGTGCCCATGGGTGAGTTATCGGTAGGAACCCTCATTGCGCTCACGCTGCTGACACGCGCACTGCATCAACCTGCTACGGAGATTCTTGAAAGTTGGGATGCCCTGCAAGAAGCGCTCAATGCGGTAGATCGTCTCAACGATATCCTGGAAAAAGATCCTGAGTACCTGCCCGCGCAGATGGACAGCAATCGAATTCACATTCCCAGGGCACGCGGACATATCCGTTTCGAGTCGGTCACCTTTCGACACACTTCGGACAATCGACATAATATTATTCAAAATATCAATCTGAATATTCAACCCGGCGAACGCGTGATGCTGGTAGGACGCAGTGGAAGCGGAAAATCTACACTGCTTAAGCTGTTGTACCGTTTTCATGAGCCGACCAATGGTCGGATTTTGCTGGATGGTTTCGATATTGATGATCTATGGCTGCCTTCACTGCGTGAAAGCGTTGGCTTTGCTGGACAAAAACCGCTTATCTTTCAAGGATCCATTAGAGACAATATCGCCATCGTCCGCCCAAATGCCTCACTGAAGCAAATTCAACAAGCGGCCGAACTGGCTGAAGCGCACCGCTTCATCTCTGCCACACCAGGCGGTTACGATGCCCTATTGGCAGAACGGGGTTCCAATCTATCAGGCGGACAGCGTCAGCGGTTGGCACTGGCACGGATGTTTTTGTTGGATCCACCCATATTGGTGCTGGATGAAGCCACATCCGCGCTTGATCCCATCACTGAGACCCGTGTACTCAACAATATCAACAGCCACTTTACCGGACGCACCATCATTGCCATTCCGCACCGGCCTCGCTTCTGCGAATCTGCGGATCAGATTGTGGTGCTCAACAAGGGAATTATTGTAGAGTCAGGTAATTATGAAACTCTGATCAAACGACGCGGCTTATTCCATCACCTCATGCGCACCTACCAGGACACACCGATGGTGTAGGATGGATTTTACACCGGAAAAGAGGAGAAAGGGGTTCTCCTCTTCATGAAGCCCTCTTTCGTGATTTTTCGGAGAATCAATCAGAAACGTTAAAGAAAAAGCCACCGGTCAAGGGTGAGCCGAAGCCCCCAAAAACCTCTTTCTCTTCATTGGCGGACAGCTTGCGTGCCCGAACTGGAAGATCGCGTATTTCGATCTTCTGGGGTTGTTTGTTGAAACGGGTATGTTCATCGTTCTGAGCATCGACCCTGCTCTTCATTGAGGTATTTCCTTTGTTCGTTTGGGGTGATCGTTCAAATAACAGGTCCATGCGTTTGGCCCTTAGTCTAAAATGCGTTAATCAATCCTTTTGTTGGTTGAAATTTAACAGAAACCACACACAAATATCGACTAAAATTTTTCTATTGGCATATAAAATTTTATACAATCAGACATACTGAGTAGAACCGACATACCAATTGGCCTATCATTTATAGGCGTTACGCATTTGCCGGTTGAAACAGGCATCAAAGCGTGTACAGTCATTCCCGCAGAGACGGGAATCCAGGTTTTGAAGACATAAGGGCCACGGAAAAAATGAAGCGTATAGACAAGCGATGGACACCGCCCGTCGGGACATCAAAAGCCTATTGGAACGAAAGCGCTACTGGTCCGTAATCCCGGAGGTAGCGAGCGAACCAGCTACAGGCGAACCAGCTACAGGCGAACCAGCTACAGCGTGCCGGGTTTCTCGTTGGAGAATCTCTCTCCAACGAGCTGACAGACAATCCGAACAGTTTGATAGCAACGCTATCTAGGCCTGCTCCTGCTCTTTAGCACTCAACTTGATGATGTAGCCCTGCTGGATGATGGAGAGTGTATTGTTGACCAACCAGTACAGAACAAGCCCAGCTGGGAAAGTCAAAAACAGCACTGTAAAGACCACCGGCAGGAACATCATCACCTTGGCCTGAATGGCATCGGCAGGCTTGGGATTGAGTTTGGACTGAATGAACATGGATGCGCCCATCAATACTGGCAGCACATAATACGGATCCATCACCGAGAGATCAGTAATCCAACCGAAGAACGGCGCATGGCGCATCTCAACGGAGAGAAACAGCACCTTATACAGAGCAAAGAACACCGGAATCTGAATCACAACAGGCAAACAACCACCAAGAGGATTGACTTTGTTATCCTGGTAGAGCTTCATCATCTCCTGATTCATGCCCTGCCGGTCGTCACCGTACTTCTGTTTGAGTTTTTCAATTTTGGGCTGAAGCAACCGCATGGCGTTCATGGAGCGGTAGCTCTTATTGGCCAGCGGAAAGAACAGCAACTTCACAATCAGTGTCAGCAAAATAATGGCAATACCGTAATTGCCGACAAATTTATGGAAGAAGAGCAGAAGCTGTACCAACGGTTCGGCGAGAAAGTGGAACCAGCCGTAGTCGATGGAACGCTCAAGATCCATATTCAAGGATTTGAGCGTTTTGATCTCCTTGGGACCAACATAAAGCCGCGTACTGATGGTACTGGAACCGCCAGCCATCACATCCAACTTCTCGGAGACTCCGACCCGATAGGAAGGCGCTTGAAAGTCAAAGTAATAGGTTTTGGTACTGTCCTGATTGGCGGGAATGGCAGAAGCTAGAAAGTATTTATCAGAAAAACCAATCCAACCTTTTTGACGCTCCAAAGCCTGCTGAGATTCACGCAGTTCGTCATAATCGAAATTATGACGCTCTTCATTCAAAAAGCCCATGGGGCCGATAAAGTCCGCCACGGCCATCATTTTATCTTCGGTCAACTCCGGCTTAATACGCCGATACTGGAAGAAACGGAACAGAGAAAGATTTTCCGCACCATTGTTGATGACACGATCAGAAATATGGATTAGGTAACTGTTCGCTTCAATAGCAAAGGTGCGCTCAAAACGCAAACCCGCGCCATTATCCCAGAACATGCGAATCTGGCCCTGATTCTCGATATGATCCGTACCATCCAGCGTCCAAGTCGTTTTCAGACTCGGCGCAGGCACCCGCGCCACAAAAGCGCTCTCACCAAAAAATTGAGTGGCCGGATTTTCATTGACGAACCGAATGGGATAGCCAGCCTCACCCAACTCAGTCTTATGTTTCATCAACTGAACTTCGATCAGACGGCCACCGCTCAGAGAGACTTTACCAGTCACAAAGCCATTATGCAGCGTTGCGGTCGGCCCGGTAATGGATACCACCGCTGGCGCAACAGGTGCCGCAGTCATCTGCGCGTTCGCCGAATTGGGAACAGCGGAACCAGGCGCTACCGGGCTTTGATCGGTTGCGGCACCCTCAATTTGGGTGACGGCGGTTTCCTGCGACTCCTCCGGCGGATAGTAAACCGTCATAACGGTCTGATATACCACCAAAAGAACAAACGAAAGTGAGATTGCCAGCAGGGTGCGCCGATCCATGTGTGGATTCCTTATTTCAGAGTTCGAGTTTCGAACACTGGAAAATCGATAGACTCTATATTCAGTTCAAAACACCAGCACCAATCAGCCCGTTTACCGCTACAATTATTAAGACAGGGCAACAAACAGGGATTCAAGGAACCGGATCAAAGCCACCCGAGTTAAACGGATGGCACCGTAACAAACGCCGCAACGCCAGCCAACTTCCCTTCAGGGCACCATGGCGGATAATCGCTTCACGCGCATAGCTGGAGCATGTCGGTTCAAACCGACAGCTGCGCGGCAACACCGGAGATATCAGGGAGCGATAGAGCCAGATCAGCCCGAGTAGAAATTTCTGAATCATGTTGCGGACATATTTTTAGCAAGCACCCGGTCAAGCTGGGATCGCAATTGTGCGGATGTCACTTGCCCAGCACGCGGCCGAGCAATAATCACGCAATCGCCATCCTGTTTAAATCGGTGACGATGGGTGCGAAAGAATTCACGAATCGCCCGTTTCACTCGATTTCGGATTACAGCAGACCCAACCTTACGGCTTACGGTAACGCCAAGCCGACTTTCGGGTAAGCCGTGCGCGTGCCAATAGAGAACGAAAAAGGGATTTCGGCCAAACCGGCGTCCCTTTCTCAATACTTTTTTAAAAGCTGCACTGTTGAGAAGTCGCGCATGTTTGGAAAAGGAGAAATCCTCTCCCAAGCACGACTCACCGTTCTCTTTGGTCACACATCTTCTCCGGGCAGGTTCAACCAGGAGGCAAGTCCAGGTTAGGAACTCAGAACTTTGCGACCACGACGACGACGGCGGGCGATAATGGCTCGGCCTGCGCGTGTTGACATCCGTTTACGAAAGCCGTGAGTCCGTTTGCGGCGAATAGTGCTGGGTTGAAAGGTGCGTTTCACTGGTGACGCTCCTGATTTTCTTGAGATTGTATTAAACGTTTACGGGGTTCTCTCTCCGGCAGGAGAGATGAATCCAAAAAGACAGCTATCATAGGCGGAACAGAGCCATAAACTCAACCATCCATCTCTCTCTTGATGCACTTTTTGTTATAAAAACAGATCAGGCTGTTATCATTACCGCTGACAACAGCCTGATTTCAATGTGATTTTGAGACACACTTCATGGCTATTTTCTATTATTTTTCAACACCAATTCCGTACCATCCTCGTTCGCATCCACAACAATCTCATCCCCTTCCATAAACGAACCCGACAACAACGCCTCTGCTAGAGGATCTTGCACTTTTCTCTGGATGACTCGTTTGAGCAACCGCGCACCATAGGCGGGATCATAACCCCAATCCGCCAGCAATTGGGTCGCTTTTTTGCCGATTTTCAGTGTTAATTTCCGATCTACCAGCATTTCCCGGAGTCGCTCCAACTGAATAGCGACAATATCATGCATCTGTGAACGCGATAGATGATGAAAAATGACCACCTCATCCACTCGGTTGAGAAATTCGGGACGGAAATGGTTTTTCAAGTCCTCAAAGACCCGGTTTTCCATCCTCTCATGATCTTCAATCTCAGCATCCAAATGACGAGAACCGATATTAGAGGTCATCACCACCACGGTATTACGAAAATCCACGACCCGTCCTTGTCCATCAGTCAAACGCCCATCATCCAACACCTGTAACAGAATATTGAACACTTCTGGATGGGCTTTTTCGATCTCATCCAGCAGAACAACGCTATAAGGACGGCGGCGAACCGCTTCGGTAAGCTGCCCGCCCTCTTCATAGCCCACATAGCCCGGCGGTGCGCCCACCAGACGCGATACCGCATGCTTTTCCATGTATTCGGACATATCCAACCGAACCATGGCCTGCTCGTCATCAAACAGAAACGCAGCCAATGCCTTAGTCAATTCGGTTTTACCCACGCCAGTCGGTCCCAGCAACATAAACGATCCGATAGGACGATTGGGATCTTGCAACCCAGCCCGCGCCCGCCGTACCGCTCTGGAAACCGCTGATAAAGCGTCCTCCTGCCCGACCACACGCCGCGCCAACCTCTGTTCCATCTTTAACAGCTTGGCTCGCTCACCCTCCAACATCCGCGACACCGGAATACCGGTCCAACGCGACACCACACCCGCGATATCTTCCTCAGTCACCTCTTCTCTGAGCAACCGATTGTTTTTGCTGCCACTCTCCTGTTCAGCCAACGCATCAATACGGCGTTGAAGATCAGGTATCATGCCGTGGCGCAGTTGGGCTACCTTATCAAAATCACCCTGACGCTCGGCAACCTCCTCTTCTTGGCGCTTCTCTTCCAACGCCTCTTTCAGATGCTGAAGACCTTCAATCCCCTCTTTTTCTTTCTGCCATATTGAAGTAAGTCGCGCAGAATTCTCCTTGAGATTGCCCAACTCTTTGCTCAGTGCGATGGGCAGTCTTGAATATCAAGCAGGAGATTTGGCGTTAGCGGATACCTATTTCAAG
>JADFWU010000087.1 GCA_015234045.1 Magnetococcales bacterium
TTGAGCTATAGTGACCAGTTCCAAGAGCAGGAATTGGCTCAGATGCAGGCGTTGGTCAATGAAGCCCGTGATCGGGCTGTAAATAAACAACCCATTGATGATGAAGAGTGATTCTCAATCATTCATAGTACTATACAGATAGACGATTTTTCCGTTTTCTTGGAGTAACAACGCATGAAACGCAGTCACAACTGCACCGAAGTTCGTGAGCATCTTATCAACCAACGTGTTTCCCTCTGCGGATGGGTTAATAAACGCCGTGATCATGGCGGCGTGATCTTTATTGATCTGCGCGACCGGACCGGTTTGGTTCAGGTAGTTTTTAGTCCTGAGCGTCATGTTGAGGTCCATAAACAGGCTCATGCGCTTCGTGGTGAGTTTGTTCTGTTTGTTGAAGGCGAAGTGGCACCACGGCCGAAAGAGACAGAGAATCCCAATCTGGCTACCGGCATGATTGAGGTTAATGTCGATCATCTTGAGATTCTGAATCCCTCACAACCGATTCCGTTTCAGCTGGATGAAGATGTCAACGAAAATATCAGATTGGTTCATCGGTTCTTGGATCTACGTCGCCCTGAGATGCAACACAATCTCATCACACGGCATAAGATCAGCCATTCAGTAAGAAATGTGTTGAATGATAACGGGTTTTTAGATATTGAAACCCCAATGCTCAACCGCAGTACACCGGAAGGTGCGCGGGATTATCTGGTGCCGTCTCGGGTTAATCCGGGCACATTCTATGCGTTGCCACAGTCGCCACAGCTTTTTAAACAGCTGTTGATGATCTCGGGATTTGATCGCTATTTTCAGATTACCCGCTGTTTCCGTGATGAAGATCTCCGCGCTGATCGTCAGCCTGAATTTACGCAGATCGATCTCGAGATGTCCTTTGTGGAACCGGATGATGTGATGGGCATCACTGAAAAGATGATGTCTACCGTGTTCAAAGAGGTTCTTGATATTGAAGTGCCTCTGCCCATGCCTCGGATTACCTATGAAGAGGCAATGAATCGCTATGGCTTGGATGCACCAGATGTGCGGATTCAGCTGGAATTGGTTGATTTGACAGAGCATATGAAAAACACTGGTTTCAAGGTGTTTTCTCGCTTTGCACAGATGGATGATCCCATCGGAGAACGGGGCGCGGTGAAGGTGATGCGTGTTCCTGGTGGTGCCAGTTTGACGCGTAAATTAATTGATGGATATACCAATTTCGTTGGCATCTACGGTGCCAAGGGTTTGGCCTACATCAAGATTAACGGGCCTTGGCAAGAGGATAAATGGCAGTCGCCCATCGTGAAGTTTTTCACCGATGAGGAGAAGGCAACCATTGAGTCACTCTCTAAAGCTGAGACTGGCGATATCCTGTTCTTTGGTGCGGACTTGGAAAACGTGGTCAATGAGGCGTTGGGCCGTCTTCGGGTCAAGGTTGGCCGGGAAATGAATCTGGTGGACGATAGAGCGTTCTCTTTTGTTTGGGTGACGGATTTCCCATTATTGGATTGGGATAAGGATGCCAAGCGCTATACTGCGATTCATCATCCGTTCACCATGCCCAATATTGAAGATCTGGATAAGGTGAATACCTTGTCGGATGAGGCTAAGGCACTGCGTGAGCAGGGTCGTCCGTATCTGCCCGCCATTCGTTCACGGGCGTATGATCTGGTTCTCAACGGTGTGGAAGTGGGTGGTGGTTCTATCCGTATTCATAATCCTGAATTGCAACAGACCATGTTTAATCTGTTGGGTATTGGCGCAGAGGAAGCGGATGAGAAGTTCGGTTTCCTGGTTAACGCACTGACCTTTGGTGCGCCGCCTCATGGTGGATTGGCGTTGGGATTGGATCGGTTGGTTGCGTTGATGTTGGGGCTGGACTCCATTCGTGATGTGATTGCTTTCCCGAAAACCCAGAAGGCTACCTGTGCGATGACACAGGCACCGTCTAAAGTGGATGCTACACAACTGCGTGAGCTGTACTTACGCAGCACGTTCAAGCCGAAAGTTGAAGAGGCTGAACACAGTAGCGAGTAATTTACCTGTTTCGCGGATATAATTGACTGTCAAAAAGAGCCATCCATTTGTTTGGGTGGCTCTTTTTGTCTTTTATTGTAGGCGTTATGCAGTTGAATGACGGGTAAAGTGGTTTCGTCTAAAATTGGAACAGTCAGCCGTTCCAGCCCTGGTGATATTTTTGCTCTGATGGTCTGCTTCCACCAGGGCTTCCACCAGGGCTTCCACCAGGGCTTCCACCAGGGCTTCCACTCAGGTTGTGGTTCATTGTCAAATTTTGGATCGAAATCACTATAGGTTTTTTATTGTACTTGTGAAGCAATAGCCAATATTCCGGGCTGCTTTGATAGGAAGCGTTTCACCTGATTTTGATTTCACTTTTTTGCGTAATCTATTGATTTGCACCGCTAAACGGTGTGTATCATTGCGGGTTTCGGCAGCGAATATGCCATCGAATTGATCGTAGGGTATGGATTGGCCAGGTTTTTTGGATAATCGCTCAATAATGGCCATCTCAGTGGATGTTAAGGCGATCTCTTGTCCTTGGGGTGTGTGTAATGTCCAAGCACTTGTAGAGAGTTTCCAAACATTGATGTCTGGATTATCTTTGGATACCCGCCGAACCAGGGCGCGTATTTTTGCCTCCAGTACCATCAGGTTTATTGGTTTGGTCAGATAGATGTCAGCACCGGATTGAAGGCCGGTTATATGATCTTCAACGGTTTGACGGGCAGTGAGCATGATGATGCCGATTTGAGGAAACTGCTCGTGAAGTGCATTGGCAATGTCGAAACCGCTCTCGTTTTCCAGATTAACATCGAGAATTACCAGTTTGATTTCAGAATGTTGGGTGAGAATTTCCATCAGTTTGTTGCCTGTTTCAGCGCCATGAACCTGAATTTCCTGCAAATCAAGAAAATCCGTAACTGTTTCACGAAATGCCATATCATCTTCAACTAAAGCGACCTGAATCATGCCAAATCTCCGATATTTTGGGGCGATTCATCCAGCTGGGGCAGGGTAATGATGAATTTTCCACCCGGTCCTGAAAGAGCTTTGATGGAACCTTTATGCACATGGATGATTTCACGGGCAGCGAATAGACCTAATCCGCTTCCTTTGCCTTTGGCAGCACGCGGTGAGCGGTAAAATTTTTCGAATACGCGCTCCAGTTCTGTCTCTTCCAGCCCGGCTCCGTCATCATTGACTGAGAGGGTGATTATGTTTTTCTCAGTGTGTAACTTTATACGAATCTCACCATCTATTGGTGAATATTTTTGTGCATTGACCAGCAGATTACCCACGGCAATACCTATCAACATACTGTTACCATTTATTATTATGTCAGTATCAGGTGTTTGGAGTTGCATTTTTTGTTGTGGGTTTAAGGCTTGTCGATCATTGACCAGGTTAATAACGGTTTTGCTCAGATTCATGGGGATGAATTCGAGTGGTGCCATGCCCTCCAACTGCTCACGGGTCATGCAGGAGGTGATCAGATTATCCAGCATATGCCCCGCAGCTTTGATTTTACCGAGTTCTCGGTGGGCGAGTGTTTCACGTTTTGGTAAGGCAAGAGCGAGAAGCTGGACACTGGCATCAATAACTGTGATGGGATTTCTAAAATCATGGGCCAATACTTCCAATAGATTGCGTTCCAGATCCAGTGCTTTTTGCAATTTCTTTTGTGTTTGTCTGCGCTTGGTGATCTCAATACGTAGTTTTTTGTTGAGTATGTAAAATCGACTGGCAATCAGCCCAACAACCAACAAAGCGGCACAAAACAGGCCGATCATTTGGTAGTAGGCTTGCCAATCCATTTCTGGCTCAGGCTCGTAAATAAAAGTATCCAGCGACCAACCTTTTGGGATCAGTCCAAGCTCTTCATAGGTCTCGCCGATATGCCTCCAGCGGCCTGGGTTCATATAACCCCATTCAACCAGATCCAGACGAATCAATGCCTGACTATGACGGGCTTCATAGAGCAATTGGTTGATATCTTTTCGTTTTGAATAGTGATTATAGATCAGTTCAGCAATCTCTTGAGGATGTTTCAAGGCGTATTGCCAACCCAGTTTTGAGGCACGGCGAAAAGCCGCTACACGTTCAGGACGTTCATGGACTTCTGTTTGGGAGGTGAACAGAACATCACCGTAGAAATCAATACCACCAGAACGGGCATTGAATAGATTAAACAGATGTCCGCTCATGGTCAGAGAGTAGGGCTCATCAGTGGTGTAGACGGTCATGGCATCTACTTCACCTTTGATCAGTTGATGGATATCAAAGCTGTGTTTTACAACATTGAGATTATCGGTATCAAGTCCTTCATTACGCATATAGGCCCACACTTCTGCGGCCTGGCTTTCCACCATGATGCGTTTATTGGCAAGATCATGAATTGATTCAATATCAGGGCGTTGAAGTGTAGCGATTGCGTAGGGGGAGTGTTGATAAATTGCGGCCAATACCACCACTGGCAAGCCTCGGGCGTGGGAGACCAAAAGCTCAGAGGTACCGATACCATAATGGGCAATCCCTTGTGCTACCAGTTCCGCAGGGTCTTCTCCTTCCATCAATTCGCGCAGAGTGACATCTAACCCTTCATCTTGAAAAAAGCCTTGAGCAATTGCGGCATAATACCCGGCAAATTGAAATTGATGCCGCCATTTTAACTGAAGTACCAATGGGTCCAGTTTGGCGGGATCACTGTTTTCGGTATTGGCAAAGGCATCTTCACTCATAGTCATTACGACTACAAAAATCGACAACCCGATCAGAATGTTACGAAATAGTTGCATGATAATTGACAGTGATTCCCCCTATTTTTATCACAATTGATCTTGGTCAAGCTATGCCAGCCTGAATCGTAATGCAATGAAGGAAGTCATTTGATTATAAAGATCTCTATAGATCATGCTCTATCTCTTAATGTCTCATGAATAGAGTGTCTCATTGTGGATTTATGGAAAGCAGTCATGATTAATTTTTTCCGAGACTATTACAAATACCCGGAATAATGCTGTATAATTACGGCAATCTTAAGGCCTCTACTAGACGGAACGAGTGTGTCATGACAGATGATGTGGTGGAAAATAATAGCCCGGCAAAGGCATCTCGCTTATTGGATGCAGTGCCAGTACTGCGCAATAAATCGCCGCGTTGGCAATATGGCGGTGGCGGTTTGATTGTGCTGCTATTGGTGGCTCTCTTTCTATCCATTTATTGGAGTTTGGAGCCATCCCATTTTGATGTCCGGGAAGCGACTCAACAGCGACTTGGTAAAGATGCCGATAAGGTAATCGGTGCGGTAACGATCAATACGGTCATCACCATTGGCGAAACGCTCTTGCATAAGCCGGGAGGATACCTTTCAAATGATCTGATGCCACCGGGTTTGTTCATGGACAATATGCCCAATTGGGAGTGGGGTGTATTGACGCAACTACGCGATATTGCTCGAGGGTTACGTAATGATCTGACCCGTTCGCAATCACAGTCCATGGAAGATCCTGACTTGAGTAAGGCGGAGCCACAATTCAATATCAATAATCAGAAGTGGATGTTTCCATCACCGGAAAAAGAGTATCAGGTCGGATTGAACCACATTGAATCGTTTCTAAAGCGGATGGTTGATCCTGGACATACAGATGCTCAGTTTTTTGCTCGTGCGGATAACCTCAGCGGATGGTTGGATCTGGCCGGTAAGCGTTTGGGTTCTCTATCACAGCGGTTACGCTCCAGTGTTGGACAGGCGCGGGTAAATACCGACCTTGCGGGTGATTCAGCTGCTGATAAAGCCACACCAACACCAGATGATATGATGGTACGCACGGATTGGTTTAAAATTGATGATGTCTTTTTTGAAGCGCGTGGAACCTGCTGGGCATTGTTGCATTTGCTGGAAGCAATTGAAGCAGATTTTTCCTCTGTATTGGTTGATAAAAACGCTTTGGTGAGTTTGCGGCAGATTATCCGTGAATTAGAACCAACTCAGAATACAGTTTGGAGTCCGATGATCCTCAATGGTCGCGGTTTTGCGTTGGTTGCCAATCATTCGTTGGTTATGGCTTCCTATATCTCTCGTGCCAATGCGGCATTGATTGACTTGAAAAACCTGCTGTCACAAGGGTAGGGATGGGAAAAGACCTGAAGCGCATGGGATTCACTGTGCTTCAGGTCAAAGTACGTCGTTTATTCATTCGCTTCGAAAGCGTCAAATCTGAAAATTATTTGATTCCTATACGATTGATATGATGATTTTTTCGTAGTCCTAACGCGGTGTTGTCCTGCGACATTTCTTGAACAGTGACTTGTTTGCCCCGCACTCCGGGCAGCGCCATTCTGAGGGGAGATCCATAAAGACCGTTCCCGGCGCAATCCCATGTTCTGGATCACCCAATTCAGGGGCGTACTCGTAATTGCATCCCGGATAGGCACAATAATAGTGTGCATTATTTTTCTTATGTCGGTATTTATGCACTGACGGCTCCTGCATGGTTATGCTTGAAGGGACAGATTTTATGCTGCAATTTGGAAAATATCGCAAAACAGTTTAGCGTGATCGAACATGATTTTTTTTTGATATAGTAATTTCGTCTAAAATCTGAACAGTCAGCCGTTCCAGCCCTGGTTGTGATTCATTGTCTAATTTCGGATCGAAATCACTATACCATCATTTGATGTAAGAGTTAGGCCGTTGAATGACGGGTACACGCTTTGCTGCCTGTTTCATCCGGTAATTGCGTAACTCCTATGATGATGAAAAATACCATATTATCTTATTCTATTCTCATGAAAAATCCCTTCTATCGCTATAATCAAACTCAGATTGCACGTTAATTTTGTATGGCCAAATATCCGCGACTCTGTCATCCTGACTATGGTCTGAAGTGCTTCATGCAATGATGGAAAATATCAGCTTATTCAGTGTTAATGAGGTGATGAAGAGAGATTAGGTGAGGTGTTCAGGGCCCGGAAGCAAGAAGAGAGATTTCTAAGTGACCTTCAATAACAGAGTATTTATCAATGCCTACAGAGCGTAAGATAAACCAAAAAAGTTTGAAGATTCCATATTTCTCTATCGTTATTAATTTGATACTGGTGGTAGGAATATATCTGATCATCACTGATTCAGTGAGTACGTCATTGAATACGGCCATTACCCGAGCAACACAGGCGGGAAACACGGCTGTTACCCGCATTTTTATCAATGAGGTTTATCCGGAATTTAGACAAGATCTCCAATTGACCAATGACAGCAGGCTTGCGAAGTCCACACTCACCGAAGAGGAGCTGAAAAGAGTGGATAAACGGGTCCGATCTTTCATGTTTGGGACCGATCTTCTCAAGGCAAAGATCTATAATATCAATGGTGTTACTCTGTATTCAAGCGATTTTTCACAAATCGGAGAAGATAAGCGCACAAGTCATGGTTTTGATTCGGCTGTGCGTGGTGTTCC
>JADFWU010000088.1 GCA_015234045.1 Magnetococcales bacterium
AAATAGCTCAGATGAATATTTAAGAATCGATCCGCTACGCGATTGAGTGTTTTAAATACTTCACGCGCTTCTCTTTGACTGGAAGCCTGATTGACCACCAACTCGAAACGGCTGATACGGTGATTACGAAACATCACCTTCATCAACGCATAGGCATCGGTAATACTGGCAGGATCGGGCGTTGCAACCACCAAGATCCGCTCAACCGCCAAAATGAAAAATCGCACGTTTGGCGAAATACCCGCGCCGGTATCCACTAAGACCACATCAAAGTTGGCATGCCAACGATCAATACGGTCCATCAAAGAAAGCCGTTGGGCTTCACTCAGTTCAGCCAACTCAGCCACACCAGAGGCGGCAGGTAGGATGGTAATACCATGAGGCCCTTTGACAGCCACATCATCCAGTTCCTTATTGCCATTCATGACATCCTGGATGTTATATTTTGGTGTCAGATTCAGCACCACATCAATGTTGGCCATACCCAGGTCTGCATCAATCAGCAAAACCCGCAAACCTTTTCGCGCCAGATTAGCCGCCAGATTGACCGTGATGTTGGTCTTACCCACACCGCCCTTACCGCTGGTCACTGCCAGTGTGTAAGGAACCGGGCGATCAGGCAATCCTGAAGTATTGGCAATATCAGCCATAACATCATTGGCCGCTTGCTCCACCTCATCCTGCTGGGCTGCTTCTGCTTCACGCTCACGGGCAAGCTTTTTAAGCGTTGCCATCTGGTTATCTAAATCGTCAATCATCTCCGTGATTTCCGCCCTTTACTTTGGCTGGATGGGATCAGCAACTCCGACATAAGCAGTGTCCACCAACACCTATGATCGGAACCACTCACAGCACTTTTGCCGCTTATTCAAAGCTCCAACCGGTAAACATACATGAAAACCGATTGGATTTCGATCCAAAAAACAGTTTGTGCCGATAGGATAACCCGATTTTACCATGAAGTCTCGTTGCGAAATGACTCAATACACAATCCTAATACAGAAGCAGACATCTACGGCCCAACCGCACTGTTCACAATAGGCGTTTATTTAGGCGTTTATTTAGGCGTTTATTAACGCCATCATCCTTGCGAAGACTGTTCAAACCATTTGGCCATGGTTTTAGCAGACAACCAACCCAGATTTTCCGGCACCCGCTGACCATCCGTATAGAAAGTCAATGGCAATTTAGCACGCAGTGCTACATTAAGGATACCACCATAAGTAACTGTTTCATCAAGCTTAGTAAAGACCAATCCACTTGGTTTCAAGCTCGAAAAACGCCGAAAAACCGCTTGTTGTTCTGTTTCGCGCACATTGGCTGCCATACACAAAAGCACTTCACGATCTTCGCCCATGACAGGCAACAATCCACCGGTTGAGTTCACCTGACGCCGATTGTACGGACTCGATCCCACCGTATCCACAAGGATTACATCACAGCGTTTCAACGACTGTAAACCTGCCTTCACTTCAGTCAAGCTCCGCGCCACCACCAAACGAATCTGCAACAGTTTGGCATACGTCTCCAACTGAGATACCGCACCAACACGGAAGGTATCCAAGGTGATCATACCCACAGTCCGACGTCGATTCAGTAACAGATTGGCGGCAATCTTGGCCAGTGTTGTGGTTTTTCCTACACCAGTAGGACCAACAAGAGCCACAACCCGCGCCGAACCATCCAATGGATCTTTAAACTTGATGAAGCGCTCCAACGCATGTTCCAGGCCGCGTTTCGCATCGGAACGATCAACCAGGGCTAATTTTCTGGCAATCGGTTCTTCAACACCATGCATCAACAACCAGCTATAGCGTTTTTTCCCTTCGCCATCCAAACCCGGTATTTCCGATTCCATGGATGGTGAAGACATACCACTGAACTTGGCCTCGAGATTGGCCAACGTACTGCGAATATCGCTGATCTCCGATGCCATACCCGAACCAGATCTATCACCCCCACCAGCGGTACGCCGCGCACCACTGGCTGGTTTTTCAGTCTGTTTGGTGGACACCTGATTCACACCGGTTCGTACCGGCGGCCTGGGCATCAACGGCTTACTCGCCGCTACACTTTCCGATGACTTTGGAATCATCACATCATCATCCACCATCTTGGAAAAACCAGCATCAGCAGTTTTCCCATCAGCGGATGGATTGGGACAGGCCGTCACTTCTATCAGTGTCTGGCCCGCGCCACCTGTGCCGCGCTCTCTGATAGAGCGCGTACTCAAAATGACGGCATCAGGTCCCAACTTCTCTTTGACCTGACTCAGTGCATCGCGCATGTCGCGTGCTTTAATGGTGATGGCTTTCATTATCTTCTACCGTCTCCCTCAGCTGGTCAGGATAGCGTGACCGTTCCCAGCGTATTGACCGGGATGTTGGATGGAACTTCATTTTGCGACAACACTACCAGATGAGGCATAACCCCTTCTGTGGCTTGCTTTACAAACGGTCGCACCCGTGCGCCAGTGATAATCACCGGCTGAACCACCATCGGTGCAGTAACTTCTACCGCATCGCGGATTCGCGCGATAAACAGCGCTGAAGAGCGTGGATTAAGTGATAGGTACGAACCATATTCACCATCCACAATGCCTTCGGATACCAGATTCTCAACATCCGGCCCCAACATCAGGGCAGACAACTGCCCCTCCTCATCCAGGTAACGCCGTGTAATGGCCAATGAGAGGGTCTGACGTACCAACTCTACCAACTGGGGCGGTTGCTTGATGATAGGCGCATAATCGGCCAAAGTCTCCAAAATTGATGGCATGTCTCGAACCGATACCCGCTCCCGAAGCAGACCTTGAAGCACCTTCTGGATACCACCCAAATTGATAATATTAGGCACCAACTCCTCAACCAATTTCGGTTGATCCTGGGTAACCAGATCCAGCAGGTTCTGAACTTCCTGACGATTGACCATCTCATGAGCATGCGTGTGAACAAGCTCGGTTAGATGTGTCGCCAGAACGGTAGACGAATCCACAACCGTATAACCCAACATCTCAGCCCGTTCACGATCATGGGTAGAGATCCATATGGCAGGTAGTCCAAAGGCAGGTTCAACGGTGGGTGTGCCTTCAATCTTTCCGGTAACCGCACCACCTTCCATCGCCAGATACATACCCGGCTTCAACTCACCACGGCCAACTTCTACCCCTTTGATCAAGAAAGTATACTCACCTGGCTTGATCTGTAGATTGTCCTTAATGTGAATCGGCGGCACCACAAATCCCATGTCCGAAGCAAACTGACGTCGGATTGAACGGATCTTATCCAACAAATCACCTTGTTGTGACTCATCCACAAGAGAGATCAATCCATAACCCACATCCAAACGCAGCAAGTCCAGAGTGAGATAGCTTTCAATAGGCTCTTCCTGTTGTGCCACTTCCTGTGCCTGTTCATTAGCCTCATCCACCAGTGTCTTCGCGGCTTCATCACGCCGTTTGAAGAGGAAGTACGCCCATGTACCCAACAGTATCGCAATGATGGAAAATGCCATTGTCGGCATGCCAGGCACCAGAGCAAACATGCCAAGCACAAACGCACTGATCAAAATAACCCGTGGATTGGCTGTCAACTGACCGCCCACATGGTCGGCCATATGACGGTCGCTGGAAGCGCGGGTAACCAGGAAACCAGCCGCTGAAGAGATAACCAACGCAGGAATCTGAGCAACCAGACCATCACCAACTGTCAACAAGGTATAAATCTCGGCAGATTGTGACGCGCTCAGATCTTGTTGAGCCACACCAATGATAAATCCACCGATAATGTTGATCAGCGTAATGATGATGCCGGCAACCGCATCACCACGAACAAATTTCGATGCACCGTCCATGGCTCCGAAAAATTCTGACTCTTCCTCAATATCCCGGCGACGCTGTTTGGCTTCATCCTCAGAAATCAAACCTGAGTTCAAGTCCGCATCAATGGCCATCTGTTTGCCGGGCATTTTATCCAAGGTGAACCGGGCCGCCACTTCGGCGATTCGTCCAGCACCTTTGGTGATCACGACAAAGTTGATCACCACCAGAATGGTAAATACGATGATACCAACCACCGGATTACCACCGACAACAAACTGACCAAAACTTCGAATCACCTCACCCGCCGCAGCCTCACCTTCACTACCATGTAATAGGATGAGTCGCGTGGTAGAAATGTTCAGCGCCAACCGAAACATGGTGGTCAGCAATAAGACACTGGGAAACGCTGAAAATTCCAGTGGCCTATGGACATAGACCGTGGTCAGCAAGATCACAATGCCGAGTGAAATATTCACTGATAAAAGGATATCCAACAGCCAAGAAGGCATTGGGAAAATCATCACCGTCAGTACGCCAATGATTCCGCCCGCCATGAGGATGTCAGATATCCCCTTCAGATTCTTCAAGGATTGAGCGATATTTGGGATGACCAATGGTCTCTCCAGTTATGATTTTATAGTGTTATCTACAATCCAAACCACCCTGACTTCACCGTCGTACACGCGAAAAAACAGACAGGGTCACACTTCACAAAGCAATTATCATACCATCAAAACGGTCCATCTGATTACCCATGGGCAGGACCTTGACAAAACATTGGAAGGATGTACATTTATATCGTTTTCGGTCGGGCGATTTTTTTATTCAGGAACGGTTAAATGACCGGACGATCAAATAAACTCGGGTCCGTAGGGCTGGTAAAAACCCACCACGTTGAACTCTATAGTCAGGAAAAACCGCTTCAACTTGAAAGCGGTGCAACCCTCGGCCCTGTCACCGTGGCTTACGAAACCTATGGCAAGTTAAATGCCGAAGGCACTAATGGCCTATTGCTGTGCCATGCCCTTTCCGGCAATGCCCACGCTGCGGGCTATCACTCTCCTGATGATAAAAAACCCGGTTGGTGGGATCGCTATATCGGTCCAGGAAAACCCTTTGACACCAATCTGTTCTATGTCATTTGCAGCAATAATCTTGCTGGCTGTGATGGCACCACTGGTCCTTCCAGCATTGATCCAAAAACAGGCAAGCCCTATGCCCTGAGCTTTCCTCTTGTCACCATTGATGACATGACGAATCTGCAAAAAGCGTTGATTGATCATCTGGGTGTCAAAAAGCTCATGGGTGTGATCGGCGGTTCCATGGGCGGCATGATCGCCATGCAGTGGGCGCTGGCCTATCCTGAATGGGTGGATTCCTGCGTTATTATCGCATCAACACCGAGACTCTCCGCACAAAATATCGCCTTCAATGCCGTGGCCAGACAGGCCATTATGACTGACCATCATTTTAATAATGGTAGCTACTACGATCAGGAATGCCGACCGGAAACCGGCTTGGCGCTGGCGCGAATGATGGCCCATATCACTTATCTCTCTGAAGAAGGGCTACACCAGAAATTTGGTAGACGACTTCAGGATAGAGACGAGTTATCCTATGGATTTGAAACGGATTTTGCAATTGAGAGCTATCTCAACTATCAAGGCTCCAGCTTTGTAAAAAAATTCGATGCCAACACCTATATCTATATCACCAAATCCATGGAATATTACGATCCGTTCCCGGATCCAGCCACCACCTTGGAACAACTGAAACCGGTCAATGCCCGTTTTCTGGTGATTAGCTTTGATACGGACTGGCGTTTTCAAACTTCCCGCTCCAAAGAACTGGTCAACACGCTGTATCGACACAGAAAAGATGTCACATTCCAGGAGTTTGCCTCGCCCTACGGCCATGACTCCTTTTTGTTGGATTTGCCGCCTTTTCAGGAGAGTTTGCAACTCTTTCTAAAACGCATCCACCTTGAGGAGAGTCGCCGTGGAGACCCAAGGTAGTTCCAATGAACTTCGCGTTGATCTCAAAGTCATTGCCGACTTGGTGGATAATGACGCACGCATTCTGGATCTTGGCTGTGGTGAAGGTGAGCTGCTTGACTATCTCATCCATCAAAAAAATGCCAATGGCTTTGGGGTAGAGATCTCTGATGACGGTGTGCGTGCCTGTATAGAACGCGGTGTACCGGTCTATCAGGGCGATATTGATCAAGGTCTCTCAGACCATCCGGCAAACTCTTTTGATTTTGTGATCCTTTCTCATACCCTTCAAGCCACTATGCGACCTCAATATGTGGTCCAGGAGATGTTGCGCGTTGGCAAGCGCATCATCATCTCCTTTCCCAATTTTGGTTACTGGTCCATGCGGTTGAATCTGTTGACGCATGGTCGTATGCCACAAACCAAGCTGTTGCCGCACTCATGGTATGATACGCCAAATATTCATCACTGTACGATTCTGGATTTTCGAGATCTCTGCCAGGAAATGAACATCACTATCGTGCGCTTTCTGCCACTGGCTTCAACCGGCATGGAACCTCACAATGTCATTAAGCGCAAACTGGTCAAACGATTACCTCCTAAAGGTCTTGCCAACCTTGTCGCACCAGTGGCAGTCTTTCTACTGGAAAAACGGAATTAAGTCATGAGTGACCATACCATTGATCTCCTGTTTTCAGCTGAAACCATAGCCCAACGCATTGATGAAATGGCCGCACAACTTGCACCAACCTTGCCTGAAGACCCTATTTTATTAGGTCTGATGAACGGTGCATTCATCTTCATTGCTGACTTTGCACGCGCTCTATCAAAACAAGGGGTTAGCGCAACTCTCGACTTCATGACCCTCTCTTCCTATGGCGCAGGCACAGAAACCAGCGGACGGGTTCAGGTAGTACAAGATTGTCGGGAAGACCTTGCCGGACGTACCGTCATACTGTTGGATGATATTCTGGACAGTGGCTACACCATGGCATTTGCCAAACGACACCTGAAAATGAACGATGCCGCCAAAGTCATCTCTGTGGTCCTTCTGAATAAACAGGAACGGCGTCAGGTTGATATCAAAGCTAATCTGGTTGGCTTTGAAGTACCTAATCTATTTGTGGTTGGCTATGGTATCGACTATGCACACCGCTATCGTGACCTACCCTATGTGGGCACGGTACGCTTTGATAAGGATGCTTCATGAGTACTGCAAAACGGCCCAATCCTGCTCATCCACTAACTGCCAAAGCCCTCCTTTTTGACCTGGATGGTACTTTGGTGGACTCCGCTCCCGACCTCTGGGGCGCACTGAATTATTGTCTGAAAGACAGAAACATACCCACGCTTGAACTGGATCAGGTTCGGCACCTGGTGGGCAACGGTGCGCGTTTTCTGTTGGCTCGCGGATTCTGGGGCATTGATGCCGAACCACCTGAAGAGGGCGTTGACCCGGATTTTGAAAGCGCTGTC
>JADFWU010000089.1 GCA_015234045.1 Magnetococcales bacterium
GGCCAATCTGGTAAAGGCGAAGGCCAATCTGGTAAAGGCGAAGGCCAATCTGGTAAAGGCGAAGGCCAATCCGGTAAGGGCGAAGGTGAAACTCAGGAGGCCAGCGAAACAGTCGTTGATCTTGATATCAGCTTCTCATTGCAAGATACCGATGGTTCTGAATCATTGGCCGGTGACGTTATCTTCACCAATGTTCCAGAAGGTGCTACGCTGAATGTTGGCACTGCTGGAGACAACAATACCTGGATCATTTCGCAAGATGAGTTGAATGTCACCTCTGATGGTGAGTTGGACACATCCTGGGATATTCCTGACTTGCAGATGACGCTTCCAGAAGGCTCCGGTGATTTTGATCTTGGTTTGAAAATCACCACTCAGGACGGTGATGACATGACCGTATCTGAAGGCACAATCCCTGTGGATGTGCCTGATTCGGATATTGAAGGGTCTGATCTAACTGGAACCAATCAGGATGACATCCTTGAAGGTGGTGCCGGTGATGACACCATTACCGGTGAAGGGGGTGATGATACCTTGATTGGTGGTGTTGGTGACGATGTCATGGATGGAGGCAACCATGATGACATCCTTGAAGGCGGTGCTGGTGATGATACCATGGATGGTGGCAACCACGCTGATACGCTTATTGGCGGCACGGGTAACGACACCATGAATGGTGGTCAGCACGATGACATTCTGGATGGTGGTGCTGGTAACGACATCATGGATGGTGGACACGGCAATGATCTGTTCATCTTCGGTGACGGAGATGGCAAGGATTACGTGAATGGTGGTGATGGTTGGTTGGATACCATTGATCTTGAAGGGGTTGATGCTGGCCCTTCTGACAACCTCGAACAGGTTGGTGACTGGACTTTGGATACCAATGATGACTTTGCCTGGGGTGATGGTCAGATTGTCTTTGATTCTGAAGATGCTTCCGGCACCATTACCTTGTTTGACGGAACCGAGATCGACTTCGAGAATATCGAAAAGATCGAGTGGTAATTTCTTAACCGACAGACTTTCATGAATGCGGGTGGTTTCCCTCCATTCTCATGCCATGAAACCGTTCAGCGGCTATTGTGGTAACAACCCAGGGATGCTTTGGTCTCATGCCAAAGCATCCCTTTTTTTATCAGGTTTGGACATGCCAAAGCAGATTCAGAAAACATTGGCCATCGGTGGTGGAAAGATATCTGAAGTGCCAGCCGAGAAGAGACAAAGTGCGCGAAATAAGGTCGATGCATCAGCGTCTACTCATCAAGAGTATCGGATTGGTGAATCCATTCTGTTTGGTAAATTTGTTATTGAAAAAATATTGGGTAAAGGTAATTTCGGTCATGTTTATCAAGTTAAAGATGCCCGCACTGGGACGATGTATGCGCTGAAACACGCTTTGGATCAGAAAACCCAAAAAGCGCTGGAAGAGGAGTTGCGACTGCTGCTTCGTCTCAAAGATGCGCCTCACACGCTGAGATTGCATGATTACTATCATGACAAGCAGGGAAATTTGGTTCTAACAACAGAACTCCTGGGTGGCGGTAATCTCAAGGAAGAGGTGATCCAAAGGTCACGTTTTACCGAAGCGGAAGGGTATCAGATTGTTGGTGAGATTGGGCAGGCATTAGCTTATGCACATGCTTTGGAGCCGCCCATTCTGCACAAGGATGTCAAACCGGACAATATTATAGCCCAACGCTATAAAAGCGGTCGAATGGAATGGTTTCTTGGGGATTGGGGGCTGGCCAGTGACACGCCTAAAGCGGAGAAATATCGGCCAACCGGTACTCAAGGCTATACTGCCCCGGAAGTGTGGGAAGGAAAGCGCGATCCTGCTTCGGATATCTACTCCTTAGGCATGACACTGTATCGACTGTTATTCGGTAAGGTGGCGTTTCCCGGCAAGTTAAAAGAGATAAGGAAAGGGCATATTGAGAAAGAGGTGCCTATTCCCGCCGGAACACCCACGGGTTTAAAAGATCTGTTGCTTGGTATGTTGGAGAAAGATCCTGCCAAGCGTTGGTCTTTGGAACAGGTCTTAAGATACGTTGGCTATGATGGACGTTCCAGTCGTCGCGTATCTATTTCAATGACCCGCCAGATCAAGCCTGGAAAGACCTGGATGGCAGATCTGGGTCTCATTCATATGCCTTTCCAGTGGATTCCTGGCGGCACTTTCATGATGGGCCAGAATGATCAGGAACAGGTGGCGCTTAAGTCCAAAATAAATGAAGAAACCTATAATCGTTGGTATGCACGGGAATGTCCTTGCCATCCTGTCTCTTTGACCGGTTTCTGGATGTCACGCTATCCGGTGACTGTTGACCAATTCCGGCTCTTTGTTGATGCCACAGGTCATGTGAGTCAAGCAGAGCAAGATGGTTGGGCATGGTGTTGGCGACTTGGCAGTAAGAGATTTGAAAAAGTGAAAGGAGCCTCCTGGAAAGATCCGGGTTTTCCACAGAGAGGCGATCATCCGGCAGTGTGTATCAGTTATTATGATGCATGTGCAATGGCTAACTGGTTGACGAAGAAGTGTTTGAGGGATATTTCTCTACCAACGGAAGCGCAATGGGAGCGGGCTTGCCGTGCGGATGTTGATGGCGCTTATCCGGGAGGGGATACGTTAGTTGATAGTATCTACTGTCGTGCTGTAGCGGGTGTTATTGGTACAGGATCTATTCAGCGGGCCAACGCGTTTATCAATAAATGGGGTTTGGTAGACATTGGTGGCCATATCTGGGAATGGACGCGGGACCGATTCCAAGCAGATTTTTATAAACAGTCCAGACTGCTCAATCCTGTCTGTTTAAGCAGTGCCAAAAATCGGGTGATTCGGGGTGCTGGTTGGAGTACGGCCAATGTGTTTAATACGCGCTGTGCGTTTCGGGATAAATATGGTCCTAAGAACAGTGATAATGATATTGGTTTCAGGCTGGTGGCACTCTCTTTTCCTTGGGAGAGTTGATGGATGCAGAGATGGTTCTCTGTTACCTGAATTTTCGTTTCCGTGGGAATGACGCTACATGCTTTGATGCCTGTTTCAACCAGCAATCACATAAATCCTAACACTTTTAATGGGTTATTTGCTATAGTGAAGCTGATAAAATAGAACCGAAATGGAGGGGGTCTGTGTTCGGGTTTGTGTTACGTCATCGTGATCGTTCCGTCTTGTCCAAGGCGGGGCTGTTTTTGGTTGTCTGCTGTTTATCTGTGTCCTGTTTGGTCATGCCCAGTATTGGCTACGCTGAGTTTGTGGATGGTCATGAACAGGAGATGGTTATTGCCGGACTGAATGCACCGCCTTATATTTCTCGGCACAATGGCGTTGCTGCACAGGGCATTATTATTGATTTGATCAATGAAATCCTTCCGTGGATGGGTATTAAACCCCGCTTTGTCATCTCCAACTGGTCACGTGCTTTTCAACAGGCTAAAATGGGTCAGGCGGATGCATTGATTCCTACTTTGAATACGCCTGAACGTCATGATTGGTTTGTCTTTCCTAAAGAGCCGTTAGTGCATTTTCATATGACCTTTTTTGGAGAAAAAGGGCGACACTATGGCTATGATGGAACACTGGACAGTGTTGTCAATCTCTCTATCGGTAAATTGCAAAATGGGCGTGTGACACCAACTTTTGATATGGCCGAGCAGCAGGGAAAATTGAAGCTTGAGTCACGTTCATCCATCAATTTGCTTGCTAAGGCGGTTGCTTTTCAGCGGCTTGATCTGTTCATCATTGAAAAGCGTATGGGGTGGTGGAGTATCAATCAGGAAAAACTTGCTGAACGGCTTCACCCTTTGGATCCACCATTGGGTACTCATCCCATCTATCTGGCAATTTCGAAAAATTCCCGTTATGCCAGTCCCTCCTGGATAAAAAAGATCAATGAAACCATTCGAGAGGTGCGTCAAGCTGGTCTTTTGGATCGGATTATTGAGCGTCATCACAACGGGTTGGTTTCTCCGCCCCCCTAAATTAGCGCTGAGTACGGTCTTTGTGCTTGGTCTTGGATGAACCCACGGCCATTTTAAAATGGACCACTTTTTTTGGTGGCGGTGGGATTGTTTTTAAAAGCGCTTGAGCATCAAAATATCGATCCAAATGTTCTACCAGCTTTCGAGCATCGCGCAGAAATTGAGGATCAGGTTTTTCTGTGTCGAGTGCGCGACGGATCAGCCGTTTCAGATAGGTCCGGTTCCAGTCAGGAGCAAAGAGTTTATCCAAGTGTTTTGACACAGCGCCGGCCAGATCAATAGCCTGATCCACAATCGTCAATGCTTCCGGCAAGGTGAGCGCACTATCTATTACGTGTTTCACCAGACGACATTGATATGTTCTACAGGTATTCGGTTGGCTCTCATAAATTTGACAGACACCAAACCGAAGAGAGGGGCATGGCTGGTCAAAGTAGTGATCTCCGTTACTATTTGTGTAGAAAGCCATTCCTTTTGATGCAACACGCTTTGTTTCCGCAGGCAAGATACGAACCCGTGAGAACAGAATACCGTTACAGCATAAACTGCAATGGCGGCAGAGATGTGTAACGGATTCTGTAGTCATTGAGTATGATCCAACGTTTGTCGTTAAGTGTTAATTTGTCAGATTGACTGCACTAATCCAGATTAGGTGCCAGCCATTTAGCCATCAGATCCTGATCCATACCCTTACGCTGTGCATAATCAATCAATTGATCAGTACGCAATCGACCAACCGAAAAGTAACGGCTTTCGGGATGAGCAAAGTAGTAGCCACATACTGAGGCGGCGGGATTCATGGCCAGGCTTTCGGTGAGGGTGACACCGGTTTTTTTGCTGGCATCCAGAATATTGAACAGCGCCGTTTTTTCAGTGTGATCAGGGCAGGCAGGATAACCCGGTGCAGGGCGAATACCCTGATATTTTTCTTTGATCAGTTGATCATTTGCCAAAGACTCATCCGCAGCATAGCCCCAGAATTCAGTACGAATACGTTTATGGAGATGTTCAGCAAACGCTTCTGCCAGCCGATCAGCCAGTGCTTTGACCATGATAATGCTGTAATCGTCGTGATCTGCTTCCAGCTTTTCGACTAAAAGATCAAGACCATCACCCGCAGTGACCATGAATGCGCCCAAATGATCGGGCAGGGGTGTCTCTTCGCTATATGGAGCAACGAAATCAGCCAGTGCCAGTTGAGGTGATTTGCCCTGGTGATCTATTTGTTGCCGCAGGGTGTGGACGGTGGTCACTATTTCTGTACGCTGATCATTGGTATAGAGTTCGATATCATCGCCGCGACTGTTGGCTGGGAAAAGACCAAAAACCGCATGAGCTTTGATCAATTTGCCTTGAACAATCAATTCCAACCAGCGCTGTGCATCTTCAAAGAGCTTTTTCGCTTCTGGGCCACTATCCGGTTTTTGTAGGATTTCGGGGTAAATGCCTTTCAACTCCCAGGTATGGAAAAAGGGTGACCAGTCAATAAAGGGAATTAACTTGGTTAAATCATAGTCCAACAGGGTTTGAATGCCCATCTGCTTTGGTTGGGTAGGCAGTGGTTGTGTCCAATCAATGGGTGCGCGTTGTTGTCTGGCTTTTTCAATGGAGAGCGTGGGTTTGGCGGTTTTATTGAGTCTGGCTTGACGTAATGTCTCATGTTGCGCATTGATCTCTTGAATATAGTCCTCACGTTGGTTGTCGGCCATCAGTTTGGAGGCTACGCCCACTGCGCGGGATGCATCTTTAACATGGACGACAACGCCATCATAGTCAGGCGCGATTTTGACCGCTGTATGAATCTGCGAGGTGGTGGCTCCACCAACCAAAAGAGGACGTTTCCAGCCGATCCGGTTCATCTCTGTGGCAATTTCGACCATTTGAATCAACGAAGGTGTGATCAGACCGGAGAGTCCGACAATATCCACATCCTCTTCCTGTGCTTTGGCTAGAATATTTTCAGCGGGCACCATGACACCGAGATCAACCACTTCAAAGTTGTTGCACTGCAAGACGACCTTGACGATGTTTTTTCCGATGTCATGCACATCGCCTTTGACCGTTGCCAGAAGGATTTTTCCTTTGGATGTGGATGCGCCTTTGGCTTGTGCTTCCTGAATGAACGGCACCAGATAGGCCACCGCTTTTTTCATCACACGGGCGCTTTTCACTACCTGTGGCAGAAACATTTTGCCATCGCCAAACAGATCACCCACCTTGTTCATACCATCCATCAACGGTCCTTCAACCACCTCCAATGGGTGTTCAGCGACCTGACGGGCTTGTTCTACATCCGCTTCAATATGTTCGGTAATACCTTTAACCATGGCATGGGTAAGGCGGGCATTGACCGGCAGATCACGCCAAGCGGCAATGACTTCTTCGGACTGAGCCGAGTCTCGGAAGGTGTCGGCTACCTCTAACAATCGGTCAGTAGCATCGGTGCGTCGATTGAGCAGTACATCTTCTACTCGTTGACGCAGATCTTCGGGGATCTCCTCATAGACCGCCAGTTGGCCAGCATTGACGATACCCATATCCATACCCGCTTTGCCAGCATGGTAGAGAAAGGCCGAGTGCATGGCTTCGCGCACTGGGTTGTTGCCCCGGAATGAGAAAGAAACATTGCTGACACCGCCGCTCACCAGTGCATGGGGCAGGTTGGCTTTGATCCAGCGGGTAGATTCGATAAAGTCCAATGCGTAGACATTATGGGCTTCGATGCCAGTGGCCACCGCAAATATATTGGGATCAAAGATAATGTCTGCCGGAGAGAATCCCACCGTGTTGACCAGGATGTCGTAGGAGCGTTGACAGATTTCCTGACGGCGGGCCAGTGTGTCGGCTTGTCCTTTTTCATCAAAGGCCATGACGATGACTGCTGCGCCATATTGGCGGGCTAACGTGGCTTTCTCAATAAAGGCGGCATCACCTTCTTTGACGCTGATGGAGTTCACCACGCCCTTGCCTTGAATGCGCTTGAGTCCTGCCTCAATCACCGTCCAGTCTGACGAATCAATCATGATGGGAACGCGGCTGATATCCGGTTCTGAGGCGATCAGGTTGAGAAAGGTCACCATGGCG
>JADFWU010000008.1 GCA_015234045.1 Magnetococcales bacterium
AGCGCGTTTTCTCAAATCAATATCATAGCTCATGAGTACATTATACACTGTTAGATTTTAGAATGGAATGACTATATCTCCGCGCTGTTCTGCTCTGCATCGCTGACTTAATCACAGGAGCGCGGATTGTCCGAGGGAGGTCTGTTTAGTATCTCAGGCATATTGATTCCTCAGATTTATTTCAATGTATGCTTCTTGTGCAATAAGTGACATGATTTTGATTAATGAAAATGTCATTGTAAACCATAAAACGACAAACAAGCGTGAAATAATTACATATGGAAAATTAGACAGTGACTTCAAACCTGACTGGAAGCCCTGGTTATGCTTTTGAGCCGCGTTTGATATGCGAAGCAGATCATCAGAGCAAAAATATCACCAGGACTGGAACGGCTGACTTTCAAATTTTAGACGAAATCACGATATCAACACATTAAAACAACCATAAAAAAAGGGTGACAATAAATGTCACCCCTTTTTTTATGCTCAAAATCAAGATTCAATCAGGCTGATTTGGCAGATGTCTCTTTTTTGCTGGCTTTGGCCTGCTTGGGCACGCCTTCATTCTGAATGATTTCATCAACCCGAATCGCTAAATCCTGGTAACCGCGTTTGGGATGTCGTTCAAAATTAAGGGCAATATCCCGCCGATTGTGTGGCATGGGATTGCCTTTACGCAATTGTGGGCCTGGTTTTTGCCAGAGGTTGATGTTGAAAATCTCCGGTGCCAATGTACCAATTTCCAGATGATTCACATGAATGACAACATGTGGCTCAACCGCACAAATCTCATCCAACATGATGGCAGCGTCCAACCATTCCATTTTGTTCGCTTCAGTGAACAGCGTCACCTGATGACCAAATGTGGACAGTGTGCGCCCCAATTCACGAAGCTCTGAACGCACCAACTCAGTTGTTTGATTGGCACAAATAAAAATTCTGTGATAGGGATTTTCAATACTGAATTCTGGTTGCAGATTCTGCGTTCTATCAATCAGGCGTTCAGCAACCATTTCACGAATCAAACCAACTTTTTTCATGGTGTTGGCAAAGTGAGCGGCCATTGCTGCTTGTTTTGCATCAGCAGGATCGAAAATAACACGATTGGGAAGACGTGTCCGACTCCGCATGAAAAACTCTTTCATGCGCTCTTCAGGAACATGATAGAGATTCGGCGGCACATCTCCTTCAGCAATCACTGGACCGGTATAATAACAGATCTGCGTACTGACAATTCCTGTGGCTGGATAAACGGTCGCACCCTTCATTGCCTGAACCCAAGCAGCCTCACGATCAACAAAAAAGCTGTCTTCCTCTGGATGTGGAACAGGATTGGCATTAGGGCAATAATGGTGATACATGTCCACATGGTAGTTACTTAATGCCGTACCATGAGGCATATCCATACAAGCACGCGCCATCAGAATATGAGCATCATGCAGGGTGGCATCCAGTTCCAAAACACGTGTTAGCACGGGAATGGCTTCTTGAGTGCGTCCTGTTGTGACCAGGGAGGTTGCCAGATTTCGATAGGCACCAAGAAAATCAGGAACAATACTTGCCGCAGCCCGAAAACGTTCAATAGCCGCTTCGACCTGCCCTTTTCCTTGCAGTGCATTACCCAGATGGAAGTGATATTCACCATTATTGGGTTGCAACACAACAGCACGGCTGAACAGCTCAACACCGCGATCAAAATCACCCATATCCATGGCGATCATGCCGGTGGTTACCTGCATCTCTGGATTATCCGGTGCCAAAGCCAGCAGGCGTTTGCAAATTTCCATTGCCAAATCATGCCGCCCAGCCTGACACAGGGCCAGAATCTTGTGACTGATCTCCCGTGCGTCTACCGGAGAATGACCGGCAGGGGTTTGAATAGAATCTTCTGTAGCCTTCATGGCTGGTTTCCTCGCTAATTTCAGAAATGAGTGGCCCTCAAATGAACTCTCGAATCTGAAAGAAGCAAAAAACACGCCAAGAAAAATAAATATCTAAACAACCCGCACCACAACCAAACCCTACTCTTCGTTACTGTGCCGATTGATACTGCCTTATCGCATCAGCAATAGTGGCGCTCATCCCGGCAAACACGCGGCTTAACGCCTGGACAGAGCCAAGAAAACGGTCACTGTTATCAATAGGCTCGCTCTGTTCATATCGACCCGACATCAAGCTGGCACCATGCGGATCACCACCCTTTCCCAAGCGCCAACGTGCTGTCAGTGTGACTTGATTGTCAGCACTTTGTTCAAAGCGAATCAGGGAAACATCCACAAGGTAATCCCACTTCTCAGCCAGTGGTCCGGGATAGACACTGACCCTTTTTGCCTGGGCCTGAACGGCAATATTTTCCATCAATACACGGGTCAAAGTCTCCGACAGCTTCTCACCCCAGAGATTAAACTCTGTAAAACGCAGTTCGTGAGGCTCGTTTCGCACAACAATAGGCTGACGATCCAGATAACCCGGCACCTGAACCTCTATTATCTGAATAGATGGACCCGATTCCGTTGATGTGTTTGCCGGCTGTGCCTGTGGTGCAATCATAAAATAACGCGGTGGCGACGATTCTCCGCGCAACGCACCAGTACACCCACTCAAGCCGAGCAGAAAAACCAGTGAAACCGCAATCATCCGTGACTCACATTTCATATAAGACCACACTCTACTGCGCTGTTTGCTCATTGCGCTTGCCTCTTTCCTTTACCAAACAACAAAGAATCGGGATTGCGTTCCAGATAATCGGTTAAGCGTCGAATGGAACGTGAGGTGGCCGTCAACTCGCGTACAGCCTGTTGAATATCGTAATGCAACGCAGAATCCGGCGCGACTACATTTTCAATGGAGGTAAGAGACTGCGTAGTCTGATCCAATGTTTTTCGTGCGGCCTGGATGGTTTTGTGCAAATCCTCGGTCATGGGATCCATCCGCGAACTCAGATCAGCAACCATCTTCTCCAAATTGTTCAGCGTATTCTTCATGGTGATCACAGAGCCTTTAAGCGCAGGCTCATAGATGATGTCATTGACACCTCTGACCGATTTCAATACCTCGTCTGACAAAGTATCCAGCGGCAATGATTGCACCTTTTCCAGAAATTCGGTTACAGAGTGGGTAATTTCATCCAAACTGGTGAGCACGGTCGGAATTTCTTTAATATTTTTTTGACGATCAGGATGCATTTCATAACGGCTGTCAGGATGCAGATCAAGATCAACAAACAGCTGACCGGTCAACAGGTTGCCTGTCCTTAACTGAGCACGCAAACCACGGGTAATCAGATTTTCAATCACCTTGGCAGGCTGACCACCAATATTGATCCGTTCAGGCTGAATCTGAATAAAGACCGGAACGAAAAATTCATTTTTTCCGGCATCATATTCCAGTTTCACATCCGTTACCGAACCAACCTTAATACCCCGGAACTCAACCGGTGCGCCGGGCTTCAGACCGCGTACAGAACCATTGAAGAACATCACGTAAGGCAGGCTCTGCGTGTAAAGATTTTCATCAATACCAGACCGGTCCCTAAACAGACGAAATGTCGTACCATCGGGCACTTCAGGTCCAGCACCTTCAATATCCGCCGGTGTTTCAAAAGCGACACCGCCCACCAACAGCGCTTGCATGGATGCCATTTTCACCTTCATCCCATTGGCATCCAAAGTGATATTCAGACCGCTACGATTCCAAAATCGGGAATTTTCCCGAACGAGATGATGGTACGGTGCATTAACAAAGATATGAACATCAATTTCCTTGTCCAGCGCTTCCAACTCGTGGCCTAACACCTCGCCCACCTGAATACCACGGAAATAGATGGGTGATCCAACACTCAGCGAGCCAAGCTCCGCAACTTGCAATACATACTTGCGCCCAGGCACATCAGCCCGAACCACCGGCGGCGACTCCAGACCGGCAAAGTGCTTGGTATCCACACCAAAACCCGGTTCAATCTCAATATAAGCACCAGAAACCAGCGTGCTCAATCCGGTAACGCCTTTAATGCTCAGCCGAGGACGCACCACCCAAAACCGCGTTCCAGTGGTAAGAAAATTAGCCACACGCGGTTGCAGTTCAGCAGTGACAACGACACCAGAGTGATCATCTTTTAAAACGACATCCACCAGCTTTCCCACTTCAACATCTTTATGTTTGATGCGGGTCTTTCCTGGCTCCAATCCCTGAGCGGTATTAAAGCTGATGGTGATGGTTGGTCCCTGCTCCATCCACGCCATACCAGCAATCCATATACCTATGGCTGCGGCCATGACCGGCACCAGCCAGATAGGCGACAGCCCGGCGCGTTTTTTCTTGCGCTCAACAACCGGCACTGCCGGTGTTTTGGGCTTGGATGGTTCACTCATGGTTTTCCTCCAGACAATCCCAGATCAGACGGGCATCAAAGCATTCAGCCGCAATCATGGTCATCACCACGACACCGGCAAAAAAAGTAGCGCCCAGCCCGGGTGTAACCTGTGCAACGGTGCCAAAACTCACCAATGCGGTAAGTATGGAAATCATATAAATATCGATCATCGACCACCGTCCGAAAAATTCCGTTATCCTGTAAAGAATGGCACGGTCTTTAGGACGCCACTGAGAACGACGTTGAATACTAATCAATAAAAAAGTCAGTACAATCAATTTAAGCACCGGCACCATGATACTGGCAACAAACACCAAAATAGCAATGGGATACATACCCGCTGCCCAAAGCATCTGCACACCACTGACAATGGTGGATGGCTCGCCCTGCCCCAGTTTTTCCACAGTCATAATAGGAAATAAATTAGCCGGAATATAACAGATAGTCGCCGCAATCAGCCAAGCCCAAGTACGTGCAATGCTATTCGGCTTGCGAAAATGAACAGACTGACCACAGCGTGGACAAGCGGCATCATGTTGTTCATGTACTGACAACGACAAGGCCAAACCACATCGCTCGCAACGGGCCAAACCGATATCCTTTGCACGATCATATCCTGGTCTCATGATGACCTGTCCAACTGACGCCAAACCGCACCGGAATCCAGCGAAGACGATGCCGCCGCAGAAGTAAACATCAACCCTGCAAAAGCAAACAAAGCAATATTGGGAACAACCTCAGCCATGCTGATCAATTTAACGATAGCGGCCAATACGCCCAGCATAAATACCTCGACCATGCCCCAATGTGCCAAATATTTCACGATACGAAAGATTAAAGCCGGTCGCCCGACATGTATGTTAAAACGCAGCGGCATAAGCACAAACAACATGCCTAGAATCTGTAATAATGGAACCAAAATCGTAGTCGCAAATACCAAAACAGCCAAATCCCACATGCCTAACTCTGCCATCGCCTGAACACCCGTGAACAATGCACTGGCCTGCTCCCTACCGCCCATTTTCAGAGTCAATAAAGGAAAACTATTCGCGATGATAAAGAGAACCAAACTGGTGAGTGTATAGGCCAAAGCCCGATTATATGTATCGGCTTTTTTTTGAGAAAGAAGTGCGCCACAGCGTGAGCAGGTCACCTTATCACCAACCGAAAGCGTATCAGCGCTGAATCGATAGAGCTGATCACAGTCCGGACAAATTACCCAGTTTCCTTGATCCATGGCCAAATCGGTCTGATTTTTCGCCTGACGCTCCAAAGTTTTGCATCCCATTAAAAGTAGGAGTTACGCAGTTGAATAAATTTTGTAGCGTCATTTCTGCGGAAACTGGAATGACGCTACACACTCTTATGCCTGTTTCAACCGGTAACTGCATAACTCCAAAAATGAAGAAAAAAGCCAGTATAAGTGAAAACAGTCTCTGACAAAATATTTTTTTCTATCAATCTGATGGCACTGTAAGCAACACTTCTTTCCATTTCAAAATCTGTGACTCTGCTATACTGTTAACGTTCATTATTTGGATAGTACACGCTGCCTCTTATCTGAAAGAGTGGGTAATGGATAATAAACCAAAACAGTTTCAACAACAGATAACCATTCAACACAGCTTAATGCGTGGTATGGTTTTTTTAATTATTTTAACCTCAGCAGCCATTTTAGCCACTGTCTATTTTGTCGGTGACAAAAGGGTTCAACCGCAGATTTTTGAGCGGTTTTACCATCATGTTACTGCACAGACCACCAACCATATTGAGTCTCTGTTTGATGATGCCCGTGACATGCTCAGTGTCACCCGAGACTGGGGCCGCACCGGCTATTATGAAAATCTTGACCTTCAATTACTGATAAGACAATTTTTGCCCACACTTCAACGCCAACCTCAAATTACCACCGTTCGGATTTTCAAAGATAAAAACATCGGATGGATCTTATCACGCAGGGAAACTGGCTGGCTTAGTCAGGAATTCCGGATTGAAGAGTGGGGTCATAAGTGCCGGTTTCACCACATTAATCCACATGGTCAGCTGGTTGGCAGTTTCTGGAAGCCGTTGGAAAAGAATTTTTATGAAACCGACTGGTTTCAAGGGGCTATTGAAAGTAAACAACAGGATGCCAATTACTGGACTTCTGCTAAAATTGATGACCATCAGCAACCCAGCATTACCGCCTCAACATCCTGGCAATCGGAAAACAAAGACCATACCTATGTCATCGCCCTGGATCTACTACTGACAAACATCTCTGACTACACTACACAACACCAAGTAAGTGAAAGAGGTCAAACCTTTGTTCTTTCAGATGATTATAAGGTTATTGGACTCCCAGCAGATCCACTTTACAAAGACCCTGATACTAAAAACAGCTGGATTCTGACCCCTGCCCATGAAATGCCGACACCCGGCATTCGCAGCGCCGTGGAATTTTGGCAAAAAGGCGCAAAAGAGGAGAAAAAACACCATTTTCTGTTTGATGTGGATGGTGAAACATGGATTGGTGGCCTTCGCCCCATTAAACTGGATAACGTCACTTTCTTATCCGGTGTCATTGCGCCGGAATCAGATCTAATGGGACCGTTTCAACATGCCCGCACACTGCTGATTCCAGTTATTGCATTGATTTTGATCATTGCTCTACTACTGGCTCGACGCATGGCCCGTCACCTTAGCCAACCCCTTGAAGCATTAGCCGCAGCCACCGAACGAATGGAGCTTCTTGATCTGGGCTGTCACTGTGCCATCGTTGCCCCTATCGTTGAGGTCGATCAACTTTCCCGCGCTTATGAACGCATGCGTCAGGCACTACAAAAAGCGACCAATCGGCTCGAAGAAGCCAATCAAAACCTTGAACGCAAAGTCTCTAAACGCACACAAGCCCTGTCCGAAGCCAACAGTCAGTTGGAAGCTGAAATTCTTCATCATAAGTCCACGGAAATCAAGCTGATCCAGAATGAGCGATTGCTATGGACGGTGATGGACACCATTCCAGCACATATTGCCTATCTGGACAGTGATCTCATTTTCCGCATGATCAATCGTTCCTATGCGGATGCGTTTGACTGGAAGATCCGCGATACCCTCGGAAAAAGAGCTGAGGATGTCGTACCCATCCAGATGCGCGAGAAATATCAAGAGTGCGTTGGAACAGCCCTGGCTGGCACCATATCCCGTTCCGTTCAGGAAGTAGAACAACCCAATGGACGGCATTACTTTCTCAGCATTGCCAACCCTGTGACCGATGAAGAGGATGAAATCATCGGTCTGGTTCAATGCATTGTGGATATTACCGATCAAAAAGAGGCTGAAAAAGAGGCTGACCGCGCCAATCAGGCTAAAAGCGACTTTCTAGCCAATATGAGCCATGAGATCCGAACACCCATGAATGCCATCATCGGCATGACACACCTCACGCTCATGACAGAACTGACCAATCGTCAACAAGACTATCTTACAAAAATTGACACATCAGCCAAATCATTATTAAGTATTATCAATGAGATACTTGATTTTTCCAAAATCGAAGCCGGTAAAATGGACATGGAATCCATCCCGTTCAATCTGGATGAGATTTTAGTCAAATTAGCGGATGTCATCGCCCTACCCGCCCATAAAAAGGGCTTGGAAGTGCTGTTCAATATTGATCCGCAGGTGCCAATTCATCTTATCGGCGATCCGACCCGGTTGCGACAGATATTTATCAATCTGACCAATAATGCAGTCAAATTTACTGAACAAGGCGAGGTTATTCTCTCCATTGGCCTGAGTTCAGACCAGGAAACACCAGGAAAGATCATCTTATCCTGCTCGGTACGCGATAGTGGCGTAGGCATGGATGAGAAACAGCTCTCCCGCCTGTTCACACCATTCAATCAAGCGGATGGATCGACAACCCGGCGCTACGGCGGAACCGGCTTGGGACTGACTATCAGTCGTCGGCTGATAGAGATGATGAACGGCACCATGCAGGTGTCCAGCAGACCCGACCATGGCAGCACCTTCTCTTTCACGCTCGAATTGGGCCTGCCTGACAGTGACAGCCCCTTGGAAACAACAGCAATTAATGAATTGGATGGCCTGCGTGTTCTGGTTGTGGATGATAACGCCATGGCGTTGAGTATTTTAAAAACCACGCTGGAAAGTTTTCGTTTTATAGTACATACCGCGACCAACGGTGAAACCGCTTTAGCAGCGGTCCAACAGGCAATCAATAAAAACAATCCCTACGATCTGATCCTCATGGATTGGGAAATGCCCGGCATGGATGGTCATGCCGCATCAAAGGCAATTCGTTCGATACCAAACAACCAAACACCACCCACAATCATCATGATTTCTGCCCATGGTCAGAATGATTTGAATGAGAAAGACGATAGCGCAGAACTGGATGGCTATCTCACAAAACCGGTCAGCCCGTCTCAGCTATTCGATGCCATTATGAACGCCATGGGTCAGACCGTGGCAGAAAGTAGCGATTACACAGCCCTACCCGATCAATCGGTGAGTCAAAGTATCAAAGGTCGGCGTATTTTGGTTGTTGAAGATAATGAAATCAACCGCCAAATGGCCCGTGAACTGCTGAACTCAGTAGGACTAGACGTACTGGAAGCTGTCAATGGTCTTGAAGCCGTAGAACAGGCACTCAACAACAGACCAGATTTGGTATTGATGGATATCCAAATGCCCATAATGGATGGTCTGGAAGCAACCCAGCAGATTCGCAAAAAAATTCCTGATCACAAAACGCTGCCCATCATCGCCATGACCGCCAGTGCCAGAGATGAAGACCGGCGCGAAGCACTCAAAGCCGGAATGAGTGATTATGTATCCAAACCCATCGACCCTGACGCGCTATTCAACACCCTGTCCCGATGGTTGCAAGATACTATTTCTACCGAAACATCAAACGCCAGCCGCAATGATATCTGGCCAGAAATGCCTGGCATTGATCTAAAATCCGTTCTAATGCGTACCGGCTATCAGCGCGACCGCACGCTTTCATTATTTCAGAAATTTATCGACAATCATGCTGATGCAATCAATCAAATCCGCGCATCACTGAATGATCAGGAACAACGTGATCGTCTTGCTCATACGCTCAAAGGCGTTGCCGGCACCATTGGTGCCATGGATCTTCATGAATCAAGTAAACACCTTGAGTCCGCTCTAAAATCAGGTAATGAAGACCGAATAGAAAACGCGCTCCAAAACACACAAAAACAGGTTGAACAGACCATCAGCACTCTAAAAAGTGCCATACCTGAAAAAAAACAATCCACTGAACAAACAGCACCGCAACAGGTTGATTATTCGGTACTCGAACCATTGTGGTCAGAGTTAGACACACTATTAAATGACGATGATACCGATGCAGTCAGAAAACTGGAAGAGATCCGTCAAGCCGGTCCGTGGCCAGATGCGTTTTCACAGGGATTGGATCAATTGGATCGGTGTATCAGTCGATACGATTTTGACAAGGCTCTGGAACTGTCTGAAGGATTGGGCAAACAGCTATTGAACACCGCTTCTGAAAATTGATTGTGAACTTTTTCGACCTGCTCTCTGTCCTATGAATTACAGAGCAAATGAGTGGCTCTGTTCTTTTCCTCCTCAACTCATTCTTGTGCTGAAGCACTCCACCTGGCACGTTGGGTGCTTCAGCTTTTTTTTAATCTTATTAATCATCTTGATCTTGATCTTGATCTGTAGAATATGGATTCTTATATTCTATTCAACTTATTAACAACACAATCCTTTCCAACGTATTTTGTCTGTTGGATCTGTATATAGAGGCAATACCAATGAAACCGAATATCGGCAGTTTGGATCGCTCAATTCGTATCGTGGTTGGTGCGATTATTCTTTCCCTGATCATCGTTGGCCCAGAAACGCAATGGGGCTGGCTCGGGTTGGTGCCAATGATCACAGCTTTTGTCCGCTTCTGCCCTATTTATGCAGCGCTGGGTGTACGTACCTGTATGATGTTTGGCGTGGACACGTGCAGCATTGATTGATTCTCAGTTAATCGTGATAGAAAAAAAGCCCTGGATCTGTTTGGTCCGGGGCTTTTTTGCTATATAATATTGGCCGATATCTGATTATTCTTGAATTATTATAGGAGCTTGTAATGGATTATCGTTTCAAACAGGTAACCAACGGCTACTTTGACATCAAAACCAGTGATAAAATGCTTACCCAGGCATGGGGCGATAACTGCTATCGCTATGACTACGTACTCGGTGATAATGAGTTGACCCTCTCACTGCTGGAATATGAAAATTCCCGCTACCTTGAGCATTTCAAAAACTATTTCAACAAACCACTGACCATCACGCTGGAAGCATTGGAACCGTCAGCCCGGAACCGATTCCATGAGGCCATGCAACGCTACTACTCGTTGACGTTCAATGCCTGTAAAATGGTGCGTTACACCAATAATGGCCATGTTGATCGGGTCAGTCACTCCACTGTAAAGATCACTTTTTCTTTCGAAGATTTTGATGTGGAATATCACTGAGTAGAGCCGTTATAGAACAGGCTGGAGCAAATCATGAACAGTGCGGATAACCAGGCAACTATTCTTGTAGTGGATGATACGCCAGAGAATATCGATGTTCTTGATGGTATCCTGCGGCCAGACTATAAAATCAAAGCCGCCCTGAATGGCATACGTGCCCTGAAAATATGCCGATCCACAATGCCACCAGATCTGGTGCTTTTGGATATCATGATGCCGGATATGGACGGCTATGAAGTATGCCGTCAGTTGAAAGCAGATCCTTTGACTCGCCAAATTCCAGTTATTTTTGTCACGGCAAAAAGTGAAGTAGCAGATGAAACCAAAGGGTTTGCACTTGGTGGTGTTGACTACATCACCAAACCGGTTTCACCACCCATTGTGCAAGCCCGTGTGGCTACACAGTTGGCCCTATACGATCAAAATCGCACCCTTGAACACACAGTCCGCAAACGGACCACCCAGTTGGAAGAGACCCGTCTTGAGATCATTCGACGTCTTGGACGTGCGGCTGAATATAAAGACAACGAAACCGGTCTGCATGTCATTCGGATGAGCCACTATGCCCGTATTTTAGCCCAAGGATTGGGCATGGAAGCGTATCAAGTCAATTTGATTTTCCAAGCCGCCGCCATGCATGATATCGGTAAAATCGGCATACCAGACAGCATTCTACTTAAACCCGCCAAACTCACAGACGAAGAGCGGGCAGAAATGTGCAAACACCCTGAAATCGGTGAAGAAATAATCGGAAAACATGATGCCGATCTACTGGAAACCGCCCGAATCATCTCCCTGACCCATCATGAAAAGTGGGATGGCTCGGGCTATCCCAATGGTCTGAAAGGCGAATCCATACCACTCTATGGCCGTATCTGCGCCATCGCCGATGTGTTTGATGCCTTGACCACAGTGCGCCCTTATAAAAAAGCCTGGACCATTGAAGAAGCGGTTGCAGAGCTACAAAAAGACGCAGGCAGCCACTTTGACCCAAAACTGGTGCCCGTATTTATTGACCATTTGGAAGAGATCCTGACTGTGCGGGATCAGTTTTTGGATAATTAACAATACGGCGCTAAAAAATACTACACACGCTCCAACCAAGTAGACATCGTTGAAACTTTTTCAACACATATTCAATCTAATGGATTAGAACGGCGTTGATCACCCTTCCCTTACCCAACGCCCGTTCAAAATAAAGACCGGATGCCAAGCACGGATTGCTGGTGTGTCCGGTCTTCTATTTATTGCTGGTGTGTCCGGTCTTCTATTCTGGGGATGGTATATGGACAACACCGGTATTAAATCCACCATCGTCCTGTAATTCAAACCAACGATAACCGGGCTGTAATCCGGATAGGCTCATGGTCTCGCCTTCAGAAGCGAATTGATTGCTGGTTGATGGCGTTCCCAACAGACGAACGGAACCACGTTTGCTGTCATGCTCTTGATGGATATGTCCAAATACCACCGCTTTCACTTGAGGATAGCGATCAATTACGTCAAACAGCGCGTCAGAGTTGGCCAGTTTGATTTTATCAAGCCAAGGTGAGTCAATCTCAACAGGATGATGATGCAGAAAAATAATCGCCGGTTGATTAACCCGCTCTTTGAGCGCAGTTTCCAACGCACTCAATTCATTATCCGACAGCAAACCACAACTGTCTTGATCAGCATCTTTACTATCGAGAAAGACCATATTCCAATTACTGGCAGAGACAGAACGTACCCATCGTACAGGCGCTCCCCGTAATTTCTCACGCATCACGCGGGTATTATCATGATTTCCCGGCATGGCATAAACCGGCACGCCCATGGGAATCAGAGCGCTGTTAAGGTGAAGATAGGAGTCTGCCGAACCATCCTCAGATAAATCTCCTGTCACCACGATCATTCGTGGACGTGGATTGTTGATGCGCACCGTATCCACGACCTGATTCAGGCTCTTCAAGGTAACGTGTTGAAGTGCCTGACCTTTTGGATCAGAAAATAGATGACAATCAGAAATCTGAATCAATCGTACCACTGAATACTCCGTCCACCGATAAAGTTCTTGGTGTCCCTATGGTACAAACCCATTGACTCATACTAAAGGGTTTGCTAATTTCTGACTCTCTTTCGCTGCCGGGGTGGCGAAACTGGTAGACGCACCAGACTCAAAATCTGGCGTAGGCAACTACGTGCCGGTTCGACTCCGGCCCTCGGCACCAAATAAGAATAAGGCAGTGAAAAGAAACTTTTTAAGCCAGCTATTTATTTAGCTGGCTTTTTTTGTTTTACATATGTGGGATACGCAGCTTCCCAACAATCACGCTACTCACTGCCCAATGGTTCAACAATCTTCTTCAAACCACCAATCAAACCCTCTTGTTCAACTTCAGTATTTTTGATCAATGCATCAGCACCACTCTTCTGACCTACTGCCAAATCCATACTGGCAAGCGCAGTAAGATAGCTGCTCAACGCGCCGATATAATCATTGCGCGTGCTAGTGAGTAGATCCTGAGCGTCAAGAACATCCGTTGCTGTGCCCAACTGTTCACGATAGCGCACTTGGTTGACTCGGTAGTTCTCTACAGACTGCTCCAGGGCTTTTTTCAACACTTTGACCTTTTTATCCGCCTCTACAGCGGTCAAAAAGGCTTTTTGAACCTCCAGCATTACCGATTCAACCAATTCATCATAGGCCAGGTTATAGCTTTCAGTGGTTTGACGGGCAGCGGCCAGCTCTTCTCCGGTCTTACCCCATTCCCAGGGTGTCCATGAGGCGGACAACATCACCTTACCGGTGGTTGTACTGTCTTCATGGCTGAGATTATCCGCGCTCATGGTCATGCTGGAAGAAAGGGTGACTTTGGGATAGTAGGAATAGGCGGTAGTCTGTTCGGTCAGCTTGCCGATCCGTTTATTGAGTTTGGATTTGTGCAGATCGGAGCGATTTTCCAAGGCAAAGTCATTGGCTTCATCAAGATCTGTCCAGATCATCGGTGTCCAGGCCAGTTCGCCTAGCGGTTCTAATTCCGTATTGAGCGGACGGCGCAACAACTGATTCAAAGTCGAACGCGCCAAAGTACGCGTATTTTCCGCTTCAATAAGCTTTTGCTCACCGCGAGCCACTTCTACTTGCGCTTGCAAAACCTCATTTCGCCAATAACGCCCTTCTTGATAAAAGGCTACCGCATTCTTTTCATGCTGTTTCAAGCGCTCAAGGGCCTCTATTGCCTCTTTATGCTTGTGGATCGACTCCAGGTAGGCGTACCACGCCGCTTTAATCTCCTGGGTCAACTGACGACCTTGGCGCACGGTCTCCAAATCGGCCTGATCTTTGGCCAATTCGGCTTTTTTCCAATTGGACCAGAGATAATTGCCCTGATAAACGGTTTGTGAAAGGGTCAACGAAGAGCTGTAACTATCCGGCTTACTGCCACCGACACTGTTATACACCGTATCACTGGCTGACGCGCTCATGGAGAGAGACGGCAACATACCCAACAGCGCAGCATTGGCCGTAGAGCGTTTACCTTGACTGGAAAGCTGTTTGGAGGCGAGGCCAAGATTTTTTTGAAAGGCGGTCTCAAGACACTGATCCAGCGTCATGGTGTCGGACAATACAGGCAGTGAAACCATACCCGAAGTTGACAAGGCTATCAGTGTTGCAACCCACTTTTTCATCATTCCCCTCCAAACGCTGGTTTGTCAGGGAACGCCTGACTTACCAGCTTTTTTTCAAATTGACATAACGACCGGAAAGCGCCTCCCCCTTGAGAGGCTTCACCGACCAAACCACCTGCTGCAATCCACTGGCAGGATCAATAAACGGTAAAATCCGTTCTATGATGGCCGTGCCCACCTGTCGGCCACTATCCAAGACATCGGTTTTCATACCGGTTTTCAGTGCCAAAACCTGTTGCGGAATCAGATCCACACCTAACTGTAATGCCGAAGTATCAGCAAGCTCCAAAACCGGTGTGCCCGCACCAATCCACTCACCCATATTGCTGGTAACCAGTGCGACAACACCATCAAAAGGCGCTTTCAGACGACAACCGTGCAGATTGGCCCGCGCCGTATCAATATCCGCCTGAGCCAATGTCACCGCTATCTTTGCACTGCGGATTGTATACTCCACTTCTTTTAGAGCCATATCGGACACAATGCTCTCTCCCTTTAGCCTTTGTGTCTTAGCTTTTTCGTGTTCAGCCTGTTCCAGACCCAATTTTGCGTTGGCATGACTGGCTTTAGCCTTTACCAGTGCAACACGAGCAGAACTTTCATCGACCCGCGCAATAATCTGACCTTTTTTGACCAACATGCCTTCCCGAGGCAATTCGGTAATGACACCGGTTTGACTGAAACTCAGTTTGGATTGCTGAATCGGCATCACAACACCGCGAAGATGGGCTGTCATCTCTTCCGCATGCACCAGACCCGGTGAAAACAGGAGGAGACCCGATGAAAAAACCAGAGACAAACCGGTCATAAAAAGCACCCATCGACTCGCCCATGCTTTATTGTTCTGCGCTTTCATAATCAATCCCATCATATCCACAGATCGGCCCGGAACATCTGCCGAATTGGTCTTACAATATGTTTCCACAGCGGTTGCGGGTCACCCAGAATCTTAACCCGTCCGGTCAACTCCACAGGCGGTGGATCAACCTGTTCAGGAATCTCCAAAGCAACCCGCACTTGAAACAGCCTCTTTGGTCCCTCTGCTTTGGCAACCGGTGTCACACCTTGTACCACACCATGGAATACACGCTCACCCACGCCCGTCAACTGAACAACCGCCCTGTTTCCCTCTTCTACCAGAGAAAGATCAGCCTGTTCAAGCAGTACCGATATCCCACGCTTACGGCGTGGCATCAGCTTTAACACCTCTTCACCCGGTCCAACGTGGCGACCTTCCATGATGACCGGCGGCGGTCCATAGACCAACCAATCGCCATCGGGGACCGTCATTTCAAGCCGTTTCATTCGGGCATTGATTGAGGCCAACTTCTCTTCCACAGTACGGCTTTGAATCATGGAGTGACGAAGAGTGCGAGGATCTCGAATGGCATGTGCACCCATCTGATCAAGATCCAACCCCGCCCGTTGGGCGATGAGCTGGCTCTTTTCCAACGCCATATCCGGCGATTGAATCACAAACAACACACCACCCGGCCCATAGGTCAAGCTCCGATCATCCTGATAGCCAACCTGTGTGACAAACCCGCCTTCAGAGGCATGGATTGACACCATTTCGGCATCCACGGCCCCTTCTGTGACAATAGAAATTGGTGGCTTATAGAGAAACAGAGCGGCAACAAAACAACCAAACAATACGCCACTGACAATTTTACGTTTGACAGAGGAGAAGAAGAATTTCACGATCAACTCCTTGAATGTACCTGGCCAAGTACCCAACAATAGCCGGGCAACTTTTAAAATCAAAAACAGAAACAAAATGGCCGGAAAGGTGCCCATGCCATCCGCCACCATGCCATAGACCATCACCGCCAATCCCGACAGCATCAGTGTCAGATAGGTAACCGTCAATCCACCATAGGTGAGATAGACCCGTTTCTCTCTCGGTGAAGGATGAAGTGGTGCTTCAGCTTCTAAACGAAATATCTTTGTTTTTAAAGAATAAGAAAACCAGGATATTGCATTTTCACGAAGGTTCGGAACCTCCAACATATCGGCTAATATATAGTAACCGTCAAACTTCATCAGTGGATTTAGATTCATAAAAAGCGATGACGCGGTACTGATACACATCAGAATAAAACAGATCATTCCAACCGGATTATCAGAATCTACCAGCACCCAGATAAAAGCCGCAAAAGCGCCCAGAATCATCTCAAACCAAACGCCCGCCAACGCCACATAAATCTTATGTCTATTCTCTTCAAACAACCACGCATCGTTGACGTTACAGTAAAGACAGGGATTGAATGCCAGAAGCAAAAATCCCATCTCATCCACATCACCGCCGTAGTGCTTACAGGTCAACCCATGCCCGACCTCATGTAGCGCGATGGCACCCAAAGCGACGATCCAAACACCCATGAAGCCCCAAAGGCCACTTTGTGATTGGAAAAAAACCCGCTCCAGGTCATTGATGAATCGATCACCCTGTGACACCACCACCAGGATTGCCAACGCCATTAAGACGAACGTGGCACGCACCCCCCAAGGTGACCAAATCCAGCGGAGTTTATCAATGATACGGTCAAACAAAGCATTGGGATCAACAAGCTTGAAACGCATGTGCAACAATGAGCCTTGACGCTGAAGGCGCATGCCTTTGCGATCAGACTTGAGCTTTTCCATCAAAGCCGCATTGCGCTCCTTACGTGACCGTTCCAACAAGGTGTTATCACGTGCCGAGTTGAGCAGTTCGTCCAAGGCTTCCATATCATAGGCGTACTCATCACTCGCCTTATCAAACGCATCAATTAACTGCTCTTTGCTCCGCTGTCCATCAAACAGCGTCATCATCAGATATTGTGGTTCATCAAACCGGAAATAAGCGCCCTTTTCCGGCTCTTTGAGAATGTAGAATGTCTCACCACGCTGGGTGATCTTTCTCATTTTCAAATCATTGCGTAAGGCTGGCGGTGACTCTTCAGACATGAATCATCTCCACGCTGCGCCACGATACATCTTCTGTCAACAGAGCTGCCGTCACCCGTCTCATCCACCAAACCAGAAGGCGTAGACATTGACAACACGCCGCCAAAGTCGGGTGATCACCGAGATATCCGGCGTATCAATAGAAGCCTGCCCCGTCATACCTGGCCGTAAAACCACATCACTTTCAGTAACCGTCACCTCAGCGGCAAATCCTTCTGGTGCCTCGGGATCAACAACCCCCTCTTCCAGGGCTTGAACCGGCACGGAATAGGCCCGTCCGACATGACGCACCACACCACGGAACCCTTGACCAGGACGAGAACGCAACACACCACGTACAGCACTTCCGATGGAGACATCCAGAAGTTCTTCTTCCGGCACTTCAACCACAACGGTAAACTTCTCAGCATCACCCAGGCGCAACACTTCAGAACCCAGTGAAAACTCTCGCCCGATCAAATCCGCAGGGCTGGCGGTCAACACAACACCACCTGCCGGAGCACGAACCATGATTTTTTCCAACTCATCCCGTACCTGACGTACTTCAGCACGGGCGGCCACACGTTCCACCATTGATCGACTCATAGCCGCAGGATCACCAGCGGCTTTGGCTTCAACAATCTGTCGATCCAACACGTTCAACCGCGCTTCGGCTTCGATCAGTTTCAAGCGAATTGGTGTATCAGCCAACTGTACCAGCAAATCACCTTTGCTGACCTTCTGGCCTTCCTTAACCAACACCTTATCCACACGACCAGCCACCGGAAGATAAACGCCCTGACCAAACCGCGCTTCAACAGTACAAGGACCGGAAACCGCCCGAAAAATTGGTAGATAGTGCAAAGCAGAGCCAATACCGCCTACAAGAATCAGAGCCAGCGCAATCTTACGCCAACCGGATAACATGCTCTTGCCTTTTTCACCAACCGCACCCAACACCTGACCAAACGGAATGCGTTGAAACAGACTGGCATTACGCAACGCAACCGTTGCCTGAGTGGCCAGGATGTAGAGCATATCCGCTTTACTGCCCCGAGCAAAATCCAGCTCAACGCCTTCCAGCCAGAGCACACCAAGAATACCTTCTTCATCGGCCAGAGGTGTACACCAAGCGGCTTTCAGTTCATTGCGATCCAGATAGCGTGTCCAGGTATTTTCACCGCCGTCTACAGTCTCGCGATATTGGTTGATGTTGGCCACATAGGCCGTGCGCTTGGATTGGCGGACCTGCTCCATTATTTCGAGTAGATCTTTTTGATTCTCATCCTTGGCATTAACCGTCCGACCATTGGAGAGCACGGCGATGGACATTTCATTTTTCTGTTCATCAATCAACGCCACCGCAGAGCTACTGACATCCACCAACTCGTCCGTGGTATTCACCAACTGAGTCAACACCATATCCAGGTCCAACGTACCAACCACTTGCTGAGAGATGGCCATCAAGGTGTTCATCTCTTTTACCCGGCTTTCAGTCTCCAATAGGCGGGCATTGCGTACCGCAATGGAGGCGGAAAGAGCCAGATCCTCAACCAGACGGCGATCCTCTTCGGTGAACTGCTTAAAAAGGCCACTGCTTTTATTGATGATCTGGATGGCACCGAAAGCATCTTCTTTATCCACCAGCGGCACACAGATCATCGACTGCGTGCGAAAACCGGATTTTTTATCCACCTGAGCATCGAAACGGCTGTCTTTGGAACAGTCTAGAACCACTTCCGCTTCATTGTTCTCGATCACCTGACCGACAATACCTTTGCCCGGCGGAAGACGCAGACCGATAATCCGATCTTTAGCCGGACCTTCTGCCAAATGGCAGATATTCTGTTGTTCCCGATCATCGGCCATCCAGAGCGAACCCGCTTCCGCTTCCAAAACATCCAACACCCGATAGAAGATGACATCCATCACCTTCTTCATACTGCCGGTGCTCTGGACAAATTCTCGGGTCAAATCGCGGGCAAATGTGAGGTTTTTAACCAACTGTTGATGAATGGCCAGTTGGTGGAACAGATCCTGTTGATCTTCAGAAAGGTTTGAGATATCAACAGGATTTTTAGGAGAAACTGACGCTTTAGGCGCATTCTGAACCGCTTGAGCCGGAGAGACTGACGGTTTAGGCGCACTCTGAATTGCTTGAGCTGGAGTCGAAGACACTGGTGCTGTCTTAGATGCGGTTACAGCGGTATTATCACCCTTAGACGCTGCAATAGCCGCTGCCCTTTTAGCCGCCATACCAGGTCGAGCAAGAGGCCCTTTTCTTGTTGATGCAGTCTGATTTTTCGTTGATGCGGCCTGACTTTTCGTTGATGCGGTCTGACTTTTCGTTGATGCGGTCTGACTTTTCGTTGATGCGGTCTGATTTTTCGTTGATGCGGTCTGAGCAGGTTTTGCCCCCACCACACCACCACGCCGCGCTTTAGCCGATGCCCCTTTACTGGCACCCACGGCTGAAGTTGATTTGCGCTGAACAGAAACAGCTTTGCGCTTTTCTGCCATTGCCCGCTTATTCTTCAAGGCATTTTTCTTCATGGCCATTGATTGACCCATGGAAGCACCACCTTGAAAGCGCTTTGGTGCATTTTTCATCACGGCTGAACGACTGCTTTTTTCAGTACTTCTATCGGCATCATTGGCAGAAGATTGACCAGAAATCTGGGTATCTTGCCGAGCCTGACCCTCACTGTTTTGCATTACAGGCCCCGTCACTCTCTACCCCCCCGATGGTCCGAACGTTCCCAATATAAACAAGCGTTACGCAATTGCCAGTTGAAACAGGTGCCAGTTGAAACAGGTGCCAGTTGAAATAGGTGCCAGTTGAAACAGGCACAAAATTCATTCAACTGCGTAACACCGAATAAAAATAAATATCAATAGATTTTATACTCATATACCTCCTGATACAAAAGAAAAGCCTGGCATGCTCATCAAATCAGCATGCCAGGCTTGGCTCGGTTCAAAACTCTTAGGAATCAGAAGAGGTGCGCGGCTTTGGACGGCTCATCAGATGCTTAATTTTCTGAGCTTGAGCATGTGCCTGAGCCTGCTTCTTTTGCAGATTGGCTTTGTTACGAGCTGCATCAACTTTAGCGGAATTCGGTTTACCTGCCATTGTTACTCTCCTTGAAGATGATCCCGCTCCCTCGTGGCATGGGGAGCGGGTTGTGATTAGTGCAAACATTGTATGAGCGAGGAACAATTCCAACACTCTGATTACCATGAGATCCACACTGAGGATCTCATGGGAAAACAACTGATTGACTACTGAACTTCATTCCCATCAACATCCCAACTGGTGGTTGTGCCTTCAGGGTCTGTAAAGGAACTGGAACCATCAGCGTTCCAACGCCAGGTACCGGTATCATCGGTCCATGAGCTGGAACCATCAGCATTCCAGGTTGAAGTGCCGTATGAATCAGACATGCTGCCTGAACCATCGACATTTGATGTGTAGGTGTAATCACCATCCGCACTGGTATAGACATAGTTACCGTCAGCATCCCAGGATTCGGTGGTGCCATCCGTATAGGTAACGCTATCGGAACCATCAGAACCGTAGGTGTGAACCGTTCCATCAGCATCGGTATGAACCACAGTTCCATCGTCAAGATAGGCATCCGTAGAACCATCAGGATTGGTCACTTCACCCGCTGTGTCATCCATAACCACTTCGTTGCCATCGGCATCGAAGTAAGTCCGGTTGCCTTCACTATCCCATACTTCAGAGGAACCATCGGCATAGTTGATTGCACCGGAGCCATCCATGTTGCTGTATCCGCTGCTACCATCGGCATTCATCCAGTTGGCTGAACCGTCAGCGTACCAGGAACCAGAGGAACCATCCTCAGAGTACCAGCTACCGGAACCATCAGCGTTCCAGTATTCACTGTTACCCATGCCATCAGACCAACCACCAGAGCCATCAGCATTTTCATACTGATAGGAACCATCGGCGTTCCATTCACCATAGGAACCATCGGAACCGCTCCAGCTTCCGTTGCCTTCAGCATCCCAGGAGCTGGTGTTACCCATGTCATCGGAATACCAGCCGGAACCATCCGGGCTATCACCATATGAGTAACCATCACTCTCATAGGTGTGATTGCCTTCAGCGTCCCAGGACTCGGTAGAGCCATCAGGATAAGTTACCTCACTTGATCCATCAGGATGCCAGGTATTGGTTGTTCCATCCACATCCACATGTGCGGAGGAACCGTCTGCATACCAGATATCTTGAGAACCATCCTCATTGACATACTCACCGGTCTCGAACTCCGAGGGCGGAATCTCGTTACCAGCCGCGTCGGTATAGCTCATATTGCCATCAGCATCCCAATTCATGGAACTACCGTCAGCATAGGAATGGCTTCCACTGCCATCCATGTTCCAAGTGCCTGATGAACCATCGGCATCGGTCCAGGAACCGTTACCTTCCGCATCCCAGGTAGAGCTTGCACCGTCAGCATTGGCCCAAGAGCCGGAGCCGTCAGCATTCCAGGTTTCGCTGGAACCATCAGCGTATTGAATGGAACCGTTGCCTTCAGCGTCCCAGGTTTCGGTGGTGCCATCCGCTGAGTTATAGGTTCCGCCACCATCTGAATCCCAGGAACCGGAATTCCCTTCAGCATCCGACCAGTTACCAGAGCCATCGGCATTCCAATATTCACTGGAGCCATCGGCCATGTACGACCCGCCAGAACCATCAGCACTCCACCAGGAGCTGTTGCCCTCGGCATCACTCCAACCGCCAGAGCCGTCAGCACCGCCGTAGGAGTACGAACCGTCATCGCTCCACATGCTGTATGAGCCATCCGTTCCGTGCCAGGAACCGTTGCCTTGGGCATCCCATTCTGATGTGCCATAGTCATCGACATAGCTGCCGGAACCATCCACATTTTCAGTATAGGAGTAGTTATCACCATTGTAGGTATGGTTGCCTTCAGCGTCCCAAACTTCCGAAGTACCGTCTGTGTACTCAACGACAGACGATCCATCAGCATGCCAGGTGTGCGCCGTGCCATCCGCGTCAACATGAGCGGAAGAGCCATCGGCAAACCAGATATCCTTGGAACCATCCTCGTTTACATACTCACCGGTTTCAAATTCCGAAGGCGGAATGTCATTGCCGGCCGCATCGGTATAGGTGGTATTGCCTTCAGCATCCCAGTTCATGGATTCGCCATCGGGGTAGGTATAGCTGCCGCTACCATCGATATTGTACGAACCTGAAGAACCATCGGAACCGGTCCAAGTACCGTTTCCTTCGCTATCCCAAGAACTGGAAGAGCCGTCTGGACTGTTCCAGGAACCCGAACCATCCGCATTCCACGTTTGGCTGGAACCATCAGCGTAGTCGATTGAACCGTTGCCTTCACCATCCCATGTTTCCATGGTGCCATCGGCTGAATTGAAGGTGCCGCCACCATCAGTGTCATAGCTGCCGGAGTTTCCGTAGGGATCACTCCAATCACCGGACCCATCAGCGTTCCAGTTCTCAGAGTAGCCGTCAGAACCGTAGAATCCACCGGAACCATCGGCATTGGTCCAACTGCTGTTGCCATCGGCATCATACCAACCACCAGAGCCATCAGCATTCAACCAACTACCGGAACCATCGGCATTCCATTCGCCGTAGGAACCGTCTGAACCACTCCAGGAGCCGTTACCTTGTCCATCCCAGTCAGACGAACCGTAGGAATCAGAGTAACTACCAGAACCATCGACATTTTCAGTATAGGAGTAGCCGTCACCGTTATAGGTGTGATTGCCGTCCGCATCCCATGTCTCAGAAGAGCCATCAGGATAGGTAACATCACTTGATCCATCAGGATGCCAGCTATGTGTGGTGCCATCGGGATCTACATGAGCGGATGAGCCATCAGCAAACCAGATATCCTTGGAACCATCTTCGTTGACAAACTCACCGGTTTCGAACTCCGAAGGCGGAATATCATTACCCGCTGCATCGGTGTAGCTCATATTGCCTTCTGAATCCCAGCTCATGGTCTCGCCATTCGGGAAAGACTCACTGCCGGAACCATCGGCATTCCATGTTCCGCTGGAACCATCGGCATGGTTCCAGGAACCATTACCATCCGCATCCCATTGGGCACTTGAGCCGTCACCGCTATCCCAGGAACCGGAACCATCGGCATTCCAGGTCTCAGAAGAACCATCAGCCCAGGTTATTGAACCGTTGCCCTCACCATCCCAGGATTCTGAACTTCCGTCTGCATTATTGAAGGTGCCACCACCATCAGCGTCATAGCTGCCGGAGTTTCCATTGCTGTCACTCCAATCACCTGAGCCATCGGCGTTCCAGTTTTCATAGTAGCCATCAGCGCCATAGAAACCACCGGAACCATCGGCATTCCAGTAGCTGCTATTGCCTTCAGCGTCATACCAACCGCCTGATCCATCAGGATTGGCCCAGTTGCCGGAACCGTCCGCATGCCAGTCAGAATGAGAACCATCGGCACCATTCCAACTACCATTACCCTGACCATCCCATTCGGAAGAGCCGTATGAATCGGAGTAACTGCCAGAACCGTCTACATTCTCGGTATAGGCGTAGCCGTCACCGTTGTACGTATGGTTACCATCGGCATCCCAGGTTTCGCTGGTGCCATCTGGATATTCAACTGCGCTTGATCCATCAGGATGCCAGCTATGAGACGTTCCATCCGGGTCAACATGAGCGGATGAGCCATCAGCAAACCAGATATCCTTGGAGCCATCTTCGTTAACAAACTCACCGACTTCGAAATCTGAGGGCGGAATATCGTTACCCGCCGCATCGGTGTAGGTCATAGTGCCTTCGGCATCCCAGTTCATGGTCTCACCGCCAGGGAAAGACTCACTACCGGACCCATCGGCATTCCATGTACCACTGGACCCATCAGGATTGGTCCAAGAACCGTTGCCCTGACCATCCCAATCAGCACTGGCACCATCAGGAGCGGTCCAGGAACCAGAACCATCGGCGTTCCATGTCTCGGATGAGCCGTCAGCCCAGCTTATTGAACCATTGCCCTCACCATCCCATGCTTCAGAAGTACCATCCGCATGGTTGATGGTTCCACCACCATCGGTATCATAGCTACCGTAGCTGCCGTCAGAGTCGTACCACTCACCGGAACCATCGGCGTTCCAGTACTCGCTGGAACCATCCGAGTTATACATACCGCCGGAACCATCGGACATCCACCAGCTACTGTTACCATCCGCGTCATACCAACCGCCGGAGCCATCCGCATTTTGATAGTTACCGGAGCCGTCCGCATTCCATTCACCGTAGGAACCATCCTCACCATACCAGGCACCATTGCCTTGACCATCCCATTCGGAAGAACCATAGGCATCGGAGTAACTGCCTGAGCCGTCTACATTCTCAGTATAGGCGTAGCCGTCACCGTTATAGGTATGGTTGCCATCGGCATCCCATGTTTCGCTGGTGCCATCGGTGTATTCAACTTCTGATGATCCATCAGGATGCCAGCTGTGAGTGGTTCCATCCGGGTCCACATGAGCGGAAGAGCCGTCAGCAAACCAGATATCCTTGGAACCATCTTCATTGATGAACTCACCGGTCTCAAACTCCGAAGGCGGAATTTCATTACCAGCGGCATCGGTGTAAGAGCTGTTGCCTTCGGCATCCCAATTCATGGATGTGCCATCAGGAAAATGCTCACTGCCGGAACCATCGGCATTCCATGTACCACTGGAACCATCAGGATTGGTCCAAGAGCCGTTGCCCTGACCATCCCAATCAGCGTGTTCACCACCAGCACCTGTCCAGGAACCCGAGCCATCAACATTCCAGGTCTCGGAAGCACCATCCGGCCATGTTATTGAACCGTTTCCTTCAACATCCCAAGTTTCGGTCGTACCATCAGCATGGGTTATTGAACCGCTGCCATCCGCTTCATAGTTGCCGAAGCTACCATCAGAACTGTACCAGGAACCGGAACCATCGGCGTTCCAGTATTCACTGGAACCATCTGCGCTGTACATGCCGCCGGAACCATCCGCCTGCCACCAGCTGCTGTTGCCTTCAGGGTCATACCAACCGCCGGAACCATCGGAGTATTGATAGCTGCCGGAACCGTCAGCATTCCATTCGGAATAGGAACCATCGGCACCGGTCCAGGAACCGTTGCCTTGAGAATCCCATTCGGAACTGCCGTAGGTGTCAGAATAGCTACCTGAGCCATCAACATTATCCGTGTAGGAGTAGCCATCACCGTTATAGGTGTGATTGCCTTCTGCATCCCAGGTTTCACCGGTTCCATCTGGATTGACCACTTCTGTCGATCCATCAGGATGCCAGCTATGGGTTGTGCCATCAGGGTCTACATGAGCGGAAGAGCCATCAGCAAACCAAATATCCGTGCTGCCATCCTCATTGGTGAATTCACCAACGCTAAATTCTGAGGACGGAATCTCATTTCCGGCCGCATCGGTATAGGTCACGTCACCTTGGGCATTCCAGCTTTCCGTAGAACCATCAGCGTGGTTATAACTACCACTACCATCGGCATTGTAGGTGCCTGATGTACCATCGGAGCCTGTCCAGGTACCGTTACCCTCAGCATCCCAGGTAGAACTGTTACCATCCGCATCAGCCCAGGAACCGGAACCATCGACATTCCACGTCTCTGTGGAACCGTCAGACCAGGTTATTGAACCATTTCCTTCAGCGTCCCAATTCTCGGTGGTGCCGTCAGCATGAGTTATCGCGCCACTGCCATCGGCTTCATAGTTGCCGTATGAGCCATCAGGATCACTCCAGGAACCGGAACCATCACTGTTCCATGATTCATAGTGTCCATCAGAACTATAGAAACCACCGGAACCATCAGAGTTCCAGTATTCACCGTTGCCTGCGCCATCGTACCAACCACCGGAGCCATCGGAATTGGCCCAGTTACCGGAACCATCGTTGTTCCATTCACCATACGACCCATCAGAGCCGAACCAAGCACCATTGCCCTGCCCGTCCCACTCAGAGGTACCATAATCATCGGACCAGCTGCCGGAACCATCGACATTTTCGGTATAGACGTAGTTGTCACCATTATAGGTGTGATTGCCTTCTGCATCCCAGCTCTCGCTGGTGCCATCGGAATACTCAACTTCGCTTGATCCATCGGGATGCCAGCTGTGGGTTGTGCCATCGGTATCTACATGCGCGGATGAACCATCGGCGTACCAGATATCCTTGGAACCATCTTCGTTGATATACTCACCGGTCTCAAACTCAGAGGGCGGAATTTCATTACCAGCGGCATCGGTGTAGGAGACGTTTCCTTCTGCATCCCAATTCATGGATGTGCCGTCAGGAAACCGCTCACCGCCGGAACCGTCAGCATTCCATGTACCGGTTGATCCATCGGGATGACTCCAGGAACCATTGCCCTGGCCGTCCCATTCAGCATGTTCGCCATCAGCACCGGTCCAGGATCCTGAACCGTCCATATTCCATGTCTCAGTGGAACCGTCAGACCATGTGATGGAACCGTTGCCTTCAGCGTCCCAGGTTTCACTGCTACCATCAGCATTTGTTATGGAACCACTGCCGTCAGCCTCGTAAGAGCCGTAGCTACCATCTGAGCCATACCACTGACCAGAGCCATCGGAATTCCAATATTCACTGGAACCATCCGCATTGTACTGACCGCCGGAACCATCGGCATTCCACCAACTGCTGTTGCCATCAGCATCCGACCATCCGCCAGAGCCATCCGCACTGGTCCAGGAGCCGGAACCATCGGCATTCCACTCTCCATAGGAGCCATCTGAACCACTCCAGGAACCGTTACCTTGGCTGTCCCATTCAGAGGTGCCGTAATCATCACTCCAACTACCGGAACCGTCTACATTTTCGGTGTAGCTGTAACCATTGCCGTTGTAGGTATGATTGCCTTCAGCATCCCAAGTTTCACTGCTGCCATCAGTGTATTCAACTTCACTGGAACCATCGACATGCCATGTATGTGTTGTGCCATCTGCATCAACATGGGCGGATGAGCCATCAGCAAACCAGATATCCTTGGAACCATCTTCATTAATGAACTCACCGGTCTCAAATTCTGAGGGCGGAATTTCGTTACCCGCAGCATCAGTATAGGCTGTATTGCCTTCGGCATCCCAATTCATGGATGTACCGTCAGGAAAGCTCTCTGAACCGGAACCATCAGCATTCCAAGTACCGGTTGATCCATCGGGATTGCTCCAGGAGCCGTTTCCCTGCCCATCCCAGCTCGCAGAAGAACCATCGGAACCGGTCCAACTACCAGAACCGTCCACATTCCATGTTTCACTGGAACCATCGGCCCAGGTTATGGACCCATTGCCTTCAGCGTCCCAGGATTCGGTCATACCATCCGAACTGGTGAAGGAACCACTGCCATCACTGTTCCAGGTTCCGCTGTTGCCTTGCCCATCATCGTAGGAGCCTGAACCGTCCGCACTCCAGCTCTCGGTATACCCATCAGAGCCGTAATACTGTCCGTTGCCTTCCGCATCCCACCAGCTGGAACTTCCGTCCGATGAGGTCCAGTTGCCAGAACCGTCAGAGTTGTTCCAAGAGCTGTTACCATCTGAATCCCATGTACCATAGGAACCATCGGTTCCCGCCCAGGTTCCACCGCCCTGACTATCCCAAGTGCTCGTGCCGTAGTCATCGGAAAAGGTGCCAGATCCATCCAGGTTTTCGGTATAGGAGTAGTCTTGACCTTCGTATGAATAGTTACCCTCAGAATCCCAGTTTTCGGACGTTCCATCCGGATAATCAACGCTGCTTGAACCATCGGGATTATAGGTGTGGGTTGTGCCGTCTGCATCGGTATGTGTGCTGGTGCCGTCTTCTGAATAGGTATCAACAGAGCCATCATCATTGGTTACTTCGTAGGCTTCTGGATTGTCTGCAACAGTGCCATCAGGATCAGTGACAGTCATGTTGCCGTCAGAATCGTAGCTCTCTACTGTGCCATCGGGATATGTCGTGGCGCTGGAACCATCTGCGTTAATTTCAGAAGTGGTGCCATCAGTGGCTGTCCAAGTACCGGAGCCATCGGCATTAAAGGTACCGGATGAACCGTCAGCATTGGAGACTGTTCCGGAACCATCTTCGTTGTATGTTCCGCTGGAACCATCCGCTTCAGTCCAAGTGCCTGAACCATCTGCATTGAATGTACCGGAAGAACCATCCGCATTGGTGTAGGAACCGTTTCCTTCTCCATCCCAAGTGGATGTTGAACCGTCCGTACCGTTGAAGTTACCGGAACCATCTTCGTTCCAGGTCTCGGTGGACCCATCTTCATAGGTGATATTGGTAGACCCATCTTCACCTGTTTCCATGGTCATACCAGTATCATCGGCACCGGTATCATCACCCTCAGTGGTGGTCGTATCTGTAGTATCCGTGCCGGTAGTATCCGTGCCGGTAGTATCCGTGCCGGTAGTATCCGTGCCGGTAGTGTCCGTGCCGGTAGTGTCCGTGCCGGTAGTATCCGTGCCGGTAGTGTCCGTGCCGGTGGTATCCGTGCCGGTGGTATCCGTGCCGGTGGTATCCGTGCCGGTGGTATCCGTGCCGGTGGTATCCGTGCCGGTGGATGTATCATCCATATCTTCAGGAGGCGGAGGCGCATCAGAACCGGAATCATCCGGCGGTGGTGGTGCATCACTACCGGTATCACCGCTTGATGAAGGCGTATCCGTAGAAGCATCACCAGTCACATCGGAAGTCCCAACTTGAGAAGCGGCATCAGCCGCCGCATCAGCTGCTTCAGCGGCGGCGGCTAATTCACTGCCACCGATCATCGCTGGCGCGATACGATCTTCAAGTTGCTCAACTTTTTTAGAAACGACTTTTTTCTTTTCCTTGGCCATCGTAGCCTCCATACAAACATCGTGAGATTAATTATTCAGCGCTGTTTTGGATGCCAAACGACCGTTACTGTCCCCAAAGAAGGTCCACAGTAGTTCTCCTCAAAGAAAGCAATACAATTTTATAAAAGCCATTTAAACGCATTCCGCATTCTTGAACAGACGGATTTCTGTTTATGACTGGCTTAAATTTATCAACAAAACAGGGGAATACAACAGGATCAGGGGGTTTGATCCTTAAAACAGGAGAGAGGGGTTATCCGAACCAGAGAAGCGACATATTCAAGAAATCCCTTTGAAACGAAATAACATCAGCCAGACTTCAGGAAAAGCACCGAAGCGGCTAACCAAAACGCCAAACAACGGCGTTGGTCGTTACTATAGCCAGACTTATACCCCCCGTTCAAGATAAAAATTACCATACATAAAAAAAATACACGTGCTCTACATATTTTACATAATCTGGACAGCCCAATTCAGGGCGCATCGCCCACAGCCAACCGGACGCACAAAGAACCAGTCGGATATCAGGCTAAGATTGTTTCCACCAACTCAATCCAATACTGACTGCCAATCGGCAGAAGTGCATCATTGAAATCAAAGTGAGGATTATGCAGCGGCGCATGCGCTTCACCACTACCAAGAAACATATAATTACCGGGTACTTGCTGCAACATGAATGAAAAATCCTCAGACGCGATTCCTGGTCGAACCTGCCCATCAACCTTCTGTACTCCAACCACATTAATTGCAGCAGACATGGCCAATTCAGAGGCCTTTTCATCATTAATCGTAGCGGGATAGCGCGGCTGATAATTCCATTGAAATGTGCCGCCATGTGCTTGGCAAATGCCCTGAAGGATCTTTGCCATTGCAGAACGAATTTCACCACCCACTTCAGGGTTGAAATGACGGGTACAGCCAGCCATTTTCACCATCTCGGGAATCACATTCCACGTGTCACCACCATTGATCTGAGTCACTGAAACCACACCAGGATCTGTGGGATTGATACGCCGAGATATGACAGTTTGAAATGCGTTCACCACCTCAGCCGCCATCACCACGGTATCCACACCATTTTGCGGCATGGCTGCATGGGTGCCTTTGCCCTGTAGCGTGATATCAAACGTATCAAACGCGGCCATCATCGCCCCTGTGCGTGTGGCAAAGTGACCTTCTTTAATGCCCGGCTTATTGTGCAAACCAAACACCCTGTCCATGGGAAAGCGCTTGAACAACCCCTCTTCCACCATCACCTTAGCACCGCCGAGATTCTCTTCTGCGGGTTGGAAAATAAAATAAACCGTACCGTTAAATGTATCCCGTTCAGCCAGTATCCGCGCGGCACCCAACAGCATGGCCATATGTCCATCATGACCACAAGCATGCATAAATCCTGTTTTTTCCGAACGATATCCTAGACCAGTCTCTTCACGGATGGGCAATCCGTCCATATCCGCCCTCAAGCCGATAGTACGGCCACTATCTCCGCGTTTAAGCACCCCAACTACGCCAGTTGTTGCCAATCCTTGGTGTACCGTCAAACCAAACCCAGACAATAGGTCAGCAACGATCTTTGCGGTCTTCAACTCTTTGAAACCAGGCTCTGGGCATCGGTGAAATGCGTGCCGCCATGTAACCATCTGCTGATTGACCAGTTCCTGCACTGACATACACTCTCTCCACTGAATCCTTGACAGCTTGACACTTCATAATACTTAATATTGCACCCAACCAAGCATAAGGCCGGTACGTTTGGAAAAGTAGTCTTTTGTTTTTCTTGCTTTTCTAGTACGTTATATCGTTGGTTTACAGGGCCGGATTGGTTCTTCCCAGAAACCTATTTCAGCATGGAATCAGATCACATGCACGGCATCATTTTGTCAAAACTGGCCAACTTCGTTCAAACCGAGTTTCCTGAAAGTTATTTCAGCGCACTCTGTGACGAAACCACACTCAGTCGTTATTTAAAACCACTCAACAGGCAGGTGCCAGAGAAAGAAGTTCAAACAATTTTGTCAACTCTTTCTTATCAAACCGGCCAACCTATTCGTCAAATTCTGGAACATTTTGGCCGCCATATTGCGCCAGATTTGATTGAAACAAGCATGTATTTTTCACCCATGGAGCACGATTGGCAATTGGGTGATCTGCTCAACCATGCCATTCGAACCATTCATGAACAGCTAAAAAAACATAATCCAACACTGGCACCACCTGATCTCTCAATTGACATATTGGATGACAGTGATATACGCATTATTTATAAATCAAACAAAAGATTATGTGCATTTCTAATAGGCATTGTCAAAGGGACAGCCGCCTATCTGGATACCCGTATTTCCATTATTGAAGATGTCTGCATGCATCGTGGTGATAATCAGTGCGTCATTGAAGTACGGGTAATCAATCGTCACGATCACCTGGATGAATCATCACGCTGGATGAATCTGATCAGCGATAAAAGTGAAGATCGCAAAACCATCCGGCTGGTCAATGAGTTTCAAGGTGTGCCCATCAGCTCGGTCAGTCAGGTTATTACTGACCAACAAGAGAGCCTGACGCTGACAGTCACCAAACCACATGCCGCTTTACTGAAAGAGACCAGCCAGACTTTTATTTCAGTTGAAGGACTGCCTAAAGCTCTTTGCGCCCGCATCAGTCAAGTCAGGGCTGAAGGCAAAGTCACCCTTCACGATCTATGCGAGTGTGAATATTCGCTCACCAAACGCAATGCGGTACGGATTATTCCACCCAACATGGTCACTGTTGAACTGGATGGCGAAGGCACCGCTGTTGGCGAATTAACCAATGTTTCAAAAACCGGTCTTGCCGCGCTTTTTAGAGAAAACATCGGTTTTGATCAAGGATTTTCACCACGGCTTAATCTGACCTTTGGTCTGACACTGCAACATGGCGCACCACCGGTGAATGTCACAACTGAAGGCCAAGTCATCCATATTCACCAGGACGATCCACAGTTTTTAGTCAGAATTCAATTTCTGAATATGGAATCAAAAAATCGACAGATAGTGGAGCGCTTTATCCTGCGGCGGCAGCTTGAAGTGATGAATGAACTTAAGAAAAAGATGTAGTTGAAAATAGAGACAATAGATCAGTCACACCAAGCGAATGGGATCACCTTTTGAATATGATCCTGTTGCAAAGCACACATAACCAACCGATCCACACCCAACGCGACACCGGCACAGCGCGGAAAGCCTGATTGCATGGCACTGAGAAACGCTTCATCCAATGGCAATGGCACTTGACCCATTTTCAGCCGTTGATGATTGGCCTGTTCCAAGCGCGATCTCTGCTCTGACGAATCAGTCAACTCTTGATAACCGTTGGCCAATTCAATCCCATTCAGATAAAACTCAAATCGGCAAGCAACAGCAGGTGGTCCGGGATCAATCTCAGCCATGGCCGCCCTTTCCGCAGGAAAGCCATCCACTGACAACAACCCCGAATAGTTGACCATATTCGGCTCAATCACCATCACCATCAGAAAATCCAACAGGCCGAGCCTGTCCAATCCTGAAGGTGGTTGATGTCCACACGCCACGCAAGCACCAAAGATCTCTGCATCTGAACTACTAAATGGATCAACACCAGCATGGTTCAGAAACAGTTGCTGATAACGCACATGCTGGGCAGGCGGACACCCTGTCATTTGACGTATCAACAGCTCAGTCTCTTGCCGTAACTGCTGCAAAGACCAAAGCGGGCGATACCACTCCAACATGGTAAATTCAGGATTATGCAAAGCACCACGCTCATCGTTACGAAATGCATGTCCCATGCTGTAAACAGCAATCTTTTCCGCAGCAACGAAGCGTTTCAGGTAGGTTTCCGGCGAGGTTAACAGATAGGTGCGACGTTGTTGAGACAAACCGTCATTCAACGCACATGCCAACGGCTCCAGATTAGGTTCCGGTGCAACCGTAGCGGCCATACATGGCACATCAACTTCCAGAACATCCCGTTCTTGGAAAAACCTACGAATCTGATTTAATATATCCGCCCGCGCCCGCATGGTGTCCAAATTGGCCGTAGGCCGCCATGAGGGCGCGAGAGACATAAGAGCAAACTACCCTTTGGCCCGCTCGGAGTATGTGCCCGTACGGGTATCCACTTTAATCAACTCACCTTCATTGACAAACAGTGGCACCTTGACAATCGCGCCTGTTTCCAGTGTTGCGGGCTTGGTTGCGCCCGAGACAGTATCCCCTTTGACACCTGGCTCACAAACGGTAATCTTCAACACGACAAATGGAGGCGGCACCACAGAGATGGGCCGATCCTTCCAGAGAGTAACCAAATAGGTTTCCTGCTCTTTGAGCCAGGAGATTGTGGTATCCAACTGCGGCTCTGTAAGGGCTACCTGCTCATAGGTGGTAGGGTCCATGAAATGCCAGAACTCACCATCGCTATAGAGATACTGCATATTAATATCCATCACGTCAGCCTTGGCTACACTGTCGCTGGATTTGAATGTACGATCAATGACCCGTCCATCAACCAAGTTTTTGATCTTGATCTTGGTAAATGCCTGCCCCTTGCCGGGCTTGACAAACTGAGCAGAAACAATGATCCACGGCGCACCGTCAATCTCAACACGGGTTCCCTGGCGAAGCTGATTATGGGTCAGCATAATTTGGCAATTCCCTGATTGTGGTTAGTGATACCTATTTGCTTTACACAGCCCCGAAGGGCATCGCTAAAACATATAAAATCGTACGCAGATTGCGTGCAATCCTTGGTACAATCCATGAAAAAATTTGTGCATTATAGTGGAAAACCATCCATTGGGCATCCCTTTGAGACAAACTCTGTGCTGTCAAACACAATATTGAATCAAATTCTCTCGGATGAAACCCTTAAACCAGCGCTCACACAGTTTCCATTTCGCGTTTCACAGCATTTGGCTAACACGCTTGATTGGCACGACAAAACAGACCCATTGGTTCGTCAGTTTTTGCCAGACAATCAAGAGCTTGAAAATGTTCCAGGCTACGACACCGACCCGCTTGATGAGTCCTCATTTCAAGTCGCAGACAAATTGTTGCATAAATTCCATGGTCGGGCACTTCTTTTGGTTAACACAAATTGCCCTGTACACTGCCGATTCTGCTTTCGCCGTCATAATGCCAATTTACTATCAAAAGAAACCGGTTTGGAAAGATTTGATCACGCTTTTGACTATTTGCAAAAGCATACAGATATCCAAGAGCTTATCCTGTCTGGCGGTGATCCATTCATGCTACCTGAGACGACACTGATTCGATTGATCGAAAAAACCGAACGCATTCAACATATCAAACGGATAAGAATACATTCCCGAGTGCCGATACTCGCACCAGAGTTGATCAGTGATTTACTACTCAAACGACTTGCTCAATCAAGATTGAGTCCTTGGATCGTCCTGCATGTCAATCATGCCGATGAATTAACATCAACGGCAAGATTAACAATAAAACGATTGATTTTAAATGGAATACCACTACTAAGCCAATCGGTCTTATTAAATAAAATCAATGATTCGTTATCCGCATTACTCGAACTGTTCAACACCTTGATAGACCTTGGCATCAAACCGTACTATCTTCATCTACTGGACCCGGTACACGGTTCAGCACATTTTCACGTAGACAAACAAAAAGGGCAGCAATTGATAGGTCAATTAGCCAAACAACTGCCCGGTTATGCGGTTCCGCTACTTGCTCAGGACATCCCCGGCAAGCAGAGCAAAACTGTTTACTGTGCAATAGAATAGGCTATGACAAATACCTCTGCTTGGCAAAAAGCCCTTACGGTTTCCGACCTGACACTTCAGATCAGTGATCTGTTGGAGAATCGTTACGCCTACATTCAAGTGCAAGGCGAAATCTCTTCTCTGCGTATTCCGCCTTCCGGGCATGCCTATTTTTCATTGATCGACCGCAACGCACAAATCCGGGCGGTAATCTGGAAAACCGCACGCCGAAGAATGGCGACTCCGCCTCGCGAAGGTGATGCTGTCCTGGTCACTGGACGCATCACCGTTTATCAACCGCGTGGTGAGTATCAACTGATAGTCGAAGGGCTGGAAACCGCTGGACAAGGCACTGAAAAAGAGCTGCTTCTGAAACTTCATGCCAAACTGGAAAAAGAGGGCCTGTTCGATCAAGAACGCAAGCGTCCATTGCCCTATCTGCCGGAAACCATCGGTGTTGTCACCTCCTCATCCGGTGCGGCTATTCATGATATTTTACATGTATTGGATAAACGGTTTGCCAAATATCATCTGATCCTGGCGCACGCCATCGTACAAGGGTCACACGCACCCGAACAGATTGCACAGGCCATTGAAGATCTGAATGTGCATGGTCAAGCACAGGTTATTATCTGCGGTCGTGGTGGCGGTTCTGCGGATGATTTGGCGGCGTTCAATTCTGAAATTGTCGTGCGTGCCATTGCTCAATCCGAAATACCGATCATCAGTGCCGTTGGTCATGAAGTGGATATCACACTGGCTGATCTGGCAGCCGATTACCGTGCGCCCACGCCCTCAGCGGCGGCTGAGACCGTTCTGCCAGAGCTGGATGCCGTTCAACACCATATTGATGCCTTAACACAACGCCTGCACCGTGCGTTGGATAACAGACTCGCCCACTTTCGATCTCGTATTGAGCAACTATCCGCACGGCTGCGCCATCCAAGAAACCGTCTTGATCAAGCCCGTCTACGCTGTGATGAACTATCCGACCGACTGCAACGCACACAAATTCAACACCATCTTCATGCCCAACAACGCCTTGATCAACTAACACAGCGTCTATTACTCTTTTCACACAGCAACACTTTTTCAGTCCGTCAAAACCGCATCCAGCTGGCCAATCAACAACTGCTCGCTACGATGCACAATCTGGTTCTGAACAACGCTAAAAAACATCAACAACTCACCGGACGATTGAATGATCTGTCACCTCAGGCAGTCCTTGATCGTGGCTATGCCATCGTCAGAGACAGTGATCACCATATTGTCCGAAATACCAGCCAATTAAACACAGAAGATGGCTTGGATATCACCTTTTCACAGGGCCGCATTCGCGCCCGTGTAGAGAAAATTGAGGAAGAATGACAATGCGCCCTCTTACGCTTCTACTTACACTTGTGGCCACCCTCTTTGGACTAACAGCCACAGCCTCGGCTGCTCAGATGACGATTTACCCGCCGTTAGCACAAGGAGCCGCCTCGTTATTGACCATTTCAGAGGCTCCGGCAGGGTCTCGCTTTACCGGTGCTGTCAATGGTGTTCCCTTTCCCATTTCAGCGTCAGGGCACGGCCTTATTGCTCTGGATATGTCGGCAAAACCCGGCACACGAACCGTCAAGGTGACCATTACCGCACCCAATCATCAAAAAGAAGTGCTGAAAAAAGGATTTCGCATCAAAGCGCGTGACTATAACGTTGAACGCATTGATGGGTTACCCAAGAAAAAAGTGGATCTTGATAATAAAGACCTCACCCGCGCTGGTGGCGAATCAAAAAAAATCAAAGCCACTTACAAACGCCGAACGGAAACAGCCTTCTTTTCCAATGGATTTCGCATGCCTGCCACGGGTCGATTCTCCGGCGTATTTGGCAGCCGACGCATTCTCAATGGCAAATCTCGAAGACCACACAATGGCGTTGATATCGCCGCTCCCACCGGGACACCGATTACAGCCATCGCACCGGGTATTGTCGCTCTAGTCGGTGACGATTATTTCTTTACCGGTAATACCGTGGTGCTGGACCATGGACATGGTGCTGTGTCACTCTATGCCCATATGGATGAAATCTTTGTTAAAGAAGGTGAAATCTTACGCCCAGACACCATAATTGGTAAAATCGGCATGACCGGACGCGTCACCGGACCCCATCTTCATATGGGCGTTCTTGTCCGTGGCGCACGGGTTGATCCAATGAAACTGCCTGGAATCTACCAAAAACAGTAAAAAAACACGGGGTAAACATTGAATCTGGTTACGCCGTTTGTTATGGTTTTTCTTTCGAAAAACAGCCATTTTCCAGGGGCATCATGAAAACGCTTCCTTTTGAAGAATCCTTGAATCGGCTAGAGTCTGTCGTCCAACGTCTTGAGCAGAGCGATTTACCCCTCGAAGAAGGGCTGGCTGCTTTCGAAGAAGGTATCCAACTCTCCCAACAGTGCCAGAAGCGACTTGATGCCGCAGAAAAACGCATCGAAGAACTGGTTGCCACTGCAAAGCCGGAGCCGCAAACCGAATGAGTTCTGAAGCAGATCAGGTGTTGAAGAGATTCCTAGCCGAACAAAAAGAGCGTGTTGAACACGCCCTTCAACAATACGTGCCCTCTGCTGATCAACAACCTCACCGTCTACATGAGGCGATTCACTATAGCCTCATGGCTGGCGGTAAACGCCTGCGCCCTATTTTGATCATTGCCGCAGCCCAAAGCGTGGGCGGTAATAGCGAAAAAGCACTGCCCATGGCCTGCGCCATGGAGTGTATTCATACGTACTCTTTAATCCATGATGATCTGCCCGCCATGGATGATGATGATTTGCGTCGTGGACAGCCAACCTGTCATCGAAAATTTGATGAATCCACCGCTATTCTGGCTGGTGATGCGCTGCTCACTTACGCCTTTGATCTTGCCGCACGTCCCATTAGGAATGTATCACCAGAGAATCAACTACTTATGATTCGAAGTCTTGCCCAATATGCAGGCCTGGGCGGTATGGTGAGCGGACAGGTTCTTGATCTTGAGGCAGAAGGTAAACAGGTTGACCTGGACACACTAAAAAATATTCATGCCCATAAAACCGGTGCATTGATCCGTACCTCGTGTATCTTAGGTGCCATAATCGGTGGTGGAAGCAATTCGGAAGTCGTCTCGCTAGGCCGTTACGGTCATGCAATTGGCCTGGCCTTTCAGATCGCAGACGATATCCTGGATGTGGTCGGTGATACTGCAACACTCGGCAAACCGGTTGGAAGCGACGAAAAACAAAAAAAATCCACATATCCTCAGCTTATGGGACTTGAAGAAGCCCAAAAACAAGCTGATCAACTTGTGGATGAAGCGGTTGAGGTATTGGCGTCCTTTGGATCAGAAGCTGATCCGTTGCGCCAATTGGCCCGATATATTGTCACCCGAACCCATTAATTGATGTTATGAGTGCAATTCTTTCGACTATCAATGATCCACTTGATCTCAGAGCGCTACCAGAATCAGCTTTGCCTGGACTGGCTGAGGAGATCCGTGACTATACCATTGATGTCGTTTCAAAAACGGGTGGTCATTTAGGCGCTGGTTTAGGTGTGATCGAGTTGACGATTGCACTGCACTATGTGTTCAATACCCCGGAAGATCGTCTGATCTGGGATGTGGGACATCAAACCTATCCTCATAAAATCCTGACTGGTCGCCGTGATCAAATGCCGACCTTGCGTCAGTATGGTGGACTTTCCGGTTTTACCAAACGGGATGAAAGTCCCTATGATCCGTTTGGCACTGGACACTCTTCCACCTCCATCTCCGCCGCGTTGGGTATGGCTGTTGCTGCATCGCACTTTAATAAAAAATGCAAAGCCATCGCGGTCATTGGTGATGGTGCCATGTCTGCGGGTATGGCATTTGAAGCACTGAATAACGCCGGGCAGATGGATGATGATCTGGTTGTGGTGCTCAATGATAACGAGATGTCCATCTCGCCTAACGTGGGCGCACTGTCTGCCTATTTAAGCCGTATTCTCAGCGGACGCTTCTACACGCGCTTGCGTGATGGTACAGGCAAGGTTCTGGGTAAAATCTCAGAACCACTACGCACCGCCGCAATGAAAGCCGAAGAGCATATGAAGGGAATGATTACCCCTGGCACGCTCTTTGAAGAGTTGGGCTTTAACTATCTTGGCCCCATTGATGGCCATGACTTCGGTCAATTATTGCCAACCTTACGCAATATCAAAAAGCTATCCGGCCCGGTGATGCTGCATGTTGTCACCAAAAAAGGCCGTGGATTTGAACCTGCCGAGATCAATCCCTGCACCTATCACGGTGTACCGCCTTTTGATCGTAAAACCGGCACGATTCCTTCCAATGGATCAACACCGTCCTACACCAAAATCTTTTCAGAAACATTGATAGATCTCGCGGTTAATAATCCGCGCATCGTGGCTATTACTGCCGCCATGCCAGAAGGCACTGGACTGAGCAATTTTCAGGAGCGCTTTCCCACCCGCTTCTTTGATGTCGGCATCGCTGAACAGCACGCGGTTACTTTTGCAGCGGGATTAGCTTGTGAAGGATTAACGCCCGTTGTCGCTATCTACAGCACATTCATGCAACGCGGTTTTGACCAACTGGTACATGATGTTGTTCTACAGCAACTCCCAGTGATTTTTGCTCTGGATCGTGCTGGTCTCGTTGGTGCTGATGGTGCAACACATGCCGGTGTGTTTGATCTTTCATTTTTACGCTGCATTCCGGGCCTGACCATCATGGCACCGTCAGATGAAAATGAACTGCGTAGGATGCTGGCAACTGCCGTAGAAATGAATAAACCCTGCGTGATTCGTTTTCCGCGCGGCTGTGGCATGAACCTGAAACCTGAACCTGCTCTGCCAATTCCTATTGCCAGTAGCCGTTTATTAAAAGAGGGTACAGATGCGGTTATCGTAGCGGCAGGATCACCTGTCCACTCCGCTGTAGAAGCTGCAAACAGGCTGGAAAAACAAGGCCTTTCTGTTGCGGTCTACGATGCTCGTTTCGTTAAACCCCTTGGCCGATTCCTGAGAAAAGCCGCAGAGTTCCCGATTCTGGTCACCTTGGAAGAGAATGCCATTCAAGGTGGTTTTGGTTCGGCTGTATTGGAGTACCTATCCCGTGAGGGCCTGCTTGATAGCGGCTTGACCATTCGAAACTGGGGCATTCCTGACCGGTTCATCACCCATGGTTCACAAAGTGAATTGCGTGCAGAGTTGGAAATTGATGTTGATGGGTTGGTTAAGAACTTAGATGAACTGATCCGTAGCAAGACTTGAATTTATAAACTATTTTATGTCCAAACCTCGGACACCACGCCAACGACTGGACCAACTTCTCACACACCGTGGTCTGGCGGAATCCATAGACAAAGCCCGCCGCATCATCATGACCGGTAAGGTATTGGTCAATGATACCCCTGTTGACAAACCCGGCACCCAAGTCGCTCAATCCTCAGCACTACGCATCAAAGGGAAACAACATCGCTGGGTTTCACGTGGTGGGCTCAAGCTGGTTCATGCCCTGAACCATTGGCAGATCAATCCCACAGGTCAAAACTGCCTGGATATCGGTGCATCCACCGGCGGGTTTACTGATGTATTGCTTCAACATGGTGCAGATCGTGTATTTGCCGTTGATGTCGGCTACGGTATTCTGGATTGGAGACTCCAACAAGATCCACGTGTTGTAAACCTTGAACGCACCAATGTACGCAACCTCACCAAGGATCAACTGGATCACACACCAATTCAATTCTTTACCATTGATGTCAGTTTTATTGGCCTGTCCCGCGTTTTACCGTTCACCCTGCCTTTGATAGAGCCTGGCGGCACCGGTATTGTTCTATTGAAACCTCAATTTGAACTACCAAAAAAATTGATTCCTGAGGGCGGGATTGTACGTGACCCTTCTCACCATGAATTGGCTTTTGAAAAAATTCAGCAACTGGAAAAAGAGAGTACCTTCACTATTATTGACCGTGTAAAATCTTCCATTACTGGTACTCAAGGCAATATTGAAGAACTCTTACATATTAGAGTTGATTAATATAATGATTTTTATCCGAAACCAGACAATGAATCACAACTTGAGTGGAAGCCCTGGTGATGTTTTTGCGCCGCTTTTAATATGCGAAGCAGATCATCAGAGCAAAAATATCACCAGGGATGGAACGGTTGACTGTTCAAATTTTAGACGAAACTCTTATACCATATAAAAAAGGCGGCTGAACTATATCAACCGCCCTTTTTTAGAATAATATCCAGCCTTTGCTATGCTTCAGTCTCTGCCAATGCCGCAATCGCCTGCGCCCAACGCACATATTTCAGACTGGCTAAATCACCGATGGTTTTTACGTTGAATGCCGCTTGAAGTTTTTCAGCGTCCGCTTCACTGACACCTTGCAGCGCACCAACTGGTGCATCCACCAGTTCCTTGAGCGATTTTCCTTCGTATGCTTTGTCCAATGCATTATTGATGTTCATGATTAGAACTCCTTGGTTAATATGTTGATTTATCTATGAAGATTTTATATTATCCAGATTCCAGTCGATGGCCTCACCCCACAGATAAAACTGTTCCACCGGTAATGGTCTGGAATACATATATCCTTGCAGTAAATTGCATTTATTCTCAGCCAAAAAAGCCATCTGCTCCTCTGTTTCCACACCTTCAGCAATCACACGCAGATTCAAACAGTGTCCCATGGCAATAATCGCTTCCACAATGGCTTTATCGCTCTTGTTTTCACCAAGATTGAAGACAAAACTACTGTCAATCTTAACCGCATTGACTGGAAAGCGTTGCAGATAGCTCAATGAAGAGTAGCCTGTACCAAAATCATCCACATACAGATCCACGCCCAAACCACGAATACTATCCATGGTATCTATGACGGATTCCGTGCTATCCAATAGCATGTTTTCGGTCAATTCCAAACCAAGATATGCGGGATTTAATCCTGTTTCTTTAAGTACATCTGCCACCAAACCTTTAAATCCTTTGAACTGACGTGCTGAGACATTAACCGTAATTTTCAAAGGCGGAAGATTACTGTCATTAGCCCAAATGGCAGCCTGTTTACACGCTGTACGCAACACCCAAGCGCCAATATCACGAATTAGGCCCGTCTCTTCAGTTATGGGAATAAATTTATCCGGTGAAATCATGCCCTGTTCGGGATGATCCCACCGCAACAGCGCTTCCGCACCGATTACTTTACGGCGATGTGGATCGACAATAGGTTGATAGTAAAGCTCAAACTCTTCCCGTTCCACAGCGAGACGCAAATCACGAATAAGGTATGCCCGCTCCTGCATCTCCTCATTCATCTGAGGCGTAAAAAAGCGGAAGCCATTGCGACCCATGGCCTTGGCTTGATACATGGCAGTGTCCGCGTTTTTCAACAGATGCTGTGCATCCTGCCCATCCTGTGGAAAAATGGCAATACCAATACTACAGGTAATAAACACCGACTCGCCATTAACCGTAAATGCCCGTGCAAGATTCGCCAGAATAATGCGTGACACCAACTCAACATAGCAGGTGTGTGTGATATCATATAAAATAATGGTGAATTCATCGCCGCCAGCACGTGCAACAGTGTCCGATTCTCGCACAGCATGACTGAGCCTGTCAGCCGCTTCCAATAACAATATGTCACCCGCTTCATGGCCAAGCGTATCATTGATCTCTTTAAAATTATCCAGATCAATAACCAACAGCACGACCTCTTCCTTAGTCCGTGCTGCCATGGCAATACCCTGGCTCAGACGATCAAGAAAAAGCGCACGGTTTGGCAAACCTGTCAGCGCGTCCATCTCTGCTTGCTGTTTGAGCTGTTTTTCCAACCGTCTCTGCTCGGTCAGATCACGAATAATAGCCGTGAACAGATTCTCATGAATCAAAGGTTCCTTATTGACCGTCACCATCAATGGTACGGTTGTACCATCTTTACATCGCCCTTCCACCTCAATCAAAACACCCAATTGACCATTGAGATTGTTGCGTAATATCTTCTGAATTGACTCCGCAGAGGTGTGATCATACGGTGGTGGAAAAAGAATGCGAACGTTTTGATTAAGTACTTCTGCCGAGGTATAGCTGAAAATCCGCTCAGCAGCTGTGTTAAAACTCTCAATATGGCCCTGTTCATCAACGGTGATAATACCATCAACGGTATTTTCCAATAGCGCATGCCGGCGGGCCTGACTGTCAGTCAGATCTTTGTGATAGTTGTCCAGAAGGGCTTTATGAGTGGCGTGATAACGCAGACGGGCAATGACTTCAAGCTCATCAGGTAATTTGATAAGATAGTCGTTGGCCCCTTCAGCAAACAAACGTGCTTTAATCTTCGGACGTTCATCTACCGATAGAATAATAATCGGCACCATGCGAGTCTCAGGACGACCGCGAAAACGGCGCAGCAACGTTAAACCATCCATCTCCGCCATAATCAAATCAAGCAGAATAACAGAGGGTTCAACCCGTTTACACACTTCCAACGCTTCAGAGGGATTGGAACAGAAATGCAACTCAAGATCCGGTGCGCGTCGAATCAATCGGCGCAACATGACCTCAATAACCGGCTGGTCATCGATCAGAAGAATGCGGATCACATCCCCTTCACGAATCAGACTTCCATGTAATTCGGAATCCCGGACCATTAGGCTTAAACCTTTTATATTTCAAAGAGTAGTTCTGGATTATTGGATGCTTGAGTTTATTCACTTCCTATTGATGAAATAGACTTACACCATTCTTAAAAGCAAACTACACAGCACTATTTGGACAAATACTAACAGAGAATGCAGCGCTCGACAATCATGCCTTTTTCGTTGTAATGGTTATGGATTACCTATTTTTTTCCCATTTCTTCAGAGAGCAACAGCATAAGACTGGAGGTATCAAACCGATTTCCACCACGCCCTACAACCTCTGAATAGAACTGATCCACCAACGCTGTAACCGGCAACTGCGCGCCATTTCTTCGTGCCTCATCAAGACAAAATCCCAAATCCTTACGCATCCAATCCACCGCAAATCCGAAATCATACTCGCCGGCCAGCATGGTTTCACCACGATTATCCAACTGCCAGGATTGTGCAGCCCCTTTTCCAAGCGCCTTTAGAACCCGCTCGCCATCCAACCCCGCTTTTTGAGAAAAAGCCAAACCCTCTGCCAAACTCTGAATCAGACCCGCTAAAAAGATCTGATTGACCATCTTAGTCAATTGACCTGAACCGATTTCGCCCATATGCGTTATCGACCGCGCATAACAAGACATAATGGGCTCTGCCAAATCATAGTCCCTTTGCTCTCCACCCACCATGATAGTGAGTTGGCCATTTTCCGCACCTGCCTGGCCACCAGAAACAGGCGCATCCAAATAGCCTTTGCCTTCCCTCTTCATCAGAGAAGAGAGTTCACGAGCCACTTGTGCCGAAGTGGTGGTATGATCAACAAACAGACTTTTCGCTTTCATGCCTGCCATTATCCCTTGTTCACCAAGCACCACAGAGCGTAAATCATCATCGTTGCCAACACAGGCAAAAATCACATCCGCTTTTGAGGCGGCTTCAGCCGGTGAATTGGCAATCGCGCCACCATACTGAACTTTCCAGGCTTTTGCCGTATCCAAGGTACGATTGTAAACGGTCACATGATGTCCTGATTGCGCCAAGTGACCCGCCATTGGCAACCCCATAACACCCAAACCAATAAAGGCAACATATTGTGGCAGAACATGTTCCATCATCTGACCCTTTTCCTGATTGCATATTTTAAATTGTACCAAGCGTTACTCAGTTGAATGAATTTCATACTCGTCATTCCCGCCAAAGCGGAAATCCAGTTTGGTTTTCTGCCCCTTGGATTCCCGCTTTGTGGGAATGAGGGAACACGCTTTGATGCTTTTTTCAACCGGGAACTGCGTAACGCCCATGTAACATCTATTCTATTGAATCATTAAAAATTGTAACCCTGTTTTCTTCACTGTTCCATATACCATACAATAGCGTGTCAGTTAACACCTCTATTCAGATAGTAGAAAAATTGCCCTTATGAAACCCATTGTGAAACATCTTTTCATCCCATTGATCATCCTGGGTATTGGTGGCGCAGGTATTGCGAAATTTGCCTTGCGAAAAGAGACGGTTGAGACAATCGAACCGATTGCACATGTAGTACCTGTCTCGGTCATCACGGTTCAGCCAGAAAATCATCCGATTCTGATTCCAGCGACTGGCGTTGTTGAAGCAGAACAAATTTGGCCCGTACAACCCGAGATTTCAGGGCGCATCCGCTTCCGTCATGCTGATTTCTCTCCAGGAAAACGGATCAAAGCTGGTGTAGAAATCCTTTCTCTTGATCCTGCCGAATACCTTATCGTCCGAGATCAGGAACAGGGTCGTGTTACCACAGCCAAAGCGCAATTAACCATTGAAAAAGGACGGCAGCGCGTTGCCGAAAAAGATTGGAAACTCTTTGAACAATCCAGCGCTCCCGGAAAAACCGCCTTGGCGTTGCGTAAGCCCCATCTTGCCTCTGTTCAGGGACAATTAACCACGGCTATAGCGGGTCTATCCCGTGCAGAACTCAATCTCAAACGTACCCATCTGATCACACCGTTTTCCGGCGTTGTTATTTCAGAAAATGTCGCGCTGGGTCAATGGATTACACCGGGTGTGACACTGGGCAGAATCATGGCTACGGAACGATTCAGAATTCGCGTTTCACTGCCACATGGTACGTTGGATCATATTCGTTTTTCCGATGAAAAATCAGGCCAAACCGGCTCCACTGTGACCATTGATCGTGATGCGGGTTCCGGTGAAATTCTTAACAGGACAGCTACGGTAACCCACCGTCTACCAGAGATGGAAGCCAATGGCCGACGACCGCAAATCCTGGTCGAAATTGATAATCCTTTTGATCCGCCAAAAGACGGTAAAACCATTCATGCCAATGCCCTTGTCGAGATGACGATTCAAGGTAAAACACTTGATCATAGTTTCAAGCTGCCTCATGAAGCGGTTCGGGAAGGCCACTATATCTGGGTCGTTAATGCGGATAACCGAATTGAAAAACGCTTGATTGATATTGCATGGCGTCATCATGATTATCTTCTGGCTACAGGCAATATCACGGCTGGTGAGCGTGTCGTTGTTTCCTCACTTTCTCAAGCGGTAAACGGCGTTGACGTGCGTATTATCGAAGGCGATGAGGTTGAAAAACCATGATCGCGCCTGCCAGAGTCGTTAAAAAATCCGGCGTTATTGCCTGGATGGCACAAAACAGCGTTTCAGCCAATCTTCTCATGTTGGTGTTAATGATTGGTGGATTGGTGGGCGCATTTTCGGTCAAGCAGGAAGTTTTTCCTGAATTTGATCTCGACTTGATCAGCGTTTCTGTACCCTACCCTGGCGCAACTCCTGAAGATGTTGAACAAGGGATTATTCTCTCCATTGAAGAGGCTGTCCGTAGCCTGGATGGCGTGAAACGGGTCTCCTCCGTTGCTGCTGAAGGCGCTGGAAACGTCAATCTGGAACTCTATTTTGATGCTGATCCGATTACGGTTCTATCTGATGTGAAAAATGCTGTGGACCGTATCACCACCTTTCCCGAAGAAGCTGAAGAACCAACTGTTGCTATCCTGGCACCAAAGAGAGAAGTGATTTTCCTGGTAATTGCCGCTGAAGAAAGTCTGAAAACACTTCATAATCTCGCTGAAAAAGCGCGGGAATCCTTACTGGCTTTTGATGAGATCAGTCAAGTGGAAGTACAGGGTCTTCCCGATCTTGAAATCCGCGTGGAAATTCCTCAAAGCCGTTTGGAAGCACTCAATATGACGCTTGCCGAGGTTGCAACACGCATTCGGGCTGCGTCAAAGGATCTGCCCGCAGGCGGTATCAAAACAGGATCTGGAGAACTCTTGGTCCGTGTTGATGATAGAAGACGATCCGGGCCTGAACTGGCCAATATTGTGATCAAAAATGCATCCAATGGCCATACTGTTCTGCTTGGAGAAATCGCCACCATCTATGATGACTACGCCCAAACCGATCAGACCACACATTACTATGGTAAACCAGCAGTCTATTTGACTATCTACAGAATCGGCGATGAAACACCTCAGGAAGTTGCCAATGCGGTGAAGAATTACGCTCAGACACTGCAACAACAGCTTCCCGATCACTTCATGGTCGGCACATGGGATGATGATTCGGAAAAGCTTCAGGCACGTATTGAGCTATTGGTACGTAATGCCGCGTTGGGCCTTGTGATGGTATTGATCATTCTGGCGCTTTTTCTGGATTATCGGTTGGCACTCTGGGTTGCTCTGGGTATTCCCGTGTCATTTTTAGGCGCATTTATGATTATGCCCGGCGCGGATCTTTCCATCAATATGGTAACGCTGTTTGCCTTCATCATCACGTTGGGTATGGTCGTGGATGACGCCATCGTCGTTGGTGAAAATATCCATGCACATATGCGGACCGGTCAATCCCGTCTGGATGCCGCAATTGCCGGTGCTCAAGAGATGGCTACACCGGTTACTTTTTCAATTCTGACCACTTGCGCCGCCTTTTTACCGCTATTCTTTATCCCTGGATTCATGGGCAAGATTTTTGGGCTCATTCCAGCCGTTGTTCTAGCCGTGTTAATCTTCTCTCTGTTGGAATCTTTTTGGGTACTGCCTGCCCATTTAGGACATGGAGATAAACTGGATAACAGTAATAGAAATTGGGCAGACAGGATTCAAGATAAAGTGAACTATGGGCTGAATCACTTTATCAACAATATGTATGCACCGTTCTTGAAGCGTTCGCTGAATTATCGATATATCACTATGGCCATTGCGACACTGTTATTTGTTGGAACGGTCGTTGTGGTGGTCAAAGGCGCAGTACCATTCAACTTCTTTCCCAAAGTGGAAGCAGACCGTGTTCGGGTCACCCTTCGTTTGCCATTTGGCGCACCGGTTGAACAGACCCAGCATGCTCTCAAACAAGCGGACGCAACAGCCAAAGCCATTATCAAACAGCTTAATGCAGAAGATCAGGTTCGAGGCTGGGTCACCTTGTCTGGACACAGTTTTTCAGGCGGTGGCCATGGTCCGACAAGCGCTTCCAATTCTGGAAGCCATCTTGGCTCCATTCAGGTCAGTTTAATCCCTCAGGACCAGGGCGGCACACTTCGTGCGGCCAAACTCTCCAAAGCCTGGGCTAAGGCAATGCCACAACTGCCCGGTGTCGAGGCGATACAATTTCAACATAGTGCCGGCCCCGGTGCTGGTGCTGATATCAATGTTCAGGTTTCACATAGAAACCGTGCAACCCTGATCACCGCTTCAAATTGGCTTACTCAAGAGATGCGCGGCATTGATAACCTGATCAACGTTGATAATGATTTTTCCGGCGGCAAACCGCAAATCAGCTTTCAACTACGCGAAAGCGCTCATCAATTGGGTATTACATCCGATGAAGTAGCCCGCCAACTTCGCGCCAGCTACTACGGGGCAGAAGCGCTACGGGATCAGCGTGGACGACTCACCTATAAGGTTATGGTACGTTTACCAGAATCTGAACGCATCTCAGAAGATAATTTAAGACAACTTTTGATCCAGACACCAACTGGTGGCGCTGTTCCACTCTATCAACTGGTTACCCTTTCCCGTGGGCGCGCACCTACCGTGATTCGTCGTGAAGAGGGTTTGCGGGTGATCAATGTTTCTGGTGAGTTGTTACCAGGCATAAAAACGCCGCGCCCAATTCTTACGATCCTTGAGAAAAAACTTTTCCCTCAACTGAAAGAACGTTTCCCTGAAATTGAGTTAACGCTAACCGGCCAACAACGCGAACAGGGTGAAACCTTTTCCAGTTTGAAAACCAACTACCCTTTGGCTCTGTTTGTCATCTTTGCTCTGATTGCTATTCCGTTTAAGAGCTATGTTCAGCCGATCATTATCATGTCTGTGATTCCACTTGGATTTGTGGGTGCAGTCGTGGGTCATTGGATCATGGGATTTGGTTTGAGTATGGTCAGCCTCTTGGGCATCGTTGCCCTATCTGGCGTGGTGGTCAATGACTCGCTTGTACTCATTCATGCCACTAATCAAGCACGTCACTCTGGTAAAGGTGCCCTTGAGGCGATCATTTTTGGTGGTGTACGGCGGTTTCGACCTATTTTGCTCACCTCATTGACCACCTTTTTCGGTCTGGTGCCGATGATTTTGGAAACATCCATTCAGGCACGTTTCCTTATTCCCATGGCGTTAAGCCTTGGTTTTGGTGTACTTTTTGCCACATTTATCGTTTTAATTGTGGTTCCAGCTTTATATCTGATTCTGGAAAAGGATATATTAAGGCGGGTTTGAACTTTTACTGAACAGGATACCATTCTGTCATGAGTAGTACTTTTTCTCCGTTTCGTCCTCAAAATCTTACTGTTTTACTTGGTGGTCTGGCTTGGCTGGTCTTTTTCAAGATTCTTGATTTGGAAACATGGCAATCATGGACGCTGTTTATCCTGGTGGTCGCAATCGCCCTTATCGGTCTGATGATTCAATTTAAATATCGTCTGAAAAAAGCACGAGAAGAGATGTCGCACGAACAGAATAAATAGTCGAATCATACCCATTCTAAATATGATTCGACTATTTTTATCTGCTCAGTTTCGGAGAATTAACCAAGCTGTTTCAATGCTTGATCCAGATCGGCAAGAATATCTTCGGCATCTTCAATACCAATAGAGAAGCGCACCAATCCATCATAAACACCCGCAGCCTCTCGTTGTTCACTACTCAGACGTGAATGAGTGGTTGTGGCTGGATGTGTAACCAATGTGCGTACATCGCCAAGATTAGCAGTAATAGTGGCCATTTCCAGCGCATCAATAAAGACGTGCGCCTCTTGTATCGTATCGAAAATCACACAAACCAACGCGCCAAAGCCTGTCATCTGCTTCTTGGCCAGCTCATGTTGTGGATGATGGCTCAACCCTGGAAAATGGACTTTTCCACGTGTACGTGGATGTTCATCAAGAAAGTGAGCCACCTTCATGGCATTGCTACAGTGGCGTTCCATCCGCAACGGCAATGTTTCCAAACTCTTGTAGAGCACCCAGGCATTGAAGGACGACAAAGTAGGCCCAGTATTGCGGATAAACGGAAAGATATCATCCATCAACAACGATTCCGCACCAATAATCGCCCCACCAAGCACTCTTCCCTGACCATCAATAAACTTGGTAGCAGACTGAACGACGATATCTGCACCCAACGCCAACGGCTGTTGCAAACAAGGCGTACAGAATACGTTATCCACGACCAGAGTAAGCCCATTTTCCTTACTCAATGCGGATAAAGCCGTCAGATCCACCATTTCTAAAGTAGGATTAGCCGGTGTTTCGACAAACAGCATTTTAGTATTGGGCCGGATAGCGGCTTTCCAGGCATTCAGATCGGACAACGCCACCGGTGTCACTTCAATACCGAGTTTTTCCAAAACGCCATGCGCAACGTTAAGTGTCGAACCAAAAACCGAACGACTGATAACCAAATGATCACCCGCAGACAACAGCGCCAGAAAGACCGTACTGATTGCAGACATTCCCGAAGCAGTCGCCAAAGCCCGTTCACCCCCCTCCATAGCGGCCATACGCTCTTCAAAAGCGGTAACACTGGGATTGGTAAACCGGCTATAGATGTTGCCATCAACCTCACCTGCAAACACGGCTTGACCATAGGCGGCATCTTCAAAAACATAGCTGGAATTCAAAAAGATAGGCGCACTATTTTCACGCTCATCAGAAAATTTACGCCCAGCATTGACCGCAATAGTGGCCATTTTGGTTCCGGTATTCGATTTTTTGTTACCCTTATCACTACTCATAGCGCCCTCAATATAAAATCAATTCAGTGCTTAATTATGTCTTTCTTGTTGCTAGAAAACAATGCGTTGGAAAAAAAATATTTGCCTTAAACCATCATTTTCATTACCGTGTGCAAAAGAAAAAAAACAGTCCACGCTTCATCTGTGCCCGCGTGGCGAAACTGGTATACGCTGCGGACTTAAAATCCGCTGGTCCTAGACCGTCCCGGTTCAAATCCGGGCGCGGGCACCATAATAAAATCAAACACTTAAGCACAATATTCTATTTTTATATTCAAGATAATCTGTTCCAGTGTGCCAAAATCGTGTCAACAAATCAGCACGCCATCAATTCTGCTTTTCATCTCAATCCCTCTATCGCATCCTGAATAGCCGTCATTGCTCGGTTCAATGTAACCGGCACATCAACATCACCCTTGGCAAAAAGAGGAAAATTGTCCTGGACTTGGGGTCCACCTCAGAATTAGATGGTATTGAGATATGCCCATGTGGCGGATGACTATGTGGCAGGGTGGTTTGCAGGGAATGTTTGAACTGTTTAGCAATTGGAGGGAGGCCGAGGGGCATTACCCCTCGGATCTGCTCAGCCATTAAACAAGCAATTGTGTTTAGCCAGTCTCTGTCGCTTCTCTTACTTCACCGGAATCAATCCTCCCGCGAGCAGGACTCCGTCTACTAAGCTTTTTACTACCATAGCCGTATCTCCTCGAAGTACGTTATTAATAACATAGGAAGGGAGAATCAATTCCGGCTGAATGAAGACCACACAGAGATAACCAATCACAGCCTGAAGAATGCGTGCCCTTTATTCTGTATCACACTGCCAATTATATTTCAATCCAATAGATCCTCCACCATTTACAGAAGGCGCAAGTGGGGTGCTTCGGCCTGCTCTTTTCAGTTAGGCATTTCCTCCAATTCAGGTTACTCACACAAAACAGCGAGGATCCCTATTTATTCCACAATACATTTATTTATGAAAAATTGACTGCAAAAACAGTGGCTAACACCCAATCAATATTTCTTTATTGACATGCGATTCGGTCAGCGTGTATGGTATACGAAGTTTTTATTGGCTATAGAATACTTGAATATGGAAAACAAAGATACTACGCAGTACCATTGAACCCACGCAGTTTTTGTTGATCTTCGTTGTTTTCAGTACCTTCGCGGTTTTCTGACACATCAATTGATCTTTCAGACCTGTTGTAGAGTATGGCTCGCAGTTCGTTTTCTCTCAATGTTACGCCAAATCCCATAATCTATGAAGGAATGTATAATCATGTCAGAACGCGAAACTGGTACAGTCAAATGGTTTAACGATGACAAAGGCTTCGGCTTTATCGAGCGCAATGATGGTAAAGGTGATGCTTTTGTTCACCATTCAGCCATTAATGCAAGTGGATTTAAGACGTTGGCCGAAGGTCAGACCGTTGAATTCTCCGTTGTTCAGGGTCAAAAAGGCGCTGCTTGCGAAAATGTGGTCGCTATCTAAGCGATTCCATTTAGCTGTTTGAAATAAAAAAAGCCGTCCTTTAGGACGGCTTTTTTTTGTCAGTCAACATCCGTAAAACATCTTCTTAGAACACGAGAAAGGGCACGCCCTGGAGCATGCCTTTTCTTATCCAAATCTCTTGGCTATTCTCAGGCAGCCTGGTCTGCGGCACGTTCCGCACTTTTCAGCACACCCATCTCTTCCATTGAAAATACTTTTTGGGTATCCAACAGAATGACAAAGTTATTGCCCTGCTTACCCATTCCTAAAATATAATCAGTATCAATACCAGTACCAATTTTCGGCGCGGGTTCGATGGCATCTTTCCTCAGTTCCATCACTTCATTTACCGAATCAGCCATGGCACCGAGAAGCACAGAATCATCCTCATTTATTTTAACTTCAATAATAATAATGCAAGTATTGACTGTACGTTCAGCCTGTTCCATGCCAAATTTGATCCGCATATCCACAACCGGTACGACATGACCGCGCAAATTGATCACACCAACCATGAATTCCGGTGTACTGGGAATCTCAGTAAGACTGGTGAACTCCAACACCTCACGAATCTGGTTGATGGAAACAGCAAACGTTTCCTCAGCCAATGTAAAGGTAAGAAACTGGGTCGTACTCATGCTCTGATCACTCATGGCCATATCCCCCTGAGATAGTGGTCGTTAACCTTGCATTGATTATTAGTACTTTGTGAAATATTCCAAAAAAACGTAATGAAAACCATTACTATAGCAAAACAATCGAACCATATTCACATACCACCTAGGACAGCTATTTCTAATTATTAGTTCAATCGAATAAATTTATTACATTCTATCATAAAACCAAACCACATGTACATTTTTTTGTATAATTTTTATATAGTTAGGAGTTGATTGACGGGTATGAAATAGTTTGTCCAATATTAGATTGGAAAGACTAAAAATATTTCTCCAACTTCAATTCGAGATAAGCATCTCGACGAAATGCATATAACGGCTCATCAGACTCAACGCCAATTTGTGCCCGCCCTTCTAAGGCCACTTTCAATGAATCACCAAATCGTCGGCTGGTTTCCAGAAGCACCGAACTACTTTGCGTATCCAGATCAACGACAATACCTGCCAACAATTCCGTACTATCCACATCATTCATGGCAAGCCGAGCACCCATCATTACATCGTTGGCAAACGGAATCGAACCACTGCCACCGCGATCATCAAACAGATATTCTGTTAGCACTCCCAAATCAGCATCACTCTCTAAAACACCCACAACCGTATACTCAAAACCAAATGTCGCCGCCGTATAACGTCCACCAGGCTCACCCTGCCGTGAAATGGTTTCCAGTTTCCACAACCATGCATCCCAAGTAGCCTGAAGCGTCACACTGGTTTGATCGATTTGATGATAATAAGGCGCTAAAACCAGTGCTCCGTCATGCAGCGTTGGATGAAAAACCGGATCTCGGTCGGTACCTGAAAAATGTGAAGCACTGATATCCCAGCCGACCATATCAGTATCAAAACTATGCACCCAACGAATGGCCAGATCCTGATGCCACTGTTCAGCATTGGATTCATACTCGGTCAACGCATCAACAATTGGCAGAGCAAGGCGGTTACGATCGCGCTGTTGAGCAAACACCCGCTCTCGGAAATAAGGCAATAGAAACAGATCCAACGTACCCCAATCCCGCACCAATGAAAGATTGACCATAGGCTGCCCCAACTTCTCTTCCCCATCGGGACGCGCCGCCAAATCGGTCTGATTAATGATATCCACCAGATGCTGGGATTCCGTCACACCCCAAAACACCTTGTTAATACCCATGCGTAACTCCCAGTCACTGCCAACCAGAATCAGCAACAACTCACGCATATCAGGACGAACTCGGCTTGCATTACCATACCAATCAATATCAAAACGCGGCTTGAGAGTGGCAATCCACTCCAGGTCATCACCACCAGAACGACTCCACTCTGGTGCCACAGTAAACGTGGATTGAAGGTGGTTCTGTTCGCTGTGCAACGGTTGTTCAGCAAATCCGCGTAGCGTGGCCGCAACATGTCCAGAAAACGCCCACTCCTCAGCATATGCGCTATTGAACAACACGCTACACGCCAACAACAAGAACCACCGTTTCATCATCACCGTGCCCGTTTCAGACTGTTTCTGTTGAAATCATTATCCACAAGGCCTGTGCGAAATTTGATATCAGACCAGATCAGTGTGGTACTTTTTCCGGTCTGCTGATTTTCCATCAATATTTTATGAGAACGCCAGTATTGATCCAAATACTGGTGATACTCTTGAAAAATCTGAGTTTTAAGAAGTGATCCCTTGCGGTCAAAATAGTGGATCTGCTGTGGACGATATTCCGACTTATCCAACCACATCTCCTGGCGCGTATAACCGGAATGCTCATAAGCAGGCATCCGCTGGAGTACAAAACAGGGTAGATCATTGAGCGTCTCATCCCGCAACCAGCGATAGGTATATTTTTCAACTTCCTGAGAACTGAGATCCTCAAAAGCAAACTCACTGCCCATGAATGGACCGGATTTATTCCGCGATGAGATCCGCTTAACCCGCTTCAGTGCAGGCAGATACATCCACTGTTCATCCGGTTTCACCGCATGCGAAAAAGTCAGCATGGCCGTACCTTTGATATCCCGTGGCTTATTGAAGATCGACATGCTTTTATCACCGTCTCCATCCACTTCAAGAATCTTCAACTTCATGTGGCGTACACTCTCTTCACCACGACGGTTACGCAATGTCATCGTCATCTTTGCAACCATATCGCCGAAACCGGTATCCCGCTTATCCGCCTCTTGAGCAATCTGAAGCCCTTTTTCTTGATCTGTCTGAGCAAACCCCATCTGTGGTGCAAACAGGAGCGTGACAGCACATAACAACGGTGCAAAACGAATCATAATCTTATCCTTTGCGAGTCATGGGTGAGCGATCCAAGGCCATGAGCAATGGTGGCAACAGGAAGAAATCTGCAAACAGGGCTAAAGCAATAGTCAAAGCAGTCAACAATCCCATACCGGAATTGAGCTTGAATGTGGAGAAGGTCAAAATCCAGAATCCGATAACCAGCACAATGGAGGTCACCACAAGGGCAGTGCCAACATTGGAAAAAGCGTACCGTACCGCTGCTTGGCTATCCATATCCTTTTCCCGGCGGGCGCGAAGATATTTACTGAGAAAGTGAACCGAATCATCCACCACAATACCCAGCGTCATTCCCGCCACCACTGAAAGCGCTAAACCAATCTCACCAACCAGCATACCCCAAAGTCCAAACGCCATTACCATAGGGACCAAATTGGGAATCAGGCTGATCAATCCGATCCTAAGCGAGCGCAAAGCGATGATCATCACAAGAGAGATCAATACCAGCGCAACAAACGAACCCAGCAACATGGAACTGATATTCCGTTTGCCTATATGAGAAAACATGACAGTCGGGCTGGAACCATCCACATGCATGCTTGCCGGTGTGTTACGCTTTAACCAACTGTTGGCCCGCTGTTCTATCTCCAATATCTGATTGGAAGACAGATTATGCAGAGTCACAGAGAGCCGTGTACGAGATTTGTCAACACTCAATTGGTTGTTTAAATCCAATCCATATGGCAGTGACATTTCGTAAAGCAGAAGATATTGAGCAGCAAGTTCCTTATTATCCGGCAGCCGGTAATAGGCTGGATCATCACCATGCATATTTTTGTTTAATCGCTTGAAGGTATCGGTGATGGTATTGACATTCATCACCTCGGGCTGTTGTCGATACCATTGAGCAAACCGTTCTACATTGGCCAGGAACTCAGGCTGTGCCACACCATTGGATTGTCCGGAATCAAGGGAGTAGTCGATCATATAGATACCGGTCAGCCGTTCGGATGAGAAATCCGTTGCTTGCCGAAAATCCATACTCTTATCGAAATATTTAACGAATTCATCATTCAACTCATTGTTGGGTACAAAAGCCGACAAACCCAACACCAAGCCACCAACACCAACAAACAATAATGAACGGCGCTTGATAACAAACTCAGACAGCTTGTTCATTGCCAAGGTAGAGGACGCATGTGAAGCGCCCTTTTTGACTGGCAACAGCGAAGCCAGCGCAGGCAGAAACCAAACCGAATAAATGAACGCTGCCGTCACACCCATGGCGACCATATTGCCCAGATCACGAAAGGGCGGCGCATCAGAGAAGTTCATACTCAAAAAACCAATTGCGGTGGTCAGACTGGTAAGAAATACCGGCTGAAAATTAATCCGCAAACTTTCGTTGATGGCGTTCTGCTTGGAGATCCCCTGATTGCGATACAACAATAAATAAGTGACAAACAGATGTACACAGTCCGCCACAGCCATGGTCATCACAATGGTCGGCACAGCTGACGTGGGGCCAGAAAGAGAAAAACCCAGCCAACCCGACAATCCCATAGTGGTAATAATAGAGAACATAATGACCAGAAACGTGACACCTATGGCCGTTACAGAACGCATAAGCAGGTATAACGCCACAATGATTGCCAAAAACATCAACGGAACCAACGTCGCCATATCCCGTTTTGCTGACTCAGGAAAGGCGTTGTTCATCATCACCATACCTGTCAGGTGAACGGTGATATCCGGGTATCGGCTTTGAAAATCCTTTGCCATGGCGCGAGCAAATTGAGCCACCTCAGGGACTTCCTTCTGCTTGTCCACACCAGGAAGCTGAATGGTAGCACTCACACCCGTCACATCCCCTTCCGGGGCAACTAACCGCCCAACAAGAAGTGGTTCATTGAGTGCAACTTGTCGAATCTTATTCAATTGATTCTGTGTTAACGCGCCAGCATCCTCCACCAGATCAGCCACCACCAAGTCATCCTCTTCCGCCTCGGTGTGCTGAAAGTTGGTCAGCGAATCTACACGGATTGAGTAGGGCAACTGCCAAGAGGCCTTGGTCAATTCTTTCACCATGGCCAGCGTCTCTTTGGAAAAAACCGTGCCCGCTTTCGGCTCTAAGACAAACAGTACATTGTCAGTTTTGGTATAGGTGTCCTGAAGCTCTTCAAAGGCCATCAGATGCGGGTTGTCCGCACTGAAGAATATGCGGTAATCACTATCAAATTTGAGGTTTTTTGCACCAAAACCGGCAGCCACCACCAGAAAAAGCGTTGAAACAATGACAAACCAGCGGTTCTTTAATACCCAGGAGGTATAACTTTGAACCATTTCTTTTTGTCCTTTCTGAGGCCATTATAAGCTTTTTTTATCTATTATTAATAATGAATTAGCCTATTAACGCCTGTTTGGGGGTTATAATAATTGATCAGAGTTCATAGTATTCCTCAACTCTCATGGTGTCACAAGGTAAACGACACCGTTGAACACCATTTTCATGGATCAGAATTCTTTATCCAGATACTCAGAAATCTACGTTTTAAGGTGTATTGTCAAACAGAAGGGGCAAGAGAACAGCAAGGAAGAGATGCAGAATAAAAGGAAAAAATAAAATAAAAAAAATGGCGGGATGAAAAACCGAAATCCGGCCAATCAACCCGCCATTATTTAGTTGACACTGTTTTTTATCAGAAAATTCCTATCACAACTCTCTAGGATGCTGTACTTTATTCAACTCCGCACACCCTTCTTTGAGGTCTGTCCAATTATCTGGCATGTTCAGATGGACTACGGTGGCGGTCTTGACGGCACCAGCATCAAAACTGCCGCCAGGAAAACCACCAACCAGATAGTGAAACAGGAACTCAAGTCCGGGGTTGTGGCCAACAATCATCGCCCGTTTTGCTTCTGGCGGTGTTTCGCTGAGAACCTCTAGAAGATCATCGGTTCCAGCGTGATAGATGCGCATATCCAAGTTAATCTGCTCTTTGGGAATGCCCATCTTTTTCGTAGCTAGCTTTACGGTCTGTTTAGCCCGTTTGGCTGGAGAAGAGACAATATAGTCAGGATGCATTGACTGCTTCTTCATCCATTTGCCCATCTTAGGCGCGGACTTCAGGCCACGTTTTGCCAAGGGACGTTCAAAGTCAGTGACTGCATCGGTATCCCATGCGGATTTAGCATGCCGCAAGATGATCAGTTCTCGGCCCATCAATGATCCCCTGTCAGAATGTACAAAAATAGATATAAATTTATCTATTTATTGGTTTTATAGTTATGTTGCGTAAGAGAGTAACAGTGCTGTACACGTCAAAAAAACGGTCATCTACCTCAACGTAATGAAAAGATTTTCCGTTCATTGACACACGAAGCACATAAGCAGATTTTAATATGGAAATGATACTCAGGGAAGAGGTGCTGAGGGATTTTTTACTTTTAATGTGCAGTTCATTTTATGGACTTCCCAGGAAAGTATACCCCACGGTGGTTTTTTTCCTAGGAAGTCCATACAAAATGAAGGTAAAGTACTGGGTGGCCTCAAACCGTCTAGGATAACGGCGCCGCGATTTCCCTGGTCTTCCGTGTTAACCCGAAAGGCCAGGGTATTGTATTAACGACCCACCCAGATATTCCAATGTTGGGGACATGCCTCACATGTCTCCGACGTTGGCTTTTTTTTCCTGTTTCCTAATATCAGGAAAGCCGCTGTCGGCAACGTTCATATCTAATTTTCTCTGTACTGGCTGCGTTTAGCCTGGACGCTGTTGTATAAAGCAACCTGTGTACCAAACTGCTAACCTTTCAGCCAATCTTTTGCATCATCCCTGAACAATCCTTGAATTCATCATTCATAACACATTGACTTACAAAGATAAACAGCACGTTAGTCCAAACCACTCATTGTGCCCTATTTCCTTGTAAAATCGTTGACCGCACCCCTTAACAGATTCGATTTCCCTATTGATATGTCATATAATCGGCAGAATTCAGACACTCCATCAGGTAACTATTGCCTTACTGACGCTCAAGTTTCTCAACATGCTCTACTGATCGGCTATTGCTTGGATCAACTAAAGCCTTTTTTTCATTTTTCAGGTCAATACTCTTACTAATTCCAGCAAATAGTTGACCGCTTTCTGCGTGACCTTTTTCCAGAAGATCTGTCATAACCTTTTGATTTCTCTCCAACCAACCTCCAAGATACGTTTCTTGATCCTGGTACTGAAGAAATACAGGCAACACACGAACAAGCAGCGGTTTAACTGCTGTATCCACGAGCGAAAGCACGCCTTGCAGGCCAACCATACTTTGCCATTTTGCCAAAATCCCAACCGCACCCCAAAAGGCGATACTGTTTTCTGGCGCAAAATCCGCCAACGCCCGACTGATCTGACCACGTACCCAGGGATCAATATTGGCAGGTCCGCCGAGTCTGTTGAGAATTCTGACAATTTCATCTATGTTTTCAAAGATATTTAGACCTCTATCTTGCAAGAAAGTTCCTAAATGATGCCTGATCAGCTTGGAATCCAATGGCAATAAGCCTAAATTCATGGCACGAATGCGGTTTAATGCCAATGATTGCTCTTGAAGCACCATTAATTGACGTTGCGCACGGTTTAACAAGCGTGGCCAATGGGCAGAAGGACCAAAACGGCTCATCAATCCGGGCACATCATAAACGATCATCACTGCCAACTGCCCAGGATCTTTACTCTGTTGAATGATGGTATCCAACAGATCGGCCAATTCGGCGACATTGAACTGCAACAGAGTATGATATCGATTATTGAGCTGTTTCCACACCAGCTGACAGGGTTCAGGAAAGCGCTGATTGAAACTTTCTGTTTCAGTACCACTACCCGCCTCTCCCAGCCAATTGATCAATCGGATAATGCGACTGGTACTCTGTGCGGCGGCTATCAAACTATTGATGACTAATCCGGGGCCAGCGCCTGGTCGATTTGGGGTCAATGTGGTACGTTGCCGAAAATGTTCAATAAGATCTGTTGGATCAAGTTCATCAAACCGATTATCCAATATCTGATCATGGTCTTGAATAGCCAACCAAAGCATACGGCGCATCTGTGCGATACGGTGTTGATGTCGCGCTGGATCAATCCCCTCTTCAAAAGTAGTGATCACCGCTTCATCAGCAGTCTGGCTATACAGTTTACCGGGTTGATGATCGACAGCCTGTTTGAGAAACCCATTGACCGTGAGATCAAAATCTTCCTCAATACTTAAGCTTGGTAACACGTGATTGAGGAAATCCACCTTCAACAGGCTCGCCTGTTTTTGTCGCTGACTCTCTGCCAGCGCCTGTGTCATTGGATCACTCTTTTCTACTGCCATATGATCATCAGCCAGCTGTTGTGCTTTATCATGTGTGTCATCACCAGACATCCATTTCCGAACGACATCCTGAAGTCCATGCACACTGTCGGTAGAGAGCGCAGAAGTCCAAGGCGCAACGTTCAAAGGCAGTGCAGATCTGGAACGACTGTAAAAAGAGCCATCCTGCCTTGGCATACCTTGTCTAAAACCGGCTGTTTGGGAAGGACGATTTAGATTCTGTGGCGTACTCATCTATGATCTCTCTATTATTAATATTTTTGACTATGCGAACATGTCGCACAAGACATCTCTGCTCTATTGTTCTCCAGGCAGGTTGCGCAGGAGATTTTGGGTTTTTCAGAATATTCTGAGAATTCACCATCGTTTGCACTACTCTGAACCGCTTCACGATAGATCCATTGCGGCGATCCATCTGCATTAATCCCTACCATTATGTAAGTGCCCTTTTGATCCTGTACGAATAGATCAAACCTGCTCATGCCAATTCTCCGTGGGGATTGGTTGAGGTACGCGCGACATCGGAATGGGAAAAGATGTTTGCTTTGGATGCGATGGGAACAAATCTTCAGCATTAGCGGGCTGGAAAGGCCGCCGTTGCATCAACTGAACACCACGCAACCGCAGTGCAATACCGCTGGGTTTGCGATCCAGACCATACGCCTGACATGTAACTGAAAGTCGGATCAGATCACCGGCACGCACATGAACACCAGCCTTCAGCTCATTTCTTTCTTCATCTACGATCACGGGTTGATACTGTGTTCTAGCGGTCACCAGGAAACGCCCTTTGAAGCGGTCTATCACCTCGCCTGTTTTTGGATTGATACGTTGGTTGCCATCCTGGTAGGGCATATTGACCCACTCGGGCAACTCTCCATTTTCCGATGGCCATGCCACTTGAGCCAGTTGGATACAGCTATCCCGCAGCTCAATGAATCCAGGGTCATCAGGTTCCATCACCAGAGAGACTTTATAGCGTCCATCACTATGCCGATGACCAATATCGGGTCGATCCAACCAGACATGAGCGGCGGTTGCAGTTGTTGTCACCAATTGGATAGATTGATTTTCTTGCATTTTTTTCACCTCGAATGAATTGTTATGTGTCTAGGAGTTACGCAGTTGAATGAATTTAGACAGCCTTTATTCCCGCAAAAGCAGGAGTGACAAATACGCCTTCTGACGCATGTTTCAACTGATAACTGAGTTACGCTTAGAATCTTCCTATGAGAAAAAGTACGGTGCCATCAGTACCTCTTTCGGATTGAAACTACCGAGATCTGGCGGATCTGGCAGAGTTGTACCGGGCGGAGCACGTAAACACATCTCTTGATGAAACGTGAGCAATGGATTGGTTCGATAGATTTCATACATCTGTCGGCGCAACACCTGACTGAGACGGTCAGTGTTGTCCGCATGGGTTGCGAAGCTGTCGTGAATCATTGAATAATCATGGATATCATAATGTTGCTGGCAATCCACAACACTGCGTTGCAGGTGTGCCGCATCAAATGCATGAATCACATTGGGCGCAGAACCAGATTTTTGCCGGCGAGCATCCAGCGTGCGTGATCCTTTGCTGGATTGCAGAACCAACTGTCCGACCATCGTTCGAATCCGTTTTTTTCTGAGACGATAGTATGATTGGGTAATGCGTGACCCAGCGGGATTGGTCCAGATCAGCGGCGTTTTTGCCAAAGCCAATTTATGTGCCACAGCCTGGAAATAGTCCATCACCGCTCTGGCCGGTCCAATCTCCGCACCCATGGCTTCCATGATCTGAGCTTGAAGAAAAGCTGCATTTTCAACGGGATTTCCGTCTATACCTGAGATATGACCATCTTCAAGCAACTGGTTACGAATTCCGCGTTCAGTCACACCATAAGGTGTGGTCATTACAGCCCGTTTCACTACTTTTCGGGTAATTTGATCCAACTGCCATCGTGCAGCAAAATTGCAACCTTTTTGCTGATGGATAGCTATCTGATCTTTTACACGAACAGCTATTGTTTCATAAAGATCATGACGATGTGGATCGGATGAACAGTTGGTTAGAAATGCACCAGTGTGGTCCTTACACAACATTGACAGATGTTGAATACCGTTCACACTGCCATCTAACGGCACAGGTAATCGGCTTAAATACTGTTCAGGATCATACAGTTGATGCGCCAGGGCCCACTCTCGACAGGTCGCCAGAAACGAAAACGGTTTTTCAACATTTTGCCAAAATCCGTTGCCGTCCAGCGGGGTTAGACCAGAGTTCATAATCTGTTGATGATGATCGATAACCCATTCGACTCTTTGTTCGTAGGAAAGCCTATCCATACCCGCACAGTTGGCCATTCTGACAGCCAACCAAAACAGCCCACGCTGACCAAGTGGACGGCCTTGTTTAAAAATCAACAAAGCCCGTGCGATCTCATCACCTTGTGGATGAAGATCCTGACTCATCGGATAAATTCTGGTACGGAAATCAAAAAAATGACCAAAGTAGAGTTCCGGTGCATTTTGCAAACGCCGAGCAATAGTCAACGTTCGCTGCACAGCACCTACCCGACTTTTTTTACGCCGTTTAGCCCGTTTTACGGCCCTCACCTGTCGATACCAGCGCTGTTGTTCTTTTTCAGTGCGATTTGAAAAATCATCCGGTCGATCAGGCAATACCATCTGGCTATTTTCTTCCGTCACGCCGGGCAGTTCGGCACTGTTTTTCTGTAATTGATCACAGACAGCGAGTATCCAATCGTTGATGCGCCAAGGCGTAGCCTGGATGATATTGATGGCATTCAAGGCCAGATCAGATATTGCATCATTGCTATCCGCTGCGGTGTGTCGATGACGTCCACCACGTACCAGAGGCTCTTTTATGAAGTAATACCCTCCATCAAATCCGCTCATCCTCTGCCTCTCCTACCGATTACGCTGCGGGAACGAATCCAAGGTTTTGGTGCAATCAACATTGGACGGTGAGCAGGCCAAAACAGACCCAAGCGCTCTTGTTCACGGCTGATTGCTTGCCAACCGGCTTCAGACAACGTGAGGCACTTATCCCGACGACCAGCCTCTTTAGGTTTAGACTGTTCAAAATAGTCCGGCACCAGATCCAATAACGGTTTAAGCAATGCGCCACCCAGGTTTAAACGTGCCTCCAAACTCCAGTCCAACCACCAAGATTTCCGAATTGGCACCGGTTGATCATCATCAATCAATTTTTCAAAGGCGCGAGAACGTGTCATATTTGCCAGCAACCGGTTTCTGGCTTCAGCCGAGAGACACGCGCGTTTTTTCAACACTTTTTCCAATCGGTTCAACATTGACTGATGCATCACCAGTTCGCTAATAGTTAAAACAATTTCTCTATAAGGAACGGCTTCTTTCAGTGATTGCTGTTTCAATAACAGCGACAGCGCTCCGCGCACGGTAAGAAAGGCCAACTCTTCGGCACCAACCCAATTCAACATGCCATGCCATACCGATTTTCTACCTATTTTGGACCGATGTGATCCCTCTATCCGTTGTTGCATGATTTTTATCAACGGGTGCATCATTTTTCTCATCAACCCTTGGACAGAAGCTGACCAAAGCGTGATTTCTGGCTGCCCAAAACGCTTAATGCCTTCTTGAACACCATCCATTTCCCAATACATTTGTGCCCGAATGCCTTCCAAAGGAACCGAATATCCCTGAGGCGGCCTCATCATTGATTCTGGTTGCATTTTTTTTCACACTTCTGTTAGGAGTTACTCAATTTCCTACTCTGCCCTTCCATGATCTCGCTGTTATCAACCATTATTTTTATAACTGGCATAGTGAAGCGTACCCTCTCAGAGCATATTGATGGATATTTGGCCTTATGGACATGATGTCACCCTAAAACGGGTGCTACCTTTAATATTTCATGTTTTCATATAGATCCGCTGAAGATCTCATATCATTGCATCTTCTCCTTTTCAAACAGCGCTACGCTCGTCACAATAGCGGTGACAGATTGTGACAATTCTTTGCCTACAGGTAGAAAATCGACATGGAAGAGATCATCCTCAATAGCATCAAAGACGCTACACGAGAGATCACCCTCGCCTTTCTCAACATGGAGATAAAGGAGGGTCCAGCCTTTATCCGCAAAGACGAAACAGCAACTCAAGGATCACACGCGGAAACAACGGCGATTGTCGGTTTTCAGGGTTCTTTAAGTGGGGGTGTACATCTTGCGGCACCATTACATGTTGCTTTGGTGCTGGCATCTGCACTTGCTGATGAGAAGATTGAAGAATTCAACAGCGAAGCCAGAGATGCCTTCATGGAGATAGCCAATATGATCGCGGGTGGCGTTCAAACAAAACTGTCAGAAGATGACAGGGCTGTTGCTTTGGTTCCACCGATTTTGATACATGGCGTTAACTGCGGTATGTACTATCGTGAGGAGATGAAGTGCCTGCGCCAATATTTTCAAACAGCGCATGGTCCTTTCTTTGTGCAGTGTTACTACTGATTCGGGTATCATAACCCACTCAAAGTGAGTTAGTCAATAACTACACGGTTGCGACCTGACTCTTTTGCTTTGTAGAGCAATCTATCCGCTTGATGGACCATAGCTTCCAGATCTTCATCAAGCTTTGTTGCTACACCGATACTCAAGGTGATTTTAATCACTTTATCACCGAAACCCACTTCGAGGGCTTCGACTTTTTTTCTGAATCGTTCAAATGTTGTTTGGATATCTTCGCCTTTGACGTTTGCAGCCAATATACAGAACTCTTCGCCGCCCATTCTGGCAACCACATCGGTATCTCTAAAAGACTGTTTCAAGATTCTGGCAATACTTTTGAGTACCAGATCACCGGCATAGTGACCGTACTTATCATTGACACTTTTAAAGAAATCAATATCCATCACTGCCACAACCAATGAGAAATTTTTGCGACGCGCGTTATTATAGAGTTTGCCACCAGCATCAAACAGGTAGCGCCTGTTATAGAGTCCGGTCAGATAATCTTTTTGGGCCAGTTCTCGAATGGTTTCCAGATGTGAGAGTGCATCAACGTTCTGCATAACACGACAAATGAACTCTTCGCGCATGAATGGTTTGGATAGGAAATCATTACCACCGCTTTTGATAAAGCGTGCCGTCAATGCATTGGAGCGATGGGCAGAAACACCAAGAACGGCCAATTGATTGCGCGAACGGCCATAATCGTTGCGAATCCAGTTCAGCAACTCCAAGCCATCCAATTCTGGCATACGGTAATCGGTGATCACCATGCGAATATTGGTATTTCCGGCCAGAATCCGCATTGCCTCGGCACCGTCCGATGCTTGGAGAACAGGAAACTGATACAACGCCAACATGCGCCGGGTCATAGCCAGAGAAACGCGACTATCATCAACAATCAGAATTGGAAATAAACGGTTCTTATGAATTCGATCTATCAGATCAGTGACAAAGTTTACATTGTGGTTTGTTTTAACGACATAATCAATCACGCCCTCTTTGCTCTCCATATATTCGCGCAGATCATCACTATATATGGAAGAGAAAATGATGGCAGGCACGCCACAAGCTGTGACGAGATCAACAATCTCACCCTCTTTAGCATCCGGCAGGACCAGATCAAGCAGGGCTAGAAAAAATTGATGCTCTCCTTTTTCCAAAATCTCCTGAGCACTGGAAAATGAGTCCGCGTGGACCACCTCGAACTTTTCAGAAGCGTTCAGCTTCCGAGTCAGGATTTTTGTCAGGATGAGGCTATCTTCAACAAGCAGAATTTTGTGCATAAATCTTTATACAGTTGTAGATTAATCCATTAATGCAAGCTATTCCAATTACAGCCAACAATCAATCCATTATGACTGTACACTCAGAAAATAAACGCATTCAGAACGTAAAAACAGGTTCATAATGACAAATGAATGAATAAATAGCACTGATTCCTTTGTTCGCATCCGATACAATCAATCAACAGGCAAGATGATTTGATCAGAGAAACATCATAACAGTTCCATTCCAACGAGAGTATGGTGCTGTGGGTTAAGGGAGATGCCGTTATGGCTCAGGACGCTTCGTTCAAGAGCGGATCTATTGTTAATGATTCACGATGTCTCGCAGCGCTGATGATTAGTGCTGTGGATAGTATTATTATCATTGATAGTTGCGGCATAATTCAAGGAATGAATCCGGCTGCGGAAAAGCTGTTTGGTTATTCCATGGAAGAGATTATTGGACAGAACATTTCCAAACTGATGCCTTCGCCACACCGTGAAAATCATGATGGCTATCTGGCGCGTTATCTTCAAGGTGGAGATACACAGATTGTCGGTGTCATCCGTGAAATTGAAGGGCTGAAAAAAGATGGCTCACCTGTGCCATTGGAACTGTCTGTCAGTGAATTTAAAATTGATGACACGATCTATTTTGCCGGCATTCTGCACGATATTACCAACCGTAAAAAAACTGAACTAGAACTGCTTCACGCCCATGAAGGGCTGGAAAAACGTGTTCAGGAGCGTACACAAGCACTTCAACAAACGACAATTCAGCTGCAAAAAGAGATTCAGGAACGCACAGAAGCTGTCAATGAACTCAAACTGGCTGCCAAGGTTTTTGAAAACGCGAGCGAAGCGATTCTCATCACTGATGCGAATACGACGATTATTGAGGTCAACAACGCCTATTTGCAAATTACAGGCTATGAACGAGAAGAGATCATTGGTGCAAATCCGCGTATTCTTAAATCCGGCCAACATGAAAAAGCGTTTTATCAAAAGTTATGGTCACATGTTGAAAAATTTGACGAATGGACTGGCGAAATTTGGGACCGTAGAAAAAATGGTCAAGCCTTCCCCTCGCGTCTGACAATCAATGCTGTTCGTGACAATGACGACAACTTGACCAACTATGTCGGTATTTTTTCAGACATTTCCGAAATCAAAGCCGGTGAACAACGCCTCGAAAAACTGGCTTATTATGATCCATTGACTCACCTGCCCAACCGTTTGCTATTTAAAGAACGACTGGTTCATGAGATCAATAAAGCTGACCGCTCCAAAATCAGACTGGCGGTGATGTTCATTGATCTTGATCGATTCAAGAATGTCAACGATACGCTTGGCCATGCTGCTGGTGACAAACTTCTTATAATCGTAGGAAAAAGAATTTTATCGTGCCTACGCCGATCCGACACGGTAGCGCGACTGGGCGGCGATGAGTTCACTGTCATTCTCAACGGGATTGACCGTGAAGAGGATATCGCACACATTGCCGAATCAATCATTAACGCACTTCAACGCCCTGCCATTCTTTCAGGCCAAGAGGTATTTATTGGTGCCAGTATCGGCATAGGTCTTTTCCCAACTGATGGAGAAGACTTTGATACATTGACTAAAAACGCCGATATTGCCATGTATCAATCAAAAAAAGCCGGTCGCGGCGTGTTCCGCTTTTTTAAAGAGGAGATGAACGCCTGGACAACCCATCAACTGCAATTGGAATCCAACCTTCAACGCGCACTGGAGCGAGACGAATTCCGCGTTGTTTACCAACCAAAAATATGCATCGTCTCTCACCAAGTTGTTGGCATGGAAGCCCTGATCCGTTGGCAACATCCAGAACATGGCCTTGTATCACCCGGCGAATTCATTCCGTTAGCTGAGGAAACTGGCTTGATTGGTCCGATGAGTGATTGGGTGATGAAAACAGCCTTTGCTCAAACTCACAAATGGAACCAGACATTAGAGACCCCGCTTTCTGTAGCGGTAAACCTCTCAGCAAGACAATTTCAATCCGCCAACCTGATTGAAACCATTCAAGACCACTTGAACACATCCGGCCTACTGCCGCACCTCGCTGAAATTGAACTCACCGAAAGCATGATGATCGCCGATCTTGACGCAGCTATAGAAACCCTAACCAATATCCGAAAAATGGGCGTAAAACTGGCCATGGACGATTTTGGTACAGGATATTCTTCATTGAATTTCCTAAAGAAACTTCCTATTACCACTCTAAAAATCGACCAATCCTTCATCCGTGACCTAAAATTCAACTCACCCGATGAAACGATCGTAGCCGCCATCATTGCCATGGCGACCAGTCTTAAACTAGATGTCGTTGCCGAAGGTGTTGAAAAGTTGGAACAGTTAAATTTTCTAAGTCAACACGGCTGCCCGACCATTCAAGGGTACTATTTCAGCCCACCGTTAGGTCCAGATAAGTTTATTGAGGAAGTGCAACGGCGGCTTGAAAGGTAAAACTGACCCAATTGCAATCACCGTTTCAAATCCTTCACTGTTTCCAACCCAGGCGATTTAACTTTTTTTGAATTGTATAACAGCAAGCCCATCTCCGAAACACTATTGGTCGGCGTAAAGCAGACCCGGTGTGAACAGATATACGCCGTTGGTCGCGCATTGATCATTTTTCGATTCAGAAATGGTAACCATGATGGAAAATCAACGCCTGGACGTTGATCAGGATCAGACCATGCGTACACCGTGCCCGGTAAGAATCGCGTCTGAACCAATTTCAACATCTTCTTGGTGCTCATATGGTTACGTGGACCAACAATGACCACTTCACGTACATTATCAGGTTTATAGTCCCAAGCTTCTGTAAGAAAAGGAGAAGTTTCCGGAACTCTTAAGAATAGAGGAGCTAACCGTTCACGTAATAACCGCGCCTCACGTTCTAGTCTCGGGTTTCCAGTCAGTAACGATAAACGCGAAAGGCCAACCAATGCCGCTGTATTACCTGAAGGAAGAGCGCCATCCTCAACATCTGCTTTTGCTGGAATAACAGTCGGTTCGGAAACCGGTGTGCGTAATAATGCTTTACCTGATCCCGGTTGGAACCGATTTAACATCTCTTGAGCCAAATCTTCGGCGCGACTTAACCAAAATGTATCGAAATCAGCACCATAGGCATCAAGAAGCGCCAAAACCAAATGGGTATAGTCTTCAAGAAAAACCGCCTGGCCTGCTTTTCCTTGTCGGCGGCTGTGCGCTAATCTGCCCTTGTTAAACGAGTTTGTTAATAAATCACGCAAACACTCTTGACCTGACTCAAGAAAATCAGATTTCTGAAAGATCACACCAGCCCTGACCATGGCACTTACCGCCAACGCATTCCACGAGGTGAGCAACTGGTCGTTCAAATGCGGCTTAATGCGATCCTTGCGGGCATCAACCAATATTGCACGCTGTTTTTTAAATCGGTCTAACGCTTCTTCTAATGTGAACTCATCAGAAATACTCAATACAAAACGGTCGTTTACTATCCCTTCAAACGGATCAAGATAGGCATCACGAAACGCCTGTCCTTCTTTATCATTACCCACCAACGCTTTTACCATCTCCTCAGGCCAGGTGTAATAACCGCCCTCTTCACCTTCACTGGTGGCATCCTGTGAGACGGCATAACAACCACCTTCCACTCTCATATCACGGTTTAACGCAGCCAAAATTCCTTTTGATATCTTTCGATAAACAGGATTTCCAGACATCTGAAACGCTTCCATATATGTCCGTGCCAACAACGCATTTTCAGCTAACATTACCTCAAAATGAGGCACACGCCATTTCAAATCCACTGCATATCGATGAAACGCACCGCCCAGTTGATCTCTAATGCCACTGGATGCCATGCGATCCAAGGTCTTAAAGACCTGCTGACTTAATTTTGGATTTTCCGTCTGATGACTGTGCCGAAGCAAAAATGATAATACCCCTGGACGCGGAAACTTCGGTGCAAGGTCAAACCCAGAATAATCAGAGTCATAACGACTTGTCCAGTAGTTGGCAACCTGCACCCGAGCATCTGTTACGATGCGCGGTTGAGAAACCAACCGTGTTAGATTGCGTTTGATATCCTTCTGACTTGATAATCGGCCAACGCGCTTTTCTACAACCGCCAACACACGTGATCGATTATTATTCCACTCACTGACCAATAACTCTAATATCTGTTGAAATGACGACTGGCCGTGATGCGACTTGGGTGGAAAATAAACACCGCCATAAACTGGCTTGAGATCTGGCGTTAAAAACAGATTCAATGGCCAACCACGTAATCCAGTCAACTCCTCCAAAATTTCCATAAAGTGATGGTCAAGATCAGGCCTCTGCTCACGATCCACAATGATATTGATAAAATGCTCATTCAAGTACGCGGCAATCTCAGGATCATTGAAACTCTCCGACTCCATCACCTGACACCAGTGACATGCCGTATATCCAATGGAAAGAAAGATCATTCGATCTTCCTCTCGTGCCTTTTGCAATGCCTCATCCCCCCAAGGATACCAGTTCACCGGGTTGGTCGAATGACGCTGCAAATAGTGGCTGGTTGATTCGATCAAGTGATTGTCCGTGCCTGGGTTTTCCGCAGCACCCAACGCACCTGTCCAAAAAAGAACAGACCACGCCAGAAAAAAGCTCATTAATGCAGATAATCGACTCACCATCTCACCTGTTGTCAACTCACATTACAGTGGCGACTACACATAAATGAACCACTGTGATCCGTTTACTTTAGCATGTCTTTTCCCTACTGCAAAATCGTTTTCCATACACCGCCAATAAATCCCAAGAAATTCACCTAATAATCACCCGATTTTCAAAAGCTTTAATTTAACAAAATAAAACATGCAACACATTGAATATAAACAATAAAATACCAAATCATTTTGAATTAGGCATCCCTAAAGAAGAGAAACGTCACCCCATTTTCCACACTGCTGAAGGAGCTCCCAGAATGTCCACAGAAATTGAGATGGCATCCCTGCCGCTGGATACTTACTCCCTGATAGATCTCCTCGATCAAACATTTCCACATCAATGCATCCTACCCGGTGAAACCGAACTCTCTGCCCATCGCCGAGCCGGTGCCCGTGAGTTGATCGATACGTTGATGGAACTCAAGCAAGAGGAGCAGGAAAATAATCCATTGGAGAACCACTGATGCCCAGGCCGCATTTTACGCCGCACTTCAGCAACCAGCATCAACGCGCCGCTCAGTTTCTTCGTCAACAAAACTACCCGCACCCCTGGTCCACCTTTGCGTTATCCCGCTACGCCATTCTCACAGAAATACGAAATACCGATGAGAAAATTGTTGGTTATATCTGGGGAACCTGGGACAACGAATCACCTGACATGCTGTGTGCTCATGCCTGTTTTCAACCTGAATACCGTGGATGTTGGATGACAAAGTCAACCATATCCCTACTGTTTAAAACAGCACAAAAACTTGGAGCCCGATCAATCCGTCTTGATCCTGGCTCTCACTCTCTACACCTGTTTCACCGACTGCTTCGCCGTTTTGGATTCAGTCTTCACGACACTTACTTATTAAAAAACCTGGAGTAAAATCATGGGATTTCTAAAAACACCAAAAGTCGTACAAAGCGTTCCACTTAAACAAATTGACACCCAAGCAACAGCCAATAACGAAACACCACCCGACCCAATGGCGCTGGAAGAAGCACGTAAACGGGTTGAAAAGGAACAACGGCGTATCGGTCGGCAGAAACTGCGTATTCCTTTGGGCGGGGTTGGCCGTTCAGGTACAGGACTCTCCATCCAATAACCATAAGGATCGGACACCATGCGCCTGAATGAATCGGCACAAAGCCGGTATAAATCCCTACAGGAAAAGCGCCAGCCCTTTCTACATCGAGCCCAAGAGATGGCCGCCATCACGCTACCTTCTCTTATGCCGCCCGATGGATATCAAGGCAATCAGAAACTGCCAGAACCCTACAACGGCCTGGGTGCTCGCTGCGTTATTCAGCTGGCAAGCCGCCTGATGACAGCACTTCTACCGCCGGGACAACACTTTTTCTCACTCAACGTACCACCCGATTATCTGGTCCGTGCCGGTCAAACAGCACTGGATAAGGATACCGAACAGGGGCTCGCCCTGGCCGAAAAATCCATCCACGCTGAAATTGAAAAAAAACAGTGGCGACAACCCACACATATCGGACTTCAACACCTGGTTGTTACCGGAAACGTCCTGGAACAGATGATGCCCGATAACCGTATTCGGGTCTTTCGTCTGGATCAATACGTTCTCACCCGTGATCCGTCAGGTGAGATACTGGAAATCGTTGTGGAAGAACATGTTCATCCCGCCAACATGCCAGAGAATCTTCTAGCTCTGGCCGGTATCAAACAAAACGATAGAACCACGGTTCCTATCTATACCCATGTCCGGAAAACCAAACAGAACCAATGGGACATTTATCAAGAGATTCAAGAACAGAAGATTCCTCAATCCCAAGGTAGTTATCGCATAAACCCATTCAATGCTCTGCGCTGGTCTGCGGTGGTTGGTGAGGATTATGGACGCAGCAAATGCGAGGAGCACCAAGGTGATCTTCGCGCCCTGGAAGCACTCTCAAAAGCCATGTTGGACGGTGCGGCCATGGCCTCACGGAATATCATGGGTGTCCGACCCAACAGTGCCGGCGGCATGAATCTGCGTCGCAAACTGGCCAAGGCATCCAACGGTGATATCGTGGTTTTCAACCCCGAGGATGTCACCATGCTTCAATTTCAAAATACTGCCGGATTGCAGATCACTCAATCCGAGTTGATGCGCATATCCCGTGAAGTGGGTGCCGCATTTCTGCTGGGCAGCGCCTTAACCCGAAGTGCAGAGCGCGTTACCGCTACCGAACTACGCCAAAATGCCGAAGAATTGGAATCCGCCTTAGGTGGCGTTTTCTCCAGCTTGGCGGAAGAGATGCAATACGCCAGAATTCGACGACTACTCCTCCAAATGCAAGCACAAACCAAATTGCCAGAATGGCCAGCAGATCTTGTTGAACCCACCATCATCACCGGTCTCGAAGCACTGGGACGGGAACGGGATCTCCAACGGATCAACATGGCCTTGCAATTCTCCTCACAGCTTCCACAAGAGATTCAACCCTACGTGAAATGGTCACTATTACTGGGGCGGGCATTCAATGCCCTCGGCCTGGGTGAAGTGGTCCAAACGGAACATGAACGCGAAGAAAAACGCCAGGAAGAAACAACCCAAATGACCGAAACCCTGCGCCAAGCCGGCATTGGTTAATACCTGACTTACCTGAACCAACAAACAGTTCTACAAATCCAAACTCCGTTCACTCTTCAATAGAGGTCATCATGAACAATACTCAGCAACCTGGCAGCAATGAGACAGCTGAACTCAGCCCTGAACACCCAATTAAACCAAAAAAATCCAGCTCCAAAACGGTTGGCCAACCAACACGCGCCAAACCTGATATCGGGTTGGACAAATATTACGATCCAGCCACAGGCCGCTACAACTGGGAAGCGCACACCCGTGAACTCACCTTTAACCAACAACGGAATGAAAAGAATATCCAAACCGCCGAACCCGGTGAAATGCACATGAGCGATGCCGATATCCTCACCCGTGCCAATCTGGATATCGAAGATCTCAGTCAGCAACTCAACACACAAGGCGACTTTTCCGAAGAGACCTATATTGCCCTGAATCAACAAGGTCTTCCGACCGAACTGGTAGCCGATTATGCCCATGCCGTGCGATCCCGCATGGAAGGCGAAACCAATAAAGCCGTGGAATACGCTGGCGGCCCGGAACAGATGAATCAACTGATGGCCTGGGCTGAAAGCACGCTGGATCTGGATGAAAAAGCCAAATTTTCCCAAATGCTGCAAAGTCCTGATTGGCGTGATGCTATTGATCTGCTTCAGAAACGCATGGCCGATGCCTCGCCCACCAATGGTGAAGGCGCATTGACCAGTGGCAGCGTGATCAATCCGCAACCCATCGGCTATCGCAGTCGTGAAGAGATGAAACGCGATATGCGCGATAACCGCTACTGGAAAGATCCCAGCTATCGCAGCCAGGTGATGCAGCGCGTCCGCTTCAGCCAGTTTGATCTGGATTGATCTTCAATAGGTTTCATAGAAGGAGCAAAGTTCTCTCCTTTTGCTCCTTACTGTGACAAATCACTTGGTGACTTTCACAGTAAAATTCACTCTATACAACACAGTTCAACAGCGCTGTTCTACCTGACAGCCTGATGCCTATCCGTTTACAGAATCCGGCCTCACCACGGTGACTAACCGAACTCGGTAAAACGAAATCGGCACAATTCAAACGTCAATAATACAAAATCAGAAGGATATATAATCATGGCAGGAGATCTCTCCTATCCGTCACGCATTGGCAGTGATGGCTCAGATCATAGTAAATACTTCATGGACGTGTTTGGCGGAGAAGTTCTAACCGCTTTTGACATGGCTACCGTCACACTGGACAAACATATTGTCCGTAACATCAAATCAGGTCGGAGCGCCAAGTTTCCCAAGACTTGGCTGGCCAGCGCTGAATATCATACGCCCGGACAAGAACTTCTGGGCAATGCCATCGACACTTCAGAAGCCATCATCACCGTTGATGACATCCTGGTATCTCATACTGCCCTGGCGGATGTGGATGACATGATGGCGCACTTTGATGTCCGCAGTGAATTCGCCCTGCAAATGGGTCGTGCATTGGCACGTGTGTTTGATAAGAATGTCTTCCGTCAACTCATTCTGGCAGCCCGTGATCCGGGTTCTTCACCGTTTCCCGGTGGTCATGAGATCACTGATGATGGTCTGAAAATGAGTGACCCGGATGTCGGTGCTAACTGGATTCAGGCCATCCGTGAGATGAATCTCAATCTGTTCAATGCCGATGTACCCGAAGATCAGGTGCGCTATTTGGCCGTTGGCGGAAACACCTTTGATGCCATCAAATATGCCAAAGACGCAGATGGCAACTATCTGGTGATCAACCGTGACTTCTCGTTTGCTGGTGGTGGTCCGTCCGGCGGTGTGGAAAATCGCGCTGAAGTGCTGCGGATTGATGGTGTGGAAATTCACCGAACCCGCAACTTACCCAGCACCAACGAAGTTGGCGATGCCGGTGTGCTGGATAAGTACGAGGATGACTACTCCAAAGTGCTCGGTGTTATCTGGACACCACAAGCCGCTGGCACGGTAAAATTGCTGGATATCGCTTTTGAACGTGAACGGGATGTCCGTCGTTTGGAAGACTTCCTGTTGGCAAAACTGTTGGTTGGCCATGGCACCTTGCGCCCTGAGTGCGCCGGTGTGCTTCAGTCCACAACCTGATGATCCGATTCTGACCAAGCAAAAGTGCGGGGCCAGGGACGGCCCCTTAAATCGGGGCCAGGGATGGCCCCGTATCTTTTGTTATCTGAAAAAGTGTTGACTCTTGTTTAAGAACCGCCGTTCTGCATCAACGTAGTCAACTCCTCAAACTTCTTACGCATCTCAACATTCTCAAATGGCACTAATTCCGGCACCTGGAGATTGATCAAAGCGTTAAAAGAGTCCTGACTGGATTTGAGAATAGAGAGAAGTTCGGCACTCACCATGACCGTTTTCAACGTATTGCGCGCCAAAGCACGATCCCGCTCGATTTTCTGACGGGCCTTAAGCACTTTTGAACGCTGACTGTGCAATGTCTTCGCGTAGATATCCGCAACTTTTAGCGTCAGAGCATGTGCTTTGATATTGGCCTGATAAATGTTACGCCGGTTGGCATCCTTCTCTTTTTGCAGTTCTTGACGGGCTTCCGCGTTGACCTCGCGGGTCTTTTTACGCACACCTTCCAAGCTGGGAAGGTACTTGTTATCCACATGATCAATGTAACGGTTCTGCATATGGATCATCAACTCAAGCAACACCACATGCATGCCGTAGTAGCGTTTGGCATATTCTAGATTTTCACCGGTGGAATCGGTCAATTCCATCAAACGTCCGGTAATGGCTTTCACCGCATCAAAAGCAACGGTCATGCCGACGATATCATCGGCATCCACTCGACTGAGCAATACATCTGCCTTGTCCGCAGACAGTTCAATACCGTAACGTTTCAGATCAGCAGAAAACTGATGGCGCACAACATCCATGTCGCCTTCGTAGCCTGCGATATTTTCATGCGCATCGGCGACTTTCTTATCATAGCCAGTTTTGGTGGTTTTGATGACATGCTTGACTGGTGCGCCAATACGCAATTCTTTAAATTTAGAAATATTCTGTTTCTCTTCTGCAATACTCTCCCGAAGTTCGGTCATCTTGTTTTGATAATCAATCAAACGACCTTGGGTGAGCACCAGAGAAAGTTCATTCAGGATCTCATTAAAATCCTTTTTCAAAGAGCCTTTGCTGTCACCAAACAGAGCAAATCCCGGTGCATCTTGCATCTTTTCCTGAACCGTGATGGCCTTTTCAAGCTCTGGACGAGCATCATTCCAAGTATCTTGGAACAGATCATTATCCTGTTCCAACACGCTCCGAAAAGTCCCAGGCTTGGCAGCGGAAACGGGTGTAGCACTGCCTCCACCCTTACCAGCGACACAGCCTGATAGCATCAGACCCATTACACAGAGTGCCAATAACGCCTTCACACTGCTTTTCATAGTATCGGCTCCTTAACATTCCAATAATTCATCATATTCTTAAGCGTGACGCAGTTGAATAAATTTTGTCCTCGTCATTTTGATGCCTGTTTCAACCGACAACTGCGTAACGCCTGGTTTTATCTATCATAAAAACCAGCCGCATTGCGCTGGCGGCGGCGTGGAAACCCACAATGCCACGGTTCGGCTTCATATTTAAAAACCCGATCAATGCGCGTACCCACCCAGAAACAGCGGCGCACATCACCACGGATTGTGCCCAGCATCTCGAGCTTACATAGGCCCATATGGCCTTTTTTCTTGGTAAACACCGCGTTGATCGAACCGCCATCCTTACCTTGATAGCTATATTTTCCTCTCAAAGAGGACGCGCTGAGAAACGTGCGTAAACCATCTGGATGCATCCAAATTCCCTGGACACGATCACTGCTACACAGATGACGCGCAATGGCATTTGAGATTTCGGTACGGCCCATACCAGCCGCCTGAACCGATGACCACACCATCAGCATTGTCACACTTAATCCAACCAGAACAAATCGCTTCATCACCACCCCCGTGGAGAATGAACTTCCTGGAGCTTTTCAAATAAAGCCTGTGCAAAACCGGAATACGGCTCTGTAACAGACTCAAAGAGACCTCACAGGAGGATGAACGTTACCGGGATGGGAATCAAGCGAAGAATCCTCTTTTTCTTGAAATCAACGAGGTTAACGATGTTTACCAAGCTGGAAGCCGTCAATCAGATGTTGGAAGCCATCGGTGAATCACCGGTCTCTTCCCTGGATGCAGGACTTGTCGAGGCACAAAAAGCCATTCGAGTGCTGGAGCGTGTCACCAAAGAGGTATTAGGCAAGGGATGGCACTACAATACTGACCGCAATATCACTCTTGTTCCCGATATAAATCAACGTATTCCCATCGCTGAACAGGTTCTGCTTCTGGACAGTACCGGCAAAGACAAAGGCGTGGATGTCACTCTACGTTTTGAAAATGGTCAACGCTGTCTGTTTAATCTGGACAACCGTACATTCACCTTCAAAAACCCTGTGTTGGTGGACATCGTCTGGAGTCGGGATTTCACGGAACTTCCGCACGCTCTCCAACTCTATGTGGCGGCTCTGGCCACCAGAAAATTCCAAGAGTCTGAAATGGGTTCCGTGGCGTTGGATAGTTTTACACGTCGCCAGGAATTAGAGGCTTGGACCGCTTTGATGGAATCCGAATCAGAAATGGTCGATGTCAATATCCTTACTGATAATCCTCACTGTCGCTTTATGACCCAACGACACAATCCTCTATTTGGGAGCTGACCACCATGGGACAACTGGTTCAACAAACCCTTCCCACACTTTTTCAAGGTGTCAGCCGACAACCGGATGCAATCCGACTGGCTGGACAGGTTGAAGAAGGCATAAACGCCCTGTTTTCGGTCGTTACCGGCGGTTTTGAAAAACGTGCAGGCAGTTCATTTGTCAACACACTGGATAACATTGATCCCACTGCTGATATTGCAATTTTTTCCTACGCTCGGGATCTGAACGAACAATATATTATCGCGGTTCAAAATGGTGATCTACTGGTTTACGGTATTGATGGCCTGTCGCGCAGCATCACTTTTGACGATGGCAAAAACTACCTCATGGGCACACCAGAGCTGGACTTTGCCATGGTCACGGTTCTGGATGTCACTTTGATTGTCAATCGCACCATCACTGTTGCCATGCAACCGGCTGACTCTGCCAGCGTTTATGGTCCTGTTCGAACATATGGCGACCTGCCACGAGAAGGTAATCCGGTGCCTGACTATCTGAGTGTATTGGATTTAAACGATGATAAACTCTGGGATACCGATGATAGCGGATGCGCTGATGGATCGATCTGGAAAGTAGAACCGCCAGATGGTGATCGCTATGGTCACTACTTTGTCAAACTAGATCGCAGCGGTGATGTCTGGACATGGCTTGAAACAGTTGATCCAAATTATCCCAACGCCTTTGACCCTACAACCATGCCACACATGTTGGTACGCGAAAGTGATGGCACCTTTACCTTTAAACAGACCGATTGGGACAGTCGAGAAGTGGGTGATCCAACCCTGGTGCCCAACCCTGATTTTGTGGGTAATACAATCAATGACATCGTCTTTTTTCAAAACCGTATCGGCTTGGTCAGTGATGAAACAATCTTCTTCTCACAAGCGGGATCGTATTTTAATTTCTGGCCAGACAAAGCCACAGATGCACTCGATAGCGACCCTTTCGGCCTAACCGCTTCTGCCACTTCGGTCAATATCCTGCGTTTCGTTGTGCCCATGCGTCAGGAGCTGTTTGCCTCTTCACTGAATAACCAGTTTGAGATCTCCGGCACGCCCTTCCGGGCTGCCAGTGCCAGCATCAAACGCGCTACCGGTTATCAGGCATCGGAAACCTGCCGCCCAATCACCCAAGGAGATGAACTCTACTTTGCCGCTCAGTCGGGCGATCACGCAGTAATTTATGAATACTATTATGATGACAGCTCTGTCTCCAATGTAGCGGGCGACATCACCAAACACTGCATGGGCTATATTCCGGCACCGGTGATCCGAATGGTTGGTGATACTGTTTCCAACACGTTGTTTGTACTCTCCGGCAGTGCGCGGGACACGCTATTCATCTATCGCATGTACTGGGATGGACCAAACAAAGCGCAATCATCCTGGTCAAAATGGGTCTTTGAAGAGAGCTGGATTCATGACATCACATTCTTGAACAACCAACTCTATTTGATCATTCGGGACAGTGACGGCGTAAGCATGCTGACCCGAATGACCATGGATCACCAAAAAATTCAGCAAAACGAGCCATTCACCATCCGACTGGACCGAAAAACAGCAGTAACCGGCAGTTATGACCAAACCAGTAACACCACCAGCTGGACTCTGCCCTATGTCCATCATAACAAGGCTCAAGCCATACTCAGTGATCTGTTTCCGGCGGGATGCCCAGGTAAACAGCTGCCGCTCAACTACACAAACCAAACTCAGGTGACAACCACCGGTGATTTCTCTGCTTATCCAGTCACTTTTGGTATGCCTTATGACATGGATATCATTTTATCTGAACAGTATTTACGCCGTGGTGATTCACAGCGCTCGCTTACTTCTGGTCGTCTGCAAATACGGCACATGACGCTGGATTATGTGGACACTTACTCCTTCAAAATCCACATCACACCCGCCTATCGGACCACGGTAACGGCCTCGTTTCAAGGCCGTATGGTGGGTAAAGGAACCAATATTATCGGCAGTACACCTGAAGCTGAAACCGGCACCTTTCGCACATCAGTGGGCTGTCGTGGCAACCAGGCAAAAATTCAGATCAGCAATGATACGCCCTATCCCTCTTTGATCACATCAGCCAAATGGGTTGGTTTTTATAATGATATGGGAGGCATGCGATGAGCGGTATCACCATCTCACCTTATGCATCAGACACGGATTTTCCAGGCCTGGTCGGTGGCGCATTACAGTTTATTTCCCAAGCGGGATTTAACCATATGCTGCCTGAGTCATTTGATGACTTTCTCGCTGGAATGTGGACCATGGCAAACCAGCCACATCTCCATATTTTGTTGGCACATAAGGCGGATCAGGTCATCGGCGGTATTGGTGTCTCAATCAAACCGATTATCTGGAGCCCTAAACAAAATCTCATGGAAGAGCAGTTTATTTGGGTCGATCCAAATGCGCCAAAAACCACCTTTTTTCGGCTTATGCGGGCAACAAAAACACTGGCTCAACAGAACCAGGTTCACTATCAGATGTTTGGTTTGTTATCCACCAGCCCTGCAAAACTGACCAATCTCTATCAATCCATGGGCCTTCAACCTGTTCAGCAACAATATTTAGGAGAACTATAACGATGTTGACGACAGCTGGAACAATGTTAGCACTTGGAGCAGCGACATCGGCAATCACCACAGCGACAGGATTGGCACAAGCAAAAAGCAGTGCAAAAAGCGCAATGAAAGCTGCCGCAGATCAGGCTAAATTGCGCTACGAAGCCATTGCCATGGAAAAACAACAGACTATGGATCAGGCACAAAGCCAACGAAGACAGGCCAACAGGAAAATAGCCCAACAACAAGGCATGCTGCGCCTTAAACAGACAACGCTATCAACAACGTCACAAGCTTTACAAAACAGTGCCCTTGGTTATCAGGGTGGACTTAGCCTGTCCGATATTGAATCCAACCGAAAGAATCGGCTTGATTCACTCAATCATCAGATCAAAAGTACCGCCTTACAAACAAATAATACGATCCAAAATGCCCGTGATCGCTATAGAGACCAGAGAACCAATCAAAGCTTGGCCTTTGGATTGAAATATGGTCCACCAATCATCGGCGCTGTTTCCCAAATTGTCAGTGACAGCTTTTCCAGTAACTCGAAACCAAGCAGCTGACTACCGGAAATTTCGTCTAAAATTTGAAATCACGATATTCACGAACCATACCCAATACTGAACATAGAGCCTATACACTTTTCTGGAGCCATATATGTCATCAGAACTGGAGCACATCCCATTCCAATCTTTGGCTCTGACAGAGTCTCAATGGAATCGGGATCTTCTTGATCATAGCGTTGCCCATGGGCGGCGCACGCATCTTCTTTCCGCGTCAACCGGAATCACAACGCCGTTAACCATTTCTGAGCCGTTGGCATTGACTGATCTGTCTGAATGCATTGGACCGCATCGCATTCGACAACTTAAACGAACCGGCACCCAATCATTCGACAGTGCAACCAGTTGGAAAGACACCTACCAGGAACGCAGAATCAGTTGGTTTGCCGATGAAATGCCTGTGCGCTTCAAGGTTGGAATCAACAGCTTCAAGGGATTGGAAGTTGGGCTTGGCTATCGTCTCGATAGTGAACATGCCATCGAGAAATTGTCCACAATCTTATTGATGGATGACGCAACGATAGACAACACCATGAACGGTACACATCGTCTCAACTGGACCGAGGTTCGTGCTCTGTTTGAAGCGGATATTGTCGAAACAGAACATGCCATTGATCTGGCCTGTCAAGACTGGGAAACGCCGCTGACCGAACACCAACGCCTACCGGTTCTAACCATGGCCTATCGGTTTAACGAAGCGCTGCATCCCCTGCTTAACTCGTTGAAAACCGCCCAAGGTGAAGCATCCATTATCCATGCATTTATCTCATGCGCCGAACAGGGCCGGAATGTGCCAGTAGAGATCCACAAACGGCGTAGACTGGCTCAGTGGTACTACGGACCACTCAGGGAAACCAACGCAGACAGGTAAACCTAGAGCCGATTTAGGGCCACGGAAAAAATCAATTATTCAGGAGAACACTCATGGCTCATGCCTATGTGGAGTACCGTGCCAATGGTGCCACCACTGATTTTCAGATTCCGTTTCCATTTTTAAGCCGGGATCATATCAGCGTTACAATTGATGAGATCGTAACCAGCGATTTTGAGTGGTTGGATGATGCTACCATTCGCTTGATTACACTGCCAAACAATGGCAAAACGATTCGAATTCAACGCCTCACTTCCACCAATAGCCGGATGGTCGCGTATCAAACCGGTGCAGATCTCAATCAAGACCTGCTCAACACCGACTCACAACAAGCATTCTATCTCGCCCAGGAAGCAATTGATCACGCCTCAGAACGCATGACTCAGATTACCTCATCGGCCATTTGGGAAGGGAAAGGTAATCGTATGACCAATCTCAGCCCAGCCGTTGACACGCATGATGCCGTCACACTGGGACAGATTCAGCCCTTTCGGGATGAAGCAATCGCTGCGGCGGCAGAAGCCAAAGCACATTCACGCGCTGCAACGTGGCGCATTCTCTCTCCCGCCCCGTTCCAAGATCTTCATGCACAGATGCCGCCCAATGCTGTCTTGAGATCTGGCATAAAGATAGACTTGGGCGATCTATTACCCAATGAATCATTTATTCTCGAAAAACGCCCATTGACGCGCATGGATCTGAGCATGACTGATTCATCCAATATCGACATGGGATCACTTTAATAAACACACAAAGGGAACAAAACGCCCCTTTCACCCAAACCTTTTGCAGGCGGAATCTTTTCCTCTCCCTTTTTACCCCTTATTCAATCGGAGATCTGTCATGGAAGACAATCACGAAATCATGGAAAAACTCGGCAAACTGGCCGGCACCACTGAAGCAATTTTGTCTCTTCTGAACACCCAGACACAGCGCATGAACAGTCATGCTGAACGCCTTTCATCCCTTGAAAGACGTCAATCGTGGTTTTTGGGCATTGGTTCAGTTCTGGGCGCTTTGACAGCCTGGGTTATTCGACAAGTCAGTCTGGCCGTACCGCCTGGTATCAGCTAAGAGTCGATTTGGAACCATCCCTCTAATATAAAAGGATCCGACTCATGGATGAGAATTCGGAAAACCTGACACAAAAGTCTGAACAACAGCCAGACAATTCTGCTGAAGTGACCCCAACAGAGCTTCAACAAGCGGTTCTGAATAACCTCCATGAACGCATCGCCCATGGAGAACCGATCATGGAGAAAGGCGTTGAGGTTGGACGCGGTTTTCCTCCGGCAGCGATCATTTCAGCTTCAATCAACTTTCTGAAAACATTTCCACCAGATGAATCGGCTACAGATGCATGTGAATCAGATACGTCCCAATCTGAACTCAGCGCTCTTTATGGGCCGAAAATTCAGAAACTTCAACCGCTGAGTCAACAACAACCATGTTAACGCCTTTGATCATCGAAGACCGGCCTCACTGGCATCATCTTTATGATCCCGTGATCTGGCCGGTTTTTGATCAATTCCAGCTGTTTCTGACCTTGGTGTGGGACCACCTTGGTTTACCTGAACCCACCAATGCTCAAATGGAAATCGCCCATCGATTGCAGTTTGGTGCGGATTCGGTTGAATGGAATAATTTGGACAAATCACAACAAGACGCGCTTCTCTGCACGCCAAGAGAAGATATAATCCGTGCTTTTCGAGGAATTGGTAAGTCTTATATTACCGCCAGTTTTGTTATCTGGTTACTGGCGCGTAATCCCAGAGATGAAAAGATTCTGGTGCTTTCAGCCACCGGTTCAAAGGCACGTGAGTTTGTTGATCAAGTCAAAGGGATTTTACAAACCATGCCGTTGTTAAGCTGGCTTATGGAAGGTGACCGGCTTGGTGGTGCCAAACGCCGTGATCATATGGACCGTTTCGATGTTTCCGGCGCATCCAATGCACAATCATTTTCTGTAAAAGCCTCCGGCATCACCGGTCAGATCACCGGCTCTCGAGCAACAACTCTGATTTCTGACGATATCGAAATTGAAAAAAACAGTCACACCAGCATGGCTCGAAATCGTATTCTTAATATCGTTCGCGCAGAGTTTGGACCAATTACAAGAACCGAATCCGGCAAGGGTGATGTCGTCATGCTCGGCACACCACAAACTACGGAATCCATCTACAATATTCTGGTCCAGGAGATGGGCTATCGTTGCTTTACCGTACCGGCCCGTTTTCCAGAAGCCGCCCGGCTGGATCACTATCGACTCAAACTGACCAATGGCCTGGATCTGGATATTCTAGCCCCTTATCTCAGATCCCTACATGACAACGGCACACTCGGACATATGGACCCAACCGACAGCCGATTCACCAACAAAGAACTGGATATGGCTGAAGCCAAAGGACGCTCTGCCTTTGCGCTACACTATATGTTGGATACCACACTCACCGATGCAGAACGCTATCCGCTCAAACAGCAGGATTTTATCCTGCTGGATACCGACCCGTTCAAAGCACCACTCTCTCTGAAATGGGGATGTAAAAGCGATAGAAGCAATTGTGCTGACGAGATACCCAGTTTGGCTTTTTCAGGAGATCAACTTCTGCGTCCATTGACCGTTGATAAACAACTCTATCCTTACGAGGGTTCAGTATTGTTTGTTGATCCTGCCGGTCGAGGCAAAGATGAAACCGCTTGGGCAATCGTGAAAAGTTTGAATGGGTTTCTCTATCTACTCAAATCAATGGGCTATGCAGGTGATCCATCTGAAGCCATGAAACGCATTGCCAGAGATGCCAAAGCGTTTCAGGTCAATGTGGTTGAAGTAGAACCAAACTATGGTCAAGGCATGTGGGTTACAGCGTTTAAACCTGTTTTACACCAACTCTGGCCTGGCGGATGCACTATCCAGGAATCCCAATGGGCCCGTGGTCAGAAAGAAACCCGAATCATTGATACCCTTGAACCCGCCCTAAGCCAACACCGCTTGGTGCTCTCCACTGAAGTCGCCCGACAGGATAGCCAGAGTCAGGATCGGCGCTATGCGCTGCTGTACCAAATGACCCATATCACGCGGGATCGTAACGCCTTGGCACATGATGACCGTCTGGAAGCATTGGCCGGTGGTGTTGCTTATTTTCAACGTGCGCTGGAGTCGGATACGTCACTGGCTAAAGAGGCCTATTTGGAATCCATTTGGGACCAAGAAGTGGAAGATATTCAGGAGTCATTAAGAAACCCAGGCATTCGAGGCCGACGAATTGATGGTCACCGTCAGCGCATTTGGCAATCAAAATCGTCTGCTCTACGGTAAGAAAAACAGAAAAACTGGCAAAAATAATTGAGTGCATACCGTGAAAATATGAATCACTTTTCACGGTATGCCACACATAACACATAATCTACAAATAAATAATTAACAATCAACACGTTAAATCAGTAACACCTCGGATCAACAAAGAAATTATTACATCAAAGTTTATCTTCTCGTTAAATTAGAAATATGAATATATATCGGTACTTTGTCGCTCTTGACTGGCAGAAGGTCTCATGAACTACGACCAAAGTAGTATACCAAAAGATATACTAACATGATTCATTGGTCTATTTCATGTTTTGTAAGATCATGACAGATAGATCATGCATGGTATTTTTTATCATTATCAATCAACAAGTTATAATCAATTATTGAAAATGGAAAGAATCATATTGTCATGTTCAAATTGCTATGTTAAGATTTTATTCACCAATTAGGGTTGTAGAGATTTTGAAAAATATAACCAGCCACAATAAATTGGTTTTGAATAATTTCAATGAGATCCACAGCTGTTCCAGAGCGGTTTTTATTGATTTATTCTCAAATATGCATATCCAGTTTTTTTTTAATATTGATTTTTAAATAAGTCAGTAGGATACGCTATCAAGCTATCAACAAATTTAATTACCCATAAACGGCAATATATCGAACTCAATTCCGATTTAATTTACCACCACGTTATTTACCAAACCATGCAGTAAACCTGGAGGATGCCACTGTGAAAAGGAAAAACAAAGCCACAAATCCCCGCGCTGTAAAATTGCGCAAAAGTGCTGGTGCTTGGTTGAAGCGGTTACGGCTGGAGCGCAGCCTCACCCAACGTGAACTGGCGGAACAGATTAAGCTGAAGTACTACACCTTTGTCAGCCAGATCGAAAACGGTCAAGGCCGCGTTCCAGCGGATATGTATGAGGCCTATGCTAAAGCCTTGGGCGTTGAGAAGGTCGAGTTTGTCAAACAGTGCCTGCGTTACTATGATCCGCACACTTATGATGCCCTTTTTGGACCCCAATCCAGAGCGGCCTGATCTACACAAATGACACCATATAATACCTGAGTAAATACAAAGGACCGGGGAGACACAATCCTTCCACATTGGAACAAGCGCTAATTAATCAATAAAAATAAAAATGCGCTTTTCCGCTTTCTTTTGCCTTGATGACACCCATCGCATCTCTTTCCAGCACAAATTTCCCAAGACTATCTATTGTAAACACATAGTTTCCAGAACACTGGTAACAGCATGTTCATATCTGCTCACAGTATGAGTAATTTAACATAACTGTAAATACAATAATAACCATATTACTATTTAACGTAATCCAAGAGATTAGAGCCATACTCATATTAATCAAGACTACCTTCATCAATAATCGGTAATTATTAATAATTTCATGGTATTCACCGTTGAATCCTTAATTTTGAAGGTCTATACTGAATGGGATACAAAGAGTTTCGGAAAAAATTAATCATCTCATTTTTCTGGTCTCTTGGTCTTTCTGCTGCGTTCTAGCGACGGTTATGTGCAAAAAGCATGCGCCGATTTCTGCGTTTTGTGGACGGATCTTTGGACCTGATGATTCATTTTTTCCGTGACCAAAATAAAAAATTCGGGGAGAAAAACCATGGCTTTGACCATTAACAGCAATCTTGCTGCCTTGGCCATCCGTGGCAACATGGACAAGGCAACATCTGCTCTTTCAAAAAGCTTTGAAAGACTTTCGTCTGGCCTTCGGGTCAACCGCTCCGCTGATGACCCTGGTGGTCTGGCGATGGCGTCCAAGTTTACCGCCCAACTGCGTGGAGCCAATCAGGCTATCCGTAACGCCAATGATGGTGTTTCCATGCTTCAGGTGGCAGACGGCGCGCTGGAAGAGACAGATAGTGCCTTGCAATCGTTGCGCGAATTGATGGTGCAAATGGCAACATCCACCCTAACCTCCAGTGATCGTTCCGATATCTGGACTGAAGTGGTCGAATTGGTCTCAGAAATTGATCGACTGTCACAGGAAACCGAGTATAACGACCAGGTTTTATTGTATAACGCAGCTGGAAACTCCTTTACTGGCGGTATCCAAGTCGGTGCTGATGCCAATACGACTATTGGTATTGATATCAAAGTGGCTGATGCGTCCAGCATTGGTGCAGGAGTCTCAACGGTTACAGCATCGGATATCGAAAACACCTGGGGAGCCACCAGCGCTATCTCACATGCCAATGGCATGCTTGATAACTTTGACAACGCCATCTCATCGGTTTCTGATATCCGTGCTACCATCGGCGGTTTGCAGAGTCGATTGGATCACGCAATTAATTCGCTGGGAAGCTATAGTGAAGGCATGGAGTCAAGCTACTCGAACATCATGGATGTAGATGTGGCTGATGAAACAACATCACTGGCTAAAAACGCAATTCTACAACAAGCAGGCGCTGCCGTACTGGCTCAAGCCAATCTGCAACCTCAAATCGTTCTATCGCTTTTGAGGTAAGACTTTTTGTAACAACGGGGTTACAAAAGAAGAACTGTTCAAATCACCTTGGAATCAACCCTCATGAAGATTCCAAGATGATCGTTTTCTCTCCGCAACTTCTTTCAGAGTTTACTGATCAATAATTCTCTAATTTTCATACCAGTTTGAGAAAGATTGGGCGCTGACGTACTGTTATCTTAATGCTTTCTGAACACGCCGCACCATTTTTTGCCTATCCTTCTCATTGAGGGGAATCAGCCCACTCTCTACCAGATAGCCCTTTTCACCTATCGCCCGACTACTGATAAACTCACCAATATATTCCCGAATTCCATCGACCAGATCAAGATGCTGTTTTTTTACATAGACAAACAGTGGTCGATGACCAGGATATGAACCATTGGCTATATTGTCAAAGTGCGGCTTAATACCGTTAATACTGCTTCCTTGAAGCGTGTCCTGATTTCGACTGAGAAATCCGTAACCAAAAATACCGATAGCGCTTTTATTGATACTTAACTCACTCACAATCCGTTCATCATCTTCGCCAGACTCAATATAAGCACCATCCTGTCGAATGGTATGGCATGTCTGATTGTATTGGCTGATATCCTTATTTTTCATCACACGCATTATTCTATATTCGCTACAACCGGGTTCCATGATCAGTTTTTCAAAAGCATCACGCGTCCCAGAAGTTTTAGGCGGTCCTATTACCCAGATATGTTTGTCAGGCAAATTGGTATTGACCTTACTCCAGCGGCTTTTATGATTCTTAACGATATTGCCAACATGATAAGGTGACGGAACCTGATCAGCGAGAGCAGTATAGATATCCTTGAGAGTAAAATTGAACTTAGGAGATCTTTTAGAATTGGCAAATACGATGCCATCATAACCAATATGTACTTCGATCAAGTGATAGACACCATTTTGCCGACATAACTCTGATTCCTGCTGACTGATACGCCGTGATGCATTGACAATATCAGGATGCTCTTCACCAATACCCGCGCAAAATGTTTTCATTCCTCCGCCAGTTCCAGTACTTTGCACTATTGGCTTTTTGTACGAAAAATCCTTACCAAAATGGTCTGAGACTTCAGTTGAAAAGGGATGAACCGTAGAAGAGCCGGTTATACGTATCTGATCACGGGCAATAGAGACGTTCGTTAGCAGTATATATATTAAGACAGACATAATCATCAAGCTATATTTCATAGATCAACACTCCAATCCGGCTGTTTGTTTCTACGCTTTATTATTAACGTAGTATCAATTTAGGAATGGTATCATGGTTATCATGATAATTTAGTGTTCAAACCGTGAAAATAGGATGCGTTTTTTGCAATAGAGATCTAGTATAGCTCGGTCAACAACATCGAATATTTGTCATACTTAAACTTTCACCAAAGTATTATACCTAGTGACAATCATTAGATATCATAACTGCCTGTCTGGCAAATATCCCGTCGAAATGGGCGATCCTTTTTCAAATACCATTCACGGCTCATGGCTTGCCGACGACAGGCATAACGCTCTGCATAAAGCAGAATCCATTGTCGCCCTCGCGTTGAACGCGCACCAGTACCGTTATTATGGGCCTTCAACCGTTTTTGTAGATCGGTTGTCCAACCCACGTAGGTACGCCGTCCACCTTTGCCTGCACTTCCGAGGATGTAGACAAAGTTTGACATTAAAATCACCAAGGAAGAGTCATCATTCTGTTGACCAATGATTTACTGAATAACCACCCACCAATACGGGTGGTTTGAACCTTTCGCATGGATAATCAATGACCCTGACCTGAGTATTGCTGATCACGCTCCACACGGTGGAGATCTTTTTTGGTATTTTTTCCGGTCACATAGTGACCAAATTCCGATGATACTGGTGTTTGAAGATGAAATGAATGCAACACGTCTACTTGTGTACGATTGTTCGTACCTGTGGACAAACTCAAAACATGACCGCCTAATTGGCGCGTATCATCCAAAAAGTGGAAGTGATAGCCCGGCACATTCAAACCTGACATCATTGCAGGTAACCGAAAACCAACCAGTGTGCCTCGGATGTTCTGATAGTCAAAAACCGCCTGATCCTTGACCACTTGAGCTAACGGACGATACGGCTTGCTCTGTGCGGGCACGGAACGTACTTTCATCGCTTGAAACAGACCATCCACCCGAAAAGCCACCATTCTATTTGGTTCATTTGCTTGATCATCCAGCTTTTTTTTAAGGGCGTTATAATCCAATCCAGCCGGCAGAGTAAACGCACTATCCGGCTGAAAAAAAGCTACTGTACTGAATGGTGTTTGATCGTCAACAGCGACAATACGCGCCTTTCCATCAATACTGACTCGATACACAATGCCATCCAATACCACCATTTCACCATCCAGCGTATTGAATGTGCCTAGACCAAAATCGCCCTTTTCAGCCAGTGCGTTGATCTTCAAATCGCCATCATACAATCCTGCCAACAGCGCGTTGATAGTCGCATACTGAAAGAGCGTATCAGGCGACTGATTGTCGGTCATTTGTTTATTGGCTGGCATAGATGCACAGCCAACAATAAACGCCTGAAACAGAACAATCATGCAGAGTTTGACGATTATTTTCATAGCAGCAAGTCACCGAGTTTTGATTGTTTACTGATAATAGACACCATGACACGACAGGCCAAAGATGTGAACGGATCATCATCACGATCGGAAAAGTCACTTTTTCAAGCGATTAAAGGAACCAACTTGATTGTAAAAATGATTTTTTTGAAAAATTGCATGAAAACAATTTCGATAATGACCCTATTGAAGTATATTTGGAGAGAAGAATACAATACTATTTGGATAATTGATAATAGCGTCCAAATAACGTAATGAAGAAAAAACACTCAATACAGCGTGCTAGTGCTGATATCATGATCATTTCCATACCATGAAACGCCTCAACACACGATCAACAGGAGCAATACCATGGCTGATCTCAAAGGAACCGAAACGGAAAAAAACATTCTCGCCGCATTTGCTGGCGAGTCTCAAGCCCGCAACAAATATGGTTTTTTCGCTAAGAAAGCACGTAAGGAAGGCTTTGTGCAGATTGCCGAAGTTTTTGAAGAAACAGCCAATCAGGAACGCGCTCACGCAAGCACATTGTTCAAAATGCTGGATGGTGCCATCGGCTCCACAGAGGAGAACCTTCGCGCCGCCGCAGCGGGTGAGCAGTATGAACTGGACGAAATGTACCCCTCATTTGCCAAAATCGCCAGAGCAGAAGGCTTTGACCTAATCGCCAATATTTTCGAAGCCATTGCCATTGCTGAACGCAAACATGGTGAACGGTTTACCAAACTGGCTGATAATATCGCCGAACAGAAGGTCTTTACTCGTAAAAAGAAACAGACCTGGACCTGCCGTAACTGCGGTTATCAACACGAAGGTAAATCTGCTCCCGGTGTCTGCCCCGCATGCGCCCACGGCAAGGCCCATTTTGAGATCGAAGCCGAGAACTTTTGATAGACTTTCTTAAAAAAGGGATAGAATCCCCCTTTCAAACCTGACCTCAAAAGATCACTCTGTGACTTTCACGGTTAAGATGACAGTATATTTAAACGGGAATGGATCACTCTGTATCCATTCCCGTTTCATATGTTGGTGTCGAATCTTCAGGCTGTTGAATGAGATGATTTTATTTTCCGTGACTCTAACCACCCGCACGTTTCACGGTCCACCCCTCTTTTTTTAAAGCGTCCATCACACGTTCAACATGGTCCCCTTGGATTTCAATCACACCATTTTTTACCGTTCCACCAGATCCACACCCTCTTTTAAGTTTTTTACCCAACTGAGCCAGTGAGGATTTTTCCAAAGCCACTCCCTTAATCACAGTAACAATTTTTCCCGCTCGCCCTTTGGTTTCTCTCGAAACCCGCACGATACCATCTGATTCGGACATCACGCCTTTCTGGCTACAAACACAGCCCGATGCAGGCTTACCACAGTCAGGACATATTCTACCCTGATCGGTAGAGTAGACGAATCTATCTGTTGTTTTTTTGGCTTTCATAGAGATCAGAACCTATATGATATTTCAGCATGTTACGCTATAAATTGGTATAATTGCCTGGATTCTGTTGATTTGACTTTATAGATTCCGGCTGAGGTGCTCATTCAACCGACATCTAGCTGATACCTGTAACTCGATGTTCAAGTTTTTCCTTGGTGGCCTGACAGTCACCCAATCCCGAAAAGCTGGAAGATCAGGAGTTCCATCATGCTTTAGGAATGATTCGTCAGCCCAGCAGGCATTCCAGGGCCTTGGCCAAACCCTCCTCACTATTGAGGGATGAGAAAAGCCTGTATATCACAAACAGTTGTTTTCTGGAATAGTATCAGGCTACCAAGGATGTTTCTTTGTAGCATTAACACACCTTTAGCACCTCTTCCCAAAACCAGTCACCCTGCCCCATTCCACCATTCATAATGGACAAAGAGCCAACGACTCCACTTCGCTCCACTCTTCTCCTTGCTGTGCTTCCCATAGGTCTACGGCCTGTTGAAGATTAAGCCAGAGGCTTGGAGTTGTATCAAAAGCTTTGGAGAGACGAAGGGCCATATCAGCGGTGATAGATCCACGCTCGTTGACGATCTTGGAGAGTGTCTTTCTTGAAACGCCAAGACGTTCTGACAGCTTGGTAATGTTCAAGCCCAAAGGTTCCATATACTGTCTTTGCAGAATTCCACCCGGATGAGTCGGTTTCCGGTTCCTGGTTCTTTGCCTACTCATGGTGATGTCTCCCATCAATGATAATCAACCAAGTCAACGCGCCTTGCCTGACCTTCTTCAAACTCGAAAACGATTCTCCAGTTGCCAGTCACCCTCACCGCCCACATACCCTTCATATTTCCCTTCAACGGATGAAGTCCAGATCCTGGATAACTCAGATCCTCAACCCTGATGGCCGCGTCCAGAAGGTCCAGGATATCGGTAAGCTTCCGGGCAAGATGAGGAGGCACCCCACGGCGTTTGCCATCGTAGAATAGATCCTCAAGCCCTTTATGGTTGAACGATTCAATCATGGTCATAGTGTAACCCAATCGGTTACACCTATCAAGACAATGTTCATATCGGGCGATGAGGCAATAATTTTATCTATGTTATTAGAGCATACCCTAGCGACACAGCAAGCATGAGACAGTTTCCGCGTCAGACCACAACTTGACTTTCGATATTCCAAAAAGGTCCCGAATAGTCTAAAATGGTCCTTCAATAAAGGAGGCAACATCATGTCTGTAAATGTGAAGATTTCTGAAGAGTTGGTAGCTGAAGCCAAACAGCATGGCCGGGTATTTCACCGCTCACTCCCCAAGCAAATTGAGTACTGGTCACGCATTGGCAAAATGGCTGAAGAGAACCCGGATCTACCCTACTCCATGATCAAGGATATTTTGCTTGCCCGTCAGGACACTAAACTTGAAGAGTACACTTTTGACTGATGCGTATTCTTCAGACTGGAATATTCAAAAGAAATATCAAACGCCTGCATGCCAATCAAAAGAAGGCTCTCGATAAGGCAGTAAGGACTATCATGTCTGACCCTATGGTCGGTGACGCCAAGGTGGGCGACTTGGCTGGTGTGAGAGTCTACAAATTCAAAATGATTGGACAGTTGATGCTGTTGGCCTATGAAGTGGATGAATCAGGTGATGCACTTGTTTTGCTTGCATTGGGCAGTCACGAGAACTTCTATCGGGATTTGAAGTGCTAGATAGAGGATGACCAACAGATTTATATGGAAGCTAAAGCAGGAATGAACAAATAGAAAAAGTGGCGACCCGTACGGGAATCGAACCCGTATTGTCGGCGTGAAAGGCCTACTGATTTTCAATTGGATCAATGAGATTACGACGACTCAAACATCATAGTTCCTAACCCGTCACTCTCAACTATTCCACACAGCTAAACCTATCAAAAATTACTCTCCATTTCCCAAGACACTACCCAGCATAGGATGGTGTGCCACTTCATGAATTTGCTGTCCTATACAGCCACCTTCATAAACAGTCCAAGTTCTCTCACCAAACGGACCATGTTTGACGGACTCACCCCCTACTCTCTGTATTCAATCCATGTATTCAGGGGTAGCCAGGGTCGATATTGATCCCATATTGGGATCGTGATAAGATTGATCTATGAGAATCATAGCCAAAAGAACATTGAGGGAATTCTGGGAATCATCGCCCACATTTTGTGATTCCAAAGGCCAGCTTGAAGCGTGGCACAGCTTTGTTTTGAAGGCCAACTGGGCGACTCCATCGGATATCAAGGCCGAATTTCGAAATGCCAGCTTTCTGAAAGGCAACCGGGTTGTATTCAACATAGCTGGGAACAAGTACAGATTGATCGTCAAGATCAACTATCAATATCGCATTGTGTATATCCGCTTCATCGGCACCCATGCCCAATACGATCAAATTGATGCGGAGGCAGTATGATGAATATCCATCCAATCAAAACAGAGACCGACTATGAAGCCGCTTTGGCTGAAGTTGATCAACTGATGGATGCTGACTTAGACACTCCTGAAGGTGACCGTCTTGATGTGCTTGTGACCCTCATTGAAGCCTATGAGGCTAAACAGCACCCCATCGGACCTGCTGACCCAATTGAGGCCATTACATTCCAAATGGAGCAATTCGGTCTCACCCGGAAAGACCTAGAGCAGTATATTGGCAGCCGGGCCAGAGTATCAGAAATTCTGAACCGTAAGCGCCAACTGACTTTGGAGATGATCCGCCGTTTACATGACGGATTGAAGATTCCGGCTGAGGTGCTCATTCAACCGACATCTAGCTGATACCTATAAAGATTATCCAATAGCAACCCACCAAACAGGAAGTAATGATGGCTGACCAGAAAACTAGAAATAATCACTATGTACCACAATGGTACCAACGAGGCTTTCTTGCTGCTGGGCAGTCTGAATACTACCTTCTAGATTTATCACCAGAAAAACCACTACCTGATGGACGCACAGTTCCAACAAAAGAACTATATAACAGAGGCCCTAAGAAGTGTTTTAATGAGGTTGATCTCTACACAACCAGTTTTGGTGCCATAATTAGTGATGAGATTGAGAGGTATCTTTTTGGGAAAATCGATGATACAGGTGCCAAAGCGGTACGCGCTTATATTGAAGGTAACGCATCCTCAATGCACAAGTCATTTCAAGATTTTTTTGAATATCTTGATGCTCAGAAACTGCGAACTCCCAAAGGACTTGATTGGATCAAGTCACGTTACTCTGCTTTGAATCAGGTAGAACTGATGCAAGAAATGCAGTGCTTACGCCTTATGCATTGTACGATGTGGGCAGAAGGTGTTAGGGAAATTGTTTCTGCTGAAGAATCAGAAGTTAAGTTCATCGTAACTGATCACCCCGTGACTGTCTACAATGCCGCATTGCCACCGGAATTCTCAGAGTGTTCATATCCCGGTGACCCACTCATCGAGTTAGTAGGATCTCAAACTATTTTTGCGCTTGATTCAAACACTTGTATAATTCTCACCCACCTAGAATATGTACAAAATTCTACTTCGTCAAACTTAACGAAATCTCGTACTAATGCCCGATATCAAGGGACTGGTATTGTACGCACTGATACTTTTATTAGAAAGCGAAAGCTATCACAAGATAAGGTAATCACAATCAACTACTTATTAAAAAAGCGTGCAAAGAAATACATAGCTTCTGAAAACAAAGAATGGCTTTATCCTGAAAAGCTGTTCACAGGAGAATGGAAGGACATCGCAGAAATATTGCTCCCAAAAGATGATCTATGGCTATTCGGCGGTGATATGTATTTGGGATATGATGACGGATCAACATATTACCAAGACGCATATGGAAGAACATCAGATGCCCATAAATATCTGAAACGCTCTAAATATCCCAATCCTAGCCGAAATGACCCTTGCGGTTGCGGAAGTGGTCGTAAGTTCAAGCATTGTTGCCAATACTTAAAAGTTGAAGAACGTCCAACATGGAGGGTGTACGGAATTCGAGAGCGTAACTTAATGTTTAGCTATAGAGTTCAGGAGATCTTGGGGATTTCAAATGGTAAAACATGGGACGATGTAAGACGTGAAATAAGCGATGAGCATGTCAAAGAAATCCATCAAGCTTTGGCCTCATTATGGCCAAAGGACACTGATTTAGCGGAATTGCATCCAAGACCAACAAATAGAGTATTTCGTACGCTCTATTTTGGTCCGATTGATGCAAGAACTATTATGGAGACAGTTCTTTGTTGGCTCAAATATTTTGATGAAGTGGTAGTTGTTAATCCTTTTTTAAATCCAGTTTGTGTTAAACCTAAATTAAACCCAATAAAATCACCTACACAGCATAAGGAAGAAACACTAAGAAACGTACTATTACTATTACATCTTGAACCATTTATTGATGCCGGTATTGTTCACCTTATTCCAGATCCAGGTGATTATAATAATGAATTCAGTCGTTCTAAGATTGCCATGGCCAGGAAACGAACGACAAATTGGACTCCAAGCCAAAAGGGTTCAGAGCTATTTAAAAGTATTATTAAAGATGATTATTGGTGTTCTTTGGGCCGACTTTCTGAACATGACATTAAACAGTACATCAGAAAAAAATTACCAAAAGATAATAATATCAATATCGATGATATTGTCTCTTATTTAAAAACAAAGCAATTAAACAACCCATGCGCACTTCTACAACCAATTGATAAAGAAAATGGAAGTGGACAGTTATTGTTTTACAAGGGATTTGGACTTGAGTCTGCTTTATATTTGGCTACATTGACCGGATCTGTTATCATTGCTGACCTTCCTGAATATTGGCAACAACTTCATCAACATACAAGCGCTTCAAGCAATGTGATAGAGAATTGCTTAAAATCAATCCTGAATGACTGGCAGGAAATTATTTTTCCAATTGATATGGACTATGACTACGTTTTGCATACAAGGTTAATTGATGGGAGTCATGGTGAAGTACGAGCCCCATTTAGGAAAATTGTTGAGTATTTTCAAAATGGAAATAATAAAGCACTATTATCTCATTTTACGTCTAAATTGACGGAGGCAATACAAAAAATAAGGGGAAGTGAACAGACTCGACAGGCAGATAATACCCAGTTTGAGGGACGCATAGAGATATCTATACCAACAGATGGTTTTGAGCGTTCTGAAGTCCGACGTTTGCTGCTGATATTTGGGAGAGCTAAAAGTATTAAGCCTGTTCCAATGGCTATGTTTGTTCAGACTTCTATCTCTGATGGTGTTGTTACAGATTAACCATCTTTGGGCTAAAATATTCACAAAAGAAATGTTTAGAGTGTAACGAGCAGATCCAGGTTTCAACTTTCGGTTCATAGTCCGAACAGTTGCCGTTAATCATCTTTTTCCAGCAACCCCATATCACCACGCTTATGATACAGCTGGGCCACAGCCCCTTTCCCGGCTGATAGGCGTTCGCTATAGCGTGCTGGCATGGTTGGGCTTTTCCATCGGCCTGCTTGCATTATCGCGCTTAATTCCGCGCCATTCGCGGTTAGCCATGCCTACACGTGCGCTATATCCTTAAATTCCCTCAATATTTGCACATTCGGCTAGCCGTCTTATTAGCGGTAAAAGTCGGTGGTAGCGAGCCGGTTACCGCGCAATGTGCCACCCTTTGTGAGCGACTGGAAAAGGGGGCCTTTCTTGATTCCTGATACCTTTAACCAGTCTTTTACAGCCTGGACGGTGGGTTGTGAGATCCACATTATGGCACCTTGTCCGGTCTTGTCTGTCTTGGATCGGCGTATGGTGATTGTGCCGGAACCGTCTTTATCAAAGTGGAGATCCTCGACATTGACGGCTACCACTTCACTTGATCTAGCCAGCATGCCACGGGCCATTAACAACATGGCTCTTTCCCTGAAACCATGCAAAAACTTATGATAAATATTATCATCATAAAATGGCAATAGAAAAAACTGTATCTTCACTTTTACAGAAAGTAAAGAGCAATTTTAATGACAACCAATTTGAGTTATCAAACTCAGATTAAAACAGATTTATAGGGAAGCTAAAGCAGGAATGAGCAAACAGAAAAAGTGGCGACCCGTACGGGAATCGAACCCGTGTTGTCGGCGTGAAAGGCCGGAGCCTTCACAATAAAATCAACAACTTTACGACAAAACGCGTTCTAATTATAGCTTGACATTATCTAGAATCCTCCATGACTTGCGTATTATATGGACAAAATATAGACACATTTGTAGGGAAATCAGGTATTCTTATCTTGGTATCAGAACACGGTTTGAACTAAAAGAGGTAGTGCCATGTTGAGTGTTGATATTGGATCAGAACTTGAAACTGAAATAGCCCAGGTGGCTAAAGAAACTGGCATGACTCTCTCAGAATTCATCAATCGTGCTATCAGTGGCTACCTTGAAGAGATGAAAGATTACCAACTGTGCATTGAGTCGCTTGAAGAAGATGGAACGAACCTGACATCTGAAGAGCTGGAGAAAGAACTTGGCTTGGCAGATTGAATATCGTCCAAGTGCGGTAAAAGATCTCAAAAAAGTTGATCGGGTTACACAACGCCGCGTTGTTGAATTTTTCAAAAATCGTATAGCTCCTTCTGAAGATCCACGATCTATTGGCAAACCTCTGACTGGAAATAAGCAGGGGTTTTGGCGTTACCGTATTGGCTCATACCGGGTCTTTTGTTCCATAGAAGATGACGTGGTTACCGTTCTTGTGTTACGAGTGCTTCATCGAGGTAAAGCGTATAAATAAATCAAATTGGAAAGTACCTTTCAGAACCGAAGTGCTTCTGGCTTGCGTGATCTGAAACGACAAGTAACTATCCAATATTTACACCAATTCGAAAAAACACCCCCATTATAACTGTAAAGAATTTATTGATGATAATATTTTTCATAAACGGTAAAAGTCTATACCTCATATATAAAACAAATGATAGATATGTGCACTGGGTTGATGAACAATTAGAATAAACTGGAAGAGTAGCGACTAGCCGCGTATTTTCGTTTATTTTAGATGATTTACATGATCAGTCCGACCCTTTTGATATGGAAATCAGCCGAATTTTTTTCTTGGAAAAGAGCAAGATGGTTACTATATAATTAGCAAAAGAATTCTAGGAATAAAACATGATTTAGCTCTATCTACAAAATTACATTTAACTAGATGAAGGTTATTTATTAGATGTATATGTAAAACCAGATCAAAGTGCTAATAAAAGAGCGTAGAAACGTCGGAAGGAAAAATTGATAAGAAAACAGAAAAAGTGGCGACCCGTACGGGAATCGAACCCGTGTTGTCGGCGTGAAAGGCCAACGGATTTTTAATTGAATCAACACGTTTACGACGGTCAAATTATTACAATTCATAACCTGCCATTTTCAACTGTTTCAGATATCTGAGACCATCAAAAATCACCGTTCTTTGCCCAAAATATAGTCATTCCAATTCAGAACTGAACATAATTACTTCCTCAATAGTGCGTTTCGGTGCGGCTGCTAATCGCCTTTTTTTGAGAATTCCAAA
>JADFWU010000090.1 GCA_015234045.1 Magnetococcales bacterium
CAGCACGTTTTCTCAAATCAATATCATAGCTCATGAGCACATTATACACTGTTAGATTTTAGATTGGAATGACTATATAATTCCTGGACAGTCAGGCCATGATCATCAGCATATGCCTTCATTGTTCCACCAGATTTTTCACTGGCACGAATGTGCTTAAGCCAATACCGCTGACGCTCCGTCAACTTTATCGCCATGATTTCCTCCGATGTGTGTTGTGGAGTCCATAGCATGACAGTTTCTCAAGGTAAACGGAGCCCTGCGGTTCATTGGGCGCTTACTGTTTGCGCAATTGGATGATCAGACTCCAAAGCCAATTTGACAGCGGATGTTCTGAACTCTGGCGTATAGGTGGTTGTCTTTCTATGGCTTTCCATGGATAACACACTCCTTCTTATATCCACTCATGATATTCGAATTTGTGTGTCCGGAAAAGTATAGTCACTTCACCTGGTTAAGGGTCATAATATCCGCCATAAGGGGCCAAAGCTGATATTTTCCGGTGGCCCGCATAACTGTTGGGCAAAATCCTTCAATACAACTGAAAACCAACGGTCAATGAAATCGTCTTCAGACTCCCCACGGTCAGGAGTTGGCAGTGTAAACAGCTGGATAGCGATTTTTTGATCTTGCCAAACCGCTTTGCAAGAGAGGGATGGGATTGACATTCTGTAAGCCAGACGGGGAATCAATGGCGAGACCTTGATACGCCCGTTTAAAAAGGGGCGTTCAAGAGCAAATGAAGGGGCATGGTCATAAACAAGGGCACATATGGCCCCAGATTTGAGTTGCTTCATCAACTTTCTATACGCTTGCTTCCTGTTTTGATCGTGGATGAAAATGGCACTGGAATCCTTCTGCTTAATCTGTTTCTGTCCCGTGGCACCCACTGTGTGAAATGGGTGGTCATACTGATGAAAATAGTATGGTGGAATATTGTTGGGCCCATGATGCGTTCCGGCTAAAAGGCAGCCTTTTCCTTGGGAGAGTGCTTGGTTCAGCGTCTCCTGACAGGGTGGAATGATCATCTCATCCAACTTGGGCAGAAGATCGGGACGCCCCTCCACACACATTCTGAGGATCCAGTTGGCATAAACACCCCAGATGGCGGCACGTCGCCAGGCGGACCACGACCATTTGGCATGATCGGCATAGCGCCAGGCAACCCACAGATTGCGGGTCAGCGTGTCGTTGATGGGAAATTCATCAGATCGATTGAAAAGGGCATCGTAGAGTGAGTCAGAACCGATCAGGTCCATATTCTCATGACCATGAGAGATCAAGGTGTGATTCACCCTTTCATCCATCTCAAAAATTTTCAAAATATTGGTATAACGGGATAAAATATCGGGATGAGAGGGCGTCTCTTGAAACCATTTTTCCATGATCTGCAAAGCTTGTTCATTTCTTCCCGTGCTGAGCAGTAGATCAAAATAGGTTGTTCGGGCCTTAATATGTGTTGGTTGCTGTTGCAGAACCTTCTCGGCGAGCGTGAAAGCGTGATCATAGTGACCATGCTGCCGTAAAAAGATGGCCATCTCCAAAGCGGGGCGTGGTGCCTCAGGAAATTTGGCAACCACCTTCTGCCACATCTGCAATGCCTTCTGCGGGTCAAAGCGCTTTTGGCCGATCCGGGCCTTTCCACACCAGGCGCGGAGATCATCAGGCCAGGATGCGATAATCTGATCATAAAGCGCGTCAGCCTGATCAAAAAGTCGAACCGACTCCAAACACCCCGCTAATCCTAACAGAGCAGAGATCTCTTGTGGAAAGCGTGTGGCAAAGGTTTTCCAATGATTGAGTGCGGTTTGAGGATCATCATGCAGCATGCTGACCCGTGCCCGCCCCCACCAACCACGCGAATCTTCCGGCCACTGTTTGACCGCCTGATCAAACCACTGCCCCGCTTCCTCCAATTGCCCCTGACGCTCCAGGAACAGAGCATAAGCGATGGTCACCTGAAGCGTGTCGGGAAAATCATTGATGATCTCTTGCCACTGCTGGTGTGCACCAACTTTATCTCCCTGTTTTTTTTGAATGCGGGCCAGATAAATACGTGACTTTGGGTCGTCCGGCCAGGAAGCGGCGATCTGCTGAAAGAGTTCTTTCGCTTCATCAAGGCGATTCAACTGTTCAAGGGTCGTGGCCATACCACGCAGGGCCTGTGGATGGCTTGGTTCAATTGTCAGGGCATGCTGCCACTGGACCAAAGCGGAGTCATAGGCTTTGCGCTTCTGGAGTAACTGGGCCAAACGACAAGTCGCTTGAATCTCCTCTGGCCATTGCCGGACAATCCGAGAGAGTTCAGCTTCCGCTTTTTCCACCTCTCCTGAACGTTCGAGAAACAGCGCTACAGCGAGCATGCTGTTCGGATTATTGGCATCCGCTTCGCTATCTGGTGATTTTTCTTGTCCCATGAATTTCACTTCCGAGCTGGTGTGTTGAAGCGACTCATATATCCGGTTCCAGTCGCCGAAATCATGTCAATTTAACAGGAAGGTTCTTAATCGAATGCGTGATATCGGTTGAATACCAGTGTACAGGAACGCTGTTACGAATCGTCATATTTGGAAAACGCTCAAAGAGCGCCTGAACAATGCTTTTAATCAGGAAATAAGAGATTAAACCACCAGGGCATCGATGATTACCCAAACCAAATGACAAATGAAACGGAAGGTCGGAAATGTTTTTCTTACCCGCCTTAATAGAGGCTAGAAAATCACGGTTAACTTTGGGTAGATCAATCTCTACCTGATCGCCTGCTTGAAAAACATGGCCATTAACTGTCTTATTTTTCTTGGCAATACGAAGCATATTTCGTATCGATACATTTTTAATGATAAGTTCATGAATCAAATCAGATCGTTTATTGGGCTCTGTATTTTGCAAAAGCCTCTCTTTTTCTGAAGGATTGATGAGCAAATAATGCAAAATATTGGACAGTGTTGAAACCAGCGGCCTTATCGCCTGGCAAACTGCGATGGTAAGCCAGATCACATCGTGACGAGACCACTGCTGTTCTTTTGAAATAGAGACAAACTCATGCATCATGGGGATGGGCTTTTCATCCTCCGAAGCCGTCATAAATGAATCAAGGTACCTATGAAAATCATGAAGGTCCTGATCAAGAAGGAGAAGTTTTTTCGGCGGAAGCGTCATGTACTCGCCCACCCAATTGATGTTTTCCGTCCATTGGTTGAGCCGTTTCCAATCAATCTCATGAGATGTGAAGAGCATGCGTCCCATGATTTTATTGATCAGTGGACTGACAAAGTCATGAACCAAATCAACATGCCGTAATGATGATAACGGTTTCAGATGATTTTGGAGATTATCAAGCGACGGTTGATGCCATACCATCATCTTTTTTTTCGAGAAAAATGGTGAAATAGCACTGCGTGTTTGGCGATGTTCTGCACCATTGAGCAAAAAAGGTGTTCGTTTGATTATGGTCTTGAGATTGGTTAAAGGATGGCCTGTTTTCTTACTTAATGATACCGCATAACTGTATAAGCTATAGGAAGAAAAATCATTATCACGCAAGATTTGACAGGCCGTCTCATAATCATGAATGGAATGCGTGTTTTTTCTCTCGTTAATGCTCATCGTGGTTTAACCTGAACATGCAACGACCGGTCTGGATAGATACATGTCCCCAGACAAAGACCAACCTTTTCGGCATCCTCGGGATCCACATCAATTCGGGTCCGATGGAATAGCGTGCTGAGCACCGCCAACATCTCAGCCCAGGCCAGAGCAATACCCAAACACCCACCAGGCCCACCGCTAAAAGGTAGAAAAGCCGATGACATCACCGGCTCGGATGATTCCGGGCTAAATCGCTCAGGCCGAAATTCATCGGGCTGCTGCCACAGGCGTCGATGACGATGGAGCGCATAGAACGAAACGATGACCATGTCACCCGGTTCAATCATCTGATCACCCACCTGCAATCGACCTTTCGCATCACGCATGGTCTCCGCGCCCGGTGGAAACAGTCTCAAAGCCTCATTGACCACTTGACGCAGGAACGAGCGTGGCTCTTCAGAGCTTCCGTTTGACGCTTCCTGATAGACCTTAGCCTGATGTTCAGGAAACAGACCAAGCAGCCAGGCGGACCAAGCCAGGGTCAGTCCGGTTGTCACATGACCAGAGGCGGCCATAACCACTGCATTGGCCCGCACCTCTTCCTGACTCATCGGATGCGCCCCTGTCCATCCTTCAGGATTGGTAATCGCCTTGAGAGGATTATCATCGGTTAACTTTTTCCACCGCCCGGTCTCTTCAAAATGGTGGGCCAGTTTGCGGACGATGTCGGCAGCGGTAACAAAGTCCTCTTTTGGATGCGCATAGAGCGCGGTCACGGTCTCGGTAACGACTGGATCACGCCCTTCCCATTGTCCCGCGCCAAGCAGCGATGACCAGATAATTTGCATGGCCAGCTCAGCCATTTCATAACCAAGATCAATACGCCCCGCTTCCAGGTAGCGTGGCACTTCCGCCTCTGCGGCCTGTTTGGCGACCGCCCGCATTGTGCGCACATGGCTCCCAGACATCAGCGGCTTGAACGCATTCCGTTGACGCTGATTCTGTTTACCAGCGGTACCACTCATGCCCGGACCAAAAGCGGCATGGCCCAGTTTTTTCTGTACAGCTGCTTTGGGAAATTGATCGGCATGACTATAGAGCACCTTTTCCGCGGCTTCCGGCTCAGCAATCAAGACAAGTTTTCGATGCCCCACTCTCCGGGCGATGACCTGTTCTTCAAGAAGCTGTTTGGGTCGGGTGTTTTCTCGGAATCGAATCATCTCCGCCATACTGTTCCAATTCAGATTTTCCATGTCTGGCAGAGAGAGCGCGGGAGGTTGAATCGATTTTTTTGTACTGGCCACGGTATTCGCTCCTTGATTGTGTCTGCCTATTGCTCTTTTTCATGAATGTGACGGATTTTATGGATCTCTCTGGGATAGAGGAAAATTCGTCCAAGCGTTTCGATCATATCGAGCCAGCGTTCAAAGGAGACTAGATCTTTGACATCGGTTGCACGCGGCACAAACTTTGAGGACCATCCGCCAGAATACAGACGACACTGGTCACAACCCACCTCGGCTGTACAGCATTTTACCGATTGTGAAACCAGATCTGTGGTGAAATATCGCATGGGAGACAGAATGCGCGAACCACAGTCCAATGCGACACCCGTATCAGGGTCTAGCTCATAGAGCGGTGTTGGCCCACAAATAAAATCATTAAAGGGATGTGAATAGACAACCGTGTCAGGATAACGGTCCAACGCTGATCCCATGGCGCGATGCGCTTTAATGAGCGCCTCATCATCCAGTGTTGGCGTATGACGACCACTGCTGACACGAAAGTAGCTGGAATCATTTTCCGCGCCCTGGGTCAGTTTATCCAAAAAGGTGTGGGTGGGTGAATAGAGATTGAAAGTGAGCTGAACACCATGATCCTGACACATTTTCGCCACGGTTTCGATTTGATCGATAGTCCACCGTGTCACGGTAAACAGCATGATGGCACGGGGATCGCCACGATAATTTTTCAAAGCCCGACGAAATACAGTGGCACCTCTGAGTTCTTTATCTGAAGCGTTATCACCGGCCCAGATTGACACCCCGATGCGATAAGGAACGGCAGGATCTATGGCCACGGTTCCGTTGGTGCCAATATTCCCGAAGGGAAAATGGGGTGCAGCGGCCAAAAGGCGCTCTTGCTCCAAAGCTGGTTCAGCACCGACGAAGTAGGCCATGGTGACTCCGCGTGCCGCCTCATGGGCAAAAAATTTATACCACTCCTCTATGGAACAGGGATTGTTGGTGGTAACGTCTGGATTATTATCAAAATAGTAACACCCTTCACAGCTCAGATTACAGCGCGTTGCCATCTCGTAAAAGGCGGGTTGACGGAAAGACCTGACGACTGTTTTAGCCTGTTTGTATCGCGTGGCCAATTCGGGGTGTTGCTTAATAAAAGCACGTATTGCGGAAGCAATCTGCCTGCCGTAGTACCCTTTCATAGCTCACCTTGCCCTTTGCCATAGACCTGATTGCTCTTCCTCCATCTAGACATATCTCTAAGACGGTCGACGAGAGTGAACATAGTAAAATCGGCGATCACCAGGACATGGCAGACGCCCTTCATAGGTCAGGCCAGCCTCACGGATCATCCCAATGAAATCATTTTCATCACTGCCAAGGCGAGCTTCCATAATGACAATCTGGCCGCCTTCAACCAGATGCTTTTCGGCATTGGTGTACAGGTCACGATGAATATGCCAATCATCATCCAGCCAGATACGTTCGTGCAGATCAAATTTAATGGCCCTGCCGATTCTCTCTTCACGGGGGCTGGCTTGGGCATATTGAGGCGGATTACCTACAATAATATCCCACTGCTCATGTTTAGGAATATCAGCCAGACCGTCGGAAAGATAGACATTCACACGATCACTCAAACCATTCTCGGCAATTGTCCTCTTACAGGCCTCAACAGCGACCGGATTAATATCCGCGAGACAGAGGCTGTTACACAGATTGTTGGCCAGCAGGGCAAACCCGATGTATCCCGGACCACTACACATTTCGAACACACGATCCGCTTTCCATCCTTTTTGAGCAAACAGGTCAAGGAAATCCAGACCAAAATCCAAACCACCAGTGCCGAGTTCATCAGCGTAGTGGATTTTTAGTCCATTAACGATCGCAACCTTGTTCGTACTGTTTTTCATCTAGATGCCTCTTCTGCCTTTCCTTTCAGGGGATCAATCCGTCCACTTGAACAGAGCGCTGAGTTCGGACTCAGGCTCTGAGAGCCTGTTTAAGAACCCGCTTTTCTTGCAAAATTGACGCTAAATTCGTGCTCGAATCCTCATTTACTCCAGTAAACTGCGGTTCTCCGCGCGAATTTATCGCCAATTTTGCTGCGCCT
>JADFWU010000091.1 GCA_015234045.1 Magnetococcales bacterium
TCATTGCCGAAGGTGATCTGAAAAAAATGCTCGGAGCACCTGTTCAAACCGGTGACGTGCTGTTCAAAGTCGCGCGACTGGATCAACTCTATGCTGATCTGGCTGTGGATGAGCGCGATATCCATGAAATCAACACCAATCAAACCGGTGAAATCGCTTTTGTAGGCCGCCCGGATCACCGTTTTGCCATCTCGGTCGCACGGATTCGGCCCATGGCTGAAGCCAGTGATCAGGGCAATCAGTTTCATGTGCGCGCCACCATTGCCGATGATCCCGCCCCGTGGTGGCGGCCTGGCATGAGTGGTGTTGCTAAAATCTCCGCTGGTGATCGGGTCATTCTGTGGATTTTGACCCATCGAACTGTGGATTTTCTGCGTATGGCGCTTTGGTGGTAGAGCATGGAAACCGCTTTCAGTGACTCATGGCATCGCGTTGCCCAAACAAAAACCATGCTCCGCCCTTCGGTTACCGCACGTAAACAGCCGTTTGCCGGTGAGATCTGGTATGTGCTGCATGACGCTTTTTCCAATCAATTTTTTCGTCTGAAACCGGAAACCTACCAATTTATCGCCCGGCTCTCACTGGATAAATCGGTTGAAATGGTTTGGCAGGAACATCTTCAAAAATTCCCGGAACGCACGCCCGGTCAAGATGCTGTTCTGCGTCTGCTCGGCCAGTTGGATGGTGCCAACCTACTACAACACAACAGCCCATCCGATGCGGCAAAACTGAGTCAGCGCCGTCTGAAGCAAGATAAAAAAAAGCTGAAGGCAAAGTGGACCAATCTGCTCTTCATCCGCGTGCCGGTCTTTGATCCTCATCACCTGCTCAACCGTCTACAAAAACCCATAGAGTGGCTGTTCGGTCCACTGGGTCTCTTTCTTTGGGTTGCAGTGGTCGGCAGTGCGCTTACGGTGGTTGCAGATAATGCAGAAGCACTTTTCAATCAAGCAGAAGGCATGCTGGCACCTGGAAATCTAGCCCTGCTCTATCTCTCCATGGCGTTTATCAAAACCCTGCATGAATTTGGCCATGCTGCACTATGCCGTAAATATGGTGGCGAAGTGCATACCATCGGTATTCTGTTTTTGGTATTTACACCATTGCCCTATATGGATGCCACCGCAAGTTGGGGTATTCGCAGTCGCACAAAAAGGGCTTTGGTTGGTGCTGGCGGAATGATTGTTGAGCTGTTTATCGCTGCGCTGGCTACCTTTGTCTGGGCCAATTCCGCACCCGGTATTATTCACGGGCTGGCCTACAATATGATGTTCATTGCCTCTGTATCCACACTGCTTTTTAACATCAATCCACTGTTACGTTTTGACGGATATTATATTCTTTCTGACCTGCTCTCTCTGCCGAATCTGTATGGTCGTGCTAAAACCTATTTACGCTATCAGACTGAACGCCTTCTGTTTGGTCTACGCCATGCCGAAAATCCAGCTCAGACCAACAGAGAGGCAGTATGGTTTACCATCTATGGCATTACCAGCGGGATCTATCGTGTGTTTGTGGTGTTGGCAATCACACTGTTTGTTTCCGATCAGTTTCTGATCGTTGGTGCACTATTGGCCGCATCGCTGTTCTTTGCCTGGGGCATCCGACCACCATTTAAATTCATCCGCTATCTGTTTGTTGATCCGCGTTTGGCACGTAATCGTAACCGCGCCATTCTCACAACTTTGGCGATTGCCATTCCACTGATCACCGCGCTACTGCTTTGGCCTGCGCCGAATCGATTCCGTGCGCCTGGCGTGGTGGAAGCGCTGAACTATGCTCGAGTGGCGGCGGAAGTGGCCGGTAAAATCGACCAACGCCATGTACAAACCGGTGATCCTGTTGTGTCCGGTGATCCACTGATCACGCTGACCAATCCTACGCTGGCCTTTCATATTGAATCCGCTCAAGCCCAATTGGCGCGCATCCATGCATTGCAGCATAAAGCGAGCTATCTGAGCACTGCCGATCTGCAACCTCTGGAGAAAAAACAACGCACCTTGGAGCAACTTATTGAGAACCTCCAAAGACAACAGAAAAGTCTGATCGTACGTGCACCACAAACCGGCGTTTGGGTGGCACCGGACTTTACCTCAGTGATCGGTTCTTGGATCAATCGTGGTGATGAACTGGGCAGCGTGGTCGATCCTGATACTGTGCGCTTTGTGGCGGTGGTGCCTCAAGAAGAAGCCACTGAGATATTCCAAGCCACCATCCATCAAATTGCCGTACGACTTAATGGCGAAGCACAGACCACTATTCCGGTCAGTACACATCGAATCATTCCTTTTCAACAGGACACACTGCCTTCTGCTGCACTGGGTTGGCTCGGCGGTGGTGATGTGGCAGTCTCTGTTGATGATCGCTCCGGTGTGCGTGCTGCGGAGCCGTTCTTTCGCATTGTTGCCCAACTGGACCCACTGAAGGATGATATCCCGTTTCATGGCCGGTCCGGTCAAGTTCGACTTACGCTGACCGATACGCCGCTGATGTATCAGTGGTGGCGCACGGTCCGGCAGTTTGTCCAACAAAGGTATCGGTTGTGATACCGCCCAGCCTTCAGGATCGTCTGCTTGATCTGCCTGATCCATCCGCACCGCCAACCGGATTGGATGCCCTTGCCCATCGTCTTATTGGTATATGGAAAACACAGCCTGGACGTTTCAACGCCCTTCAGCAAAGCACTTTTCAGGTTGAAGATGCACTGAAACCAATTCATCACCTTTCTGAGCATCAACTGACAAACAAGCGCCAACATGTTCATGCCCTGATTCGACAAGGTCAGAGTGACAAACCAGAAGTGCGGCATGAAGCCATTGCGCTTTTATGTGAGACCGCACATCGCACTTTAGGACTTTCGCCCTATCCGGTTCAGATTATGGGTGCATTGGCACTGAGTCAGGGATTTCTTGTTGAAATGGCCACCGGAGAAGGCAAAAGCCTGACCGCTGCCCTGGCTGCCGCTTTGGCGGGTTGGATTGGTCGGCCCTGCCATCTGTTGACGGTCAACGACTATCTGGCCGAACGGGATGCTGACTACTTTTCGCCTTTTTATCAGGCATGTGGACTGCGTAGCGGATCGGTTGGCGGTGAACATCAACCCAACCAACGCGGTGAACGTTATCAACGAGAAATCGTCTATACCACGGCAAAAGAGTTGCTTGGTGACTTTCTGCGCGATCGAATTGCTTTAGGGCGTGTTTCTCAACCTGAACAACTCCGATTGCGGCGGATCATCGGTGCAGATCATCAAAGCCGATCAACTGTATTACGCGGTCTGCACACCGCGATTGTGGATGAAGCGGACAGCCTGTTGATTGATGAAGCGGTCACTCCGCTGATTATCGCCCAACCGGCTGAAAATGCGCTTCTAAAAGAAACAATTATCACAGCGGTTGAGATGACCGAGCAGTTTGAACCCGGCGTTCATTTCCGTATCAATACCCGCTTTAGAGATCTGCGTTTAACTGGCCCTGGCGAACAACTACTAAATACGCTGACTTCAGAAAAAAAAGGGGTTTGGCAAAATAGCGCCTGGCGTGGGCATATTATCCGCACCGCTTTGATGGCGCGAACTTTTTTCAAAAATGGTGATCACTATGTCATTGACGAAGGCAAAGTAGTTTTGGTGGATGAGTTCACTGGACGACAGACACCAAACCGCAACTTAGGCACCGGTCTACATCAAGCGGTTGAGGCGTTGGAAGGTGTAGAGATTACCGACCCAACAGAGACCATTGCGCGGTTGAGTTTTCAGAAGTTTTTTCGACTGTTCCGCCGACTCTCCGGCCTGACCGGAACCGCCAGTGAAGCAGTGAGTGAGTTTTGGCGCATCTACGAGATGCCGATTTCGGTTATTCCAGCCCATCGACCCGTCCAAAGGCGCATCAAACCGGCTCGTGTGGTTGCCGATGCTGATAAAAAATGGCAACTCACCGCACAACTTGCCGCAAAAAAACATCAAACAGGACAGCCGATTTTGATCGGTACGCGCACGGTTACTGACAGCCAAAAACTGGCCCAAGCACTGAAACAAAAAGGCCTCAGTTTCGAACTACTCAACGCCATCAACCACAAAGAAGAGGCCGAAATCATCAGCAAAGCTGGCCAACATGGCAAAATCACCATCGCCACCAACATGGCCGGACGCGGCACGGATATTAAATTAGGTCCAGGTATCGCGGACCTCGGTGGACTGCGCGTCATCGGTACCGAAATGCACGAATCAGGACGCGTTGACCGCCAACTATTCGGTCGTTGCTCCCGTCAAGGCGATCCCGGTGTTGTGCAACTGGTACTCAGTATGGATGATGTACTTATACAACGATTTCTGCATCCTTTGATGAAACAAGCGCTTTCTCTGATTGTAAAAGCTGGTATTCCAGGTTCTCGACACATGACGCTACTGGCCTTTCGGCTGGCACAGAAACAGGCCGAACGCATGGCCTTTCAACGCCGCGCACAGGTGCTTAAAGCGGACAAACAGCTTGAAGAATCGCTTTCGTTTGGTCGGTAGAGGTCAGCTGTGCAGATGAATCTGCCACCAATATCCCGCGCGACTGGGATGATTAATATATTCCGTAGGCCTAATCCCAAGAACGGATTGTTCCATCATAGTTTTGTAGTCATTATGGACAACTCCTCCAGCCGGTAGTCGTCCACCATCTGTTTTAAGACATTGGCGAGATCCGGAGATTGTTCTCCGATTCTCGAGACCACCGAGGCAATCACATCCGTATCCAACTCGACCACGGCATGACGGAGTGCATCCTGCAACTCTGGAGAAATGGAGCTAAGTGACGCAAGCAACCCATCCCTGTCCAGCATTACTTTCTCTTTAGAGTCCGCTTCATCCATCGGGGTTTCGTCTTCATAGCGAAAGCGAAGTTTCAAATAGTTGGCCATGCAGTCGAATAGTTCATACTCTTGAAATGGTTTACCCACACAATCATCGCATCCCGCTGCGATGATCTCTTTACGGTCTTCCTCAAAAACGTTGGCTGTCAGCGCTACTATAGAAGTCTCACGCCCATGCGGATGGTTTCGGATGCGCCGCGTGGCTTCATATCCGTTCATGACCGGCATACGCATATCCATCCAGATCAAGTTGGGTCGCCACTCTTTGAACTGCTCCAATGCTTCCTGCCCGTTGACAGCCTCACGCACGTCAAACCCAACCTCAACAAGCAACTTTCTCAGCAACAGGCGACTCTCCTGGACATCCTCAACGATCAAAATCCGGGGGACCGGTTGTCCTGGCTCAAGGCCTACCACGCGTCGCTGTCTTTTTTGTTCTGTAAAGTCAGATGCAGCCACATAAGTGACGGGAATATGAAAGGAAAACAGTGATCCCTGGCCCAAGTGGCTTGAAACTTCCAAATCGCCGCCCATTAATTGGATATAATGACGCGTAATGGAGAGTCCCAAACCCGTGCCTTTCATGCTGCCCGAACTATTGACTACCTGGATGAAAGGAGAAAACACCTCTTTTAGGTTGTGTTCGGAAATACCAACCCCGGTGTCTTCCACCTCGCACAACAGATCAGGATGGTCTTTGGTAGTCATTCCAGTCTCTGTTTCCTTGATTCGAACACGGAGGGAAACCGTGCCCTGTTCGGTAAACTTGATGGCATTGCCAATCAGGTTGATAAGTGCCTGGCGAAGTTTACCCGAGTCCGTCTGGACATGAGTTGGCAGGTTGTGAGCAAAATCCACGGTGAACTGTAGTTCTTTGTCCTCAGCCCGCACGCGCATCATCTCCGCAACATCTTGAAGTGTCCGTAGCAGATCGATTTTCTCCTGGTTCAGAACGATTTTTCCAGCCTCAATCTTGGACATTTCCAGCACATCGTTGATCAACTCAAGCAGGTGTTCACCACTTCGACCAATGATTCCCAGGTTCTCCTGATGCTCAACAGACAAGTTCCGATCGCGCACCATCAATTGGGCAAAGCCGAGGATGACGTGTAAGGGCGTACGCAATTCATGACTCATGTTGGCCAGAAAGTCACTTTTGGCCTGGTTGGCTGCTTCGGCAATCTCCTTGGCTGCTTCTGCGGCCTCTTTGGCCTCCGACATCTGTGCTTCAGCGGCTTTCCGCTGCCGCACTTCCCGCTTCAGAGACCAGGACCAGAGAAGGGCCACAGCCAGGATGACCAGAAATCCACCACCGATGATGGTTGCATATTTGTAGATAACCTCCAGGGAGACACCACGCGGATCAACAACGCCGAACCATTTATCATAAAGTTCATCATATTTTCCGGTGGCCTTGACGATACTCAAACCTTGGTTCAAGTGGGCCAACAGCTCCGTATTTCCCTCATGCACTGCAAAGCCGTATCCACGACCATAAGCGGCAATTTGAGGACCGGAAATCTCAATGTTTGTCAGGCCCAGTTCATTGGCGGTCAAAAGCCCTACCAGCCTTGGCACCAGAGCAAGATCCCCTTCACCTGCGGAAAGCCGCCGTAGCGCCTCTGGAACTGTTTTAACCAGAATAAGGCTTTCAGAAACCTTGTATTTGGTCAGGTAGTCATGGGTTCCGTCAGACTGCATGACAATGATATTGCGGCTTCGCAAACCTTCCTCCGACTCAATGCCATCGTCACCCTTTCGGATAAAGGCGGCACCGTAGGAAACTGTATGCGGAGTTGTAAAGTCGAACACCTTTTCCCGCGCAACCGAATAGGATACCAGAGGCAAAGCGTCGATTTCCCCACGCTCCAGCGCAGTCCGCACCTCATTCCATGGTCCAACCCGGAAACGAACCTGAAGCCCCATCACCTGAGCCAC
>JADFWU010000092.1 GCA_015234045.1 Magnetococcales bacterium
AGAGGGTTGATGGAGGATGTTAAAGCAAAAGAGGCACTAATTCAGAAGATACTGTCTGAAGAGTGAAAAATAGAGACATTTTAATTTAAAATCATGTGTTTGTTACAGCGTCATTCCTGCGAAAGCAAAAATCCAGGGGATGCCTTGATGCATTGCATACAGTGCGTTGACGAGGGGTAAAGTGCGCCCTTCTGGATTCTCACAATTCGTTGGAATGACGCTGCGCTGAATATGTAAAATTGAATTAAAATCACTGTATCATGGGAATGGTGGCTATCAAAACGCCTTTAACCACGAAACGCCTATAAAATGATATGCTTCTATCAGGATAGGCAAAGGCGTGTGAATGAAGGCGAGTTAAGGATAAAATTACCAAACCAATCCAACTTGTATTGTACGTGGGACTGGAAGAATCAAATTTTCCAATACGAATTGAAGAGAAACAACTCTCTTTTCACTATACACTAAGAAACATCCAGGAAATCGACTGCCGTGAACTGCTTACGCGAATCTCCACTCAGACGCCCAAAAGAAAAGCAGATCTGTTAAAACAGTTCTCGATCTTGGCTGGATTGCGTAAACTGGAGCCAGTCATTAAAGAAGAGGTGAAAGAGATGGCGATATCGGTCGATGTGATGGACAATGAATTCCTGAGAGATATATTCATCAAAGGTAAGCAAACAGGCCGTCAGGAAGGCCGTCAGGAAGGAGAAGCAAAGCTTCTATTGAGACAACTTTCTCGTCGATTTGGATTATTACCGGCTTGGGTGGCTGAGAAAGTCAATCAATCAGGTCAGTCCGATCTGGAACGCTGGGGCGATCAGATTTTTGATGCGCAGTCGCTGGAGGATGTTTTTTCTGAGGTTGATTAAATTGGCCTGGGATCGATGAGTGCTTTTTATGTGGCTCTTTGGCATTTTCCGTCCTCTGGACAAAAAATGTTCCGGATGCTAACGCGCCATTTAATAGTTTAAATTTGGACGCTGCCCAAACCCGGCAAGGGCGGCACAGCCTCCCTTGCAACCCAGCCAGTTTTGGTGTTTCAGTGTTGTACACAAAAAAAGCCCCTTGCAACCATCACAAGAGGCTCTCTTTATCACATCAATTCCAACCCAAAATCACGTCTTCTTTGCCTCATCCTTCGGCGCTTCAGCATCTTTGTTAGCGTCCGCTTCCGGTTCAGCATCAGGCACCGACTCCCGATAATCACACTCCTCCACTACACACAAATGCTCAGTACCACGACGCTTGGTAATCTTCTGCGTCACAAATGGAGCACCGCATTTAGGACAAGGTTGCAATAATGGACGGTCCCAAAGCGCATTGCGACACTTAGGATAACCAGAGCAGGCAAAGAACACTTTGCCGCGCCGTGACCGCTTCTTCAAAAAGGTGCCAGTATTGCATTTTGGACAAGCAACACCAGTATCTTCCGGTTTTTCCAAAGGCTGAATATTGCGACATTTAGGATAGCCGGAACAGGCTAAATATTTGCCATAGCGACCCTCTTTGATCAGCATAGGCGAGTCGCATTTCTCACACTTCTGATCCGAGTAGACAGGTTCAGCACTTTTCTCCGGTTCAGCCGGTGAACCATCTTTGTTGATGTTCTGAGTAAAGCGACATTCAGGATAACCCGTACACGCCTTAAATCGACCATACCGGCCAAGTTTGATCGCTAACGGCTTGCCGCACTCAGGACACGGTTCATCCAAAAGCTCTGTAGTAAAGTCAGATTTTTTGGTGGTCTTCTCTTTCTCGTCAATCCGCTCAATAAAGGGCTTCCAGAAGTTGTCCAGCAGTGGAACCCACTCCTGCTCACCTCGAGATACCGAGTCCAGATCGTTTTCAAGATGGGCGGTAAAGTTGAAATCGACATATTTTTCAAAGTGGGCAGTGAGGAAACGATTCACTACCATGCCAACATCTTCCGGCTCAAACTTGCGCTTTTCCAGCTTTACATAGCCACGGTCTTGAATGGTGGACATGATGGGCGCATAGGTAGACGGACGACCAATACCATAACTCTCCAACGTCTTCACCAAGGTCGCTTCAGTATAGCGTGGTGGTGGTTCGGTGAAGTGCTGGTTGGGTGTCAAACTCTTCTGTCCGATCTCCTGACCATTTTCAAGATTCGGTAACATGGTGTCGCTGTCGTCAAGATTGCGATCCTGGGCGGACACCTCGTCACGTCCTTCACTGTAAACACGACGGAAACCATCAAAGGCAACCGAAGACCCGTTTGCACGGAAACGATACGGTGCCGCAACATCCTGCGAATCAACAGACAGAGTTGCCGCGACTTGATCAATCTTGGCTGAAGACATCTGTGACGCGGTGGTACGCTTCCAAATCAGTGAATAAAGGCGTGCAACGTCCTTCTCAAGCACGCGGCTGAGAAAATCAGGGGTGTGATTAGAGTCCGTAGGCCGGATGGCTTCATGGGCTTCTTGGGCGTTTTTGGCTGATGACTTGTATTTGCGCGGCTTGGCGGGCAGATACTCCTGTCCGTAGCGTTTGTTGACCAAATCACGAATGGAATCAATCGCCTCTTGGGCCAGATTTACCGAGTCTGTACGCATATAGGTGATCAGACCAACGGTCTCTTTGCCACCATCCGGTGTCGGAATTTCCAAACCTTCATAGAGGCGTTGAGCAAGCATCATGGTTTTTTTGGCAGAAAACCCCAACTTGCGCGACGCTTCCTGTTGCAAGGTCGAAGTGATAAACGGTGGTGCCGGATTACGACGCACCTGCTTTTTCTCAATTTTGGAGACAAAAAGCGGTTTGTTGCGAATTGCAGCCAGCAGTTCATCTGCGCGTTTTTGATCGGGAATATCAAATTTGCCAAGCTTATTGCCATCGGCAATGGTCAAACGTGCTGGAAAGTACGGACCTTCCGCTTGATCCGTTTTGAAGACATCAGCCACAATGCTCCAATACTCTTGACTCTTGAACGCTTGAATCTCATTCTCACGCTCACAGATCAGCCGCAAAGCCACCGATTGAACACGACCGGCAGAAAGCCCTCGACGCACCTTTTTCCACAGCAAAGGGCTCAGGTTGAATCCAACCAGATAATCCAAAGCACGCCGTGCCTGTTGCGCGTTGACCATGTTCATATCAACATCACGCGCATTGGCTACAGCATCTTTAATAGCCTGTTTGGTGATCTGATGAAATACCACACGCTTGATCGGCACGCCCTCTTTAAGCGCTTTTTTCTTTTTCAGCGCTTCCTGAACATGCCAGGAAATCGCTTCTCCTTCACGGTCAGGGTCAGTGGCCAGCAGGATTTCGGTAGCAGCTTTGGCCGCTTTAGCCAAGGCATCAACATGTTTGCCAGATCCACGAGACACCTGATAGCTCATGGCGAAATCATTTTCAGGATCGACAGAGCCGTTCTTCTTGGGTAGGTCACGGATGTGACCATAGGTGGCCATAACCTTAAAGCCACGTCCAAGGAATTTATTGATTGTTTTCGCCTTAGCAGGCGACTCCACAATGACAAGTTTTGCCATAACAGTATCAGGTCAGGTTGAGGTTCATTTTAGACAATTATTATGAAAGAGTGGTGATAGTGCGCCACCCCTGAGCCGTTGAAAAGCGTGCTGCCTTTCCCACGACTACCTATGAATGCTCAGAGTGAATGGCGTAGCAGTTTCCCGGTAGGCGAACGACCATACCAGACATCTCAAGCTGAAGTAAGATGCGTGAAAGATCGGCAACTGTCAATCGACAACGCCGTGCTAATGTGTCCGCAGGCAGAGATTGTCCACGCAATTCACCAATAATTTTTCCCGCATCACCCTCTGAAGGTAAAGGCTTAAGTGTGTTAATTGGTGCTTTCTCGGTTTGTTTTATCTCAGAGTCAAGCACGGATGACGGTTCAATGAATTGATGCACCTGTGTAGGCTGCTTTGGTCTGATTTTTTTTGGTTTTACCTTGTTGGAAAGCGGTTTCCAGCTCATAGCATCTAGCACATCTTCTGTATTCTCAACCAAAGCCGCGCCATATCTCAGCAGATTATTTACACCACTAAACCGAGGATCATTGGCCGGACCCGGTACAGCTAATACCTCTCTATTTTGCTCCATCGCCGTGCGTGCCGTGATCAACGAACCAGAACGATTCGCCGCCTCAACGATAATGACACCATGACACAACCCGCTGATAATCCGATTCCGTGGCGGAAACAGGCGTGGATTGGGCTTTGTACCTAAAGGTGCCTCGGTAATCATACACCCCTGAGCGCATGTGCGCTCTTTGAGCGTATTGTTCTGACGTGGATAAGCCACATCCAACCCGGTGGCCAAAACACCTACCGTAGGCCCGCCACCGTTGAGTGAGCCCCAATGTGCAGCGGTATCCACACCCAACGCCATACCACTCACAGTTGTCACGCCTTCAGCCGCCAGTTCACGTGTCAATCTGCCCGCTTGGGCAATGCCGGCTTGAGTGGCCTTTCTGGAACCCACAACACCGATCATACGCAAATTATTCAGCGTAGCCGCTTCACCCTTGATATAAAGAACCGGCGGTGGATCGTGGATCTGACGCAGTAGTGGCGGATATGACGAATCCATCAGTGTGACAAACCCGCAACCCATGGTGTGCAGTTTGAGCACTTCATCTTCCAAGGCGGATAAATTCACCTCATGATGAATCCCACGAATCCGAGCACTTGTACGTGGCCCAATGCCGGGCACGCTTTTCAATTGCTCTAAACTGGCGTGACGAATCTCTGAAGGATCAGGAAAACGCTCCAAAAGACGCATCATGAGCACCGGCCCTACATCTGATAAACGGGTTAGCGCTAAATAATCAATGCGTGCTTGAAATTCCAAGTGATCAGCCTTTTTTGCCAATACGTGATTCAGTATTATTGATGATCCGTTTAATGTTGCTACGATGCCGCCAGAATATTAAGTTGGTAATGAATACGATAATCAGTAGATCAGCACTTAAAGTTTGATCACGCATAAAAAACAGCAATGGCATCACCGCAAAAGCGACCAATGCCGATAGCGATGAAATCCGAGTGATAAAAGCCGTACCCAACCAAGTCAACAAGCCCAATAAACCAAACAGTGGCACCCAACCCAATAGCCCCCCCAAGCCCGTTGCAACCCCTTTACCCCCTTTAAAACCTAAGAAGATGGGATAAAGATGACCGATAAATCCAGCTAAAGCAGTTAACCCAACCTGTAGTGCGCCGTCAGCAAACCAGAATGATGCAACCAGCGCAGGCAAACCGCCTTTAGCCATATCCAAAATCAGAGTAAGAATCCCCGCTTTTTTGCCCGCCAATCGTAGCACATTGGTTGCACCAATATTGCCGCTGCCTTGGGTGCGTACATCACCTGCACCAAACAGACGACCAATAATCAATCCAAACGGGATTGATCCAATCAAATAAGCCAGCGCAATAAATATCAGGGTTGTCGGATCATGCATCATGGACGTTGACTCGGTAAAGGTTGTAAAACGTTGCTATCAATGACCGACTTTGACTTATTATTACCACCTTGAGTATATTGTGAATCACCATCAGTGGTATGGTCAAGGGTTTTAGGTTGCCTGACCTGTTGCGCCAGCAGAGCGTTTGCCTGTTGCTCCCATTGGCGGCGTATTTTGCCCCAAAGGCGCAGGCGGCGTTCAATGGTTTTGATGGCATCCATCACACGTGGTCGCAGCAGAGAAACCAGCGGTGCGGCATGTAGGTTGGATAGAGGCAGCCCTTTGCCCTTTTGCCATGCTGACAGTAGATTTTTTTCCACAGTACGTGATTTGGATATGGAATGATTGCAAACCAGCCGCACTGTACGTGTAATCAAATCACGCAGATCATCGGGCAGTCGGTTCAACCAGCGCTGATTCACGGTAAAGACGCTCCAACCATGCAGATGTCTGGTATAATGAAAACGTGCCCCTTTGCGCTTGAGTAGAGAGGAGCGGCCTAGAATTTCCGGTGTGGTTATGATGCCGGAGAGCCATTTATCATCCAGTGCAGAGCGGATATCATCGGAGGGTACATAAACGGGTTTGAGCAACATATCATTATGGATGTCCACCAACCACCGGTCAGAGGAGAGGCGTACGCGCTTTCCTTGCAGTTGTTCCCAGCTGGTGGTTGGATAGTGATCAAAACCAAACAAGCCGTAAAATCCATATGAAGCATAGCCCAGTACTTCCAGGCGTTTATCACCGGCAGTTTCTCTCAATGCCTTATCCAGAGATGATCCGGTGAAGGCTTGTACCTCATTCCAGTCCTGAAACATCAGCGGTAATGTGAGCAGTCGAAAAGCGGGTAGCGAGTAAGAGAGCACGGTAGCCGAGGTGAAACCACCGGCAATGCGACCTCGAATTTGAGATTTTAACGCTTCGGTTTCCGATCCTGCTTGACCTTTGTCTTGGACATTGACTTGAATACGTCCACCGCTACCGCTTTCCAGGCGTCGTTTCAACTCATGCAGCATACGGACATGCGCCATTTTATTGCCCATGGATGCCGTGACAGTCATGGTGATCGGTTCGGTCTCTGCAACAGCCTGTGGGCTATACAGAAAAGAGAACGCCACTATGAACGCCAGCGGAAACAGGCGTAGTGTGTGGTAAAATGACCGTGTACAATTCTTGGCGGGTGAAGGCGTGACAACTGTGAGTGGTATGGCGTTGGGTGTGGATACCGCTGCA
>JADFWU010000093.1 GCA_015234045.1 Magnetococcales bacterium
TTCGATGACCTGGTTGATCTGTACAACAATGACATCAAGTCCGCATTGACATCATTCAAACTCTTCACCGGTGATAGCGATGATAATTCCAGTCAGGATATTCCCAAATCTCTTGATGTAACGACCTTCTTCCCAACGGCAAGCAGTTTCTCCATTGGTACAGATTCTGTTACGCTCTACCCATAATATCTACACAGAGGACGCTGAGTGAATACAGTGTCCTCTGTGAGATGATAATTTCGATCCGAAATTAGACAATGATTCACAATCTGAGTGGAAGCCCTGGTGATGTTTGTGCACCACTTTTGATATGCAGAACAGATCATCAGAGCAATAAGGGGCGCGGAACAACTGAATGTTTAAATTTTAGACGAAACAGCTATACACAACTCTCAACTGTATAAGAGATTATGAGCGATACGGCGATATTGGACATCCTGTTTTTGGTCGGTTTGCCCGATGATGGGCGTTCCATGGTGATGACAACCGATGGTCAAAAAATTGAGTTGGCTGGGCTTCAAGGCGCATCAATTTTAACAAAACAGTTGCCCAAGGCACTGGCTAACCGATTCCGTTTCAACTTTTTCTACCTGCCCATTTCAGGACCGCAAAAAGCTGGAATTTCAGTACCTAAAACGCAATTGATCGTCAACGCTATCTGTGATCCAGACATCTGTAATAATGCGTTAAACATGGCAGTACACCTTACTCAGGATCTCAAATTACCGGTTCTCAACCATCCAAAACAGGTACTGCTTACCCGACGTGGCCGCGTCAGCAGTTTATTGTCTGATCTGCCTGGCTGGACCATTCCTAAAACGATACGCATTACACCAAAACGCGCCTCAGAGGTGATCACAGCTGCCCGTGATAAAGGCGTTGAGCCACCGTTTATTTTCCGTCCAGCTGGTGGTCATGGTCTAACCGAGCGTATGTTGATTGACACCCCAGAGAGTCTCAACGGCATTGCCCGTTTCCCACTGGATGGACGGGGCTTCTATGCCACTCAATTTATCGACTTCAAAAACTCTGATGGTGTCTATCGAAAATTTCGCTTCATGGTGATTGATGGCGTTGCCTATCCGCGTCATATGCTGATTGACCATAATTGGAACGTACACGCTAAAGCCCGCACAGAAGCGATGGCAGACACGGCCCGATATCGAGATGAGGAACGCGCTTTCCTAAAACACGGATTCGAAGCACTCCGACCAGGCGTTGAAACCATCGCCCAAAGAATGGGATTGGATGCCCTTGTTGTGGATGGTGGCCTGGATGCCCAAGACAAGCCGGTTCTGTTTGAGGCCAACACCTGTGGCCGTTTGATCGGAAGTCAAGCCCGCTCACCAAAACCCTTCGCCTATCTCAACACACCTGTTGAGCGCATTCAAAATGCAATAGCCCAGTTGCTGATGAAACGCGCTGGTGGCGGTGATGCGTGACAGCTATCAAGAGATCTTCAATACACGTGGACAGCGCTATCATCGCGCTATGCAACGTTATCCTCATGCCCGAGATGCGGAGTTTAATACACTGCTCACACTGAGCAAAATCCCAGAACACGCCATACTCGCTGATATACCCGCCGGCGGTTGCTATCTGAACGGCTACTTGTCTGAAACTGTCACGGTATACTCTGTGGAAACATCTCGTGCCTTTCTATCATCCTGTCCCAAACAGCGCCGTAATCAACCGATACTCACTGATTCTCTTTTTAATATTCCAATCAGAAACGGTAGCATAGACCGAATATTCAGTTTAGCAGGCCTTCATCACATCACCGATCGTGAACCGGTCTATAAAGAGATGGCACAATTGCTAAAGCCAAATGGTCTATTGGCGATTGCCGATGTTGAACGCGGTTCCGGCGTTGCGCGATTTCTCAATGGATTTGTCAATCAACACAATCCCATGGGCCATCGTGGCCATTTTCTGGATCATACTGACACAGCACAGCTCAACGCATTGGGATTCATACGCCAGCAAAATGAAACCAAACCGTGCCCTTGGTATTTTGACAACCGGGCAGCCATGGTGAATTTCTGTAGTGACCTATTTGGTCTGGACACATCATTGCCAATGGATAGCGTATTGGACGCTCTTTATGAAACCGTGGGCTTTGACGAAAATCATCAGGGCATTACTCTGAATTGGGCACTGTGGCATATGGTGGCCCTTACGCCTGACACCCATAATTCTGAATAGCCGCCAATAGCGCAGTTTTTTTGATCGGTTTGGTAAGGTGGGCATCACATCCGGCATCCAAGCTTTTTTCCGCATCACCATCCAAAGCATGGGCCGTAAGCGCAACGATTGGGGTGCGTTTGCGTTGCTGCTGAATCTCCAGCTTTCGAATTGAACGGGTTGCGGTGTAGCCGTCCATCTGTGGCATTTGGATATCCATCAGAATCAGATCATAGGGACAACTTTTCCAGGCATCAATAGCCTCAAGGCCATTATTGGCCATGTCCAACTGATGGTCGGTTTTCTTTAAAAATGCCTGGATGAGGTACTGATTGTCCACCGCATCTTCAACCATTAGAATACGCAAACCCTTGCACTGATCTGTAGAACCACTTGGTTGAATGTCTGCTGTATCTAACCGATTGATCTGTTTTTTTGGAGTGATGGAAGGATGGGTAAAGGTGAAAGTACTCCCCTCTCCTTGGACGCTGGAAACCTCAATCTGTCCACCCCATAATTGAACGACCTGCCGAGAGATTGCCAGGCCGAGTCCTGTTCCACCATATTTACGGGAGATGCCTTGATCCAATTGACTGAATTTTTCAAAAATCTCTTCGAACTCATCGGTATTAATACCAATACCAGTATCCTTGATTGTGAAACAGAGCGATTGTGGCATGCCTTGGCTCATGGTCAATATGATCGTGACTGAACCTTCAAAGGTGAATTTAATGGCATTACTGATCAGGTTAAACAGCACCTGCTTGATGCGCCCTTCATCTCCAACAAAGCGTGTGGGTACACCCGTTTCCATCTCAAAACGAACCGACAGGCCTTTTTCTTCTGCCAAAGGCCGTAGGACATCCAAACACCCTTCCACCAATTCACGGGTCAAAATCGGCTCTTGACGCAACACCAATTTACCTGATTCCAGTTTGGAAAAGTCCAAGATATCGTTGATCAAATCAAGAAGAGTATTGCCTGCTTCTTGAAGTTTACGCACATGATGTTGCTGCTCATCGTTCAACGGTGAGTCCAACAAGACATCACCCATTCCGACAACCAGATTCATGGGCGTGCGAATCTCATGGCTCATAGTGGCGAGAAAATCACCTTTGGCCTGACTGGCGATCTCTGCATCCTCTTTGGCCTGTCTCAGCGCCACTTCTGCCCGTTGGCGCATTACAATTTTCTGTACTTCAGTAGCAATCAATTGGAGTTGCTTGACATCATACTCATCATAGGGAGCGGCCTTATTACCAACACCAATGACAAGAGACACCTTACCTCTATCAAACACTGGTGTGCTCATATGGCGCTGGATGGGAAAATAGCCTTCCAGCATACCGTGTTTATTATCCATCTCTTGGTAATCATTATGAATTACTGTACGCTTTTCACGAATACAATCCGCCCACAGTCCCGCTTCTTCCAGAGGGTATTGATGCTGTTCTTGAGGTGTTTGGCACTCTTGTTTGGCACGCTCATGCCATGTTAACAGCGAGATGGTGTTTTGATCATCTTCGATCATATGGAGATAGCCCACCTCACTGCTGGTCAATTCGACCGCTATATCCAAAGCCTGATCACAGATTTCACGCTCGGAAAGATCCAAAGCGGTTTGATTTAATGTCAAAAGAAGATTAAGCCGTTGTTCATTAAGATCATGCTCTTTTTGAATCTGTTGGCGTTGAGTAATATCCAGACCAATAGCCAATAATCCAGTGACCTGTCCATCCACATCTTTCAACGTCCTGTCGTACCATTCCACATCTACAAATGAACCATCACGGGTTTTTATGGAATTGACATTACCTCTGGTCTGGGTGTCACCAACAGCGTGTTTAAAAAGGGTCTTAATCTCTTCCTTATTGATATTTGGCAGGAAAATATCGAACCATGATTTGCCAACCACCTCTTCCAAAGCATAGCCTGTTAATTCGGATAGGTGCGGATTAAATGTAACAATCTGCCCTTCTACATCCAGCACAAGGATAATCACCTGAGCAGTTTCAATGAGACTGTTATTGAAATCCCGCTCCTGACGTAATGCGCGTTCTATTTCATAAGATTCAGTGAGATCCTGGACCGTTCCTGAGGCATTTAATGCCTTTCCTTGACCATCCAAAATAACTTCACCACGCTCATGCAGATAGCGTATTGACTGATCAGGGCAGATAATCCGGTAACGTATATCCAGCGGATTTCCCGTCTTAAAGCAAGTCTCATACGCCTGTTTCAATGGGGTTAAATCGTTAGGATGTACAAAGGAAAGAAAACGTTCGAAGGTGAGATCATCCTTATTTTCCCACTGGAATATCGCCAAAGTACCTTCTGACCAGACCAGTTGATCTTTGATGAAATCCCGTGACCAACTGCCCATCCTGGCCAATCGCTGCGCCTCTTTCAGGTGTGCGGCTTTCTGTTTCATCTCTTCAACAATGCGCGAACGATCTCGCAAATTGAAGTGCTGAAAGACGACCATAGCGACAAGCAATACAATGCTCGAAAAAAGCGTTCCAACTGACAGAATTTTCCAAAATAACGTTGTTTCGGCAATAAACTTTTCGCTGGCAGAAGCATAAAGCTGAAAATTATGTGCTAATATCTTATCGCTAGATGTTCTCTGAAACGAATCATCCAAAGTAAATTCAACATCTGCAAAAACCGCTTCTCCGTCATCAATCACTTTGATTATAATGGATTTATGGTAACGAAACGCGCTGGACGGACCAAAAATCGACTCCGCCTTGAATACCAGTTCAAAAAAGCCACCGTCCGCATGGGGAATCATCAACGAATAACCGGCCTGTCCTTGTACCATTTCAAAAGGGCGGGAAAGTTGAGGCTTGTTTGTGGCATGAGCCAATTCCATGGCTTTTTTGGGTGCGGTGATACCGATTTTCAGCCCGATCACCATTCGGTTTGGCTCAAGCGGTGACACATACTGTATCCGCCGCGCCTTACTGATATAGTTGATCGACTGAAGAAAAGGATTCGCATCAACCAGATGTTTGGTTCTGGCTGAGTGCATCTCCTGGCTTTGCGGTATTTCAGTACGATACACAGTGTACAGATCATCAATGATGAATATCAGTCGATCATTGATATTACCAAATAAATACTGAGCTTCTTCATAGGTGTACTGTTCAACGTGGCTGCGTAAACTCTGCTTATTACGTTGATCAGCATAGTAGAAAACACCACTGATCAGTAGAATCATCAGAGCGATGGTGAGTGACTGAAGGTTTCGATTTTTCAGGCTTGCCCAACCTGGTGACATGGAGTCACACTCCTCAAAAAGCGGAAACAATACTGTGATGAAGATTTCAGCATGTTAGTGAAGCATTGTTAACAGGATCAATAACGCCAGAAGTTACGCAGTTGAATGAATTTTATAGTGATTTCGATCCGAAATTAGACAATAAATCACAACCAGGGCTGGAACGACTGACTGTTCAAATTTTAGACGAAACAACCATATACCCGTCATTCCAGCGGTAGCGAGAATCCAGTTTGTTCTCTGCACACTGGATTCTCGCTACCGCTGGAATGACGGTACACACTTTGATGCCTGTTTCAACTGGTAACTGCGTAACCCTCTTAAAAGCGATAAAACTATCAATTATCCCCTGTTATCATGATAATTTCATTTGGCTGAAATAGACAGCCTTTGCAGAAAAGATGCTCATGTCTCAACCTAAGAAGCTGACCAGCTAGCCGTTGCATCAAGAATCGTCATATAGTCATTTCGATCCAAAACTTGACAATGAATCATAACCTGAGAGGAAGCCCTGGTGATGTTTTTGCGCCGCTTTTGATATGCGAAGCAGATCATCAGAGCAAAAATGTCACCAGGGCTGG
>JADFWU010000094.1 GCA_015234045.1 Magnetococcales bacterium
CTGGCACAGGGTCTGCATTTCACCTGATCACAATCCAATCTGTTCCAGAACTAAGGAGTGAGTGCATGGTTGACTATGGCCGATTGTTTATCATCAATTTGCAGGTTAATGATGAGTCTGAACAGATGAACATTCGGCACGGTTTACTGGGGCGTAGAGGTGGTTTAGAACGATTAATTCGTTCACACAATGCTCCTGTTCTCTATAACCAGGGATGGCGAATGGAGTCCCAATGGGGCTTCTCCTGGTTTCAGGATGTTAACACCTCTGCGAGTAGTGTCACGCGTTATCGATAACCTTGATAAGGAGATCCGCCACCAGTTTTGCACCGTTCTGAACCATACTGTTGCATGAGCATTTGATAGTGTTTTTGGCATAACGACTCTTGGACATTGCCGCCAGAACAGGCCTCACGCCGTCTTTCAAGTTGGGCACGAATCGTCTCATGTCGGGCAATGCAGCGGTTTTGCCAAACACATGTCAGGTGACGATGCATGGCAGGCCCGGTTTGAGTTGGTTGTGGGCCACAGTCGGTCGTGTCCGTTGAGGCCTTTTTGGTGGGGGTTGCGGTCGTCCTTTTCTCGACTTGGGGTTGCTCGACTTGGGGCTGCTCGACTTGGGGGTTCTCAGGTTGAGTAGCGCCAGGGCGGTTTTGTGGACGCCAAGGCCAACCTTGATTGGCCATGCGATTGTGTTCACGTCCGTGTTGAAAAACCGGTTCAGCGCGTTTTTTTGGCGCGGGTGGCTGGACGGTTTTTGCGTAATCCTGTATGGATGACTGTGTTTTGTTCACCAAGGTCTGTACAGGCGTTGGTGCTGTATCAACCGGTGCGGCTTCGACATTTATGGCAATCGGCGGCTGAGTAGGGCAGCCAGACAGTTTATCCAGTGAAAAAGTGGTTTCCGTTTCAGAGTTGGGGGGAGTCTGAGCAGAGTCGCTGTCTGTTGCTTCGTTTACTGCAAGATGATCTGTCACACTGTTTTGGGCAGTTGTTTCGTGCTTGGGCTGCGTTGTTTCTACCACTGCCTTGGGAATGGGAGCCCATCTGATGATGATGACCGCAAAGACAAGCCCGATGGAAATGCCTACAATATAGGGGCCGATTCCCTTAAAAAGCCAGTTCAGAAGCATATTCATAAGACGGTACCTTGTGCTTTTGCGCTTGATGGTCACTCAGTGACAGTAATTTCGCACATCATATCAGGAATTTCGCATTCATCAAAATATTCCTGGTCCGAATTTTATTTGAATCTCCATTGTGTTGTCTTATCATGTTGATTCACAATGTTTTTATGCTTTATGTTCTGTTTTTTTATGCGCCTGAAAGAGAAAAATATATGTCGAATCAATGGACAGGTAATAGCGATGGAGACGTAGCAATATCCAGGCGTATAGCCCTGAGAAAAAGGGGTATTATAATTCTGATCGATATACCAAAGAATCCTGCGGGAATGGCTTGTAAACTGCTCTCATTGGAGACATACTGAGATCGGGAATTTATGGCGAGAAGGTGGGGCTCGCTTTGTCTTTGCAGGCATATGGGTGAGGTAACGCTCCATGGATCTGACCGCACGTATTTCAGCACTTGTTGAGACAACGCGGGAAAAGCTCGGAGATGAGGCCGCTACACGGGTAGCACGTTCTGCTCAGTGGGCTATCCGTTTCCATGAAGGGCAAACGCGCAAATCCGACAAAGCGCCCTATGTTGTTCATCCTATTGATGTGGCTGAATCCTGTGTAAGGTGGGGATTGATTGACTCTGGGGCGATCTCCGCTGCACTGCTTCATGATGTCATAGAAGATGCGCCTGCTGAGATGGGTGCTGAAGCATTGCTGGATAAAGAAGATCCAGAGGTGGCCGAGATGGTTCGGGCGCTGTCTAAAATTCGAAATCTTCAAACCGGTGCAGGTGACCTGCCTGCCACGTATCGACGCATTATTGCCGCTTCGGCTCGGGATATCCGTGTGTTGCTCATCAAAACATTTGATGTGCTGGATAACTCACAAACCTTTCATGTGCATAATGATGCCAAAGCCAAAGCCAAGGCGAGTCTTGGTCTGGTCTATGTAGGCGTGGCGCGCCGATTGGGTGTTATTGTTCTCGCTGATCAGCTGATCAATCAACTTTTGCCTTATCTGATGCCAGTCCAAAGCAAGCGGGCTGGACAATCACTGAAAAATCTCCATGAAGCTGGCCAACCCTCCATGGTTAATTTGGAGAAAAAGTTAGCAAATCTGATCAATCCGTCCCTGGTTTCTGAGCTGGAAATCGTTAAGCGTGAACTACCTGATTTCTTTCATTTGGCAGAAAAACCGGGAACCGGTCGTCTGATGCGTGTGGGTTGGCCAGCCTTCAGGTTGCGCTTGATCGTGCCGGATCATCCGGCGGCTTGGCAGGTGCTTGGCATGATCCATCAGGAGTTCGATCCGCTTCCACGACATGTACGAGATTATATGAATGCGCCTAGAATCAATGGGTTCAGGGCGTTGACAACACGGATTCTGTGGGAAGGTCATCCTATAACCGTGCAGGTGGTCCGAGAAATGGACCGTCGTCCCAATCAATATGGCATTCTGGCAAAATGGGGAGTGAGTAGTCCTTCTCTGGAAGCTTATCGTGGTCTTTTGGCGACATTGGGCGATTCAGATTTACGTATGTCTGAAGTGCATGCCCATGTTTTGCCTGATTTGTTGGATATATACTCACCGCGTGGTGATCGTTTTCCATTTCCCATTGGATCTGTCGTTTTAGATTTTGCCTATCGTGTGCATACCGAGGTGGGCGAACAGTGTGTTGGTGCCTTGGTGAATGGTATTCAGCGGTCGGCTGAATATCAACTGTGTGATGGTGATGTCGTTGAAGTTATTACAAAAAAAGGTGCTATGCCTCAACGTGCCTGGCTGGATCTTGTCAAAACAGCACGTGCGCGGACTTTGATTAAATATGCGTTAAATAGCAGGCAGATGTCGGTTGCTGGGGTTCAGAATAATCCTGATGGTTCGTTTGTTATTACTGATATCACCAGTAGAGAGGTGTTTTGGGCAACGTGTTGCCGTCCCATTCCTGGTGAATCCGTTGTGGGTCGTTTGGCAGGTGATGGTCGATGGCTTGTACATGCGAGCGACTGTGAGAAAGTAAAAGGAAACCGATGGCAATCGGGCGTGTTGGATGTCAGTCAGAAAGGGATTCAGGCACTTGTTGTTACTTTTGCATTGAATCATCGAAGTGGTGCCTTGGTGAAGGTGCTTGAATATCTGGCAAAACATAATATTAATGGCCATTCAGTTCAGGGAAAAGGACATTCACCCGATAAATATATCGTTGAGATTACCATGGGTGATGTGCCGTGCAATGTGTTACGTAATGTAATTAAAGAGATTGTTGAGATTGAGCCCGTTCAGGAAGTTATTGAATATTATTGGCTGGGTTAGTGTCTGGATTTTATATCTATCCTATTGATTTATAATAGAGAAGAAAAAATGAAAATCGCCACCTGGAACGTCAATTCTATTAATGTGCGCCTGCCACATGTGCTGGACTGGTTGTCCGAAAATTCCGTGGATGTGCTTTGTTTGCAAGAGACCAAAATGGTGGATGAGCGCTTCCCTAAGGAAGAGATCAATAAAGCGGGATACCAAGTTGAATTTGCTGGTCAAAAAACTTATAACGGTGTCGCTGTTCTGACAAAAAATCCTGTTCAATCCGTAGTAAAGCAGTTGCCAGGCATGGAAGAAGATCCTCAAAAACGCTTTTTGGCACTCACTGTAAATGATGTGCGTGTGGTGAATGTGTATGTGCCCAATGGAGCGGCATTGGATTCGGATAAATATCCCTATAAATTGAATTGGTTGTCCGCATTATATGCGTTTCTTGATCAAACGGTACAATCGCATCAATACACGGTGGTTGTCGGCGATTTTAATATCGCACCGGATGACCGGGATGTGTATGATCCGCAAATTTGGCAAGGAGATCGGATTCTGGTCTCTCCACCGGAGCGCAAAGCGTTTACTGATTTTATCGCTTTGCCTATGGTTGATTGCTTCCGCAAAGTAGAACCCGAAGGCGGTCATTTTTCCTGGTGGGACTACCGGGCAGCGGCATTTCGTCGTAAGCGTGGATTACGTATTGACCATATTTTGGCTTCTGTGCCGTTGTCAGATCGTCTGAAGGATTGCAGAATTGATCCAGAACCAAGAAGTTGGGAACGTCCGTCCGATCATACGCCGGTTGTTGCTACTTTTGGGATGACTGATTAACGGGGGCAATGCCTTATCACCAGGGCATCCACTCAGATTGTGCATTGTTGTCTGATAAAGATCATTCATAGGTCGGCTTAATTGTTGCATTAACACCAGTAAATACAGATTACTACCGATGGATTGGCAGTGCTCTCTGGACTGAAAAGATTAAATAAATCAGGAGGCTGGTGATGGTAAATGGGAAGATAGCTGGTTTGACACCCTCTGTCAAAGCAGCGACTACGCGCTTATTGATGGCGCTCTATGTCGGCGTCGGATACGGTTTGGTCTTGGTCTCAATGGCGCAGATCCTACAATTATTCACAAATCTGTCCTGATGGTCCAAAGAAGATGGCAGGGTTTGATGGTATGAATCAAACTCTGCTGTTTTTCTCGTTGGTTAGCTTCAATAAGCTATAAATCGTCGTCATGTGTGGTGCTGAAATACCTACACGCCGTGCAGCGCGAATGGCGTTGCCAAGAATCGCTTCCACTTCCAACGGGCGTTCTGCCTGATAATCTAGTAACATGCTGGTTTTATAGGGTTTCATTTTAAATGTGTCGCGTAGATTGGTCTCTACAATAGTATCCGGTAGCGGATGGCCACAGGCAGCCGCTATTTGAAATACCTCTTCCATGACACAGCGTGATAGCTCCAACGTTTCTGGATTCTGCATAATTTCCAACGTGTCCGATTGGGTCAATACACTGATGCCATTGAACGGCGCATTCCAAATAAGTTTCCGCCAACGGGCTTGAGTAACCTGCTCTGTCACAAGACAAGGGACGTTGACCGATTCAAAAAGCTTTGCCAGTTGTTGAACCATTTCAGAAGGTCCATTGGGATAGCGTCCTAATGCCAGTCGGCCATAATCCAGATGGGTAATCTCTCCAGGTGCTGTGCGATTCAAGCACACGAATGCCAATCCGCTGATCAGTGGATTATTTGGAAACGCATCCTGAATGGGCTTCTCAATCTCAACCCCATTTTGTACCATGACAATGGTCGTGTTCTCTCCAACAGCCGGTGCGATCATGGTTGGTAGATCGATTTCAGGCAGCACTTTCAAGGTGATAAATAGGATATCTGCCGCTGGTTGACCATAGTGAGCGATGTCGTTGATTACCCTGTCCGGGCTAAAATGGAAATCACCATCAATAGAATGAATGGCGATACCCTTTTTTACAACTGTGCTATAATCAGACCGACACGCCAGGGTCACATGACACCCGGCTTGTTGAAGTTTGGCAGAGTAATATCCGCCCACCGCACCAGCGCCGATGTTGAGAATGTGTAGTGGGTTTGTTTTAGTCTGTTTCATAATCTATCAATGAATGGAGCCGGTTAGATGAGTCGTCAATTCTTCACACTGTTGATTCTGTTTTCTGCTCTGGTATCTTTCTCGCCTGTTACTGGTCAGGCAGAAGAGAATCCTGGTAAATCACTCCATGACGAGAGCTGCAATAGTTGTCACGCATCCCGGTTTGGCGGTAATCCTGATGAAATTTACACGCGCTCAAACCGAAAGAAAAAGGATTTTGATCAACTTCACAGTATGGTGGCCTTTTGCAACCAGCAGACTGGTACAGGATGGTTTGATGATGAAGTGGATCAAGTGACA
>JADFWU010000095.1 GCA_015234045.1 Magnetococcales bacterium
ATCTGAGCTATTTGGGATTTATTCCGTCGGATCCCATGTTGGTGAAGGCGATTCGTGAACAGGGTTTGGTGGTGGAGATGTTCCCATCCTCTGCTTCCTCGGAATCTTTTGGAAACCTGACTTCACGTTTGATCAACCTTTGGAAGGAGAAAGACGGTTTTGATGATGGTCGGCTTACCTTTTTCTGGCGGCGCTCCATACCGGGTTCGGCAGAGAGAGAATAATGTGAGCTGATCAACGGTACTGTAGTCTGTCCCGTTCTGGAATCTGATACCCTCAAGCAGGCTTCAGGTGTCCTGTTGAAGGAACACGCGATCAATGGCTCAAACTGTACAGGAAAATAAAGAATCAGAACCCGCTTGGCAGGATATGAGCCGGGATGAGCTGATCGTGAAATACGCGCCCGTGGTCAAATACGTGGTGAGTCGTATTTCTATGAAGCTTCCTCAATCTGTCGATCCTGATGATCTGTATCAGGTCGGTATTTTGGGGCTGATTGATGCTGTGTCAAAATTTGATCCTGTTCGTGGTATCAAGTTTCAGACCTATGCGGAATTCCGTGTTCGGGGTGCCATTCTTGATGAATTGCGTGCTGTAGATTGGGTGCCTAGGGCGGTGCGTCAGGCAGCGTCCAATATTGAGAGTATGTTCCAATCTCTGGAAGCCAGGCTTGGACGACCTGCTGAAGATGAAGAAGTCGCTGATGCGCTTGATATTCCGCTGGAAACTTTTTATGAACAGCTGAATCAGGTGCGTGGCATTTCCATCGTTTCATTTGAGGATATTCGTCCTTCAATGGACGATGAAGAGTGGAATATCCTGGATGTTTTGGCGGATCCATCGGTAGATGATCCGCTTGAAACGCTGGGTCTTGATCGTATGCGTGAAGCATTGAGTCAGGCTATTATGGGCCTGCCTGAAAAGGAACGGCTTGTGGTAACACTCTACTATTTCGAGGAGCTGACCATGGGTGAGATCGGCGCGGTACTTGGCCTGACCGAGTCGCGGATCTCTCAGCTCCATAGTAAAGCAGCACTGCGCATGCGGGCACGCATTAAGCAAGTACTGCGTAATAGTGGCAGTAGCTAGGAGGGGGCCGCATGATCAATATGACCATATGGAATGTGCTGCTGGTCCTCTGTTTCTTTGTTCTCTATTTGGGGGTCTCGCTGGTCTATTTCCAGGTGCGCAAATTGCGTGATGAGATGCGTTCCCAAGGTCGCAGTCTTGCCCAGGCCTTCCAACAACTCCATGAACACCAACAACAGATGAGTACCATGATCCATTTGGCTGAAAGGTCGGCTGGAAGTGGTGTGGATAGCAAACAGATTACGGAATCGGTTCTTGAAGGCGTTGTGGGTGAAATTTCCGCCCTTGAAGAAAAATGTCATGGTGCCCTTGAAGGGGTGTCTGGAAAAGTGATGCCAGAACTTCAAGAGATCCGGCGTGAAATTCGCTATATGGAACAAGCCCCCTTTATGGGGAATCGCAGTGGTGGGCATGGCCATATTTCAAGTGGTAAAGGCCATGGTGTGATTGATAGCGATCCGCTTTCCATGAGTGACGGTGGTGTGGCTAAGAATGATGCCTATGAGTCAGCCCGTTTGTTACTCTCCAATGGTGTTGATGAAGAACAGGTGATTGATCAAACCGGTCTCACCGTTGAAGAGGTCAGTCTGTTGAAACGACTTTCCTCTCCGATGATGGATGATGACGAAGAATAGTTTTTCTTTTAGACCTTTTTTTATTCCTGTTGATTTTCGCTAAAGATTTTCCTGCCAATCTGCCGATAGGATTACAGAGGGCTGTCACTCTAGTTCTTTGCTGATCTACTTCCATTTTCACGGCTTCCAAGGAGCCGGTCATGATCATTTCCCAGCTTGTTGCATCCACTGGTGAACCGATCGCCAAAGGGCAGCAGACTTCCCGTCAGCTTTCCATGGGTTCGGTATTATCGGGTCGTGTCTCTGATGTTAACCAGGATGGTAAAGGCGTATTCCGGCTTTCTGACGGACGCTCTTTTTCATTCACTGGTGGACAAGGGCTACGCGCTGGTGAAGATATTCGGCTGGAAGTTACCCGTCTTGCACCGGAAGTCACCCTGAAACTGGTTGGCTCCGAATCCCAAGCTGCATCCAAAATGGCACAGACACTGGAACAGAGCCTGTTTCGTGCGCCTGATACATTTGGCAAATTACTGACTATGGCGGGGTTGGAGAGTCAGGCTGGCAAGGCGTTATTTACCAGTCAAGGCAGTGGTAATCTGATGTCAATACTTGGCAAAGGACAGGGCATAACCGAACTTCTACAGAAAGCACTGCCTAATGTTTCCGCTGAGAAATTGTTGCAAGGTAATCTATCAGAGTTGGTGAAATTGCTGGAAAGTGGTAGCCGCAAGGAATTAACTGATGCAGTCAGGTTGCTGAAGCAGGCGGCTACCAATCTAAAAGTCGCCGATAATATGGCGCTTCTACGTAGTGGTATCAGTCAAGCCAATATTCCCGAAGCGCTGTCCGAAGCGAAGGGCGCATTAAGCCGACTGGGCGACCTGCTCACCATGCAGGAGATCCTACCTCGTGCTACCCAGGAGAATGACCCAACCCTCACTATGGGATATCGTCTATTCTGGCTCAATGAAGGTGGTGTTGGTGAAGCGATTTGGCAACAGCAGAATAAAAATAAACGCGGAGGAAAAGAGGATGAAAAAACCTCCGTGCTACTCTCTCTGAACATGACAGAGTTAGGCGCAGTTCAAGCCCGTATCGCATTATGGGATGGTAAAGTCATGATCAATCTGGCCGCCGAGGAAGAGGGTTCAATTGCTGCGTTACGCTCAAAAATCAGCACGCTGCGTCATGGTTTGCAAGAGGCGGAGTTACCACTTCACGGCCTGGAACTAGGCCGATTAAAACGCAATGCCATGAATGAAGCCCGCCAGGAGATTCTGGGCAAGGCAGCGCCTTCCGGCTTTTCAATGGAGGCGTAACGCAATGGCCAAAGATTACCGACGCCAGGCGGTCGCCCTCCGATATCGAAATAACAAAGACCGAGCGCCACGGGTAACTGCCACTGGCAAAGGTCATGTAGCAGATATCATCATGCAAAAGGCGCGGGAGTCGGGTGTTTCCTTAGTGGAAGACCCTGATTTGGTGTCTGTATTGGGTGAGGTGCCGCTGGGTGACTCTATTCCGCCGGAATTGTATAAAGCAGTGGCTGAGGTGTTGGCGTTTGTGTATAAGGTTAATGGGACTGGTGTTAAGGGCCACGGAAAAAATTAATCATCCATCAACATCAACGTCTTTACTTCTAAAGTAATTCAGCGTTTCTTTAACATCAATCCACCCTCCTGAATGCTTGCCAATGAATCAAGAGTAAATTGTGTTTCAAACTCCGTGAGTGGCTGGTCCGCCTATTCTTGAATTGAAGGAAATATCGTCTATACCGGGCGTGAAACATGTTGCTAAAAGCACTATACTATTGTTTTTTAATGATATGAATATTTTATTGTTGTGTAATTAGTTGATGTTTATTTGTTGATAAAAAATATATTAGTTTGTTTCCTCTTGAAACTTGAATCTTTTAGAGTATATAATCAAAAATTAATATGGTTCTAAGGTCAGAGTGATCTTAGTCTTTTATGTGTGTCAAAATGAAAGTTTATTCAGTATATCTCTATTTTTGGAGTAAGTAATGAGTTATAAATCGAGATTTATTTACGCTGCTTTTCTAATTCCTTTTCTCACGGCTTGTGGCGGTGGTGGAGGAAGTTCAGGGGCTAATTCAGTGAATGCGGCGGATACTTATGTTGGGGTGACTAGTCAAGTTATACTATCTGATGAAAACAGTGACGAATATTCTCCTGTAGTCGCGTCAATGAATAATACTGGGTCTGCTCTGTCTGGTGTTGAAGTCAGTCAGAATTCAAAAGTGTCTTTCAATACTATTCGCAGTTTTTCTAATATGATTGTCAATAATATTGGTAATACTGAAAATTCAAATCTAGCGGGCGTTGAAGAAAGTAATATAATATATGGCGATTGCGGTGGTTATGCAAATTTATCATATAATGATAATTCAGGAGAAACAACCGGCACAGTCACGTTTCAAGATTTCTGTGAATGTGGAGAAACGATGAATGGAATTGGATATATTTCAGTTTCATATAATGAAACTTTGGGTTCGGCTAATAGCATAACTTTCATATCAGATGGGGTTGCTAGCAGTACGGCTGGTGCTGGAACTTCTAAGTTATATGGAAGTGTGATATATAGCAACTATAGGAATGATTTTAAATCATTTGATGCTTTGATAAATACAGTGTCGTATGATATGTCACTGTATTATTGGATGAATAATGTTAGTGCAAGTTATGATGATTATTCTACATATGCTACTCAAACATTGGATGGATTAATCTATATCTCAGATCTTGGTTATGCCGAGCTAAGTACAATTGATCCTGTTAAATTTGAAATAGTAACTTGTGATACAACACATCCTTATGATGGAGAATTGTTAATACAAGGCAGAGAAAATACTCATGCCAGAATTATCTATGATCAAGGGTCGTTCGATATTTTTGGTGATTTTGATGGTGATGATGTTGAAGAGTTCAGCGAACAAAATGTCTCTTGGTAAGTTATGTGTCAGGTTCTTACTCATTGCTTTAATGGTGACCGCTGTACCCAATTTAGTACAAGCACGTGATGATCATCTTGGCTGGCAGGTTGGGCTTAAGAGTGTTTTTCTTTTTCACGAAGAAAAACAGGTCAGTGGCGATCAGCTACTGACCGAACAAGGATGGATGCCAGGACTGTTTGGTCAATTGGATTGGTGTTGGGATGAGCGATGTTTATTGGCGCAAGCGGAGTGGCTGAGAGGACCGGTCAACTACTATGGTCAAACGCAGCTTGGGCAACAAGCAAATACAGAGACTAGAGAAGATATTATAGATGTACGGATTGTCGGTAGTTTCCCTACTATAAAGGATAATCTTCATGGATATATTGGCCTGGGTCACCATATTTGGCAAAGAGATATTTTGTCTTCCCAAGTCGCTATGGGGATTGATGAATACTACCAATGGTCTTATCTGTTAGGTGGATTCTCATATGTGGCTACTGTACTGAACAGAGATTTTCAGATTAGCGGATCTGTGAAAAAGTCGTTTAACGAAACACTTGATGTTCAGTTTAAATCCGTAAACCATGCGACTTCAGAAATAAAATTGCCTTCAGGTGTTGGAGTGGCTTTTGACATCAAAAAGAAATTTGCATTGTCAAAAGGGATATCCGTCTCGGTTGGTCCGGAATTTTCGATGTGGATGTTTGATAGAAGCGACGCTTTTCCATTGCGTGAAAATGGAATTACGGTCGGTAATGCCACTCAACCTGAATTTAAGCACTATTTCGCTGGATTATCGGTGAGCTTTTCAAAATAGTGCTGAGTATCAAATTTCAAAATAGTGCTGAGTATCTAACACTCAATACTCTCCATTCAGATCAGTAAGCACTTCATATCCATCATCAGTCACCAGGATCGTGTGCTCAAACTGAGCGGAAAGAGAGTGGTCTTTGGTGACCACTGTCCAGTCATCTGCGAGGTGTTTGATAAAGCGTTTACCTATATTCACCATGGGTTCTACGGTGAA
>JADFWU010000096.1 GCA_015234045.1 Magnetococcales bacterium
TGCTCACGTACTACAAGTACGCTCCGCTTTTTCGTTGGATTTGCCTTGCCAGGAACCGAAATCTGGCGAATGTCAACGCGCCCTAGAGCTGTCAGATTTGTCGGGTTTTCGTCCTAACACGAAGACAGTGGCTAGACCGATGACTGTGCCACCACCGATAATGGATGCGGCCTCAGGGTGTCCAGTTAATCCAAGTGCACACGCAATACAAAGAGATGACATGACAACAATCAAGCCGTTGCGTTGGTTTCTGCTGTCATTGTCAATTTGTGCATCAAGTGCTTTTTCTTCCATTTTGCGTCGATGTTTTGATTCCTCTTCAGAGGCCGTGAGGAGGCGATCTGTTATTCCAGGGTGGAGCTTTTCGATTCGTTCCAGCTGTGCAGCATCTGGCAATGGTGATGAAAAAACCTGCATTTCCGAAGAGTTACTTAAGATTAATCCCGCTAATTGAGGTGAGTTTTTAACTGCCTCTATAATATCCCCTTCAGTCACTGTATCGACATCATCGGACGGGTATTCCGTTGGCGGATCGGTAATGGCTTGATCATCAACTTGTTTTGAGGTGTCATCCATTTTTTGTGACTTTTCTCAAAGCGATATCATAGTCTTGCTGCATGTGCTGAACATCTCTAAGTATGGCTGTAGCTGCATTTCTTGTAGGTATAAATGATTTATAATCAACTTGTTGGCTTATGTTTATGAGGTTGGAAAGGCTGTTTTTGAAGGATGACAGTTTTCCCGCTGATTGAGTGATACGTTTGATAGGGCGATGGGATTTGATTGTATTGCTGAGAATAACGCAGGCATCACCATTCTGTTCACGTCTAACATGTGAGATGTGCTTACGAAGTTTAGTGGTCGCATTAATCTCAGAAGCGCTTTTTTGACGGGCGCGTCTTTGTTTGGCCGCTTTCTCAATTTCAGCTTTTGGAATTCTGATTGTGATCATCACATATCACCCTGTTTTATACCCAAAGAAAAATGCTCATAGGTGTTACGCAATTGCCGGTTGAAACAGGCATAAAAGCGTGCAGCCAACTATGTAACTCCAATCTCAATTTACAACCAGTATTTATGATCAGGCAAGAGATGGTTTAATCTGTTGGACTCTGTCTTCGGTGAATGCGTTTCAAAATAGTTGGCAGATCAATACTGATCCAAGCCGGAATCGCGCATATGATCGAGTAAGATGCGATGCATTTTCGGGTTGGCGGCGACTACGTTCCCGTTTTGCATGTGCTTTTTTTCGCCGATGAAGTCAGTCATATAGCCACCAGCCTCATGGACCAAAATTACGCCAGCTGCGATATCCCAAGGCGAAAGGCGCATTTCCCAGAATCCATCAAAACGGCCAGCCGCCACATAAGCCAGATCCAATGCCGCGCTACCAGCGCGGCGCACGCCACGGCATTCGGTAAAGAGTGATTCAAAGGACTTCATATAGGGCGAAAGCAGTTTTTTGTTCCGATGCGGAAAACCAGTACCCAGAATTGCTTCTTTCAATAGACCTGTTTGGCTCACCCGGATGCGGTGTTTATTGCAGAAGGCACCGCGTCCGCGCTCAGCGGTGAAAATTTCGTCCATGATGGGATTGTAAACCACACCTGCGATGACCTCTTCTTCGTAGGTCAAAGCAACGGACAGAGCAAAGTGGGGGATGCCTTGAAGAAAGTTGCTGGTGCCATCAATGGGGTCGATGATCCAGTTATGGGGTTTGTCTTTGCCATAGTTTCCACCCTCTTCCGCCTTAATGCCGAAAGTGGGGTGGGCTTTTTTGAGGTGGTAGATAATTTCCTGTTCCACTTCCACGTCAGCTGAGCTGACAAAATCATTGGGGCCCTTTTCTATAATCTCAAGCCGATGACGATTTTCAAAAAGGTTGCGTGCTTTGCGCCCAGCCCGGTAGGCGGCATTGGTCATCACATTGAGAAAGGGGGAGTGATTCATGAGGGTTTCCTATGTACAGAACAGCGCAGAGTAAGCGCACTGATACCAATAAAGGTGAAGCATCACCTTCTAACTAAAAAAATTGCCGCACAATGATACCGTAAAAGCTGATTCGGCAACATTTTCCTATCTCGAACGCCCTTCAGGCATTGGATGCCGGATTTGTGCGGCGTTGATGTTGGCACACCCTCTGCTTTTGAACACGGGAAAATCGAATTTTCTGCCCAGTAATCTGCCTAATTGGATGATTTACCGTTCTAAACGGTTGTCAAAATCATGACCGCCAGCAAAGTGGCACGCTGTCTGCATGACGGTGGGTGACAGACACGCTCTAAGCTTCACAAGCCAGGATGGCTGGCAATAATAACAAGGAAGCAGAGCAGAGAAAATTTTTGCGAGGGACATGTCATGGCTTTATCCGACATTCTGAATGTTTCAAAGATGGGCGTTTTCGGCAGCCAAACGGCGTTGAAGGTTGTTTCCCACAATATCAGCAACGTTAATACACCGGGATATTCACGACAGTCGGTCTCTTTCACCAATAATACGCTGCTCAATGATGGCGGCAAGATGAATGGTGGGGAAGGGGTCTCAGTCAGTGGTGTCTCTCATAAGTTTGACGAACTGGTGGATAACCGACTGCTCAGTGGCGAACGTGAACTGGGGCGTTTGACCGCGCGGGATCGTCTGATGCATCTGGTTGAAGAGGTGTACAACGAGCTGGATGGTGATGGACTCTCCACGCGGATGGAGTCCTTTTACAGCGCTGTGGATGACCTCGCTATCAGCCCACTCAATCCAGTTGCTCAGGAAGAGGTGGTTTCACAGGCCGACGCGTTGGCACGATTCGCCAATAATATGAATGACAGTCTCAGTGAGTTAACGCTTCCTGTTGATCAGGAAATAACTCTGATGCTGGATGATGTCAACACCCGTTTAACCAATCTGCGGGATGTGAATGCTGACATTATTCGTCAGGAAGCGACAGGACAGCCCGCGCTGGATCTTCTGGATCAACGGCGCACCATGATGATGGAGTTGGGCAATCTGGTCGATATTCAGACAGTGCAGACTGATGACGGTGGCGTGAGTATTTTTACCGGTAATGGTCAGCTTCTGCTGGATCATGATTATACCGCCAGCTATACCCGTGGTCCTCAAGAGGATGACAGTGACAATCTGAGCATCATCTTTGCTGGTGTGAATACGGATTACACCGACAATATCTTAGGCGGACAGTTGAAAGGTCTGCTGGAAGTGCGTGATGAGGTGCTCAATGGCGATGATGGATTTCTCACTCAGTTGGAAGGGCTGATTGATGAGATCCGTTATCAGATGAACACTGTTCATGGCCAGTCAGTCAACCGCGATATGCGTACGGAACTAACCGGTGTTTTTTCGTTGGGCTCTTATACGGACACCGCGCTGGAAGAGATCCCTCTCACCTCCTCCGATGATGGCTATGACGCGGATTTTCCGCCGCCACCGGATTTGGCTCGGGCGATTGAGAATATCCAAGCGTTTTATGATGGAACCGGCACGCTGCTTGACGCAGCCAACCAACCAGAGATCACTTTTGCCTACGGGCCAGACGCGACCAGCCTTCAGCCTTTTAGCGTTGAAGTGGTTGATCCGGCTACCGGCAAGATTCGCAGCTTCCAGGCTCTGGCCGATGCCATCAACAATGCATCGGGCAATGATGGCAACCTGACTGCATCCATTGATGCGGATGGTGCGTTTAAACTGGCGGTCAGTGGCGATGCTCAGGTATTTGGTGTGGCCGAAGATAATACCGGTCTGATCGCGGCTATGGGTGTTGGTGCGATGTTCTCCGGCACAGGCGCTGAGGATATGGCGGTTAATACTCTGTTGATGGAAGACTCTGCCAATCTGGCATCAGTCAAAATCAATATGGACGATCCAGCCAACCCGGTCTTTGATGATGCAGATAACAGCGGCATGTTGGCACTGGGTGCGTTGCGCTCAGAACGGCTTGAGCTGAATGGACGTAACGCAAGCTTGGCATCTCACTACGCCAACATTGTTGGCACGTTGGGTTCCGAGTTGATGCGTAACCAGGAAGCACTGCAATCCCAGCAGACCGCACAGAGTTTCATCACCGAAGTTCGGGAGTCAGTCTCCGGTGTGTCGCTGGAAGAGGAGTTGACCGATTTGATTCGGTTTCAGCGCTCTTTCCAAGCATCCAGCAAGATGGTTTCCGTGGCTGATCAGCTCATGGATACCATCATCAGAATGGTTTAAGGAACGTAAGGTCAAGGTGTCATTATGATGCGTGTAACCCAATCAATGCTCTATCAGGGCAGCCTGGGCGGCCTTCAAGGTAACTTCCAGGAGATGAAGTCGGTCCAGGATCAAACCTTGTCCGGCAGTCGGTTGAATAAACCGTCTGACGATCCGGCCTCGGTATTCCGGGACATGATGTTTTCCAATAGCCTGGAAGGGGTCAAAAGCCTGAAACGCACCACCGGCCTTGCTTCCGAACGTCTGGCGCTGGGCGAGAACCATATTACAGTGATGCATGAGAAATTCCTGGATGCTCAGGATCTCATTCTCAAACTGGGCAACGATGTGGTGAATGGTACGCCAGAAGTACTCACCGCGGCTTCTCGTGAAGCGCTGGCCCTGTATCAGGATGTGTTGAAAAACGCCAATGCGGAACTGGATGGCGTGCCGCTTTTTTCCGGTGGTAAAAGCTGGGTACCGTTTGATGAAACCCAGGTGAAGGCCACGGATATGATGATGCGTCAGGCATCGGATTCCAGCGGTGATCTCGTCAGTGCGCCAGCCGGTTGGCAGGCGCAAACCGACGAGACAGTTTCAGAAGTGCCCATGAGTGTTCGGCTGACCTACAACGAAGCGAATGCCGAATATGAAGTTGATGTAAACGGTGAGACGCAAACGTCCATCGCGGTAACTGGAGAAAATCCCCAAACCTTGGATCTGGGTAATGGGGTCACAGTAACCGCCGGTGATCTGCCGGAAGATGGCGATGCGCTCTATTTTGAAGTCGTTCCCCGTTATCTTGGTGGGGAGCAGGACCGGTTGATCAAGGTCTCCGATGATCACGCTTTGGCAGGCAACGTAACTGGCGAAGAGTTGATTGAAGGTAAAGACCCTCCGGGACGTGGCGTTAATTTGTTCGAGGCACTGTCCGGTCTGCGTGGCGCTCTGCTGCGTGCAGATACCGATGAAATTTCGGCAAGACTGGCGAAGGTGTCTGAAGGGCGGGCGCAAGCTTCGGATCTTCAGAACATCACCGGCATTCGAACAAAGCTTGTGGATTCGGTTTCCAATACGTTGGATTTTGACCAATACACCATTGAAGAGTCCAAAGCAGTCAATAAAGAAGTGGATCTCTTTGATGCGATGAGTCGTTTAGAGCAGGCCAATCAGGCCATGCAGGTAATGACCATCAGCGAACGACAGATTCT
>JADFWU010000097.1 GCA_015234045.1 Magnetococcales bacterium
CCAATTTAGTCCATATTGAACAATCCAGTACTCATATTGAAGTCGATCAGATTGTTGATGCTGATGCCTATTCAGACACAATGAACGACAAAAAGTGGACCTCTCGTGACGGTAACGGTGTAGCTCCCCTTTTGCACATCTCCCCTCAAACCGTCACTGATTAGCTTTAATTCTTTTTGAATAAGCGTTACGTATACCCCCTCCGTAGTGCCCGGAGTTACATTCCGGAGCTGACATGCGCCCCTGTCTTTTTTCGGCGTTATGTCCATTGACACTATCGCATAATGCGATGACAAAAAAACGTACTTAAGAACAAGCGTTGACGCTCAAAATAGTGACACTTTCAAAGTGTGTTGTTGAGCGCACCCACCTCCAAGACGCTCTATTCTTTACATACTTTCAACCTAAACCAATTCTGGCATGCATCATGCAAAATTGGGAAAACACAAGCAATTTGACATAATATGGCCGAGAGAGAAGGAACTGTCATGTCGAGTAGTGCAAAATCTGTGGAGCAAGCAATACCCGGAGCGCCAGATGAAATTGCGCTTCAACCCGCTTCCCGTGACATTTGGGACAAAAAATATCGGCTTACGTCGAAAGACAACAAGCCCGTTGACCGCACCGTGGCGCAAACCATGGAACGTGTGGCCAAAGCCTTGGCTGACGCGGAACTGCCCGTAAAGCGCACGTTCTGGTACGACCGCTTTCTTTGGGCGCTTCAGAATGGTGCAATCCCGGCGGGTAGAATTATCTCCAATGCCGGCGCTCAAGCCCATAAGCCCGCGACCAGCACCATTAACTGTACGGTTTCCGGCACAGTCGGTGACTCCATGGCTGAGATTCTCTCCTCGGTCCAGGAAGCAGGCATGACACTCAAAGCCGGTTGCGGAATCGGCTACGAATTTTCAACACTCCGTCCCAAAGGCGCATTTGTCGCCGGTGCTGGTGCCAGCACTTCCGGGCCGCTCTCTTTTATGGATATCTTCGATGCCATGTGCCGGACAATCAGTTCGGCTGGTGATCGGCGTGGCGCTCAAATGGCCACTTTTGACATTTCTCATCCTGACATCACCGAATTTATCCGCGCCAAGCGTGATGACGGTCGCCTACGTCAGTTTAACCTCTCCTGCCTGATTACCAAACCGTTTCTTGAAGCGGTCAAGGCAGACGATGAATGGCCACTGATTTTTCCTGCTAACAAGCATGAGCAGAATGATCCCAATGTGGAGCTGATCTATCGCCCCTGGCATCTGGATGATAATTATAAAGTGAACGATAAAGGCGAAGTAGCCTGTCGGGTTTACCAACGTATGCCCGCTCGCAAGCTGTGGAACCTGATCATGTCCTCCACCTACGATTTTGCCGAGCCTGGCTTTATCCTTATCGACAAAATCAATGAGATGAACAATCTCTGGTTTGCTGAGGATATCCGCTCAACGAATCCATGTGGTGAACAACCTTTGCCGCCCTATGGTGCCTGTTTACTCGGTTCCATCAACCTGACCCGTTTTGTCAAGAATCCGTTCACGCCCAATGCTGAATTCGATTGGGAACATTTCCGCGACGTGGTGCGCGTGTTCACCCGAATGCTGGACAATGTGGTGAGCATTCACGGCCTTCCGCTGGACAAACAGGGCGAAGAACTGAACTATAAACGCCGTCACGGCATGGGCTTCTTGGGGCTTGGCTCCACCATTACCATGATGGGGATGAAATATGGCAAGCCGGATTCCGTCTCCTTTACTGATCAGGTTGCCAAAGAGTTGGCCATCACCGGTTGGGAAGTAGGCGTAGAACTGGCTGAAGAAAAAGGCGTGGCACCAATCCTGGAAGAAACGTTCATCGTCAACGAAGCCATGCTGACCAAGCGCCCTCAAATGCGTGAACACGGGATCAAGGCAGGCGATAAAATCTCCGGCCTTAAATTGATGACCCGCTACAGCAATTATCTGTCTCAATTTCCAGAAGCACTACGCCAACGGATTGAAGAAAAAGGGTGCCGTTTCACCCATCACACATCCATTGCACCCACTGGAACCATTGCGCTTTCACTGGGCAACAACGCCTCTAACGGCATTGAACCCAGTTTTGCCCATAAATACTCTCGCAACATCATCCGCGAAGGCCGCAAGACCAAAGAGAAAGTCGATGTACTCTCTTATGAACTGCTGGCCTATCAGACCCTGGTCAATCCCAGCGCTGATCCTTTTGCTACCGATGGCGAGGACGCACTACCCGATTACTTCCTGAGCGCCGATGATATCGAACCTCGGGAACATGTGGACATACAGGCAGCCGCCCAAAAGTGGGTTGACTCCTCCATCTCCAAAACCATCAACGTACCCACGGATTTCGAGTTTGAGTCGTTCAAAGAGATCTATCTCTATGCGTATAAAAAAGGGCTCAAAGGGTGTACGACTTTCCGTTATAATCCAGAAGCATTTCAAGGTGTTTTGGTGAAAGATTCCGATCTGAAAGCCACCACCTATCGCTTTACTCTGGACAATGGCGAAACCGTTGATGTCGCAGGCGATGAAACCATCACCTATGATGGTGAAGAGCACTCCGCTGCCAACCTGTTCGATGCCCTGAAAGAGGGCTATTACGGTCGCTATTGACAGTGAAATTGATGGACGCACGAGCAAAAAAGTCGTCACAAATTCAAGAGGAACTCGAAGAAAAGATGGCTATTAAAATCGACTCCAAAATAGTGGGTTACGAAGTCGTAACGGATAAGCCCGAAAAAAAGGAAACCACCCCGTCAGGAGCCGACGTTATTCACATGCGTCCGCCGCTGGCCCGGCCTGAAATGTTGGAAGGTGTCACCTATAAGGTTAAAACCCCGCTCTCCGAGCATGCCTTGTATATTACGCTCAACGATATTCTGGTCAATGCAGGCACCGATCAGGAACGGCGCCAACCCTTCGAGATTTTTATCAACTCGAAGAACATGGAGAACTTCGCCTGGATCGTTGCACTGACCCGGGTTATCTCAGCGGTATTTCGTAGCGGTGGCGATGCCAGTTTTCTGGTGGAAGAACTACGCGGCGTGTTTGATCCTCGGGGCGGCTACTTCAAACCCGGCGGAAAATATATGCCCAGCTTGGTGGCTGAAATCGGTGAATGCATCGAAAACCATCTCAAACGCATCGGCCTGATCAAAACCGAAGCACCACCACCCGAATTGGTGGAAAAACGCGAACAAGCCGCCGCCGCAGGACTCACCGGCACCCGAAATTGCCCGAAATGCAGCCAGCTTTCCATGGTTAAACTGGACGGCTGTGACACCTGTTTGGAGTGCGGTTACTCCAAGTGTGGATAAATCAGCGCTCCCCCTCCTGAAACCCGCACTGAATGAATAACCACCCGCTAAAAGCGGGTGGGATCGCATTCATCTGGGTGTTGACATATTAATCATGAGATTAGGCCCTGTTGACATTCACCTTCTTTCGACCCCTGGCGGCGTTAAATCCGCCTCAAAATGCTCACGTACTACAAGTACGCTCCGCTTTTTCGTTGGATTTGCCTTGCCAGGAACCGAAATCTGGTGAATGTCAACACGCCCTAGAGAAGTAAAACCTCAGTCAAGATCCAGTTCAAGCCCGATAGAGAATAAATTGATCGGCTCTGGTGTGAGCCATAAATGCTCCCATTCGATTCGGCCTCGGAGAGTCTTGGTAATGGCTCCTGTTGCCCCGACACCGATTAACGGATCTACGCCGCCATGACATTTTCTCCAGGTTTGTGTGCTATCATCACGGCCCTTAACACACTGCTTCCAGGCCCAAAGACCGGCTTTTGTATGGAATGAGAGACGTGATGTTGGCCATATGCCGACCCCCTGTAGAGAGAGTCCGTTAATCTGACCGGGCAGGTTTTTACTCATTGCGTCTGAATAGGCATCAGCATCAACAATCTGATCGACTTCAATATGAGTACTGGATTGTTCAATATGGACTAAATTGGATTCCAGAGCAAAATGATCGCTAACGCGGTAACCACCATAAAGCTTACCACTCAAGCTGAAACGATCCAAAGAAGCGGTTCCGGTGATACCCTGATCTAATAGACTGGATTGGACATCAGACGCACCAACGGTATGTTGCATCAGACCTAAAGAAGCACCGGCATAGAAGCCGCTGTTGTCTGCATTCAAACCAGAGGTCGCATTATCTTGCTGCGGTCTATCGGTAGGTGCCTCACTCTGAATATACGCGTTCTGACTACTGACAGAATGCTCCTGAACTGCTGAGGTTCGATCAGCTTTATTTTCCTGAACTTCCAATGTGCGATCAGCATCATTTTCCTGAACTGCTGAGATTCTATCAGCATGCGCTTCTTCCGAATTATCTTCTGAAATATATGTATGACCCGTCAAAATGGCTATCTGCTCTTTTGGAAGTTGAAATCTTTCCGGCAAATGATTGACTCTGTTGGAAAATAGAGAAATTCGCTCGGCCTTGGCAGAAAAAACATGGGGTGTGCCAAAACCTGTTCGGCGCATGAGGCGTGCCTGTTCCAGCGTTGGATTAAGGTGTGGATTTCCTCCAGTTAGAACCAGATTCCAGAGCCGCCCATCCTTACCTCGGACTGCCAGAATAAAAGTATCCGATTTTTTCAGCTGGATCTTTTTTGCCAAGGCTATTGCTTTTCGCTCATCAATAAAGGCACCGAATTGGACAAAATGGATCTTTTTTTGCTCTGGAATATCAGCAATCAGATCGTTGTTCATCAATGGTGCGGGCAGTTGAGCCAATCGACCAGAACGATTTATACGTTGAAAATATTGACGAAATTTCTCTGAAGACGTTGTGTAAACCAATGGGACCGCATTAAGATTTTGCTTTATTTTCGATGCAAGAGTAAACAATGGTTTGGTATGCGTACTCCATGCACCGACAACCACATATTGCGTTTGTTTCCGACGGTTCATGACCCCGACAACAAAAGGCTCCAGTCCAGCATCTCGCCAATAATCCAGCCAATGATCAGCCCTGGATAGATGATTAAAAGTGCCTAGGTTGAGCAGATGCACCGGGTTGGGTACTTGATCAGCGTTGGAGGAGGACGTGGGCAAGATCACTCCCAAGAGCAAAATTGATAGAACGCAGTATTTTGTAAAGTCAGACATTCTATAATTTCCTTTATGAGTTACGCAGTTGGTGTCCTGTCTGTGTTTTGCGCCGCTTCGCGGCTATGTTTCGGCATGCCAGCCCTTTGGGCTATGCCTTCGGCATGCCAGCCCTTTGGGCTATGCCTTCGGCATGCCAGCCCTTTGGGCTATACCTTCGGCATACCAGCCCTTTGGGCTATGCCTTCGGCATGCCAGCCCTTTGGGCTGGGACGGCTGCTACGCAGCCTATTAATTGTGTGGCCCTTTGGGC
>JADFWU010000098.1 GCA_015234045.1 Magnetococcales bacterium
ACGTAACCCTTTCTGGAACGCAGTGGACGGATCAAGAGACCAGTGAATGGGATGATTAATTTTTTCCGTGGCCCTAAGACCAGGGATTGAGGATCAATTGAATGAGTTCACAAAAAGGGAAACATATTCTGCTGGTCACCCTACCTTCTGATGGTGAGGTTCGTGATCAGGTAACGCATAAGTTTTACAAAAACAAAGTCGTTAAATATATGCCGCTGGGCGTTCTCAGTGTTGCGGCCAACCTGACTGATCATCATGTTACCGTGTTGGATGCCTCAAGCCGTGGATTGAGCATTCAACAGACCATTGACGAGATCAATGCCCAAGCGCCCGAGATTCTTGGTATTTCAGCTGTCACCTATCGTGCATGGGCAATGACCCAGATACTGACCAACACACACGCGACCAAAAAGGTTGTCGGTGGTCCCCATGTATTGGGCAATGAACGCACCATTCTCAAACAAGGCGCGGATGCGGTATTTGTCGGCGATGCGGAGAGCACTTTTCCAAACTGGATTAAGCAGGGCATGCCTGATGGCATGTTTGTCGGTGAACCGGTGGATTTTGATACGGTTCCTTTACCACGTCGTGATCTACTGAACCTTGATGACTACGCTATCACACCCAATAAGGATCTACTGTTTAACGTTGGCCGTTTGCGGATGCCGATGGTCAGTTCAAAAGGGTGTCCATTTCGCTGTACCTACTGTGATGTTCAGCAAAAACAGTTCAATTGGAAATCACCAGAGCGTGTTGTGGAAGAGTTTCAAGCACTGATTGAGATGGGTGCGACCTCAATTCATATTATTGATGACTGTTTCAATGTGCGAAAAGATCGCGTCATTAAAATATGTAACCTTTTAATCCAGGAGAACATCACCATAGACTGGAGCGCCCGAGGTATGGTGGAAACCCGCGAACCGGTCATTGCCGCTCTTGCAGAAGCGGGCTGCCAACGATTGCACGTGGGAATCGAACATCTGGATGATAATATTCTAACCTTTTTTCGCAAACAGGATCGCTATCACCATATCGAACAGTTCTGCCAACTCTGCACTAAATATGGTATTCAGGTTCTCGGCTACTTTATTCTTGGTGCGCCAGGAGAAACCCGCCAGTTTCGCGACAGCTTGCCTGATCGGCTGGAAGCGTTGAACATCACCATGCCCTATTTCAATGTTCTAACCCCTCTAAGCAACACAGCCTATTACAGCTATCTTCTGGAAACTGGACAGTTAAAGGACGATTTTTGGTCCGGCTTCATTCAACAACCAACCAAAGATTTTGCCATTCAATCAGGCCGTAGCTTTGATGAGGATCTGGAACTACGGGAGACTGTGGAAAAACTTGCTCAGATTTTTCAAGAACGCAGTCGTGTTCGAACTGTTTCTGGATAAGAATCCTGCTCTCTTTCCAGACGTTTGGTGAACAATCAAACAGGCTCTAACGCCTAACAACACTATCGTTCGCTATAAACAGTTTCGGCCATTCCAGCCCGCTTGGCCAGTGCGGTTAATTGCGGTGCGGCCTGAGCCAATACTGTTTTTATTTGATGACAATGCGACTTGGTTAATTCAGTGAGATGTCCTTTTGGCTTGCCATGGCGAAAATGTGAAGGTGCCAACCTTTCATCGGAATCAGCCCGCGCTTTCATGGCTTCAAATCCACTTGCTTCAACGATTGTCCGACATCGGTCAACAGTCAGTTCAATGTCCAAAAACGCTGCCAAAGAACGTACTGCTTCGGCTTTATTTTGCACCAACTGTTCATAACTGATGATCCAGGATGGATACTCTTGCGCCAATAAAAACATCTCTTGCATGTGTTTGAGATGAAAACCAAGTCCTGGCCAATGAAAATCGGGTTTAACCATGCCATTGATGATGGCTGACATCCCTTCCTGTCGGCTCATTCCCTTGAAATAGTGATCCACATTACGCCCACGTCCCAATTCCGCGTCAATATTTTTAGCAAAGTGATGGTACATGGAGACGGTCATATCATAAATATTGCGTACCAACAGCACTGGCCGCCCATTCAGCAGTCTGATTCTATGACGCACTTCATCTGTAGGATGCAGATGCCAGGAGTAGTAGCTGCCTGGTTTAATTTGAAGCTGATCACTGTCCCGATAATTTACCCGACCTGGCGTGATCGGTGGTTCATGGAATGGTAAGCCCGTCAGATCCTCCAGAATTTGCCTTAGCAGATGCGTGCCTGACTTGAACAGAGTAAGATTAATAATCGGTTTTGCATCAAAGCGTGATAGTGCTTGAGTCATCTATTCAAATATCCATTACAGGGTGTAGCCGTACTCTTCGAACATAGCCAAAGTCTCTGGTTTAACAATCCGAGACCATGCTTCTTCCTTCCACTGAGGCCATGTTGCTCGCTCTTTTTCCAAATCGGTCAGGATGACACCATTGGCCCGTGAAGGAACATCCAGTCGTGCGTAGGTCTGTTTCAGGCGTTCTTTATCAAACTGAACTCTACCATGAGTCAACCAGGAGATGATTTTTTGAAAATAGTCTGGGCTCTCCACGATTCGCTCAAGTGGGTAGTTCACGTTAACACGTTTATCCGACACCATTCGGTTAAGGATATCCATGCCTTGGTAGGCGCTCCAAATTGCGACATCTTCACGGCTGTACGATTTCAGATTCAACGCTGAAAAAGTATCATGGCAAGTCACTTTCCATTCATGATCCAGCGGCGTGGTAATGGTGGCAGGCATGCGCATATTGTTACAGCGCCAGGAGACGTAGAAATGGAGCCATGCCACTGGATGACGCACAACATTGATAAACCGTACCTGATCTCCGAACATTTCAGATAACGATTCCAACTGATAAGCCCGATAGGAATAACAGTCGCCAACAGCCGTATAAGGCATACCAAGATCGGCAAGGAAACGCACGAACAGTGCTGTATCAGGCCGTTCATTACGCGCCCGTTCATGAAAATATTTCTGCCGAACCGCTTCACCGGCAAATATCATAATCTCGGGATGGGCATTTAATGCCTTAGCCAACCATTCGAACCAGTGATCACCGGCGGTTCCGTGACTGGTAACAAAGAAAACATGGCTGTTTGGATCGGTCACCTGATGAGTCATGAGGATGTCAACTCCGTCTGCCAGTCATCTGAAATCGCATGCACTTCATCTGTTGTAAGCTCAATAATACGTTGGGCGCAGTTGGCATAGGAGTGGTGAGCACGCACTTTTTCACAAACACGTTGCGCTATTTCTTTACGCTCCTGCTCATGTTCCAGATAGTAATTCACTTTCTCCAACAGATCTTTTTCATCATCAAAGAACACCACCTCACTACCCTCTTCAAAGTAGTCGGTCAGACGGGTATTATCCAACTCAGGCGCAATACGGCGGGTAAGCAGGAATCCACCAGCGGCCATTACTTCCAACGCCCACATATGGAACGTTGTTCCACTTGAATTATTGATGCATATTTTTGATCTATTGATCAATGCGTTGAGAGGTTCTCCGTTTTGCGCTGGACCTTGGGCAGCCTGAGCCATACCGGGCACTAAATTCCAGTTATTGCCAAAAGTCTTTACCGCGACACCTTTTTCGGCCAAATAGCGCATTGGTTTTATTTTATTATTGGTATTCATGTGAATCGTGACACGAGACGGAACGGGATCACCAATCAACAATTGATGGATGGCATCACGGTCTTTCACTCCGGTCAACGCGATCATTTGATCTTTAAACGCCTCGCGCTGTTTTGGATCTTTGAGGATCTCATGGTGTCGCCCCAAGGGAAACGCTTCAACCACGCCATATATTTTTTGGTAAAACGCTTCCAGGTCACTAACCTGCCAACTCAGTTTTTCCAACACAACCCGTTCAGCATACTCCAACTTTTCCAAACCAGTTCCTTGCTGAATATGGCAGAGTCGTTTCTCCGGCGGTGTGACATGCGACACATAGAGCACATCTATATCCTGATTGGCTTCAGGCAAAGGCCGATAGATATCCACATTGGCGCTGATAGGTAAAAAATGGGTCGTACGCCCGTTGAACATCGGGTTATTTTCGAAATGGCCCTCTTTAATCCAAGACTGCGAAAAGCTACAAACAACATCCCAAGGACCAAGGCGATTATCAGAAGGCTCGCGGACATTAGACAGTAGATCCTGGATCCAACTTACCAATGGAACACCTTCGGGAACAATAGGATTTTCCCAACGAAAGTGATCCAGCAGAACCAAAAAATCCGGTTTAAACGCCTCTAATTTTTCCAACACATGGAGATTTGTTAATCCAGCCAGTTCATCGGGTTCAATCAAGCAATCTGTTTCACAGCCGATATCTCTAAACCCTTTGAGCAGATCGCGCATACAGTATTGTAAAAACGAGGTGTGTATGGAGGTCATACCCATCACCCGTAGCGGTCGGTTCCGTTTTTCGGAAAAGATGTCACGCCACGCTTCAACTGGACGACTCTGATAAAAGTCGCGCAACATAGTATAACGCTCAACCACTTCAACCTTATGTTGGGCGTGAAATTGGGTTTCAACCTGCTTTATTATGTCGCTAACAAACGTCTTTTCCACATTGATCTCATGTAGGATCAAATTGGGATAGCGATTCGTACTGACACGATAATAATCCATCATTTGACCACGTGCATTTTCTCCGACAAAGAACAGCACACGACCGGATAGAATCAGATCTCGCAGATCATGAATATGTAGAAAAACAATAAATTGACTAATATCCGGCTCCATTACAAAGACCGGCACTTTCAGGGTTTTCAGCTCTCTATGTGGTCTGCGCGTCTTATCATAGATCCAGAGCAACACATGGCCGATCCCTACACCTACCACCAAACTGATAGTTGTTTCGGACATTTCCCGCGCATCTCGGACGAGTTGAGCCAGGATCTGCTGCTCCTTCATTTCCACCTGACGTCCATCTGAGAGCCATACCCGTATATCTTGAAATTGTCCTTCCTTTATGACCACATCCCATGATTGACCACGCGGTCCACGATAATCCACAACAGCGCGATAGATTTCTGGAGAATGGACGCTTAACAGATTCATATTGGAGAGGAAATGTGATTCGAGAACCTGTTCGACACGGGCATTGACTGTAAGATGGAATGGATCTGTTGCATTTTTGCCTGCGTTGGTCAGCATGGCCATAAGTGTGTTCCCTGTACTCTTGAAAAACTCAATTTTTAAGACTGCTTACCGGGTGTGGGCGGAGCCCACGTTCTAAAACTGGTTGGGTTGTAAGGGAGGCTGTGCCGCCCTTACCGGGTGT
>JADFWU010000099.1 GCA_015234045.1 Magnetococcales bacterium
AAAGCGGCGCAAAAACATCACCAGGGCTTCCACTCAGGTTGTGATTCATTGTCTAATTTCGGATCGAAATCACTATACAAAAAGAAACGCATTCCTAAACAGTTTCTAAGGCGAATAACATGATCCAAAGCATGACAGGCTATGCCCAGCGCACAGGATCGGTGGGTGATTTTGAGATTGAATGGCGGTTAAAATCAGTTAATCATCGTTTTTTGGATATGGCTATGCGCCTGCCGGATGGCTTTGCTCCGCTTGAAGTGGATATCCGAAACCGGTTGAAAAAATATTTTGCTCGTGGTCGGCTTGAGTGTTCAGTTCGTGTTCGTATGGAGACAGAACCCGCCGAGCGCTATGAGCTGGACAAAGACCTGCTGTTTGCGATTTTGGCGACTGAAAAAAGTGTCATTGCAATAGATCACCATCCTGATCGCGGTCACATTACTATCGAACAGCTGATGCGCTGGCCGGGTATGGTGCGTGAAAAGGCATTGCCTGACATGGCTGCATCGTCTGGTTCTGAATTTTCAGATTTTGTGCTGTCTTTGTTGGATGAGACAGCGCAAGGGCTGACAGAGGCGCGAACACAGGAAGGGCAGGGGCTGATTGCTGTTTTTCAAGAATTAATCAACGCATTGACGGGCATGGCTGATTCAGTAGAAAGCCGTTTGCCTGAAGTACGTAAAGCGCTGGAAACCCGTTTTCAGCTGCGTTTGGCAGAGATGGCTTCTGATGTTTCGATTGATTCAGACCGTTTGGCGCAGGAAGTCGCGTTTGTACTCAATAAGATGGATATCTCAGAAGAGTTGGAGCGTTTGCGTATTCACCTTGATCAGATGACACTTTTATTGTCCGGTAAAGAGCCAGTTGGGCGTCAATTGGACTTTTTATGTCAGGAGCTGAACCGTGAGGCAAACACGCTTTGTTCCAAGTCTCAAGATCCTGAATTATCGCAGTTGGGTGTTGATATGAAGGTTAATATTGAAAAAATGCGGGAACAAGCGCAGAATTTAGAGTAAGATGGTCGTTTTGTCAGAGAGGGGTACTATGTCAGCACGTCGGGGATTTATCATTATTTTGTCAGCACCTTCTGGTGCAGGGAAAACGACCCTTGCGCGTTATATGACCGCTCATTTGTCTGATATTCACACCTCTGTTTCAACAACAACCCGTGCCCCACGTCCGGGTGAGGTGGATGGTGTTGATTACTATTTTACCGATGTTAAGACCTTCCGGGCCGATGTCCAAAGAGCGGCTTTCATGGAGTGGGCGGAGGTGTTTGGTAACTATTATGGCACTGGTCGTTCTGAGGTGGAAAGTAAACTGAATGCCGGTCAGGATGTGTTATTGGACATTGATTGGCAAGGTGCTCAACAGGTTCGAAAAAGTATGGATTCGGCGGATGTGATCAGTATTTCCATCGTTCCGCCCTCTTATGATGCGTTGTATACGCGTCTCAAAGGTCGGGGTACTGATGATGATTCAATTATCCAAAAGCGGATGAATCAAGCCACACGAGAAATGTCTCATTGGGACGAATATGATTATATCGTTGTCAATGATCAGATTGAACCGGCTCAAGTGGAGCTGACAGCCATTGTTCAGGCTGAACGGCTGAAACGTTCACGAATTGGTGGGCGTATTGAGCAGATTCTGGCAACGTTTCCCAAATGATTTTTTTGAGTATTCGAAAGCTAGGTGTTTCCTAACCTAGTGTCTAAAGCAAGCAACTTGAACGGGTGGACTGTATTGTATCAGTCAGTACACCAATCCCAACGAAGCATCTGCGGAGAGCGTGAATCATGGCGCGAGTCACCATTGAAGATTGTCTGGTAAAGGTTCCCAATCGTTTTGAGCTAGTAATTTTGGCTGCTAAACGGACCCGTCAGCTATTTAAAGGTTCGGAAGCAACGGTTCCACTGGACAATGATAAAAATACCGTAATTGCGCTTCGTGAAATTGCTGATGAAAGCGTTGATATTAATGTGTTGCGATTGGCTGAAGAGATAAAAGCGCCTCCGCCTGTTGAAGAGAGTGTTGAAGAGGCCACACCTGCCAATGATGACACTGCTGCTGAAAAAGCCGACAAGAAAGCGGCAAAATCTGCTGATAAAAAAGCCAAGGCAAAGGTGAAATCCGATTCTGAAGATGCCGAAGCCAAAGAGCCTGCTGAAGCAAAGATCGAAACACCTGTCGAGGCAAAAGCTGTAGAGCCTGCTGATGCTAAGGATGAAGAGACATCTGAGGCTGCTAAAGAGTCCTGAGTTTGTTATGGATTTCAAATAGGTATGTCACATACTGTCACAAGCGGTGTCCTCAACCCGACAGGTTTGCTTTTCGCTCTGTATTGCTACTGTGAAAGTTGTGAGTAAATTTCATGGTTAGAACAGGGTATTCCTCTTCAGGAATTGCGTATCTGTTTCAATGGATGAAACAGATGGAAGAGGGAGTAAACATTCTAGGAGCGTGAATAGTGACACGCTGGAATGAAGTTATTGATCGAATTCTTTCGTATCATGCCGATGCGGATGTCGATTTATTGGAGCGTTTGCAGGTATTTGTAGACAAACTGCCTAAAGGAAAAGGGCGTGCTTGTCTAAATGTGCCACTTCATCCGCTATCTGTTGTTTCTATTCTGGTTGATCTGCGTTTGGATACGTCATCCATAGCGTCGGGTCTTCTTGTGGATAGTCTTGCGTCCAAAGTAGTTTCCCTGGAACAGATCCGACAGGAGTTTGGTGATGATATTGCCAATCTTGCTGAGGGTATTGTTCGGATATTTGGCCTGCCCAAACCAAGTAGTTCTGAGATTCAGGCTGAGGAGTTTCGCAAGATGCTTCTTGCCATGGCTCAGGATGTTCGGGTGGTGTTGGTTCGTCTTGCGCTTTGTCTTCAGCAGGTGCGAGAAGCCTCTTCCTATTCAGAGCAGGATTCCCGTGCTCTGGCCAAAGAAATTCTAGATATTTATGCACCCATTGCCCACCGTCTGGGTATTCACTGGATCAAAAATGAGTTGGAAGAGCGTTGTTTTCAGCTCAGTGAGCCGGAAGTGTACAGCAATTTGCGAAGTCGTCTGTTGGCGCGTCGTAAAGGTGGAAAAGATGTTGTGCAAAAGGTTATTGATTTCCTTGTTGAAAATCTAAAATTACACGGCGTTATCGGTCGTGTCTATGGCCGTGAAAAAAATCTCTACTCAATACATGGCAAGCTGAAGCGGCGTCAGACTGAAGATATGGATACGCTTTATGATTTGATCGCCTATCGGATTATCGTTGAGGAAAAGGCCGACTGTTATCGGGCTTTGGGTATGGTGCATAGCGAATTGCGCCCCATTCCAGGCTGTTTTAAGGATTATATTGCTCTGCCTAAAGGCAACGGATATCAGTCTCTTCATACCGTTGTTTGGGGTCCATTTGGCAATCGTATTGAGATTCAGATTCGTACAGAACGGATGCATGAGGTAGCAGAGAGCGGTGTTGCGGCTCACTGGGTTTATAAAGACAAAGGATTGTCGTCTCGAAAAAAGAACGATACATCGGGTTATGCGTGGCTTCAGCAGTTATTGGCGTTGCATCAGTCGGCGGATGATCCGACTAAATTTATAGAGAATGCCAAGATTGATCTTTTTCCTGATGAGATTTATGTCTTCACGCCACAGGGTAAGATTATTACTCTGCCACGGAATGCCACGCCGGTGGATTTTGCTTATGCGGTGCATTCCGCTGTGGGTGATAGCTGTCGAGGAGCGCGAATCAATGAACGGATGGTGCCACTGAAAACACCGCTCAATACCGGTGATACGGTTGAGATTCTTCGCGGAAAACAGCGCAGTCCCAATCCCAACTGGCAACGATTTGTTGTGACCAGTAAGGCTAAACAGCGTATTGCGCGTTGGGTGAAGCAGCAACAGCGCGATCAGATGATTGATCTCGGTCGTGAGTTGCTTGATCGGGAGTCTGTCAAGTCCGGCAGTCGTTACGCGGTGACTGAAGATCAGCTGCATACTCTGGCACGGGAAATGGGTTTGGCTGATCAGTATGAGGTGTGGTTTCAGATTGGGGTGTCTGAGCTGTCAGCGATTCATGTTTTAAACAAGATTTATCCCGATTTGTTGACGCGTAATACCAGTAAAGGTAAGCGCATACGGCAGCATGGAGGGCGGCGTTCACGTTCTTTTGCCGAGATGGCCATGCGGACGGCTAAGTGTTGCAGTCCTGTTCCTGGTGATGTGGCGGTAGGTGTGATCTCTACTGGGCGAGGTATTACCTTACACCGTTCTTCCTGCACCAATTTAGTCGGTTTGGATAGAAAGCGTTGGATTGAGGATATTCCATGGCCGGATGGAGAAGGCATTGTCTATCCGGTTCGGATTCAGGCGATGGTTTATGAGCAGAAGCGTGTACTGACCGAAATAACGCAAGCGTTTCATGATGCTCAATCGGACCTTATTTCTCATCGACGCCAGGATAAGGAGCGCGATCCCTGTGTATTTATGTTGGAAGCAGAGGTGAAGGATCTTGCCCATCTCCAAGTGGTGTTGAATCGTTTACGTCAAGTTCCAGGTGTTGTAGGTGTGGGGCGTAGTCGTGGTTAATATGTCGCTTTGACTGTGATGTTTGTGACTGTATATCTACAATATTAAGAGTTAATGATGACATCTGTATCTTATTGAGGCATCCTGAAGTTCAGAGATTGGGTAACATCTCTGAAGTAACTATTTATTAAATCAAGGGGAAAATAATGCGTAACAAATTAGGTGCAGTGCTTTTAGCGGGTATGCTTACACTGGGTGTTGTTGGGTGCTCAGAAGATGAGACCGCTGATATTACCAAGAAAATTGAAGAGGGTAGTGCTTCTTTGGAGAATTTGACCGGTGATGCACGCAAGGCTGCTGAAGATTCTCTCAGCGAGATGCGTAAAAAGGCCGAAGATATGAAAAATCAGGCACTGGATACCTCTTTCATTGACGATATCATTCAATCAGTCAAAGATCTCTTTTCCTGATAATGGATGATCTGGATATTGATGTGGCGCAACTCCGTCAAGTGCTTGAATCGCGTTTGGTGGAGTTGCGTGCTATCAACGATGTGGCGCGTGATTCATGTAAGCCGGTCGAGTTGGATCAGACCTGTGTTGGCCGTCTTTCCAGGATGGATGCCATGCAGATGCAGGCCATGTCCAAGGAGACAGATCGGCGGCGTAAAATTGAGATTCAAAGAATTAAATCCGCTCTGAATCGTATTGATAGTGGTGATTTTGGCTACTGTGTTACCTGTGAT
>JADFWU010000009.1 GCA_015234045.1 Magnetococcales bacterium
CGTTGGCATCGTAGGCTTCACTTCCTGCTGGGTCTTTCTCTTCGGGAATACCGAATAGAATGACACCACCGAGGCCAAGGTCCAGGGCCTTGTGCCCTTCCTTGATGGCTTCATCAATGGAGAGTTGAAACACGCCGGGCATGGAGACAACCGGTTTGCGTTGCTTCTCACCGGGTATCAGAAACAGCGGTAAAATCAGGTTGGCGGGCAGGATATGATTCTCCTGCACCATGGAACGAATGGCAGGGTGACGACGCAAACGGCGTGGACGATTGATTAAGTTAATCATGATAGTTCACAGTTCCAGTAGTAAGACTTCGCTCTAAGACGGCCCAGAAAGAGGTTAAGAGGATGAATCAAAAAACGGTGTTGAAGCAAGCGCAATTTGTCAGAATAGGACGAAATATGTAAATGAATGGTAGATCAAGACATGGTATACCAATAGAGTTTGGGTGAATTGGTTTCAATAATGGGTACAAAACTGGGTGGCACGATGGCCAATGCCTTTTCAAAGCGGATCACAGCCTATGGCGTATCAGATCGCGGCCGGGTTCGAAAGTTGAATGAAGACGCTTTTTATATTGACGAGGAGATCGGCTTATTGCTGGTTTCCGATGGTATGGGCGGTCATGATGCGGGTGAGGTGGCAAGTTCGGAGGTGATTTCACGTTTGCGTGAAGGATTGCGTGGTCCGATGGATCGATTTGTCGATCCGATGGCCTTTAATGCCGATGATGACGGTGATGATGATACCACCCGCGAGTATGTGGCTGATCCATTAATCGCCATGGTGAGTTCAACGCTTGAAGAGACCAACAGGATACTCAATACACGCAATCAGGAGCGGGGATGTGAAGCGGGTTCTGGCATGGGTGCCACGGTGGTGGGATTCTGGTTACCGGTAATCAGTGCGTCTGGTGTGGTGTTTCATGTGGGTGACAGTCGGCTTTACCTGTTCCGTGAGGGACGTTTGAGACAGGTGACGCGGGATCACTCCATGTATCAGCAGTGGGTGGATTTTGGTCGTGAAGGTGATCCGCCGTCACACAACGTTATTCTCCAAGCGTTAGGGCCTTTGGAAGATGTCGTGCCGGATATTGCTTACCAACTGATTCAGCCCAATGACATACTTTTGCTCTGTTCGGATGGTTTGACCGGCGTATTGTCCGAGAAGGCCATTACCGGCGTTTTGAGTACTGTGCGAAGGGATACGCTTCAAACGGGGTGTGAAGATCTGATTGAAATGGCCAAGGAGCAGGGCAGTCGAGACAATATCACCGCCTTGATAGCGCGGGTGAAATCGTAGGATGTGATGACCGTAGAAGAACGGAATATCATCATATGAGAATGGAGGATGTTTCCTTCATTCCAAGTAGGTGAGGAGGGGATTTAAAACGCCATGACACAACGAGTGAAACAAGATCTGGCGATTATGTTTGCGGATATTGCCGGCAGTACACGTCTGTATGAGCAATTGGGTGATGCCAAAGCGCGTGCGTTGACATCCGATTGCCTGGGGCTGCTTTCCCAATTGACCGAGTTGTATATGGGTCGGGTCATCAAGACCATTGGTGATGAGGTGATGTGTACCTTCCCTTCAGCCGATCAGGCGGCTGATGCGGCTGTTCGTATGCAGGAAGAGTTGGATCAGAGGGCAGATGAGGTGGATGTGCGTTTGCGTATTCGCGTTGGTTTTCATTTTGGTGAAGTGATTTTGGAAGGGGGCGATGTTTTTGGAGATGCGGTCAATCTGGCAGCGCGTATGGCATCACAGGCCAAAGCGGATCAGATTTTGACTACCGGAGAGACGGTTGGTTTGATCAATGCGTCACTTCAGGAAAATTGCCGATTCATCATTGATGCTCAGGTAAAAGGCAAACAAAAAATCATTGAGATTTTTGAACTGACTTGGGGCGAAGAGGAAGAGCTCACTATTCTCGGTGGATTGCCCGGCCAACAGGATGTGGCAGAGCAAGAGGCCGTGATGGTGCTGGCATTTGGTACACGTGAACTGACTTTGGGACAGCAGCGCTCAACCATTAGCTTGGGACGCGGCAAACAGAACCATTTCCAGATCCCAGACTCCAGAGCATCACGCATGCATGCCAAAGTGGAGTACCGTCGAGGCCGTTTTGTTCTGGTAGATCAAAGTACCAACGGCACCTATGTCATGTTGAGCGGCGAAGGTGGTCAACTGGTTCATCGGGATGAGCGGGAATTGAGCGATGAAGGGGTGATTGGTTTGGGGCGTAAGGTTGCGCCGGATGATTCGTTGGCGGTTCGATTCTTTATGCGTTAATAGGTTTCTCAAAGAGATGTGAATTTGCTTCGATATTCCCATGGAATAAAAATTGCATATACAATCTGGTTAACATGTCCTCTGCTTTTCTGAACCTGTCTGATATCAGGCAGTCTGAAAGTAGAGGTGGAATACTCCAGAATGCAATTGGAAACAGGGAATTTGATGGATATCCTGCAATTCATCAAGAAGCGAACACCGGTACGAGGACAGCTTGGGCTGTTCTGGGATGGGGATGGTGTTGCCCTTGTTTCTATTCGACAAAATGGACAGCGTCCGCTTGTTCAGCTTCTTCGTTATATTACAGCCGCACCCAATCAGCTTGCCAAGATGCTCGGTGAACAGCTGCGTGAAGAACGATTAACGCGGCAGAACTGCACCTGTGTTCTTCCCTTGAGTGCCTATGATATCAGTCCGATAGAAAAGCCTGCCGGTGTGCCGGATGAAGAGATGGCCACAGCTGTCCGTTATCTGATTCGAGAGCGGGTAAGTTATGATGTGGATTCGGCGGTAGTGGATGTGTTCCATATGCCCGAAGAAGGATCGGATGGCCAGGACATGATTTATGTGGCTTCCGCTTCAGAAGAGAGTGTGACAACTCAGCTGGAGATGGCGTTCAAAGCCAAAGTCAAAGTCCAGATTGTGGATGTTCAGGAGTTGGCACAACGCAATATTGCGGCATTGACACCGGAGGATGAGACCGGTGTCGCATTGCTGAATATTGAAGGGGATTATGGTGTCCTGACGGTTACCAAACAAGGGGATCTGTTTGTAACACGCCGTTTGGAAACGGGTCTCAATCGCGTACTGGATGGTATGGGTGGGCTTGATGCGCTAAAAGAGGCGCAGTTGGTCGATGAACAGGCCGAGGCGACCCGTTTGGAAGAGCAGAACCGCGTTATGGAAGAGGGCGGTCAGTTTATTGACCCTCAGGAAGAGTTGACGCTTGCACCTTTATTGAACAAGCCCTTGGAAGGACCGCTCCATTTAGTGGATTTTGAGGGGCTGTTGGCCAATGATTGGTGGAAACACCGGTTTAAAGAGTTGGTTGATGAAGAGGGGCGGGAAACCGTCCAGAATGTCGATTTTAATATTGATTTGTCCGATGAGTCGGATGATGACAGTGTAGAACTGGCTGATTATAGCGGAGAAAAGCCAGAACCTGTTGAACCACGCACAACAGAATCTGAACCAATACACGCGCTTTCCAATACCGTTGATGATATAGAGACGGATCACGATAGCGCCAACCTATCTGACTTTGATCTACAGCGTGATTCTGAATCCATTTCAGAGTCAAGTGCGTTGCAAGCCTTTGTCGATGCAATGGAGCCTGATGATCAAGAAACAGAATTGCCAGACGCAGTAAAAGACGAACCGGCTCAAAGTGTGTCTGTTCAGAAACAGGTTTTGGAGTGGGTTTCACCCGATTTTCAGCCAGCATCTGCTGAACCAAATCCAGACGGGCAGGGCGCTGGTATCAGCGGTATGGCTTGGCAGCCGGATGATCAGTGGCAACAGGAAGCCGCGTCTAATAAAAGTGATACCGCCGTCGCAGCGGGTATGACCGGGCTTTCTTGGACAGAAGAGGTATATCAGGTTGAAGAGTCCGCTGCATCAGGCCGTGGTGAAGACAAAGGCGCGGGCATGCCTGGATTGGGCTTTTCCGTTGAGCGTCTGCCGGAAATTGATGCCGGTGCCATTGAAAAAAGCCGTGGTGAGGCGATTCCTGGCTTAAAAATGGGTAGTATTGAAACGGATGACTTTTCATCGCCAGCACCGGAACCTGCGCCAAAACCACTATCAATACCGGTCATACCTGCCATTAAACGACACACCGAATCCAAAGCCGATACCTTCTCATCAAAGCGCGTCACTTTGCCAGTTCAAGCGCCTAACGGCGACTCTGTAATAGAGTCACAAGAAGCCGTACACGCCGAGCCTGTGTTGTCAGAGGAGAGTGACGACTCAATAGAGTTGGATGCTGCTTTTGCAAACGTACCGGATCAATCTGACTGGTCGGATGATGAAGATTGGGGCGGGCTGGAACTTTCGTTCTCTCCTGACGATCCAGTAACATCGAGTCAAGAGAAATCGGAAAAATCCCAGGGCGACACTGACGATCTTGGTTCCCTGGCAACGCCGTTGGAAGATGTGCTTTCGGCTGCGTTTGAGTCAGGATCTCATCAAGGCTGGGATAGTTGGGATAGTGACGAAACGTCAGAGCCTGAGGATCAGACACCACAAGCGGCTGAGATGGATCAAACGGATAATACGGCTGTTGATGCTCAATCTGATCAACAGTTGGCTATGAATTTTGAGTTTGAAATGCCGGGCCAACCGGATACACCAGAAGAAAAGGTCTCAACCGAGATTCAACAAGATCTGGATCTCTCCTTTGATCTCAATGAATTGTCCGAAGATGAGGCGGTAAAAGATCAGGCATCCAATAGTGGTCTGTCCGATCATGATTCTGTATTGGATGGTGACTCAACCCTGGATGCCAATGCGCTGTCATTTTCGTTTGATCTACCTGAACAGAGCACTATTGAAGAAACGACTACGCCGATTGACAAAGAGACAGCTGATTCAGAGTCAATGGAGAACGGTGCTCTGGATCTTTCATTGGATGATTGGTTTGACTCGGAGTCAGAAACAGAAAGCCATGTCGCCGAAGAGGCTCAAAAGCGCGTAGAAGAAGAGTCAATTGAACTGGCTTTTCCTGATCTCGGCCTATCCGACCTGCCGGCGGATGATCCACTCTCCGCATTCGAATCTGCGACATTTGATGATGGTATGGATCAAAATAGCGGTTTTCCTTCCTTGGATCTCAGCGGGCTGGGTGATATTTCACCAGAACAAGAGACGTCGTTTGATCAGTCAACCGCATCAGAGGCAGTGCCAGAAGGATTTCCCGTACTGGATGATCTTCTGGCAACCGCGTCCGAATCTGAGTTGGAACAGTCACAGCCGCTACCCGCTATTGAGCAGGCTGTTGCTGTGCCCGAATCAGATGGGCCGCCAACACTGCCCGTTGATCTGCCCCTCGTTTCATCCGAAGTTGAACAAGAGCTATCTGTTGACCAAGAGTCATCCATTGAACCAGGGCCGGAAGAGGCGCAGGCACCTGATTTGGAGTTTGGTGAATTTATTGATCCTTCTGAGATTTTCGGCACTGAAGAAGAGGAGCAGGATGAACTGGCAGCCATGTTGGCTGAAGCGGCAAAGTTTATGGATGCGCCCAGTGCATTTAATGGTTCTGAAGAGGATGAAGCGGGTTGGGCTGGGGAGATGTTCTCTGATCCAGATGCTTTGGATGAGCAGGACGGCGGATCAGCCTATGCAGATCCCAGTTTGATGGAAGTGAGTCAAGTCGGCGGGTTGTGGGCAGCCTCTTCTGTGATGGACAGTTTCTGTGTGGATGTTCAGCGCGCACTGGACTATTACGAGAAACACTATCGTACCGACCCTGTTTCCTGTCTCTATCTCATTTCCAGTGATCCCAGCCTGCCAGGGATCCGTGAAGCGTTTTCAGAACGGATGAGCGTGCGCGTTAAGTGGATTGATCCTGCTGCGTTATTTGATTTTGAAGGAGAGATGCCATCAACGCGGGATGTTATGCGTTGTCTGCCCGCTATCGGCGGTATTTTGCGCCGTGAGGAGAGTGCGGCGTGAAACGAAATATCAATCTGTTTGATGCTCGGTTCAGACCCAAGAAAGATCTGTTCAGCGGTCACGGTATTCTCAATATCATCGTTGTGGTTGTGACAACATTGGGTTTGCTCAGTGGGTTGATGGCCTGGATGGGCCGCAATGGTAAAGCGGATCTGATTGCTCTGAAAGTCGAAGAGCGCCGAGCACGAGACCAGGTGGACCAGCTGGAAAAGAAGTTTCCCGTTCCAAAACGAAATCGTAGATTGGAAAAACGGGTCAAGGAGTTGGCGCGAACTTTGAATGAAAGAAAGGGCGCGCTCGCTGTTTTGGAAGGGCGCAGCCTTGGTAATCGGAATGGGCTGGGTCACTATTTGGAGCAGTTGGGACATGGCCGGGTTGTAGGGGTTTGGCTGAATGAAGTGGTTGTGAATAAAGGCGGAAAAAAGATCAGTCTGAGTGGACAAACGTTGGATAAGCGGTTTGTTCCAATGTTTTTGAAGAGTTTAAAGGAAAAACAAGCGTATCACGGTTCGCGTTTTCGGATCTTTCGCATTGAAGATGATGGGGATTCCGATTATCTGCGTTTTTCAGTCAAGACTGACGAGATGGGAAAAACAGCTCTTGATAAAGCTATGGAAGCGTTGGGCAAATAGTCTGGATCGTCTGCAAAGACGAGAGCGGATTCTCATAGCGATGTCCTTTAGTGCTGGGATGTTGTTTGGCTGGGATCAGCTCTTACTCACGCCCATGTGGGAAGAGATGAACAGCGATAAAAAGGCGCAGCAAGAGACACGTGTGCGTATTCAGGCACTTCGTGCCCGCCAGCCGGAAATTCTTGCCCGTGCCAATCTCGATCCGGATAAGGAGGCGCGAAGACTGGAAGAGGAGTTCCGTGAAGCACTAAGACATCATGAAAAGGAGCTTGCCGAACTCTCCGCCACAATGATGACACCGGACTTGATGATTCCTGCCCTGGAAGTGTTGATAGAGCGGATGTCCAATCTGGATTTGATGCTGCTGGAAGCGCTACCGCCTGAGGATATGGAAAAAGTGGAACAGGAACAGAGTTCTGCGCCACCTAAACCAAAGATTCCAGCACCGGTTGCGAATAAGGATGGTAATAAAAATAAGGACAGTGAAATCGGTCTGGATGAAAGCATGGATATGCTGTTCTCCGTAACAGGCGATCTGATGGCAAAACAGGGAGGTGGAGAGGCGGTTTCAGGATTCTGGCGACATGGCGTACGCCTTGTGGTTCAAGGGGATTATCTCAATAGTGTGGCTTTCTTGAAGGGAATCGCTGAACTGCCCTATGCATTTTATTGGGATTCATTTGATTTTTCGATAAAAAAATATCCAACTGCCCGGCTTGAGATCATCTTGTACACCTTGAGCATGGACAAGGAGTTTTTGGGTGCGTAACAACCGACGGGCTTTCATGACTAACAGCCTGAATTGGTCTGTATTGATGCTGTCGCTGAGTCTGTTGTCAGTGTCAAATGGTTATGCAGAGTTGGAAGACCCTACTGCACCACCGAGTGAAGTGATGGAGGCCATCGCCTTACAGGAGATGCTTGATGCGGGTATTGATCCAAATGCACCTTCGGAAGAAGAGGTGGTATTGGATGATGCGCAACAGGAAGCATTAGCAGCCCAAGAGGACGAACTGGCAGCACTAGAGAGAGCTGAGGCAGAACGGGCCAGAAAGATGGCCATAAAGCCGCAATTTTGGGTCTCCAGTACCATGATATCCGACATCCGGCGTAGTGCGCTGATTGATGGCCAAATGCGGCAAGAGGGCGATGTGCTTGGTGATTGGACAGTGTCGAAAATTGAGCAACATGAAGTGGTTTTTTCCAGTGAGTGGGGTATACACCGCGTGGTGATGTCCGGTTTTGACGCTGGAATACGTATCGGTCGGATCAGCACAAGTGGGCGAAAGTAGTCACGTATTATGATTAAATTATGGCACAGAGTAGGGCTGGCGCTACTGTTGACGGGATTGTCAACAGCTGTGATCGGCTGTGCCGGTTCTCAGCCTTCCGCTGTTCAACATATGGCTGATAACGTGCTGGATGGTGCCATTAATGATCGGCATGCCAGCAGAAAAACGCTTAATCTCTCTTCGAAAATGGCCGATGCACTGCTGACACCGCTCAATGACAATAACCTGGAAATAGTCGCCGAATCTCAACTGGAAAAACCGTTTGATATCACCGTGGATCAAGCGCAAATTCGCCCGTTTCTCAATGCGTTGGTGGCCGAAACCGATATCAATATCATGGTCCATCCAGATGTGAGCGGAGTGATCTCGCTCTCTTTGAAGAATGTCACTGTACCGGAAGTGATGGACGCGGTGTGTTCGCTGTATGGTTACGATTGCCAAGAGGTTGAAAAAGGGTATCAGATATTTCCACGCCGGATTCAAACGGTCAATCTTCGACTCAACTATCCGAATTTCAGGCGCTCAGGTTCTTCGTCCACGCAGGTCACCTCAGGTGGTGGCCTCAGTACCGAGACAGACACCTCAGATAGTTCAGGTACACGGGTTACCACAGAATATGGCAACGACTTTTGGGATGAATTGACTCGGACGCTGTGTGTCATGTTGGGCCTTAACGCCCAGCAGGTTGATTCGGAATATATGAATTCCACAGTAGTAAAACGCACTCTGGCGTGTGTGCCTACCAGCAGTCAAACAGATACACAGGCGCAACAACCCCAACCGGTAATCAGTGCTGCTAATGCAAAAGGCGGTGATGTGGCGGCACAGCTTTCTTCTGCTTTGTCTGGTGCTGGTGTCATCAATCAGTCAGAGCAGCAAGCACCAGCCAAAACGCGCACAGTGAGCATGCAGCAGAATAGCGTTTCTCAACAAAGTACACAGAAGGTATTAAATTCTGACAGCATGGTGGAAGAGCGGGGTGTCAGTGTCAGTCCGCAATCCGGTTTGGTAATGATACGGGCTTTTCCTTCTGAAATTCGTCGTATTACTCACTATCTGGATGACCTTCAAGAAAGTTTGCGGCGCCAGGTGGTTTTGGAAGCGAAGATTCTTGAAGTGACGCTTTCTGATGGTTTTCAAAGTGGTATCAACTGGGCTTCGCTGGGTCGCTCTTCAAAGAATGGCAGGGCGCTTCAGGCGGGAATGACAGGGAGTGGCGAATTTATTGATCTGGACAATCCTTCTGCGCTAAATCTGACATCCGGCTATTTTGCGACTAATAATAGTGGGCTTCCGGCAATACCGTTTACTGGATTCGGTGGCGCTTTCTCCGCAGCACTCTCCTTTAAGGATTTCAATGCATTTATTGAATTACTGCAAAGCCAGGGTGATGTCCAGGTGCTTTCAAGCCCGCGTATCTCCACACTGAACAATCAAAAGGCGCTGATCAAGGTTGGTAATGATGACTTCTACGTCACCGGTATTGATGTGGAAACCGATGATAATGGTAATGAACAGGTGAATACCACCTTTACACCGTTTTTCTCCGGTGTTGCGCTTGATGTTGTGGCGCAGATTGATGGTGATGATACCCTGACGCTGCACATCCATCCTGCTGTTACCGAGGTGACTGAAAAACGCAAAGTGGTGCGTGGTGAAGAGTACGATCTGGCCTCCAGTACCACCCGAGAATCAGACAGTGTGGTCAGTGCCCGCAGTGGTGAGATTGTTGTTATCGGCGGATTGATGAAAACCGAACAACAGAACGCCAGCAACGGTGTACCAGTACTGAGTGAACTGCCTTTATTTGGTTCACTGTTTTCTCAGGTGGATAAGACAGTTAGCAAAAGCGAACTGGTTATTCTCATGCGTCCAACGGTGATTGGAAAAAGTCGGGATGCATGGAAAAACGATCTGAAAGCGATGCGTAAGCGGATCAAAGAGAGTTCTCGTTCAAAAGGGTGGTGGCGTCAATGATCAAGGGTGTCGCAGGCCCTTGTTTTTCGATTTAGCCCGAATATTGCATGCCTGACAGTATGGTACAGTGATGAATGGGTGTTCGTACCATTACCGTGACTGTTGCAAAGCAGATTTTACGGTGGGAGAGCGGTTTGCTCCCTTCAAAGAATCTCATTGAGAGTGAATTGTTATGTATGCCGATTACTATCATATTCGTGAGTTGCCGTTTCGATTGACACCAGATACTGCGTTTTTCTTTCCCTGGTCCGGTGCGTTACAAGCCTGGACCATGCTCAATATCGCTCTGGATGCCGGAGAAGGTTTTCTGATGGTGACTGGCGAACCCGGCATGGGCAAGACATTGTTGTGTCGTAAACTGCTCAATGAGTTGGGTAAAAACTATCTGACCGCCTATATTCCCAATCCGTTGTTAGCGCCCATGGATCTCTATCAAGCATTGGCTGGTGAGTTGTCCTTGCCATTGGAGAAGGGTGAAGGGTTTCAAAACCTGATAGAGCGCATTACCAAACGGTTGATTGAGTTGCGCCATGAAGGGCAACAGGTGGTGGTCATTATTGACGAGGCCCAATCCCTGCCCACAGAGAGTCTGGAAGCGTTGCGTTTGATGACCAATCTGGAGACCGAGAAAGAGAAGATTCTCCAGGTGGTTCTGTTGGGTCAAACGGAGTTGGTGCGGCGTTTGAAAGGGCCGGGACTGAGCCAGATGTTGCAACGGATTACCTTTTCACATGTGCTCAATCCCATGCGGGTTGGCGATGTGGAACGTTATGTCGAGCACAGAATGCGTGTGGCCGGGCATCAGGGTGCGCCGCTGTTTCATCCGCGTGCCGTACGCAGTATTGCACGGGCGAGCAAAGGTGTGCCGCGTCTGGTTAATATTCTGTGTCACAAAGCGATGATGACCGCGTTTGGCCGTGGTGACAGTGTGGTTGCACCGCGTCATGTACGCAGTGCGGTGAAAGATTCCAGCGGTATTGGTCGGTGGTTTCCTGTGCCGTCATTACCGGTTGTTGCGGCAGGCGGTGTGGCATCCATGTTTGGCGCTGGGATAGCTGTGCTCTCCTGGAGTCTGCTGCATTGAGCCTGATCAACGACATGTTGAAAGATCTGGCCCAACGGCGGGCAGGATCCAAGCAAAAGGCTAAGGCTGAAGATCGTACGGATCGTGATGATCACCTATCCGATGTTGTTGATGTCGCGTCTGTTGATGCCGTGGAGCGTGTTAATACTGAACAGCGTGTTGATGTCGTAGAGCGTGTCGATACTGAACAGCGCGTTGATGCTGTAGGGCGTGTTGATACTGGTGCGTTTGTTGATTCTGATCTCATAGAAGAACATGATGACAGTGCGCCTCAACAACAGGAAATGGACAACAGCACTGCCGCCGCACATGCGTTGATTACAGCTGAGGCCTCTGCGCGTTCTGGGCGTTCCATCTGGTTTTGGCCGGTGGCTGGCGCTGGATTGATCAGTGCTCTGTTGGCCACCACCTTTTTATTGGTGGCTCTGGATGTGCCGAAGAGTGCGTTACGCAGCGCAAAGCAGACCAATAAACCCACCTCTGAGACAAAAGAACCTGTTGTTGATCGTGCTCAGGCAGTGAGTAGTCTGAGTGTTGCAGAAAAGCTTGAGCGTTTATCAACTGCCCCAACTATGGTTGAAAAGCCACTGGCTGGTCCGCAGATTCCACAAGTGGTGGATGATCAACAAAAACAGCGCGAGGCCGACCCACCAACGCCACTGGTTCATGTGGCGGCGATACAGATAAACCCTGAAACGCCCGCTATAAATCCAAAAACCGTTGCCCAATCGGCGCAGAGTCTCTCTGCGCCGAAACCTGTTGCAGCGTTCACTCAACCGATTATACCCGGAAAGTCCGTCCAACCTTTGGATTCGTTTTTTCTTGCTGGTGATGCCATTGATCCAAAGTTGGCAGAAATATCGCCCGCTCAAAAACAAAAAAAACAGCGTGAGATAGACGCGCAGGCTGGACAAACTCAGGCATTACAGGCTGTTCAGCCAGAACCACAACCAGTTCAGCCAGAACCACAGCCAGTTCAGCCAGAACCACAGCCAGTTCAGCCAGAACCACAACCGGTTCAGCCAGAACCACAACTGGTTCAGCCAGAACCTCAGCCTGTCCAACTGCCTGCTCAGATTGAACAGTCTCAGGACCGACAACAAAGATTGAAACAGGTTGTGGCCGCTGTCGAGACAACGATTCAGCAAAAAACATCCGAATCAGTTGCAACACCGACTCTTTTTGAATCGCCGGTTAAGGGTGCAAAAAAGACGCAATCATCACCGATTGAGCAGCCAGAAAAAAGGGTTCAACGTAGCGTGGAACCAGAGAAGAAACCGGTGGTTGAACCCGCTGCATTATCTGTTGCTGAACCTGTGGTATCCAAATACGTTGCCGCAATACAGGCTAAAATACCGGCCAAGTCTTTGCCAACCGTCAGCAAACAATCGACACCAGACAAACCAGTGGCAATGGTTCAGGTAGCGTCAGAGCCGCAGACCAAACCACAGGTTAAGAAAGCGGTAGCGGTGCAGGCTAAGCCCAAGCTGCCGATCAAGAAAGCGGTAGCAATACAGGTTAAGTCCAAGCCGCCGATCAAGAAAGCGGTAGCGGTACAGGTTAAGTCCAAGCCGCCGATTAGGAAAGCGGTAGCGGTACAGCCTAAACCGCCGATTAAGAAGGCAATAGCGGTACAGCCTAAGCCCAAGCCACCGATCAAAACAACGGTAGCGGCACAGTCTAAAACCAAGCCGCAGAACAGTAGAGTTAAGGTCGCTCAGGTCGAGTCTGAGCCGCAGGTCGAGAGGGCTGTGGTTAATCAAATCGATGTTTTGGAAAAAGCCGTTGATTTCGGCCAGTTAGACAGCGCTATTTTGATGATTGAGCAGTTGGATCACAGTCAAACGGCACAGGTTTCTGAGCCACTGTTGCGCCAATTAGGCCATGCACTGTCCAAAGCCCGCCGTTATGGTGATGTGGTGTTCGTCATGGATCAGTTTGCCGATCAGGTGAGGCACTCTCCAGAGTTGACCACGCTTCAAGCACGGATTCTTGTGGAACGCGGATTGGACGAGCGGGCGTTGGATCTGCTCACCCATGTTGAAGGGGCTTCAGTCCGTACGCATATTGATCACTATGCGCTATTGGCGGCCACGTTATATCGGGTTGGCCAGTATGGTCCAGCGGGTGATCGTTATGAATCACTGCTCTCAGTGCATGATCCACAACCCACCTGGTGGTTGGGATTGGCCATGGCGCGGGATAATGAAGGAGAGACCGCATCAGCCATTCGGGCCTATCAACGGGTGTTGCGCATGAAGTCACAGATTGATGTGTCGGTACAGCAGTTTGTTTCTGAACGGCTGAACGATTTGGAGCGTTGATCCTGTGGCCATTCATCGCACAAAAAAACGGCTGGGTGATCTACTGGTCGAAAAAAAGCTTCTTACCTCTGCTCAACTTCAAGAAGCACTGGCCCTTCAGGACAGTGCTGATATTCGTCTTGGTGAGGCGATCAGCCGACTCGGTTTTATTTCCAAAGAACAGCTGGAAGCACTGCTTGGTGCTCAAAAGAAGAAGCTACGGCTCGGTGATCTACTGGTTGCCCAAAAACTGCTGACTGATCAACAACTCCAGGTAGCACTGAGTGAGCAAAAAAGAAATGGTGGCAAGCTCGGTAATACCGTGGTCAGTCTGGGCTATATCTCAGAAGTAGAGATGTTGCGGTTTCTCAGCCGCCAGCTGCGCTTACCGTTTGTTGATTTACGTACCGTACAGATTAAAGAAGAGGTGATTCAGCTTCTTTCTGAAGATGCGGCCCGAACCCATCAGGCCGCACCATTGGCAAAGGGCAAAGAGGGCTATCTGGTCGGCATGGTCGATCCGACCGACCTGTTTGCCTATGATGAGCTTGTGCGTTTGTTGAAAGCGCCGGTACGTCTGGCGATTGTCAATGAAAGTGACCTGATTAAACTGTTGGATCGGGTGTATCGAAAAACCGAAGAGATCCAAGGTCTGGCCGAAGAGTTGGGCCAGGAGATGTCCCGCTCCGCGTTTGATCTCAATCAGTTTGTTAAAGAAGAGTCTCTGACCAATGCGCCTGTGGTGCGGATTCTTCAATCTCTGTTTGAAGATGCTGTTCAGATGGGTGCTTCGGATATCCACATTGAACCGGATGATGAGGTGTTGCGTATTCGTCAACGCCTGGATGGTCAATTATCCGAACAGGTCTTTCGGGAAAAGCAGATTGCACCGGCGTTGATCTCAAAACTAAAGCTGATGGCTGGTTTGGAGATATCAGAGAAACGTCTGCCTCAGGATGGGCGGTTTCATATGACCGTCAAGGATCGGAGCATTGATATTCGTATCTCGACGTTGCCGATTCAAAGTGGCGAATCGGTGGTGATGCGTCTGTTGGATCAGCGCTCCAGTCAGCGTCGGATTGAGCAGATCGGTTTTCCGATAGACATTGAGACGCGGTTTAAACGGATGATCTCTCAACCCAATGGGATTGTCCTGGTGACCGGTCCAACCGGTAGCGGAAAAACCACAACGCTCTACAGCGCACTCAATGCGCTCAATCAACCGGAACGCAAGATTATTACCGCAGAAGATCCAGTGGAGTATCGTCTACCCAGAGTCAATCAGGTACAGATCCGGCCTCAGATTGGGCTGACCTTTGCCAGTGTGCTACGCACCATCCTGCGCCAGGATCCAGATATTGTTCTGGTGGGTGAAATGCGGGATCAGGAGACGGCAAATATTGCCATCCGTGCGGCACTGACAGGGCATTTAGTGCTCTCAACACTGCATACTAATGATGCGCCGAGTACGGCAATTCGGTTGATTGACATGGGTGTGGAAGGCTATGCGGTTGCTTCGGCACTGACCGGTGTATTAGCCCAACGGTTGGTGCGCAGGCTCTGCACGGATTGTCGGATACGCTATCAGCCCAGTGAGTTGGAGCTGTCCTGGCTACGTGGTGTGGCCGGGCCAGAATCAGTTGACTGGACCTTTTATCACGGAGAAGGGTGTAGCTCCTGTCACAAAACGGGATTCAGCGGTCGTCGTGCCGTGGTGGAGTTGCTGGAAATACGGGGTGCTCTTGCGGATGCGTTACGACAGGAGAATGTAGAGGCGTTTTTCAAGGAAGCCCAAAAATCAAAGAGTTTCAGACCGCTCCATATGGCTGCGCTGGATTTGGCCCGTCAGGGTGAGACCACCTTGGAAGAAGCGATGAAGTTGCACAGTGGTTTGGGTGAATTTGAAGATGAAGAGGAGGCGCTGGATCAGCCAGATCAGGAGACAGAAGTTGCCACAGCATGACAGAAATTGGTGAATCCTATCAATTTGGCACTATTCTTCCATTTCAGTAACGATAGAGTAGAGCGCTACAGTAGAAACGCATATTCAGAACTGTCAAAAGCGGATGGAATAGGGGGTGGTATGCCAACTATGCGTTGGTCTATTGACAGCAACTTTCATGAAAAGTGGACAGGGCTTTCACTCAGGTTGTGATTCATTGTCAAATTTTGGATCGAAATTGCGATACACGTCTGACCAACAGGTAACCAGGAGGAACATTGGCCCGATTCAACCGCACGCTAATGCGTCGTCATAAAAGACGGACGCAGAAGGAGCAGAAGCAGATACGCCGCTGGATGGTGGGCGGACTGCTGGCTGTTTCCATGCTGAGTGGGCGTTCGGTTATGGCCTTGACGCTCAATCAGGCGGTTGGTCACGCCTTGCGTGTGAGTCCAACGGTGAATATTGAGCGCAGTCGTCTCAAGTCTGCCGGTTATCAAATAGATCAAGCCCAGGCGGGTTATTTTCCAAGTGTTGATCTGGCGTTGGGGCAGGGGCGGGAGTGGTATAGCTCACCCAGTGTTCGCGCTGCACAAGGCACATCGGATTTGGTGCGTGGTGAGGCGAGTGTCACGCTGTCTCAGATGCTTTTTGATGGTTTTTCTACCAAGGCACAGGTGGATCAAGCCAAAGCACAGAAGAGTTCGGCAGAGTACAGTGTGCGTGAAGTAAGCGAGGATCTGGCCTTTTCAGTTGTGGAAGCCTATCTGGATATTCTGGAACAGCGGGAGTTGAATCAGCTTTCACAGGAACAAGTGGATTTGCATGGAAAAATTCTCAGTCAGGTGCATGAGATGTCCACCATCGGTTTGGGTACCAATGTGGATGTGCATCAGGCAGAGAGTAGACTCTCTTTGACCACGGCCGAAAGGGTGGCGGCCCAAAACGATTTGAATGATGCTCTGGCCGCATTCAAGCAGGTTGTTGGTCTCAAGCCGGAGGGGTTGTCTCGGCCATGGCTGAAACCGACTGCAATTCCCAGAACCCTTGAAAAAGCCATTGAAATGGCAATGGAATTCCATCCCGTTATTCAATCGGGGCTCTACGATCTCAAAGCGGCTGAAGCGGCCCATTTGGCCACGGAAGCCAGTTTCTGGCCGCAAGTTGATCTGAGTCTCAGCTACAGTAATAACGATAACGCCAGCGGAACACGCAGTTATACCACCGATACGTTGGCGATGGTGCGTATGAACTATAATCTGTTTCGCGGTGGTAGTGATCTATCCAAACGGCGTAAATCTCATATTAAAATCCAGGAAGAGCGTGAGCGGTTGCAGAGCGAGAAAACAACGCTGATCGAATCTGTAAGCACTGCGTATAATGCGCTGACTTCTGCACGAGGACGTTTGGATCATCTGCGTAATCATCTAAAAGAGAATAAAGGGGTCACTGAGTCGTATCATGAGCAGTTTCGAATGGGTCAACGCACGCTACTGGATGTATTGAACTCCGAAGATGAGGTGTTCTCAGCGCGTCGGTCACTGATTCGAGCCGAATATGATGGTGTGCGTAATGCGTATAGTCTTCTGCGTCATATGGGCACGCTAACCATGGTTCTCAATACGGCAGTGAAGAATCCTGAAGATCCTAAAAAACGGCTTCCAAATGGCCCGTGGACTGTTCAGCATCAGCCAAGAGATATACCGAAACAGTCGGATGTTGTCGCTGAACTCGAGGTTGAAAAGCGACCGGAAGTAGGATTGGATCAGGCTGTTGAACCAATTGAACAAATTCCCGATATAAAGCAGGATGAATTGGCACTGTCCCGTGTTTCTGATAACGCGCCCTCATTGGGTGAAGACAGTGATCTACTTCAACAGGTTACTCGGTTGTTTGGCAGTGAAGCCCGGTTGCTTAGTAGTGGAGCCCGGTTGCTTAGTAGTGGAGCCCGGTTGCTTAGTAGTGGAGAAAGTACGGTTGCACCTGACAATGAGGCCCGTGAAAAAGGGCAGGAGATCAACGCCGTTGAACAGATTGATGTTGATCTGCCGATTCATCAGGCACTGATTGGACAGGTTGCTATTCAGGACGATACAGAACTGGCTGACACGCAGTCTGTTGACGCGAATGATCTGCTTGATTTGGCTACGCACTCTCAGATACCTGTGGATCGAGAGGAAATTCTACAGGTGTTGGTTTCCAGTCAGACACTGAATGAAACACACGTATCAATCAATCCTATTGTACCAGAAGAAAGAGAAGCACGGGCAATTGATGAAGATGAGGGCGCTCAGTCCATCTGCTTCGCAGCTGGACCTGAGTTTACTGTTCATTCAGAGCATTTGTTACATGCGAGCCAACCATCGCCGAGTGCTCAAACTGAGCCGAGTAAAGAGGTGCTGCCTGATCCTAAAGTGTCCGAACAACCTGCACCGGTAGCATCTGATCTATTGGCATTGCTGGACAGTCATAACGCCATGATTCCAGCTGATAGTGCATCAGGGTTTGCTCCCAATGAGCAACAAACAGAAAAGGACAGGGCGGCAATCCTGTCCGAGGTGGCAGATACCATCTTAGTCGGTACACGATCTGATCATGTCGAAGCTGATCATGTCCAAACTGATCCTGTCGAAGCTGATCATGTCCAAGCTGATCGTGTATTAGGCGCTGATCGGCTGATTTCAGCTGTACAAGAAGCGTTAAACCATGAGGGTGTCTCAGCAACGCAAAACAGATCCATGTCCGGGTCCGACACACCTGAAGTGTCTATTCAATCAGACAGTGAGAATTTTTCATTCCTTGAAGATGTGATGAAAGAGCCTGTTGAAATCATGGTGTTTGTTGCGGCAACGGGTACGCCTGAGGAGGCCGAACAGTTGAAGCTTGTGCTGTTGAAGCGCGGCTATCCTGTTGCTGTGGTCCCGGATGCAGAAGGCGACACATTTTCAATTTTCTGTGGGCCTTTTGAGGATATGGAGCAGGCAGAGAATGTTCAACTTCAGCTTGAGAGCGGTCTGGTCTCTCAGCTTGGCATATAAGAGGTGAACCAGTCCACACCAGACAGCCTTCAAAAGGCTGTCTGGTGTGTATTGATAGGTGCCCTGTCCTTTGTCAGAATCGTTCAAACTCATCATCACTGCCCATATCCAGTGTAGCCCCTTGCGATGATGGGGCTGGCAGCGCCTTTGGCGCAGCTTTTGGTGTGGGTTTTCGTGAAACGGTGGATGTGGTCTGGACGGGTTTAGGTGCAGCAGAGCGTGATGTCCCTTTTTCATTCCCCAAACTGAACTTGTTCACTGCTGACTGCAACAGTGAGGCGTGGTTGGAAAGTTCAGTTGCGGTAGCAGCCATCTCTTCGGAAGCGCCTGCATTTTGTTGAATAACTTGATCCAACTGTTGCAGTGCTGTATTGATCTGACCGGCACCGTGAGACTGCTCTGAACTGGAGGCAGATATTTCCTGAACCAGCTCGGCTGTTTTTTTGATGTCTGGCACAAGGGTGCCAATGATTCCGCCAGCGCGTTCGGCTACACTCACACTGGAAGCGGAAAGTTGACTGATTTCACCTGCGGCCGATTGACTGCGTTCGGCAAGTTTCCTTACTTCAGCAGCAACCACGGCGAATCCTTTGCCATGCTCTCCGGCACGTGCTGCCTCAATGGCAGCGTTTAGCGCAAGTAGATTGGTCTGCCGGGCGATCTCTTCAATAATGGAGATTTTATCGGCAATCTCTTTCATGGCAGTGACAGCTTGTGAGACCGCTTGACCGCCTTCTTCTGCATCTGATGCGGCTTGGGATGCAATTTTTTCCGTTTGTTGAGCGTTGTCGGTATTCTGGCCAATATTCGCTGACATCTGCTCCATGGACGATGAGGTTTCTTCTACCGAAGCGGCTTGATTCGTTGCCCCCTCGGAGATGGCGTTTGCAGAGCTTGATAATGCCACTGTTCCAGAATAGACAGAATCTGAAGCCTCGTTGATAGTGCCAATCACGTCACGCAAATTGGCCGTCATGCCGGCCATGGCTTTGGATAATTTTCCGACTTCATCATTACGGTCCATGGTGCACTTAATGGATAGATCGCCGCTAGCCAACTTCGCGAACATCTGGCTGCACTGTGTGAGTGGTTTAGAGATGCTGGTTCCGATAAAGTGAGCACTCAGCGCACCGCTCAACAAGGTTAAAGCGGCCAGCAGTATTGTCCACATCTGTGCCTCTTCCTCATGGTGCTCTACGCTCAGGAGAGACGCTTCAGTGAATTCTTCAACTTTTGTTAGAAAGTTTTCTAATTCGTGGTTCAGTTGTTCTTCCTCATGCGCCACTTTCTCTGCTGATTCGTGCGCTTCGGAGACCTCTCCATGGCGTATCAATTCGGTAATATGTTCTACATGTTTTTCAATGTCTTCATGTTCTTTTTCAATGACCTTTAAATGATCCAGGATGCCTCTAAACTGGGTGCGAGACTGTTCGTCAGCCACTAACTTAATCGCCTCTTGAGCGATCATTTCAGCTTCTTTAAGTGTTTTATTTACTTCTTTGCCCAGCTCTTTGAAACGCTCTTCGGAGTGGTCGAAACTTTTCCGTGCAGCAGCGCTGGCACTCATCACCTCGCCGAAGCGCAGGCTACGTTCAAACTCTATTGATTGCTCCAATTGCCCGATCGTGATTTTGCTAATTTTCTCAGTTAACGGCATGGTCTCTTCTGCTAACTGTTGTATCTCTTCAGTGATGATCATCATGTTGCGCAGATTGATCGCAGCAGATATCAGCATGATGAACAGCATTAGACCTGCCAGTAGATATATCTTGTTGCCAACTTTCATATTTTTCAGCATGGTTCTATTCCTAATCAAACTTCAAGTCGAGGGTAGTGCAAATAATCTGGCAAGCCGTTCAGTGACCGCTGTTGTGACTGCCTTCACTGTTGCTGGTGCGTTCAAAAGGTACGCGCCTGTTCCAGGCTTGTGCAGGGCGGGCATTATTGCTGTAGATGGCCTGAAATCGTGCCAACTGTTGAGTGGTAATCTCAACAGGATCTTTCATAACAAACCAGCTCACCCCTTCGCTGCATGGTGGCGTTGTGAGGGAACCCATGAAGTGCAGATAGGTTGAATCATGAGGTAAAAGATCTTTGGCGTTGATCTTAACGTTGGCCTGAAGCTCTAAACCGGTCTTGCCAGAGAAGGCCCCAAAAACAGTATTCAATGATACGTTGCCTGTTTCGTCATGACTGTCAGCACTCTTTTTGTGGTCTGATTTTTCTTCTTGAAAAAACACGCCGACCACAGCCAATCGACCATCATCACTTTTGTGGACCAGATGCATCTCCATTGGATACGGTTTTCCGTTGATCTTGTTCTCACTGGGCGCGTGAAAATGGAATTGCAACAGAGCGTATTTTTTTCCGCCGACCGTGATGGCACTGCCAGCGTCATAGTTGAACTGCACAGTATGGCCATTATTGGTGGAATTGACGGCACTGGATGCGTAGTGAAATTCGATTTTATCCAGATTCGTATTGGCTGAGGCGGTGATGTCAACTGGGGATTGGTTTTTCCCCTCGGCACACAGTGGGTAACCCAGGTGTCCCCAATTGTTCGGGCCTTCTGCACCTGTATAACCCCAGTGGGCATTGCTTCCACCATGGCCAGCACTTTTTGCTGTGGCATTGGCCGACAGAAATGTCGAGCTTGATAGGATTGCCAATGCAAGTAGGCAATATTTTTTCATGTGATTCCCCCTGTAGTCCATTTAGAGCTCTTTGGTCAGAAACCGAAGCTCTCCTGGAGTCATCTGTTATTGCTTAACGTGCATTCCATGGTTGTGTTGGTCTGGCATTATGCTTGAAAATGGCTTGGAATCGAGCCAGTTTGTTTGCTGATATTTCAATGGGTTGCTTGACTACATACCAGCGTACCCCTTCACTGCATGGTGGCGTGGTCAGAGACCCCATAAAATGCCAAGCTGTCTGATCAGAAGGCAGAAAATCACGGGCGTTAATTTGGGCGCTACTGGTCAGGTTGAGTCCGGCATTGCCGGGAAGCGCACCAAATATTTTGTCCAAGGTCTCATTGCCGTTACTGTCATGACCCGCTTGGAGAAAAAGCCCCACCACAGCCAGTTCACCATCGGCACTCTTGTGGACCAAATGAAGTTGCATGGGAAATGGTTTACCATTTACCGTATCTTCACTGGGTGTGTGAAAGTGGAATTGCAACAGATCATACGATTTGCCATCCACCGTAATGGTGCTACCGGACTGGTAATTGAACTGTACAGTATGACCGTTATTGATGACGTTGATGGGTGTGTCAGAGTAACGGAAGGAGAGTGTGTGTTGGTTGGTCGGTGTCTCTTCGGTGATGTCGATAGGAGACTGAACGTTTCCTTCAGCACACGTTGAATACCCTAGACTTCCCCAATGATCTGGCCCGCCCGTGCCTTCATATCCCCAATGTGCGGCTGTTCCAGCTTGAACAGAAACAGAGATGAGAGACATCAAACATGCAAAAGCAAATACAGGTATTTTCAAAATAGAGGTCTCCTTTTTATAAAGCAGGAGACGACCTATGGTTATCAATCTCCTGACTGGATTTAAGTGAGGTGCAAATGCGGCGGTACTTCTGAATGCATAGTTAAGTCAAAAAAACTCAATCAAAGTAACGCTGTTCAGAAGAGTGTCGAATAAACCTCTTACGATTCATTGTTATGTGAATAAATTTCACATAAATATTTTTTCCATTCTAACACCGATTATGCACCAAAAGTCCAGGATATTTGTTCGTCGGAATTGTAAGCATTGCACAGCCAGATTATGACCGAATGATGTATCAATCCGAATCTTATAGGATGCACCCAAATGTATAACTTAAACATTTGATATATAGGTTGTTTTTTTATTGGCCTTAAATTAAAATCAGTCCCCAGCGGTCATCTTTTGCCAAAGTGTAACAATAAGCCAGCGTATGTCAGTGGAACCGGTTGTATCAGTGGATGCAGTGACATCCGCACCGGTCAGTTGGGAAAGTCCTTTAACAAAGGCCGTACCGTCATCACCCGCAGCCACATCACAGCCATAGAACAGGATGTCCGCATCTTCTGACAGAGCATCGCCCCAAAGTTGAATGGTGTCGGCCTGGGTGTTGAGACTCTACCAAGGAGAGTGCGCCGCAACCCAGCGTGACAGAACCGGATTGGCCATGGGATAAAATGTGCAGGGCGGATAGGTTGTGTTGTTCGGCAAGAATGGTGCTGATCTGTGTGACACCATCTTGATTGGCATCCAGAATTTTCACGTCAGCGCTGTCGGATAGGTCTTCGAGCAGTGTCTGATAATCGGTGATGCGTGGATCAATGATGATCAGTTCACGGCTTTGATCCGGTGGTGTGTAGCTCTCAAATAACGCCATTGTTTCTTGGGCGTTTTCTTGAAGTGTGCGTTCTGATGCTGGATTGGACAGTGCGTCATGCAGGCTGGGATCAGTCTAACCGGTTTGGGTGTCATCCAATCCTTCAATACCAGAGATTAAGCCCGCAGCATCGTACATGATACGCGGCTCAAGGGCGAGCAGGGCGCTGTTGTTGGCGCTGTTGTCTTGGACGATTTTTTTGCTCTATCACTCCAGCCTGACATAGCGATATCCTTTTATATAACCTTAAAGATACATAGTGTTACGATTATCTTCCAGGCGCATATGCCGGATATGGGGCGGATAGAATTTGATAGGGATATCGACCAGGTGTCCAAATTTGCGCTGGTGCGCCGTATTGTCCAGTGGGTTGAATCATTCTAGGCGTAAGCGTTGTCGGTATCATGCGTACCGGTTGAGCTGTCTGGATGATGGCGTGTGGCATGGCCATGGACGATGCGGCCAAGGAGGGCGCAGGTGTCATGGGTTCAAAAGTGGGTAGTGCTGTCTCTGGCACAGAGGGATCATTCGCTGTTGTGCTGGTTTGGGTCGGTATTGCCTCTGTTTGGTTCTGTTGAGTCTGCTTATTGTCAGGCTGGGGAATCGTGGACGTGGTGCGTGTTGGATTTTCATCCAGTTTGGCCGTTTTTTCCGGGCTGGTGCCTCGGACATAATCAGCAAGTCCTTTTTGACGGATTTCAATGGCTTGTGCCAAGGCTTTGATGGTGTCACCTGTGACCTCTTCATGGGCGGGTAGCGGATCAAGGCCCAAGGAGAGATGCAACCGTCCCAGCGCTTCTTCACGTTCGGCAAAGGCGCGTTTTTTTTGAAGTGCGGCAAACAGGGCTTCTGCTCGGTTGCGTATCTGCTCCATTTCATTGGCTTTATTGGATGCGCGGACTGCTTGTGCATGTTTCATCTTGCGTTCATGCACGCTGTTTAACTCCCACGAAACCTCGTACTCCTGATTGGAAAGGCCAAAACTTTGTAATGAGAGGTGTAACTGCGTGATGGCTGCCATGCTCAATGCCAGTCGCCGACTGCGCGCCAGATCCTGTGACAGCTCCAAAGCCTCCACGGTTTGAGGCGTGCTGATCCATTTGAATAGATCCAGGGAGAGTTGTGCGCCAGCAGTAGCCCAAGCTTGGTTCACTAGATATTTGTTGCTGTCATAATGACCGCTAGCGCTAAACTCCAGACCGGGCAGAGCGCCCAAAAGTGCTTTACGAACCTCTAACGCGCTGATTCGTTCTTGATAATCTTCTTCGCGTAGTTCAGGTCGTTTGAGTAGTGCGATATTTTCCAGCGTTTCTACCGGAAAAGATATCAGTGTCTCATCCAGTGTTTCCTGATCATTGCCGGTTAGAAAAAAGCGCTCACCGGGTTTGACGTTCATCAATGCGGCTAATTCGCTACTGGCTAAGGTGAGTTGTTTGCGGGCCGAAAGGATCTGTTTGATGGTTTCCAGCAGTGTTTGTTGAAAGTCCAGCGCTTTCATCGGACTTTGTACGCGTTGGTGCTCCATGTTCCGGGAGCGTTGCAACGCGCTTTCAGTTTGAATCAATAGGTGGTCCAACTTGGGTAACAGACGATCAGCAGCAACAGCACGCCAATAGGCGGCGCGGACATCCTGGATGATGTTTTGTGTAGCCCGGCGGCGTTGTTCCTGAGCTATGAGAACCCGGTCAGCCTGTTGTTTGGCCTGTACATAACTGACACCAAAATCAAGCACATTCCAAACCAGAGCCACATTGGCCACACTCTGGTGGCGCTCCTGTGACGTGGAAGGATTAAAAGAGCCTTCACTGACAGATTTGGGATCGGTATCACGGGCAGAATATCCGCCTGATGCAGCCAACTGCGGTAACATCTCCAGTCGGGCCATATCCAGATCACCCATGGAAACGGCTTCTTCCATACGCTTTACCCGACGATCCAGATTGTATTTCAGTGCCCGAGCCATGGCTTCAAACAGAGAAACCGGCCCCTGTATCGCTTCCTGATCGGCAAAAAGCCGACCTGCGTCTGATTGTGCCCGATCGGAAATTTCATTCTCTGTGAGTGGAACCGGTGCCACAGAGCAGCCGGAGATCAGAAGCATGCTTGCAATGAGAAAAAATCGATTAAATCGTGTGTTGCGTACAAAAAGTCGCTTAACCATAGAGTTAACCTTCATGCAGAGCCGCTGTAGTATCAATCAGGATGAATTCAATAAACATCTTAATCGTATCGGCCATCAGGGCGTTTGCCTGAGCGATTTCTCAATTATACGTGACAACAGGAAGAATCTCTTTGATTTCGTGAACCAAAGATTATAGCAATGATATGATCGTGGTTAAAAGAACATGAATGTCAACATGGCCTTGAAATGATATGCTCACCATTGTCATTGGAGCCACATAATTACGTGCAATAATGACATGGACACGATGTTACGGTGAATCTTAACAGCCGCATTTTCTATCGGGAGCAATTATGATTGCAATGCCTTGGCAGGTCCGGTTTAGATTTCATCTTTTGTCCGGTGTGGCGGTTATTTTTCTGAGCTTTTATGGTCGGGTTGTCTGTCCGTTCATCGATTCCCTATCGCTGACGCGCATCATGGTGGTGTTGGGCATCGTTAGTATCCTCCAAATTCTTATCAAAGAGCTTTTCTACTATCGTCTGCCAGGCTTTATGGCTAAGGGATCGCCAGCCAGACAAGGCTATTATGTGTCCATTGTATCCTGGTTGGCGGCTGGTGTGCTGGCTTCGGTACTGCATGGTGTGCTCTATCCTGGTTTTCATTGGTCCAGTCATCTCAAACTGCTCACCGGTTATTGGGGGCTGGGTGCCGGGATGTTGGCGCAACTTGAATATGTACTGCTGGAACAGCATGTCAGGAACCAGCTCGGTGTCTCTACTACTTCAGAAAAAGTCACGGTACGGTTGATGGAAAGTTTTCTGCTGTTTACCGTTACGCCGGTGATGATGATGGTTCTGATGAGTTTTCGATTTGTATATGAAGGGTATACCGATCGTGGCGCGGCGATTGAAGTTCTGTTTCTCGGGGTGAGTTTTGTTTTGGCAGGGATGACGGTGGCCTGGTTCTATGGCCGACGGTTGCGCAAGGATTGCGAATGTCTGCTGGAGGCGGTGGACTCTATCTCCAGTGGGCAGTTTCAAGTAGCGGTGGATGATTCACGGCCTGATGAGCTGGGACGCGTCGCTCTGGGGGTGAACGAAATGGCTAAGGGATTGGCGCAACGGGAGCGTATTCGAGATGCCTTTGGCCGCTTTGTCAATCCTGAGGTGGCAGCATCGTTTCTCAAGGCCCAGGATGAAGGGAATGGTTTGGTTCAGCTGGGTGGACAGCGTCGCTATGTAGCGATTCTGATGTCAGATATTCGCAGTTTTACACCCTTATCCGAAAAGATGCAGCCCGAAGCACTGACCGCACTGCTCAATGGGTATTTTAGTGAAATGGTGGCCGCCATTCGCAATCATGGTGGTATGGTGGATAAGTTTATCGGTGATGCCATCATGGCGGTGTTTGGCTTGTCGGACGATCGGAAGGATTTTCCGACTGATGCGCTGGCCGCTGCATTGGAGATGCGTGAACGATTGGTGCAGTTTAATCAAAAGCGCATTGAACAGGGGCTTGATCCTATTGAAAATGGTATTGGCATTCATGTTGGTGAGGTGGTGGCGGGCTATATCGGTAGCGCGGACCGGCTCGAGTTCACCGTTATCGGCCATGCGGTCAATATTGCGGCGCGTATTGAGGGGCAGGCTAAGTCGCCCAATCCACCGATTCTTTTCAGTGCTGAAATGGCAGAGCGGGTGCGAGGGCGTTATTCGGTTCATGGGCTGCAAGATGTTCAACTCAAAGGGGTTTCTGGTGAAACCGCATTATTCACTGTGGCGGATAGCCATAGAATGGGCCAAGTATAACAAAAATCAGCGCTGTCGTTTAATGGCCTGAAGTGTGTTCTCCAACGTGTTGAGAAAGCGGGAACGGTCCTTTTTTTGGAAGCTTGGGTTGTTGCCAGCAATGTCGCCTGTGTCGCGTAGATGCGCGTTGAGTTCCCGCATGGAGAGTGCCATACCGATTGTTTCATCATCAAAGGGCTTGCCTGCCGGGCCGATGGCTTTTGCGCCTTTTTCCAGACAGCGTGCAGCCAAAGGAATATCAGCGGTGATGGCCACATCCTGAGCGCTGATATGTTCGACAATCCAATCATCCGCTTTGTCCAAACCGCCTGATACCACTTCCATGGTGATCAAGGGGTCATGGGGTAGGCGCATCCACTGATTGCTGACCATGATCACAGGGAGTTTATGGCGTTGTCCAACTCGGATGATCTCCTCTTTGACCGGGCATGCATCAGCATCCACGAAAATTCTTGTCTCCATCTTTGCTGATCCTCTCATTGGCTCAAAACAAGTTGTGTGTCATCACTGTGAGACGAAGGGTCTCATCTGTTTGAGACAGTTTGTTTCAAATGGGGTGAATGATACTAATACGATATCTGCATAATTCAATCTAAATTATTATTTTTATAGCATAAAATATCAATCAATATACCGATGGCCTATCCATTGCAGACTATTATGACATCTCAATATTCTCGGGTGACAGAATGGTGGAGAACTACAATGGACATGACATCAGGCAGGGAAATAAATGGGTTTGAATTGACATCCATGATTTCGTTTGGTGCGGTGATGGAGCTTGTTGTTGTTGTTGGCCTGGCCGAACTGTTTGCCCTGTGGTTGCAATAGTTCGGTTGGTTGAGTGTGGTCGTTTTTTTATCATAATACCATAGATTCTAGGCGTTATGCAGTTGAATGAATTATGTACCCGTCATTCCCACTTCCGCGAGAATGACGCTGTGCTAAATGACTATAATAAGAAGATAAACCGGCACTTCTGGAACTGATGGGACGCATATCTGGCCAATCCTTTTTCAATACAGGAACTCATGAGTAGTGTGGTGCCTCTAATTGGTAAGGAGGGATAGGAAATCGCTCCAGTATCGAAGTTTCGTGACCAAATAGGAGACCGCCATGCCCAGCGTATTGTTAATTGAAGATGACCTGGAATATTGCAAACTGATCAGTCGGATTCTGACTGATCATGGGTATGAGGTTCAGACTGCCAATGATGGCGATAAGGGATTACAAGTTTATCGAAATCATCCAGCGGATGTGATCTTGACCGACATGATTATGCCGGAGATGGATGGTGTGGCGTTGATTCGTGCCTTGAAACATGATGATCCAAAACCGCGTATCATTGCCATGTCGGGCGGTGGGCGTCATCTGCATGCCCGTTTTAATCTTGAAATTGCAGAGACGTTAGGTGTACATGCCTGTTTGACCAAGCCTTTTTCCAAAGATGAACTTCTTTTTACACTTCAAGATATCATACACTGACAGACCTACTGCTTATTGGTGATGCCGTATTTCTTCATTTTCCTAAAAAAAGTACTACGTGCCATGCCCAATAGCTTGGCCGCATCTTGTCGTCGCCAGTAGGTTTGTTGTAGTGCATTGCGGATGGCTTCCTTCTCAGAGATGACCGGTGTTGATGTCTGTACTGCTGTTTCGGTTGGTTCTAGACTGGACAGGAAGAACGAAGGCAGATGATGCGACTCAATCACTGAATCGTGACATACAACAAACGCATGTTCCAATGCGTGTTCCAATTCTCGAACATTGCCCGGCCACGTGTGATTCATGATGGTTTGGATGGCCTCTTGGGAGAGCGTACTGATTTCCCGATCGTACTTATTATTGAAATGTTGTATGAAGTGGTCCACCAACAGAGGAATATCATCGGATCGGTTTTTCAGTGCGGGAATGTGCAATTCAACCACGTTGAGACGATAATAAAGATCCTCGCGGAACTTGCCTTGTGCAATGCGTTGTTTCAAATTTTGATTGGTAGCAGCGATGACGCGCACATCCACGGAGATGGTTGTCGCCTCGCCAACCCGTTCAAACTGTTTTTCCTGGAGAACTCTCAGGAGGCGTACCTGTAAATGAGTTGAGATATCACCGATCTCATCCAGAAACAGTGTGCCTTTGTCAGCCAGTTGGAAACGGCCAATCCGATCTTTCAATGCGCCTGTAAAAGCGCCTTTGACATGACCAAACAACTCGCTTTCCAACAGATTGTCGGAAAGGGCGGCACAGTTGACGCAGATCAACGGCTTGTTTTTGCGTGATCCTTGATTATGGATTGCTTCAGCAACCAGCTCCTTACCGGTGCCGCTTTGTCCTGTTATCAATACCGTTGTTTCTACATTGGCCAGATCTTCAATTAAGTTGAAAACATCCTGCATGGGTTGGCTTTGGCCGATAAGGCGGTGAAACTGTCGGCGGGCGTTTAATGCTTTCTCCATTGTTGCCAGTTGTGTTTGGTCAGCCACGATCATAACAGCACCAGAAAATTCGCCTGCACCGCGAAGCAGTGGAGAAGCGGTTACTTTGACCACCTGTTCCGGGCGGCTCGAACAGTGACAGACAATATGTTGGTGAACGATCTTTTCGCGGCGGGCAAGGGCTTGTCGCACCACTGTCATGCATTGGCCCTGACAGTGTGAATCATGCGTGGTGAAGGGATGACCAACTTCCGATTGAGCAAGCTGACATAAGGCGCTGGCGGCGTGGTTAACCTCAATGAGCGTAACCGCTTCGTCCACAGTGATGATGGCATCATCCACACTATTGAAAATAGCGGTCAGATTGGCGCGTAGTTTTGACTTTTCGTCTTGCAGTGCTTTGTGTTTCAGTGCCTGCTCAATGGTGCGTAACAAGGCTTCTTTCAACACTGGTTTAGTGATGAAGTCAAACGCGCCGTATCGGATGGCTTTTTGAGCGGATTCCAGCGATGGATTGCCGGTAACCATAATAAAATAGGCGCTGAATTCACGTTCCTGAGCTGCTTTTAGAAGATCCAGTCCAGTCTGTTTACCCAGTATGATATCACTGAGTACCAGATCAAATCGGCTATTCTCCAAGGTGAGTAGGGCTGTTTCATAGTCATCGGCACAGCTAACAGTGTGCCCCTGATTCGATAAAATACGCGCAAATAACTGTTGCATTTTACGCTCATCTTCAACAACTAGGATGGTTGCTTTCATCCGGGGATTTCCTCAATAATTTCAATAAGAATTTTGGCAATTTCTTCCAACAGTAGAGGTTTGCGAAGGACTGCCCGAATGGACAACGAGTCAATAATATCTTCTGACGTGGGTGTTTTGCGCCCTGAGCAGAGTATCAATGAGAGCGTTGAATCCAATTGCCTGATGCGGGTGAATAGTTCAATCCCGGTCAGACCCGGCATGGTTTGATCAGAAATGACCACATCAAATTGTGTTCTGTGATCTTGGAAATAGCGCCAGGCTTTGCGCGGATCTGTGAAGGAAGTTACTTGATAGCCGAGTTTTTTCAATTGCTTGGTGCCAAGCCGTGCAATACTGATTTCGTCATCTATAAATAAGATATGTAGTGGCTGGGAAGATGTCGTAAAGGTAGATGGTGTGTTATCAATGGATGTCTCCTCGTCAACTACAGGCCAGTAAACCCGAAATAGGGCACCTTTGCCTGGTTCGCTATCCACTTCAACGGCACCACCGATATCGCTAATAATGCCGTGCACCACGGATAGACCAAGTCCCGTGCCTTTACCAACATCCTTGGTGGTGAAAAAAGGATCGAACAAGCGATCTTTAATTTCTGGAAGAATACCGGGTCCCGTATCTTTTACCGTAATCACCGCATACCAGCCGGGATTTAATTTTAAACGCGCGGCACTTTCTGGATTAAGTAATGCGTTATCAAGTGTGATGATAAGTGTTCCACCATCTTGTTCCATGGAACTGGCAGCGTTTGTGCAGAGATTCATGATCACCTGATGTAGCCGAGTGGGATCGCCAATCACGGTGATGTCAGGCGTATTTATGTAGCGTTCAATCTCAATGGTACTAGGCAGACTGGCCCGCATGAACTTGATGCACTCTTTGAGCACAGGAGAGACGCATATCGGTTTAAGGGTTGTTTCACTTAAGCGGCTGAATGTAAGCAACTGGGCTACTAACTCTTTGGCCCGTTTGCCGGCTTGGAATACATCCAGAAGATCCTGATGATTTTGATCTTCTTCAGGAATTGAGTCCAGTACCAGTTCGGTGTATCCCAGCATAATACCCAGAATATTGTTGAAATCATGTGATATGCCGCCCGCTAATGTGCCGATGGCTTCCATTTTCTGTGACTGGCGTAACTGTTGTTCCATCTCTTTTTGTGCACTGATGTCTCGATAAACAGCCACATAGTTTTGCATGGAACCTTCAGGGTTTGTAATCGGTGAGATGCTGGCTTCTACTTCGAACAGGTCACCATTTTTCTTCCTATTGATGAAGTTGCCATGCCAAGTTTGACCTTGTGCCAGGCTGTTATACATCTGTTCAATGATTTTCTGTGGATTTTGGCTGGGTCCAAAAATATCCGCTTTTTTGCCAATGATATCGGCATAGTCATATCCTGATATGCGGCAAAAAGCGTGATTGACGTACTGAATTTCGCCCAATGTATTGGTGATCAGTACCATGTCACCGGTTTGCTCAATAGCTGAGGCAAGGCGCCGGCTGTTCATCTGTTCACGCAGCGATGTGATACCAAATGAGATATCATTAGCAAGGTCCATCAGGAATGCGGTTTCCTGATTGTCAAAGGCATCAGTCTCTGAGGCATAAATATTGAGTACGCCAAACACTGTGTTATCGATTATAAGCGGAAGTGCAATGGATGAGTTGTAGCCACGCTTAGTAGCTTGTTTTCTCCACGGTTTGAAGGATTGACTGCTTTGGATGTTCCGTTCAATGGCAGGTTTGCCAGTACGTATAGCGATTCCCGATGGTCCCTGACCTCGTTCAATATCTGCCCATGTGATTTTTACTGTGTCCAGGTACCCTGCTTCAAAGCCAAACTGCGCCATAGGGCGCACATCTTTAGCCGAATTGTTCTCGGCAAAACCGATCCAGGCCAGACGATAACCCGCACTTTCAACGATGAGTTGGCAGAGTGTGTCCATGAAGTGCTGTTCTTCAACAGCTTTCATTATCGCTTTGCTGGCAGCACTGAGTGCCCGTAGTGCTCGATTGGCTCTATTTAACTCTTTTACGGCATGGGTACGTTCTGTGATATCACTGGCCACCGCATAGATGGTGTTATCTTCCGGTGTGGAAAGGGCAGACCAGGCTAACAGTCGATAGCTGTTATCTTTATGTCGGTATCGGTTCTCAAAGTAGAATGTCAGTAAGCCTTTGCTGAGTTTGGACATCTCTTCGAGCGTCTTATCCACATCATCAGGATGCACAAGTTCCAAAAATGTTGAGCCTTCCAACTCATGGGGTTGATATCCTAAAATGCCGAACCATCCTTTGTTTACTCGCAGAATTGTACCGTCCTGATGGGCGATAATGTGCAGGTTCATGGGTTGGTCAAAGAACTTGTTCAGTGTCTGCTGGGTTTGTCTGCGTTCGGTAATGTCATCCACCACTGCGATATGGTAATCGGTCTGTTGGCCGGGATGCCACGTTGGGGAAACCGTCAGAGTGACCCAGACAATGGACTGGTCCTTCTTCAGATACCGTTTTTCCATGGTAAAGCCGCTGATTTCACCTGCCAGCAGTTTGGCCATGTGTTCCAAATCAGATTTAATGTCGTCAGGATGGGAGATTTCTTGGAGTGTTTTGTTGGTCATTTCAGCAGGATCAAAGCCGACGATTTCACAGTAGCGTTTGTTAATCCTGACAAATTCACCTGTTTTGCTATTGATCAGTGCGACACCAACACCAGCCTGTTCAAATATGGTCTTGGACCATCGTTCCTGTTCGACAATGTCTTGAACCAGCGGATTGCCTAGAAAAAAGAATGCAATACCGCCGATGATGAGAATAAAAACACCTGTCGCGCCTGAAACCAGTCCGGCTTCAATATAGGGTGCTTGAATCGTGTCAATATCCACCTTGGCCACTACACCAAGATCCAGAATGGCCACAGGTTCATATGCCGCAAGAACCGATACACCGCGATAATCCTGAGCAACAACAGATCCCGATTGTCCATTGAGTGCCCGCCGCATGGGCTCAGCCCGTTTTGCATCAAACGGAATGGGCGCGGGCTGATATCGGTCCCAAGCGTGTTGACGGGTGATGAAGTTGATGTGATCACCTGCACGACGCGCTAGAGTAAACTCTCCGATACCGTTGAATTGTGCGTGGGCTTGCTTGAAGTGCTCAATGGTGTCAGCAGTCCACTCTTCAATATGATGGTCCTGGTGGTCTTTATTGTGGCCAGCCATAGCCTCCATGAGCCGGGCTTGGCTTTGTACTGTCTCAATCAGGCGGGTGCGTTGATCTTCAAAAGCGACTTGGTATAACAGTGTTAATGTGATGCCAGCGGTCAGAGCGACAGCGGAAATCATGACCAGAGTCATGATCATACCACGGGCACGTAGCCGTCTTTCGGTCTGATCTGTCTTTATGCCCAACAGATAGTCTTGTACAGAACGATTTGACCGATAGGCCATCCACGCTGCGCTCAGCAACAGTACAAACAGCATCGTGCCAACAATGGACCAAGCAATTTTGGCAAATTTATACTCAATTTTTGGAGGTCTATGCCATTTTTGATACAGATCCTGATAAAGCGGGGTTTTTAAAAAATCGGAGAGCGCGCTGTTCAGTTTGTTAAGGAGTTCGGGCGCATTTTTGCGAACGGCAATTGCACGGGATACGGTCGTGAGTGGGCTGCCGATGGGTTCAATCCGATCATTGACCCGCATCTCTTTGGCGATGCGATGAATAACTGGATCAGGAAAAGCGATTAGATCGACGTTACCTTTGAGTAACGCTTCGAGTGTTTGTCCTGGTTCGGTAAAGGGTGTCACAGTAAGATTATCTTGTTGGCTGAGTATCTGTGACCCGATGTTGGTAGTAAGTGTACCAATACGCATGCCGGCTAGATGTTCAACACTTGTGATAGATTTGTTTTCAGCAAGTTTAAAGAGTGAGATATTGAAGGATTCCAACGGTATGGTGAAGTCCAAAAATGTTTTGCGTTGTTGGGTGATGCCCATATTGGGAATGAGATCAGCCTTACCGTTACGCAGCGCATCATTGACTTCTTGCCAAGAGTCGTAAATGGCGTAAGAAACATCCAGATTTGCCTGTTTGGCAATGGCATCCATTAGATCAATCGCAAAGCCGCTTGCGTGACCTTCTTTGGAGACCTGATATTGAGGTGGAAAGTGGCGCGGTACCGCAGCAATAATCTTATTGTCTTGTGACGTGGCAGAGTTGTCCACATTTGCCAATGCTGGCGCGTGGATCTGGAGAAATAGTGTAACCAATACGATGGCAGCAATGCCAAACCAGGAGGTTGGCTGGGCTGTGTTGTCCATGCTCACTTCAACTCCTATTCGAAGAATATTCAACCTGAACAGAGTATCATAGGCAGGCATAAAAAATCGTTATAATTTCATGTGGAATAAATAGCGTAGGTCTGAGCGTATCTCTTGTTGTTCTGATAGAATAGATTTTTCAAATAGAAACATTGGATACATGGGGATACAATGACGACATCATCGAATGTGCTAAAAGGAATGAAAACCATTTTGACTCTGCTTACCGCCATGCTGTTTGGGCAGGTAGTGATGGGTATTTTGCTATTGATAGAAGTGCCCACTGATGGTGGATTGGCAACCGGGTTGGTTCATGGCATTTTGGGGCTTGCTGTTTTCAGTGTGATAACAGCGGTTTTTGTGCTGAGTCGATTGAAAAGTGCGTTAAGCAGTCCAGCTGAATAGAGTCTGATTTGATGGATTGATGTGATGTGTCCGTTTGAGCACTGGTTTCTCTACTTCAGTGGTAGGAAAGCCAGTGCTCAAACGGTGATTTCACCAATTGCCAACAGCAGAACCGCATACCGACCCGCTTTTCCCAGAGCGGTCAGCAGTAGAAAAATCGGAAACCGAACCCGCAACAGTCCCGCAATAAAAGTGATGGGATCACCGATAATCGGCACCCAAGCCAACAGAAGTGACCATACGCCAAAGCGTTGAAACCTCTGTTGAGCACGCGCTATCTGATCGGTTGAAAAAGGAAACCAGCGCCGGTCGGCATAGCCGATGAAATAACGTCCTAAAGCCCAATTGATCACCGATCCCGCCAGATTACCCAGCGTAGCCACCAGCCAGAGCAGAGATGCAGAATACTCACCACTCAACGCCATGCCGGATACAACGATCTCAGAGGAGAGTGGTAGCAGTGTTGCCGCAAGAAAGGCACTGACAAACAGGCCGGTATAGCCATATTCCAAGAAACGGCTCCTTAGGCGGTTCTGTTCCCCAGCTTACATTGTCTCATTCTATGTGTATCCCTCTATGTCGGAAGGGTGCCAGCAGTGGGCCATGGTGGGCAGGCTGAAAAGTTTGCGACACTACCCTTTAGGCATCTTTGCTCTGTTCCAATAGCTGAGAAAGGGCGCTTTTTACCGATTCGTGGGTGTATTCATCATCCGGGTGTGCTGCCTGTCCAGGTTGTTGAAAATGTGGACGTTCCTGATACTCCTGGCCCCATTTGACATCTACCTGTCGGACAAATTCATGCAGTGTTGGATCACTCTCCAACAGGGGTTGTACGATCTCCGTCAGTGCACTGAGCGGCGTGTCCAAATGGGATTCAATAATGGCTGTGCTGGCTTTGATACGGCGTTTCAAAATTGATTTCATCGCACCGGATGAATCTTTTAGATGCTGATCAACCCATTGATTCAACGCGCTGATGGCTTGATCCTGCCTGGGAATCGGTGAAGCGCCCTTAATGGCACCACCTGCTGAACGACCAATGGCGCTGGCCATGCTGAATTTCTGTTTTTCGCGCAACTCTCGTTGAATCTCATCCTCATCGTGATGGGGCATGTCACTCTCTCCATACTGGATATTCGGATTGCCGAGGCCCTAAGATCTCAGCAAAGTTTTCCTGAATGGCGCAGGCAGATCAATCAAAAATATCTTCAACCTCGTCCCACATTTTTTTGAAGATGCTTTTGCTCTTCTTAGTCTGTTTTTGAGAGGGTTTTGCTTGTTTCTTAGATGATTTACCGGTTGGGTTTTTGGCAATTTTCATTGCCTGCTTCAAAATCTTCTCTTCAGTGCTCTTCTTGCCCATGGTATTGAACCTACTCTGATTTGAAGTGAAATTTGATGGTTAATGTTACCGTTTTTGAAATGCGTTTGGCAAATGACAACCCGGATGACCGATTATTCAGTAGGATTGTACATCCTAATGTTTATCAATAATATCATTTGCAATTCAACAAAATAAGCATACGCTTTGGCCCTATTACATATCCTCTACACCCAAGTAAGAGTACAAAGAGTTATGACACATCATCACCATCCAAAACATGTATTCAATGCAGCAAAAGCGAAACGTTTGATGGATTCCAAATGGCGCATGATTGAAGATCCGCCGGGTTTGGTCCGTCAGATGGGTATTAAAACAGGCATGCATGTAGCTGATCTCGGTTGCGGTCCGGGATTTTTTACCCAGGCGCTATTACACGCGGTTGGCTCTCAGGGGTCGGTCGTGGGTGTGGAGTTACAGCAACCGATTATTGATCTGTTTAACGAAATAAATGCAACCGCTGATAACCTTCGTATCAAACAGGGTGATGTGGTGGATACAGGTTTGACCGAGAGTAGTCTGGATGCCGTATTTATCGCTTTTACACTACATGAGGTGAAGGTGATGGATGCCTTGGCAGAGATTAAAAGAGTCGTCAAACCAGGCGGTCTGCTGGCTGTTCTTGATTGGGGACTCCATGCATCCTGCCCGGAACGTGAAGGAAAAAAGGCTGGACCACCAGAGGATCATCGTTTGTTGCTGGAAGACCTGCGTCGTCACTTGGTTGAAGCGGGTCTGTCTGAGAAAGAACAGGGGATACGGATGGGCGGATGTCAATACTGGATTAGTGCTCTGATTGCATGAAATAAAGAAGGGTTGATAGTATGTTATGATTGGGTGTGGAGAGATATATTCAATTGTCGCTTAACTTTTCATCAAAAAATCCGTAATGAATAAAAAGTTTGCAGTTTTGTCACACTTGACGATGGCCTATTTGCTCAATGATTGTTACCATTCATTGCGATTTCGTTCTAAACGCTTTGAGATCGACTCGTACCATATTCATTCCATCGAATGACCGAAGCCTCCAGCCATTCGATGACCATGAGTGCCGTAGAACGCTGTTCATGGTAGCTGAGGCGTGAAACAGTATGCCCGATAAACCCAATATATTGATTGTTGATGATCGGCAAGAGAACTTGATCGCCTTGGAATCTCTGCTGGAAGAGTGTGACGCTCACATTCATCGGGCACTCTCTGGTAATGAAGCGCTCACACTGATGCTGAAGCATCCGTTTGCTTTGGTTCTGCTGGATGTGCAGATGCCAGGCATGGATGGTTTTGAAGTGGCAGAACTGATGCGCGTCAATACCCAAACGCAAACCATCCCCATTATTTTTGTTACCGCAATCAGTAAAGAACAACAATATGTGTTTAAGGGCTATGAGTCCGGTGCAGTAGACTATCTGACAAAGCCTGTTGAGCCGATTGTTCTACTGAGTAAGGTACGGATTTTCATTCAACTTTGGAAACAGAACCAAGCGCTTGCAGAAGCATTGCAACAGAAGGATATCCTGGCGGAAAAACTGCGTCAGCAAGCCGAATACGATGCGTTGACCGGATTGCCTAACCGTGCACTGTTCCATGACCGCCTTAAACAAGCCGTTCTATTGTGTGAACGCAATAAAAACGTTGGTGCACTGCTTTTTATCGACCTGGATCGGTTTAAATGGGTCAACGATACCCTGGGACACAAGGCCGGTGATCAGCTGCTAATTGATGTCTCTCAGCGCTTGTGTCACTGCGTACGCCGTACCGATACCGTTTCACGGCTCGGTGGTGATGAGTTTACCGTGGTGATCCAAAACGTGCCGCACGAATCCTTTGTGGAGATGATCTCCAGAAAAATTCTTGATGAATTGGCCAGACCCTTTCAACTGGGTAAAAAAGAGGTACAAATCTCCGGCAGTGTCGGCGTTACCATCTTTCCTCATGATTCGGTGGTTCTCGAAGATCTGCTGAAAAATGCCGATACGGCTATGTATAAGGCCAAAGATTCTGGTCGAAATGCGTTCTGTTTCTTTACCTCCGAAATGAATGATCACGCTGTTCGGCGTATGGTTCTTGAAGAGCAGTTGCGCGTTGCTCTGGAAGAGGAAGAGTTCTGCCTGCACTATCAACCCAAGGTGGATCTGAAAACCGGTCATATCATCGGTATGGAAGCGCTGATACGTTGGGAGAGGCATGATGGCATGGTGTTTCCCGATGAGTTCATTCCATTGGCAGAAGAGATTGGTCTGATTGTTCCGTTGGGTAAATGGGTCATGAAAGCGGCCGCATTGCAGAATAAAGCCTGGCACAGTGCGGGACTGCCTTTGTTGACCATGGGCATCAATCTTTCTGCAAAACAACTCAATGATCAGGATGATTTGATCAAAACGGTCGATGACATCCTGGCGGCAACGGGTCTACCACCGGAAAGCCTTGAGTTGGAAATCACCGAAACCACGGTGATGGAAAATCTTGATGTTGGTTTGAAAACATTACAAGCCCTGAAAGATCGCGGCATTCAAGTGAGTGTTGATGATTTTGGTACGGGCTACTCCTCCCTGGGTTCTCTGAAAAGCTTTCCTATTCAAACACTCAAAATCGATAAATCTTTTGTACGTGACCTCTCTCTGGACTCCGATGATGCGGCTATTGTCTCAGCTATTATTTCAATGGCTGGCAAGCTGTCGCTCAAGGTGATTGCAGAGGGCGTGGAAAACCAGGAACAGTTGGATTTTCTTAAACAGGATGGGTGTGATGCCATTCAGGGCTACTTCTTCAGTCGTCCGGTGTCTGCTCAGGCGTGTACCCAAATGCTTCAGGAAAAGAAAGCATTGGTGTTTTCCAGCTGAGTATCTGAGAGCCTGAATCAAGGACTCGGAGAGGCTTCGCAAGAAGTGTTCGGTTGCCACATTCCGGCTGGCTGAGTGAGGGTTCCAAATGAAACAATATGGCATCAAGCATCTTTTTTCCGGCATTTCCCGTAAGGTGATGATCTGGTTTTTGCTGATTTCACTGGTGCCTTTGTGTGTGACCAGTTGGATCAGTTATCAGAATGCCCACGAGCAGTTACTGCGTGATACCGAGCGGGCGTTAGGGGACGTGTCCGTCAGTCAGACAGAATTTATCCGCGCCTATTTTGACCGTATTGTTCGAGACTTGCAGGTGGAGTCTGGACGGCAGAGCAACACTCATTTCCTTCAAGCTTTGGTGAGCAGTTACCAACAGAGTGAAAAACCAGCGGGTGATTTTGTCAAAGATGTTGCCTGGGCTAAGGTGGTTGAAAAATATGCTGCTGATCTTGAGTCTTTCAGAAAAATCTATGGCTATTATGATCTGTTCCTAATTGATAAAAAAGGTAATATTCTATTCACTTCTGCCCGTGAGCATGATTTGGGCATGAATCTATTTACCAGCAGTTTATCACACACACAATTTTCCAAGACAGCCACACATGCATTGGAATCTGGTAAGCTGCTCTTCTCAGATCTGGAGTTTTATGGGCCTTCCGGTAATGTTCTGGCAGGTTTTCTCATATCGCCTTTGTTGGATGAACGCGGCGAGAAGATCGGTCTGATTGCCTTACAGCTTTCCAGTGAACAAATTCAGCATATTGTGGGTCAGGAGTCTCAGTTTGGTGTTTCGGGTCGTCGATATCTGATTGGACCGGATATGTTGTTGCGCTCGCCTGGTGCTTTGGGCAAAGCCTATCCAGTATTGCATCAAAAAGTTGAAACAAAAAACACGCGCTTGTGGGCTCAAGAGCATGTCCATAAAACAAGTGATAAATCGCCGGAAGAGGCGGAAGATATTCTGCTCTATCCTGGACCAAATGGAGAGATGGTTTTAGGCATACATGCCAATGTGAATATTGCAGGTGTTCAATGGGGCTATTTTGCCGAGGTGGAAGCGTCGGATGCTTTGGGGGCATCTCGGGTATTGGCGGATCTGACGCTCTTTTTGATCGCTTTTACCACGATTGCAGTCATCCTCATTGCCATACCGATTACTCGAAGCATCGTGCAGCCTATTGTAGATATCTCTTCAGCCATTGACAGTGTCAGCAAAGGTAATCTTGCAGAACGGTTGAACATCAAACAGCGCAATGAATTTGGTGTGCTCTCAAAGGGCTTCAACCAGATGATTGCACAGCTTCAGATCTCGGATCAGTCAACCAATACCAATAACTGGTTAAGAGAGGGTGCCAAAAACCTCAATGATGAAATGCAAGGCGATTTGGCCATAGAGGATCTGGCAGGAAAAATTATCGGATTTCTCAGCCACTATCTTGGTGCTCAGATTGGCGCATTCTATGTGACCCAAGGAAAGGGTATCCGGTTGATGGGCAGTTATGCTTTTCGTACGCGCAAAGGTTTTTTCAATACCTTTGAGATTGGTGAAGGCATGGTGGGACAGGCCGCGCTTGAAAAACAGCCTATTATCCTGACCAATCTGCCAGACGACTATATAGCCATTGGCTCCGGTCTGGGTGAAACAACGCCGCGTATGCTCATGATCATGCCGATGTTGTGGAATAACAGAGTCGTTGCTCTGCTGGAGTTTGGCACAACATACGAATTCACCGAACTCCATCAACGCCTGCTTGAGATGGTCTCTACTTCCATTGCCACAGCCGTACAAACCGCCCTGTCACGGGATCAGACCAAAGCACTTCTGGAACAGACCCAAAATCAAGCCGAAGAGTTGCGTGTTCGTGAAGAAGAGCTCAGAGATAATAACGTCCTGTTAGAGCGTCAGGCATTGGAGCTAAAGAGTAACCAGACAGAGCTTGAAACGAGAAACGAACGGCTGCAAGTACAACAGGAAGAGCTTCGCTTGGCCAACGAAGAACTGGAGGTCAAGGCATCTGACTTGAGACGCTCGGGAACGCTGTTGGAGGAGAAAAACCAAGCATTGGAAGAGGCGCAACGGGAGCTGGAGAATCGTGCGGAGGCGTTGGCGGTTTCCAGTAAATATAAGTCTGAATTTCTTGCCAACATGTCTCATGAGTTGCGTACACCGCTTAACAGCTTGTTGATCCTTTCCAAGATATTGGCAGACGATAAGCATGGTACTCTGACAGAAAAGCAGGTGGAGTATGCCAATACCATCCATGATGCAGGCGGTGATCTGCTGACACTGATCAATGATATTCTCGATCTATCAAAAATCGAGGCTGGACGGATGGATGTGCATGTTGAACCGGTGCATTTGGATGATTTCGTTGCCGGACTCAAGAGAAAATTCGACCCGATGGCCGACAATAAACAGATCGGTTTTGAGGTAGATATCCATCAAGCACCGTCCCTGTGGCGCAGTGATGGCCAGAAATTGGGCCAGATCATCAAAAACCTGCTCTCCAATGCCATCAAATTTACCAGTCAGGGCAAAGTATCGTTGATCATTGGTCCGGTGCCCGCAGAGGTGTCGCTGCGCTCTACTACACTGAATAGTGAAACCGCCATCGCTTTTACGGTCAGTGATAGCGGTATTGGTATTCCAGAAGAGAAGTGCAACACGATCTTTGAAGCATTTCAACAGGCTGATGGTTCCACCAGTCGAAAATATGGTGGAACGGGATTGGGTCTGTCCATTTCTCGTGAATTAACCCGACTTTTGGGCGGAGAGATTCATGTTGAAAGCATTGTTGGACAGGGTAGTGTGTTCCGGTTGATTATTCCGAAAGAGTTGAGCCAACCTGTTTTACACCTCTCCGAGTCTCAATCTGTTGCTGATGTGCCGCCTGTTTCAATGCGTCCAATATCAGCACCAGCACCTATATCAGAGGCTGTTACAGCACCGGAAGATTCAATTGCCGATACAGTGAGCACTGTGCCTGATGATCGTAAGGATATAAAACCGGGTCAGCGTTCCATCCTGATCATTGAGGATGATAAACGGTTTTCGGCTATTGTTGCTGATGTGGCGCGTCAACGTGGGTTCAGTGTACTGATTGCTGAAGATGGTGAGACCGGATTGCACTTTGCTGATTTCTATCAACCCAGTGGAATTATTCTGGATCTTGGCTTGCCCGGTATGGACGGTCAACAGGTGATTTCTCATCTGAAGGACAGCGCTAAAACACGCCATATCCCGGTTCATTTCATGTCAGCCCAGGATCTCTCCTTGAGTGTATTGCAAAGCGGTGCCGTTGGTTTTCTCACCAAGCCGGTGGAGATGGAAGCCATGCAGCAGGCTTTTGAACGCATCGAAGCTGTCATTGATCGGCCTGTGAAGCAGTTGTTACTTGTGGAAGATGATGCGGTTCAGGCTGATGCGCTGTGTGCGCTGATCGGTAATGGTGATGTCAAGACCGTCATCGCGAGATCAGGCGTTGAAGCGAAAAAACTATTGGTAGAACAGTTGTTTGACTGCATCGTGCTGGATCTGGGGCTGCCGGATATTGATGGTATGGCACTGCTGGAAGATCTGCGTACCACCGATATGATGCGCCAAATTCCGGTTGTGGTTTATACAGGGCGGCAGTTGGAACCTGCCGAGCGCGTGGCGTTAGACCGTTATGCCCAGAGCATTATCATTAAAGATGTGCGCTCACCGGAACGTTTGTTGGATGACACCGCGTTGTTTTTGCACCGTATTGAATCTAATCTGCCTGAAGCGCAACAGCGTACTATTCGTATGTTGCACGATTCGGAATCGGTGTTTGCCGATCGCAAGGTATTGGTGGTGGATGATGATATGCGCAACACCTTCTCTCTGTCGGCCATATTGCAAGAGAAGGGTATGGATGTGTTGACTGCCAGTAATGGTGTTGAGGCGCTGGATCAATTGGATAAAGCGCCTGATACTGCCATTGTGTTGATGGATATCATGATGCCGGAAATGGATGGGTATGAAGCCATGGGCAAAATTCGTCAGCAGGAGCGCTTTGCACATTTGCCGGTCATCGCGCTTACGGCCAAAGCGATGAAAGGCGATCGGGCTGAGTGTATCGAAGCGGGTGCCAGTGATTATATGGCCAAGCCGGTGAATTCAGAAAAGCTGTTGTCCATGATGCGGGTCTGGTTGTATCGATGAACGAACAGGAGATCGAAGCGCTGGAAATTCGCTTTCTCCTGGAAGTGCTACATCTACGCCATGGCTATGATTTTCGCAACTATTCGAAAGATTCCATTAGAAGAAGGCTACGGCGACGGCTGAAGCTGGATGGTTTGGACTCCATTTCCCAACTTCAGCATCATGTGCTTCATGATGTTGATGTCGCAGAAAATGTGCTGCGCGATCTCTCTATTACTGTAACGGAAATGTTCCGAGATCCAGCCTTTTATCTGGCAATACGCAAGACAGTATTGCCTCAGTTGACGCGCTATCCCCACTTTAAAGTCTGGCATGCCGGATGTGCTACCGGAGAAGAGGCGTACTCCATGGCCATCATGTTGGCAGAGGCAGCGCTGTTGGATCGGTGTCATATCTATGCCACGGATTTCAATAATGTAGCGCTGAATAGGGCGAAAGAGGGTATCATTTCCCTGACTCAGATGCGTATCAACAGTGCCAATTATCAGGCCGCAGGCGGAACGGGTTCTCTCTCTGACTATGTGCATGCCAACTATGATGGTGCGGTTATGGATCGTGCCTTGAAGCGCACTATGGTGTTTGCCCACCACAATCTCGCCACTGACACGCTGTTTGGTGAAATGCAGATGATCGTCTGCCGCAATGTATTGATCTATTTTGATACGGATCTACAGGAAAAAGTGCTGACCCTGTTTGCTGAAAGTTTGTCTGACGGTGGATTCCTCTGCCTTGGCAGTCATGAAACCCTTATGTTGAGCCGTTTAGCCAAGCGATTTGAACCGGTGGTTGCCGATCAGCGGATCTATCAGAAAGTGGCATAGTTGGGAAAACTGAGAGTGCTACGGACACAGTATAATATGCTGGTTATGGACCATCGGTTGTTACTGCTTTCCGGTGTGGCTCAATCTGGCGGAGCCACTTCTTTTATTTCTGCACTTGGCGTTTCATCACTATTCTCTTGTGCTTTCTCTGTTGATTGAAGCAGGTGAAGGTTCATTTCATGATCACAGGCCCAATAACCTGGATTTTTCTTGGATTTGGCCTTGGCGGCATACATCCGCTTATCCGCAGCTTTGACCAGATCATCAGAAGAGATAAAGTCACCTGGACCTGACTGGTGCATACCAAGGCTGAATGAGACAGTATAATCTCCCACTTTGGCATCAAAGCACTTGACCAGACGTTGGCACACTTCCAGTGCTTGGATACTGGATGAGCCTGGCAGAATGATGCAAAACTCATCTCCACCATACCGGCAACTGGAATCCACATCCCGAACAGTAGACAGTAAACATTCGCCAACATGGGCTAATATCTGGTCACCCACCTTGTGGCCATGAGTATCATTGAGCAGTTTGAAGCCATTGAGGTCAAAATAGACCAGGGTAAGCACTTCGCTACGCCGTTTTCCGAGGGCTAAGTCATTGCGTAGATGGTCGTAGAAAGCGCGTTGGTTGAGCAGTCCGGTTAAACCATCCTGGCGGGATAGATCTTTCAGTTCCTGAGTACGGCGGGCTACGGTCTGTTCAAGCTCTTCGGCATAGGCTTCCAACTCCAGTTGAGCGGCTTCTACTTCAGCCAGAAGCGCACCAGTATAGGTCTCAAAAATGAAGTGAACATCAAACATCAATACCTTAAATAAACTGATTTTCCGAGCCTCTGATTCAAGGCGGGAACACTTGTTATCTCGACACTGATTCTCGAGCAGTCCGTTTAAGATCGCCAATAAACGGTAGACGGCGGACATATAGAGCGAGGGCGGCACACCGATGCGTTTATGTATCTTACCAACCCGCAGTCGGGTGTTAACATAGAGGGCATCATAAACGCCGCTAAACAGTTCCTGGATATAGCCACGCAATGAGCGTTTGAGGCGGAATAACGTTTCAGAATCACCAACAACCAACTGGATTTCAGGATATTGCAATAGCTGTTCGTAGAAGCGCTCAATGATCAAATCAAGATTGTCATCAATGAATGTTTTAGAGGCTAACATATTGTTCTGATCTTCGCTTGTAATGCCAAACAGTTGTTTGCGGCCAGCAATACGCCGGTCGGTAAGCTTGAGCTGTTCCGCTAAGGACTGTGTGGTAAGCTGAGTCATAATCTTTTCTTTCAATTAAGGATAGGCGTTACGCAGTTGTCGGTTATAGGGGGTTCGTCTAAAATTGGAACAGTCAACCGTTCCAGCCCTGGTGATTTTTTGCTTTGATGATCTGCTTCGCATATCAAAAGCGGCGCAAAAACATTACCAGGGCTTTCACTCAAGTTGTGATTTATTGTCTAATTTCGGATCGAAATCACTATACATTTTCAAATTTTAGATTGGAATGGTTATATTAAAAATATAATTCTCGTAATGTCATCATACGTAGTCGATCCAAAAAGAGTCCAACCAGACTAACAGCCCGCCCTTGAATCACCACAGTGCCACGTGTGAGTTGCTGGGTACTCAGATGATCGTGCAGTGCAATCTCCACTGTATAAAAACCACCTACCGTGGTCAAAGTGTCATCTGGTCCTGATTGGGTAGGAATAGGACCACCATACAGAGAGGATAACACAGGATCGGGTAACGTAAGGGAAGGTATTGAAGAGAGGGATAAGATTTTGCCCTTCAATCGTGTGCCAACGCCGCTTTCCGGGTGGAATTGTGCGGGTTGGTTGATGGCTAGAAGCGGTAAGTCGTTGTCTTCAACCAGTGCTGATAACCGCGCAGCGGATGTGTTGACCAGTAGAAACAGTGGCTGTTCGGTGGCCATCCATAACCCAGGGCGTAATCCGGGGTCTGCTTCAATCACATTTCCGCTAAAGGGGGCGAAAAGGGTTAAGGTGGCTTGTTGATCTAATAAGCCATCCAGAATGGTCTGTTCCTGGGCGATTTTTTGTTCAATGGTCAGGCGTTCCCGCGTGCCGATCAGTGTGGAGAGCGCTTGTTCATGCAGGTGTTGCAGAATCTCCAGTCGTCCGCGTGATTGGAGAATTGATGCGGCTAAATCCGGGTCTGAGAAGTGGGCCAGTACAGCCCCTTTTTCGATACTGCCTTGTTCGGCAGTTTGAAAAAATTCCAACTGGGCCGGGCGAGGTGGATGAATCCATTGACGGTGCAGCGGTGTGATTACAGCAGGCAGATGCACATCATGGGAAAAAGGCCATACCAGCCAAACCACTACAGCGAGCATGAATGGCAGTCGCCACCAAAAACCCGGTGAGGTGATGAGCATATGACGGCGTTGCCACCACACTTTTAATTCACGCATGACAGGTGCCACGATCAATAGCGTTAAAGAAATAACAAACAGTGCCACTCCGGCAATCTTGGCCAACCAATGATAAACCATCACCGAAAGTCCGGCATAGATGATTGTCCGCACCATCCAGGTCAACCAGCCAAACAGGGCGAGACTGGTTTGCCAATGGGTGGGCAGTTGTTCCGGTGCAGGCGTTGACCAACCGAGCAGAGCACGGCGCAGCAGCCAGCGGCCAAAGGCAGAGGCTCTGGTGTGCAGGTTGGTAACACCGGTGAGATCCGATAGGATATGGTAGCCATCAAAGCGCATGAACGGATTAAGATTGATCAGAAGCGTTGCCAACCAGCTACCCAATGCCAGCATCAGACAGAGATCTCGACTCAGACCATCCGGCAGTATCAACCAGCCCCAACTGGCCAGCAGTGCCAGCCAGGATTCCGCTACCACACCGCCTAAAGCCACCTGTAACCGCGCCCAACGGTTGGCAAGTCGCCAGCTGTCCGTTACATCGGTAAACGCCAAAGGTAGCCCCATGGCAAATGCAACGCCCATGCTTGGCACCACACAGCCGGTACGCTTTGCCGCCAGGGCATGCCCCATTTCATGGATGATTTTGGAGAAAACTACCGTCACGGAAAATGCAATCATGCCAGAAAAGGTGAAAAAACGCGGCACAGTGGTGATCAGTTCCGCACCATTGTGAACCATTATTAATCCGGTCACTGTGCCGAGAAGCAATAGAATTTTGAGTGACAGAGGTGAAAACAGGCCGCCAAACAGCGGTAAGAGTGTCGTGGTGAGCCGATCCGGGTTGAAAAGAGGTACGCGAATAAAAAACAGCTTGGACAGTTGAGACGAGAAGGGGCGTGTGGCTCGGCTGGCCTTTTGGGCGTTGGTGCTGTTTTTTAATAGATTGTTTCGATCCAATAACTGGATCAGATTATCCAGATCGTTACTGTGTATGTGGTGAAAGCCGTCTTGTTTTACTTGATCCAATACCGCAGAGCGCAGGCCGGTTTTCCAGTAGGAGAGCAGATGGCCAGCCAAAGCGGTAATCTGTAGAAAACGGTGGCCCATGGGATCGTGGATCAGTCCGATCTGTTCACCGCCAACCGTGTCACGCCAGCCGAGAAAGCGGATCTCTTGGCGCAGTGGTGGTAATTGATCCTCTTTTTGCCCAGAGTTTCCGGTCATGGTGTGGGTGCCTCTCTACCAGCCGATAAACTGGCGTAGTGTTACCCAAGGACGGCGGAATAGGTAGAACCACAGCCGTACCGGTTCACCGGAAATCCGCGCTGTACCACGCGCGCCGATTGGTAGATCATGCGCCTGTTGGTCTATAACGGCCCGATGCCGGTAGGCGGCTTGTCCGGTTGATGTGGCATGTGCTTCCAATCCGCGTTGAGTCAGTCGAGCGGTGCGGGCGTGGGTTGGGTCCATGTCGGCAAAAAATCGCACTTCGGCCTGATAGTCTACTGGTACCATTTGCTCAACGGGAATCTCCACCTCAAGGCGGGTTTTGGTGGGATCTGCCAAGCTCATTAAACGTTGACCGATTGCCACCGGTCGTCCTTCCCAGCCATAACGATCATCGAAGAAAACGACACCGGATTCGGTAGCATATAGCTGATGAAGATCCAGGCGTTTTTGTGCATGTTCTACGGCCTGTCGTCTGAGGGCGACTTTTTTTTGCCAAATTACCTGTCGATCTTTACTGGAGAGATCTTCATAGGCCTGGAAACGCAGCTGTTCAAGCTCTGCCTGTGCCACATCCAGGGCTTTGTTGGCTTGATCCCGCTCTGCCTGACGTTCGGACGGATCAAAAGTAACCAGCAGTGTGCCCGTTTCTACCTGTTGATAAGGGTGTACATGAAATTGGCGTACCACGCCTTGAAAGGGTGCAGCAATAATGATGGGCGCTTCCGGCACGATCTCTGCCGTACCAACAGCGGTGAGCGGTAGTTTGATCAGGATAAGTGCCGCGATTGACAGGCCGATCACCGGCCAACGATAAGAACGTTTAGGCCACCAGCGCGGACGATGGAGTAAAGCGTCCAGGGCATGGCCATAACAGCCTGATACTGTTTCTGCCAGCATCAATTCACGTTTCTGCCAAGGGTGTTCCCGCAGCAGAAGCAATGCGCCCAGCGGTTTTTTATTGCGATTGAGCAGTGGAATCCAAACGCCCTGAGTAGGTACAACCCTATCGGTTAACGGACTATCCGCAGTGGACAGGATGACCGTTTTGATTGTGTTGTCTGAATCGGTGCTACACCAGGGTTTAGCCTGTTCAGTCAGCCATCGGGTCAGGGGTGCTTCAGGCACCACATGAGGCAGATCACTCACCGCCCATGGTGTGAGCTTTTTGCCTTGAATCCGCCAAAGAATGGCCATCTCATGGTCATGAACGCGACGGCTTGCAGTGGTGATATGGTGCGTGAGTTCCGGGACATGCCGAATGGCGCGGATCTCTTGTTCCAGCACCAGCGCGGTGGAGAGTTGCACCAAGCGCGGGTCTATATTGTTATCGGTATCACTCATGGTGTGGCTTGATCGGCAAACCGGATTGTACCGCCGAGACCTGGTCTCAGGATCGGACTGTTTTTGTCCAACATACCGCGAATGGCTACGGTCTGGCTGGACGGATCAACAGCAAGACCGGTGCGAATGATATGGCCGGGTAGTGGTTTTCCGTTCTGGGCTGGGGAGTGAAAGGTGAATCGGACACCCGGTTTGATCCATGTGAGCCAATGTGTCGGCGCTATAATCACAACTTCAAACTGTGTGTCATCAACCACATGCAACAGTGGCGAATGAATATCCACGCTCTCATGGGGTTTGATAAATCGACTGATAACGACACCGGAAAAGGGGGCATGCACAGTACATCGGCGGGTTTTTGCTTTGGCCAGAGCCACACGTGCTTCACTCTCTGCCCGATCCGCTTCTGCAATGGATAGCTCAATTTTGCCAGCGGAGCCCAATTGATCAAGATGCTGAATATGCTTTTGTTTGACCTTCGCCGCATGGGATTGAACAACGGCGATCTGTTGTTCTGCGCGTTGTAGATCACAGGCAAACCTGACCAACAGATCCCCTTTGGAAAACCGCTCACCCTCTTGTCGGGTCATGCGTGTAATGTGTCCAGCCATTTCAGAGGAGAGTACAGCCTCTTGGGCCGCTTCAATAATGCCTTTGGCAGTGCGCTCATTGGCCAATAGAGCGGCTGGAGTGATGAGATAAACCGCAACGAGAATGATGATTAGATGGGCTGGTTGATGCATGTGTAACACTCGGATATATTTGCGGTGTTTGTCAATATGAAGGCACCATTATAACACCATTTTGGTAGGCGTAACGATAGGATGCTTTCCGTTATGGCGAACAGACATCTTCTCTACCCAATCGGGGAACGATGACAGCATTGGTAACAGAGTTGAGGAAATGGGACGGTAATTTGGTTGGGTGATGTGCCCCTTACATCCAATACTTGAACGCCCTCAAAAATACATTGGATGATACCGGCCTGACACCCTGTGTATTTGATTTTCTTTTTGCTTCAAACAGACCGCTCTTGTTCATCAATTGGTGATTGTTCCAGTTGAGCAGGCGGACCATGTTTTCAACAGTGGCCGGTTCTGGCAGTTCATCCAGCATGCTTTCACCGGAAGAGAAGATTAACCGGCCCAAGGCGTTTTGCACCTGGCCATATTGATCATCCATTTTCAGGTGTGACAGGATGGCATTCATCTCCAGCTGTAATGACTCCATATCGCCAAAATTTTCTGATTCGGCGCGGGCCTGTTGGTGATTGAGGATTTTGTTGTTGACCGCGCTTAGTTGGCTTACCGTGGTGAAGCGCTTGCGGGCTTCTTCGTAGTCCAGATAGGCCACATTGACCTGGGCCAGAATGGCCATGGCCAGGGTTTGGTAGCGCAAAGCGCCTAATTCCGCTTTCATCTCCGCCAATTCCAGATCATCCCATCCGCCGATGAAATTGAGTAGATTCCAAGAGAGTTTGACACCGGCACTGTTCCAATAGTTGTGCATGAGAAAGTGATTGCTGGTGACGTTGCCGGACATGTTCAACTCAAGGCCGGGCAGCATGCGCGCTTGGGCTTTGCGGATCTCATCAGCGGAAATGCGCTGATTATAGGCCTCTTCCATCAGTTCTGGACGTTTTTGGAGTGCTCTATCTTCAAGTTGTTCTCGGGCAATGACCAGCTCTGGTGGAATGTCCATGGGCTTGTCGGGTATGGCCACTTGATAATTCAGTCCAAGAGGCAGGTTCATCAACTTGGCCAGCTCCAGTTTGGCACCGAGCAGATTGTGACGGATGTCCTGTAACTGGAGCAATTTGTTGTAGAGATCCCGTTTGTAGGTGAGGATTTTTTTCGGTACATCCAGGCGTGCGCTTTCAATGAGATCCGCAGTGGCCATGGTTTTATGGACCCGCGTCATAATCTCTTCAACACGTGAGAGCAAGCGCTGCGCGGAAACCGCACGCCAGTAGGCATCGCGGACATCCTGCATCAGACGGTGTAAAATGCGTTTGCGTCGCTCTTTGGCGATCATCTCTTGATCTGCCATCTGACGGGCGGTGAAGTAGCTGACACCCAAATCCAGCATATTCCAGGTAAAGCGCAGATCACCGTTGCGTTGGGTGCGGTCATTGGATGTTGTGTAGTCGGTGGACTCTTCGCCAGTGGTAAGCGATTTACTCACCGAAGCCATGGTGTTGTCACGTGTGGCCACTGAACCATCGACAATGACCTGTGGCAGCAACTTCCAGATACTGGCACCCACGCGATTGTGTGCCATCTCCTCTTCTACCATCTTGACACGGGATTCGAAATTATAGAGTAGGGCGCGTGCCATGGCATGATGCATGGTGATGGGCGCGGTTACCGCTTCTTGACCATCGGTGGCGGATTTGGCTTGCTCAAACAGCTCAATGCGCTCTTCCGGTGTGAGTGGCTTAGGGGTTATCGAACACCCACTCATCAAACCAGCCAGAATCATCAACGAAATAAATTTCTTCATGGTGCCAACTCCATAGATCCGAAACAGGATCTCAGATCTGTGTCATTCAATCGGTAATCAATCCAGCTATGCGTGCTTGACGGGCTTGTGATGCTTCGGCCAGCTGATCGGAAACCGGTGTCAAAAGCGTGTCCGGCGTAATCGTCTCACCCTCTTGTTGAGTGATCATAGTGTCAAGAAAACGGTCCAACCATGTGTCCGCATCATTTGTTGGTTCACTCTGTTTTGGTGCGTTAACAGGTGTATTTTCTTGATTTTCCTTGGATTCTTTAGCGTCAAGTGCTTTGTCTTGTTTTTTGTCGGGGTCTTCGTTGCTACTCTGTTCAGGCTCAGAGATGATTTTCTTGATCGGTGCGGCTTTGTCTGACTCATCAGCCGGTGCCACTTCAACCACAACCGCCACCTCGCGGCCATTGCCGCTTTTGATCTTCAGCAATACCTTGTAGGTTTTGTCATCGTTGCTTGGACGTTCGCCAGAAGTTTTCAGTAATCCTTCGCCTTCGTTCTCAATCTTCATCCAGAAGGGCAGACCCGATTGAATGGAGATCTGCACCGGATCACCACCGGCATCTTTTGCTTTGAGGGTAAAACTCTGGGTCTCGGTTGAACCGGCATCGTCAGAGGCAGTGTTAGAAGCAGCTGTTGTGCTGGAAGTGGATGTGCTGGCTGTCGTGTTGCTGTTGGTCGTGCTGGCGCTGGCGACCTGTATTTGGAACATGTCCGCGCTTTGTGAACTGGCTGTGCTACCGGAGAAAACCAGAACGACAGGCAGTGGTTCAGTATCACTATCCACACCGGACAAGGGGGGTTGCAGACCGGATGTTAATTCCAAAATATCGGGTGGTGTGAGCGCTGGAATGATGCTCAATACAACCGGTATTTCCTGATTGCCATCAATCGGCGGAGTGGACACTGGATTGGAAACAGACGATATCTCAGTGCTTACCGGTTCAAACACATCATTGACTGTAATGGTCAGTGTTTGGGTGTCAAAAGCGCCGGTGGGATCAGAGACCATCACCTCCAGCACATAGACATTGTCACTGTCCTGATCCAGAGGCAGTTCCCAATTGGGTGCGGTAATGAATGACAGCAATTGAGAGGTAGGATCAAGATTGAACAGATCGGCATCCGGTCCACCGGTAATTTCATAGGTGAGCGGATCATCATCAATATCAACAGCGGTCAGTGTCGTGACTGTTTTGGTCGGCTCATCAATGGAAACGGCGACACTGGTACCACCGCCGTTATTGGTTAAATCCGGTGCGCTGTTACTGCCGGTCACTGTAAGGGATACTTCAGCAGTGTTGGATAGGCCGCCTTCTCCATCGGTAACGGTAAAAGAGACCGTGCGTACTGTCTCTTCACCGCCGATGATATTGCCGGTCTGATAGGTGATACGACCGATCAGCGCGGACACCGCTTCCTGGCTGGCGTTTTCATTGAGTGTGATCAGCAGATCATCACCACCTGTGCCGCCACTCATGGTGCCAATGGCTGTACCGCCATAGCGCACTTCATTATCCGTTCGTCCGATTTCGCCGCTGTTATCCCCTTGTGATTCAACCGAGAACGTATCGTATATCGTGCCTGTCGCACCGCCGGAGATAGTGAGAACACCGGTGTTGAATTCCGGGCTGTCCACATCCGATACCGAAGCGGCAGTGGATTGATCCAGAATCACCGCTGTATCGGCGGTATCGTGGTTCAGAGTGTCGCCATCCAGATCATGGATAATGGGCGGATCATTCACCTCTTGAACGGAGATGGTAGAGGTCACCTTGATTGCGTCGGACAGGCCATCATTGACCCGAATTTCGAACAGGCGAACTTGATCTATGGTTGGTGCCTGAGAGTTGTTTTTATAGCTGATTGTACGTAGGAGTGTTTGGACATCATCCCGGCTCATGGTGCCGCCAGAACCATCTCTGACAACCAGTTTCTGATCCGTGGCTGAAACATCCACTTGAAGGGATAATCCATTAGCCGTAACCATGGTTGAGGCATCGGTATCCAATGGAAAATCACCATCGCCCACAACGATGACTTCATCACTGCCATCGGGAAGGGAATCGTAGCTGATGGTGAAAGTGCTCAATGTGGAACCAACAGCGCCCAGATAATCCAGATCGTCAATGGTGGCATCGCTGTCGGCCAGGGTAGCCGGATCACCATCTTCAATGAAGGTGTTGGTGATGTTGCCGTCACCTGCACCGCCCAAGCTGTTATCCGGGTCAAGATCCAGCTCTGGGGCGGTGAAAATCGTGGTGGGATCGGTGTAACTTACGGGACTGAAATAGAGTGAAAAATAGCGAAATAAGCCATTGGAGTTGAGTACACCGCTGCGATAGGTGAGTGATTCGGTATCTTGATAACGCACGGTCAACATGTGCGTGGTGTCATCCAGAGAAAGGGATTCACCGACTGCATCAACGGCTTCAATAGGTGAAATGCGCCCAGGGATTTCATGCGTAAGTGCGGTATTGTCTTCCAGTGTGTATTCGGTGAACTGGTCGAAGGCCACATATTCCCGTTGACCACTGGAGCCATCCACATCAATGGATGTGGCAATGAATTGTTCGGCAAGGTGTGTTGGTGTATCAGTATCTGCCAGGACAAAGGTGATGGTGAACTCTATCCAGGAATCTTCGGCACCATCTCCGCCGATCACCTTGGGTTGAAATGCATTGGCAAATCCGCCGGAAGAAAAGTCCAAAGCGGCCAGTGATGCGCCATTGGCGATTTCATCAATGGATACCAGCGCATCATATCCGGTTGTGACATCGTCAAAACGGTACACGGCACCCTGTTCGAGGTCTGTCCCTGAAATCAGTGTGTGACCGTCAAAATTGAGATCAACCTCACCTGAGATCTGATTTGTACCACTACCTACAGCGGTATCAGCCAATAGATATTGGTAGGTGGTCAATGCCTGAATAGCGCTATTGGACAAGGGCGTAACATCACCGGTCTTCTGTTCCAAATCCCAGTCACCATCCTGTGCTGCATTGCCTGTGGCATCCACTGAAGCGGCTACATCAGCGCCGGTGAGATGGGCAAGGGTCTCCACAAAGGTGATACCGGTGTCACCTTTTGCCACATCACACCCATAGAGAAGAATGTCCGCGTCATTGTTCAGGCTGTTTTGCCATTGGATCAACGCCGCTGACGCATGATTCAAAGCGGTGCTATCAATGTGTTGACCACCCAGCGTGAGCACGCCCGGTGCACCATGAGAAACAATGTGAATTTGATCAAATGGTTCGGATTCAACCAATTGATTGGCAATATCTTCAAGAGGTGTAATACTGTTTGGTAGAATGATGACGTGCGTGTCCGGTGAGAAGCGTTGAGTCAGGCTGTCAGTATCGCTTACCGAGGCATCAATGATCAGTAATTGGCGGTTTGATTGTGTTTCTGTCTCGGTGATGCCTGCCAGTGTGGTAATACGCTCAGTGATTTCATTCGTGTGTTGGCTGTTTTCCAGGGTGTCAAAATCTGTTTCAGACGCATCACTCTCGCTGATATCCGTATCAATGAACAGATCAGCCACCAGACTCAAGGCACCATCGAACATCAAACGCGGCTCAAGAGGCGTAATCTGTATGCTTTTTCCAGCTGGATGGTTGGAATGGGTCATCACGAGTGTCCCTGTTAATACTTGTATGTTCTCAACAATACGCCCAAATCATTCTTTATGCATCGACAAAGTTGATGGATTGATAAAGGATTTTCTTCAAAAAAATTTCATGTCACAATGTGGCAAAACTGGCAAAGCAGAAAAATCAATATATTTATAACAATATGATATGTTTAAAAGTATAGCGCTTTCTATATATGAAGTCACTGTACATTCAGAACAATAATGTGTCATGCCGACGACCTGATGTGAAACACGGTTTCCAGCTTGGATGATTGATATGTTAAACGCAAATAGAGTCCGTTTTTATTCATTGATATCGGTTTTTTTGCTGATTTTGACGTTATTCACGCATGGATTCAGCACGGTCCAAGCGCAAACGGTAGCGCCACAAAAGGCCGACCCTGTTCGGGTTGCCTATTGTCTTGACTGTGTTCCTTTCCACTTCCAGGATGGTCAAGGCAAACCAGCCGGTTTGATTATTGATCTATGGAATCTCTTTTCGCAAAAAACCGGCCAGCCAGTTATTTTTACGCCTTATACCTGGGATGAGACCCTGAAAAAAGTCGCCAGTGGTGAGGCGGATGCCCATGCCGGGCTATTCTTCAATGAAACACGGGATAAGTTTCTGGATTATGGGCACTCCCTGAGCCGTACCAGTACTCATGTGTTTCTTTATAAAGCGTTGCCGATTATTTCTGAATTAACCGAAGTCTCTGCCTATCGGGTCGGTGTGCTCAGTGGAGATTATGTTGAAGGCTTTTTGAAACGGACGTTGCCACCAGAGACCGTGGTGTCCTATCCCAGTTATGAGGCGATTGTTACGGCTTTGAAATCCGGTCAGTTGCGTGCTTTTGCAGCGGATACACCCACCGGTATCTATCATCTGAAACAGGCGAATCTTCTGCCTGATTTCACCATCAGGCCGTCTCAGTTGCTCTATGCCAATGATTGGTTTGTTGCGGTAACAGAAGGTCATTATCAACTTCTGGATCGTCTCAATACGGGATTTGGTCGCATTTCCAAGGATGAGCGATTACAGATTACCCGCAAATGGACCGCTCGGGGTGATGAAAAAGCCCTGATTATCGCCATGGATCGGGATTATCCGCCACTGACTAAAATGACCTCTTTTGGTGAGCCTGCCGGGCTATTGGTGGATTTTTGGCGGGCGTGGGCCAAAAAAACCGGCCATGAAGTGCGGTTTCGGATGAGCAATTGGGCAGACACCATTAAGGCCATGCAGAATGGTGAAGCGGATATTCACTCTGGGCTATTTCTGAATAAGGAACGTCTGGCATTCCTTGAGTATTCAAAACCAATCTATCAGATCAATTCCAGCTTTTATTATCGCCGGGACAGTAAGCTACCCGATGATCCAAACCTGTTTGGTCAGCGCCGTATTTCGGTGATGTCAGGCAGTTATCAGGAAAGCATGCTGCGTCAGAACTATCCCAACCTCAATATTATTTCGTTGCCCTCCTGGCAGATGGTTTTGGAGGTGTTGAAAGAGGCGAAGGTGGATGCTGCCATCGGTGAAGATCTGACCATGGAAGTGTTGTTAGGCGAACTGGGCTGGAGTGGCGATATTCTCGCTAACCCTGCGCCGCTGTTGTCCAATGTGGTTTATGGTGCGGTGCGCAAGGGTGATCACGCATTGTTGGCAAAACTCAACAGTGGGCAGGATGCTTTGAGCCTGAATGAAAAAGCCGCTATGGAGCGGGTTTGGGTTAGAAATCCGCAACGGCGTGTCTTTGAGGAGAGTGAATCAGTCCGCTCAGGGAAAGCGAAACTCACCATGGAAGAACGGGCTTGGCTGGAGGCACATCCTGATCTTCGTCTTGGTATTGATCCGGCTTGGCCGCCTTATGATTATTTGGATATGCGAGGAGATCATGCTGGGTTTGCAGCGGATATTCTGGCTAAAATTAGAAGCAACCTGGGAATAAGTATGGCATTGCAGCCGATCAGTTCCTGGAGTCAGACTTTGGAAGGGGCCAAACAGAGAAATATTGATGTGATTTCACTCTGTACGCCAACACTCAAGAGATCAAAATATCTGCTGTTTTCCGATCCCGTTATTACCGTGCCTTGGGTGATTGCAACCCGTCGAGGGTATGAGTCGCCTCAAGGCGTGAGTTCTTTGCAGGGGAAGCGGGTTTTGGTGGCTGAAGGGTATTCTGTCATTGATGAATTGGCCAAGGTGTTTCCCGATCTGGTCTACGCCGAAGCGGCAACCGCCTTGGATGCACTGAGAAAGGTGTCATTGGGTCAAGCGGATGCCTATATCGGCTATTTGGGTGCTATCAATCATCTGATTCAGACAGAAGGACTCTATAATTTGCACGTAGCAGGGCCAACGGGTTTTTCTGCCAAGGAGTTGTCCATCTGTTTGCGGTCAGATTGGCCCGAGTTGTTGACCATCATCAACAAGGGACTGGGCACGCTTTCCCGAATGGAGATTCAGGAGATTGCCAACCGATGGGTCTCGGCAGAACAAAGCATGCTCGCTTCGGACTCAATAGAACATGTCATCCTATCTGTTGAAGAGCAGCAATGGTTAGCACAACATCCAGAAGTCCGCATTGCTTTTGATGCCAACTTTGGGCCTTATAGTCGCGCCGTTCCAGAGGCGGGTTTTGCAGGTTATGCCGTTGATGTCGCCCATTTGATTTCTAATAAGACCGGCATAAAATTCACCTATCATCCTGATGGACAATGGCAAACTCTATATGAAGCGGCTCAACGTCGTGAAGTGGATGTGGTCGCAGAAATGGTGCCGCAGGAGGCGCAGAAAGCGTGGTTTTCTTTTACTGAACCGTACATTTTTCTCTCCACCTATCTGTTCACCAAAAACAGTGATACACGCATTGAATCACGCGATGATATCGCAGGCATGCGTGTGGCGATGGTTGAGGGGCACGCCTATAATGGTGAGATTCTTAAAGCACATCCAGATATTGCCCCTGTTTATGTCAAGACAATTCTGGAAGCTCTGACAACACTTCGTGCAGGTCACGCGGATGTTTTTGTTGCAGATATTGACGTTGCTAATTATATAAAAAATAAACACGCCATGAATGATCTGCATGCGGCAGTGTTGTGGCAGCAGAACGTGGGCAACAAGGCTTTTGGTGTGCGTAAGGATTGGCCAGAGCTGGTATCTATTCTAAACAAGGGACTGACAGCCATTTCCAAAAAGGAGTGGTCCACGCTACGCAACAAATGGATCACCTCTCAATCGGCGCATAATTCCACAGATACATATCAAAATCAAAAGATAACCGACCAAGATGATAAAGAGCGTCTTATCGGTCATGAAAACAAACTGACCTGGATTATCATCAGTGTCATTGTTTTATTTGTTCTGTTGCTGGTGGCAGTGGTAATACTGCCTCGGATTGTTTCTGATGACGTATTAGCCAACCATTTTGGCTCGAAGAAATTCCGTGTAATAGCACTGGCTGGGACCAGTTTGATGGTTGTGTTAGTGCTTTTGCTGGTTTGGTATACCATTGCTCAGAATAAAAAAGTGGTGTTGGATTCAATACAAGCTGAACTGAGCGTTGTTCTGCAAGGCACAATGGAGCGGCATGATCTCTGGATCACTGAGCATCTGAATCTGTTAACGCAGTTAGGCCGAGACCATGAACTGGTCGAAATTACCAAGCAGCTGTTGGTTGTTAAACCAGAAGTCACAGCACTGATGATATCCAAACCTTTGGCAGATGTGCGTGCATTTGTTGCCAAGCGAGAGAGAGAGTTTGGCAAAATTGGATTTTTCATCATCAGTCCAGACCATATCAGCATTGCTTCACAACGGGATAGCAACTTAGGCAGTCAGAATCTCATCTCTGAACAACGGCCCGACCTGTTAAATAAAGTTTTTGCAGGTCATTCGCTATTTATTCCGCCCATTCATTCTGATGTCACCCTGGAAAAAGGACAGAAGAAAAAACCGCTCACCATGTTCTTTGCCGTACCTATTCGTGATGTGGATGGCAGTGTGCTTGCGGTCTTGACACAGAGGCTGATGCCCAAAGAGCAAATGTCCCAGATCATGCATAGTGGTCGAATTGGCCGTACTGGTGAAACATATATTATCGATTTAGAGGGAAGAATTGTCACAGAGAGTCGATTCGTTGAGCAGCTCTATGAGATTGATTTGTTAGATCGCAATAGCAAAGAATCACAGATGTTAGAGGCACGTAATCCCGGAAAAAGCTTGTTGACTGGTTATCGACCCAATCAAGCGCCCTCAGAGCGTCCCTTTACCAAAATGGCGCAGGACATTTTTCGCATAGCCGAAGAGATGGCACAACAGGAACATGGACGTTTGCACAGTGATATGGTCGTTGATATGACAGGATATCGGGATTATCGCGGTACACAGGTGTTCGGTGCCTGGATGTGGGAGCCGCATCTCGGTCTCGGAATAGCCACTGAAATTGATGTGGAAGAAGCGCTGGGTGGTTACTACAGTGTGCGTCAGAATGTGTTGATTATCACCGGTGTTACGCTGTTTCTCTCCATCATGTCAATTCTGTTGACCGTTATGCTGGGTGAGCGAGCCACTCGGATCATGCGCCGGACTCAAGCAGAGTTGGAAGGGCATGTGGAAGAGAGAACACACGCCCTGCAAGAGAGTCAAGAACGCCAGGAATTGGCGCTCAAAGGCGGTGAACTGGGCTTTTGGGATGTGGATTTTCCCGCAGGTGTTACAGTGGTGAATGAGCGTTATGCGCACATATTCGGTTTTTCCATGGCCCATCTGGAGAAGAATCGTGATGACTGGATCAAACGCCTACATCCTGACGACAGGGACCGTGTGTTGTCGATTGGTCATCGCTATCGCAACGGCGAGGAGTCCACTTACGAGGTGGAGTATCGCGTCATAAAGCCAGATGGCAATATCTCCTGGGTCGTCTCCAAAGGTGCCACGATGGCTTGGGATGACGAGGGTAAGGCCCAACGGATGGTGGGCACGGTTCAGGATATTACTGCCCGTAAAACAATGGAATCAGAGCTGGCCAAGAGCCAGGAACAACTGCAAGCCATCATGGATAACTCGCCTGCGCTAATCTATGCCAAGGATCTGGATGGGCGCTATTTTCTGGTCAATAAACAGTGGTCTGAAGTCCTGAATCTGGATGCTGATGCGGTATTGAATCGAACGGATTTTGAAATCTTTCCTGATGATCTGGCGCAACGGTTTGTCGAGAATGATCGTGACGTTTTGGAACAGGGTAAACCCATGCAGATGGAGGAAGTTGCCCAGCAAAAAGATGGTCAGCACACCTATATTTCTTATAAATTCCCATTGTTGGATCAGGAAGGCAAACCCTATGCAGTGTGTGGTGTTTCTCAGGATGTAACCGAGTTGAAGGCGCAGACAGCCGCATTGATGCAGGAGCGTTCCTTGCTCACTTCTCTGATCAATTCATTACCGGATGTGGTGTTTTTCAAAAACCGTAAGAGCATCTATCTGGGCTGTAATAAAGCGTTTGAAGAGTTGGTTGGCAAGCCTCAGGAATCCTTTATACAGAAGGATGATTTTGCTGTTTTTCCAGAGAAAGTTGCCCGTTTGTTCCGTGATAATGATATCGAAATGTTGAACACAGGTGTTGCCAAAACCAATGAAGAGTGGGTGAGATATCCTGATGGTCGCAAAGTGCTGTTGGATACCATTAAGACACCGTTCTACTCGCCGGAAGGAGAGATGCTTGGCATCATCGGTGTGTCACGGGATATTACCGAACGTAAGGTAATGGAAGAGCGGTTGGATATGGCACTCAAAGGCGCGAACGCCGGTCTTTGGGATTGGTCCGCTGCAACTGGTGAGCTGTTCACCAGTGATATTTGGGCCACCATGTTGGGGTATACGCCTGAAGCGTTGGATGAAAAATTTGGCCAGAAATTTGAGCGTTGGGCTGCTCTGATCCATCCAGACGATCTCGACCATGCTTTGGAAGAGGTGCAACGCCATATCGATGGTGAAGTCGAGATCTACAAAACAGAGTTTCGCATGCGTACGGCGGATGGAAAGTGGAAATGGATTCTTGATATCGGTCGGGCATCAGAGCGGGATGATGAAGGCAAAGGAACCCGAATCGTGGGCGTTCATCTTGATATTGATGATGCCAAGATCATGGAAATTGAGATCCTGAAGGCCAAGGAAGCGGCGGAAGAGGCCACCAAAGCCAAGTCCGATTTCCTGGCCAATATGAGCCATGAAATTCGCACGCCGATGAATGCCATCATCGGCATGAGCCATCTGGCATTACAGACTGAATTGAGCCGTAAGCAAAAGGATTATATCGATAAAATCCACAATGCAGCCAATGCGTTGCTTGGTATCATCAACGATATTCTCGACTTCTCCAAAATCGAAGCCGGCAAGATGGATATGGAAGCCACATCATTCCGATTGAGTGATGTGTTGGATAATCTGGCCAATCTGATTACCGTAAAGGTCAGAGAAAAAGGGCTTGAGTTGCTGACCGCCTTTGACGGCACTGCACCGGACGGCTTGATTGGTGATCCACTCCGTTTGGGTCAGATTCTAATCAATCTTGCCAACAATGCGGTGAAGTTTACCGAGGAAGGTGAGATCGTGGTTCGGGTTGATCCTGAGGAGATTCAAGGCGATAACGTGCGTTTGCGTTTTACAGTCTCTGATACCGGTATTGGAATGACTGAAGAGCAGGTGGGTCGCCTGTTCCAGTCATTCAGTCAGGCGGATGCCTCTACAACGCGCAAATATGGCGGTACCGGGCTGGGTCTGACCATCAGTAAACGGCTTACCGAGATGATGGATGGTGAAATCTGGGTGGAGAGCACGCTGGGTGTGGGGAGTCGCTTTATCTTTACCGCGAATTTTGGCATTTCCGATGAAATGCCGTCAGCCTGTCCGGTGCCTGCGCCAGACGTGCGCGGTTTGCATGTGCTGGTGGTGGATGACAGCCCAATTGCTCGGGAAATTTTGCAACAGCTCGGTCAAAGTCTCTCTTTTGAGATGGTGCTTGCGTCCAGTGGTGCTGAAGCGTTGGAGATGGTTCAGGCACAGGATAAAAGACTCAATCCCTTTAAATTGGTGTTGATGGATTGGAAAATGCCGATAATGGATGGTGTTGAAACCATTCGCAGAATTCAGGAAATTAGCCTGAATAGACCACCTAAAATAGTGATGGTTACCGCCAATGATCGGGATGATTTGATGGCCAGACTGGGTGATGTGGTTGTGGATGGCACTTTGACCAAACCGGTATCCAGTTCAACGCTATTGGATGCGGCTATGGTTGCTTTGGGCTATGACGTTGAACACAGTTCTGATGAATCCGGTGATACACTGGGTCTTGAGTTGGTTCAGGGCATTCGTGGGGCGCGGATTCTCCTTGTGGAGGATAATGAAGTCAATCAACAGGTGGCTACTGAGTTGCTTGAAATGGCTCAATTGGTTGTCACAATTGCCGAAAATGGTCAGCTCGCTGTAGATCGTATCAAAAATGACAGTTTCGATGCCGTGTTGATGGATATGCAGATGCCGGTTATGGACGGCTATACCGCCTCGCGTGAGATCCGCAAAGATCCAAGTCTCAATGAGATGGCGATCATTGCGATGACCGCCAATGCCATGGCTGGAGATCGGGAAAAATGTCTGGATGCAGGCATGAACGATCATGTGGCCAAGCCCATTGATCCAAAAGAGATGTTCGCGGCGTTGGCCCGTTGGATCAAGCCTGGTGAACGTGCGGTTCCACAAGCGTTGCTGGCCAAGCAGGCTGCATCCATGGGCAGAGATGAACAGGAAACACTGGACCTTCCTGGTTTTGATTTGAAGTCTGCGCTGGCGCGAATGGGTGGTAATGTCAAAGCCTACCGAAAGACGTTGAAAAAAGTATTGGACGCTGAAACGGATGCCATGCAACGGCTGGAGAACAGTTTGGCTGTTGGTGACACTGAAACCGCCGTGCGTATTGCCCATACCTTAAAAGGGGTGTTTGGAAACGTTGGTGCAACGGCTCTACAATTGATTGCTGGTGAATTAGAGGCCGCTCTTAAAGCGTCAGAGGCACAGCCTGAAGCATTGATGCAACAAACCGCTGTACAACTCAATGAAACGCTGGCAATTATTGCCGCTGCACTTGATGGCGATCGTAAAGCAACGGCATCGGACAGTGCTGATAATGATTCTTCTGGATCTTTGGATATCAGTGCAGATCTTCAATCCATTGCTGAACAGATTGACGCGTATGATTCGACATCAGAAGATTCTGTGGAAGATCTATTGGAAAAGGTGACCGACCCTGCAATTAAGGCTTCTCTTAATCAGCTGAAAGGCCATCTTGGAAACTATGATTTTGATGCCGCTACAGAGGTGTTGACGGAATTGATTGAAGCGCAGAAGAAATAAGGTACACTTATATAGGTGTTACGCAGTTGAATGAATTTTACAGGTTAAGCGTGCAGTTAAGGAGAGGGTAATGCGTCAGAAAGCTGAAAAACCGATCGTTCTTGCTGTAGATGACACGCCGGCCAACATTGATGTGGTCAAAGGTGTTTTGTCACAAACCTATCTGGTTCAGGCAGCAGTGAATGGCAAAATGGCTCTGAAGGTTATAGAACGCAAAAAACCTGATTTGATTCTGTTGGATATCATGATGCCGGATATGGACGGTTATCAGGTGTGCCAACAACTCAAAAGCAGTGACGAAACACGTGATATTCCAGTGATTTTCCTCACTGCCAAAGCGGAAGTGGAAGATGAGGCCAAAGGGCTCGGTTTGGGTGCGGTGGATTATATCACCAAGCCAATCAGTCCAGCGATTCTTAAGGAGCGGATTAAAACGCATCTGGCCCTGAAAATCGCCCGGGATCAGTTGAAACGTCAAAATGAACTGCTGGAAGAGCGGGTGCTGGAGCGTACCCAACAGTTGGACGAGTTGCAGGATGTTGCCATGGTGGCCATGGGCTCTTTGGCTGAAGCGCGAGATCCTGAGACCGGCAACCATATTCGACGCACTCAGTATTATGTGAAACTGCTGGCAGAGAAGTTGAAAAATCATCCAAAATACAGCGCGTTTCTCACACCCAGTAATATCACCTCACTGTTCAAATCCGCACCTCTGCATGATATCGGCAAAGTGGGCGTACCAGACCATATTCTACTCAAGCCCGGCAAGCTGACCGATGAAGAGTTTGTCGAAATGAAGAAACACGCCCAATATGGACGAGATGCCATGGTCGCTGCTGAAAAGACCATGACGCGGGCGGATAATTTCTTGATCTTTGCCAAACAGATTGCCTATACCCATCACGAAAAATGGGATGGTTCCGGCTATCCAGAACAGCTGAAAGGGGAGGATATTCCCATTGCAGCCCGTTTGATGGCCATTGCCGATGTCTATGATGCCTTGATCAGTCGTCGGGTGTATAAACCACCATTCCCCCATGAAAAAGCGGTGGCCATCATCACCGAGGGCCGAGGCAGTCACTTTGACCCGGATATGGTGGACGCTTTTTTGGAGATTTCAGAGGATTTCTTTGCTATTGCTCAACAATATGCTGATTCAGAAGAGGATGTGAAGGCGAAAGCGGGTATTAAGTGATGAAATGCGTTTCAATGTATCTGTAATACAGTTAGACGCTCCAATGTGCGCCCTGAGCAACAGTGCTGAGATCTGGCAAGGCGATCAGGTCGGTAAAGTCCAACTCCACCACGCCGATTTGATTGATCAACAAGTCTTGAATGGGTGTGAGACGACCAGCTTCATTGAGCTTTTGAAGCGTTTCGAGATCATCACCTTCACGAAGAATCATGAAACGGGCATGGGTCTCATCAATCTCTTCCATCACTTGAATGTCGTAGAAAATCTTGCGCACAGGATCAATGCCACACTTGGAAAGATTGGCCTGGGGAATGTTGATACCCTTTTTAATCAACCAATCCATGGGGATACCGCTTTTTACTGTGCGGACATGGTTTAAAAATCCCGCTTGATCCAGTTGACTGTCGGTAACACCGAGTTTTTTGAGGTCTTCAGCCGTCAATCGTTTTTCATTGCCCGGTAGGGTGATGGTGAGTTGCTTGAGCGGATGGATGTTCAGCCGTTTCAGTTTCTCTTCATTAATGGGCACGCTGCGTTGTTGTAAACGGGCGGGCGAGATGCCGCCTTTTTTGCGGATCAGTTCAATATCAAAAGCACGGGTTTTGGCATGGCCCATTAAGCCCGATTTCTCCAGATCCTCTACAGTGAGCCAGAGTCGTTTGGCATCCAGTTGAAGCACTTGCCGTTCTTGAATTACCCGATTTTTAATGGGAGCAACGCCGGCTGCCTGACAGGCAGATTCAGACAGATCCATATTGATGCGTTTGTTTTTATTGATCTGTTCCAATACACGAATCGTCAAACCACCACGGCGGCGGATACGCTCCATATCCATGCCGACATTAGAGAGCACTGAGAGATATCCCAATTTTTCCAGGTCGTAATAAGTCAGCATCGGTGTAGGCTTAATCGCCTTGGCTCTCATGGGTTTAAAAACCCGTTTTTCCTTCTCCCTTGGCAAGGCAAATCGACGCCCTTCGGGTAGGAGATTGGGATGCTGACGCATATAAACCTGGTGCCATGCCTCATAGTGTCTGGGATTGAAATGTCCCATTTTGGCATCGGAATTCATGATCACCAGCACTTTGAAAGCGTCCAGTTCCCGTTTATATGAACGGGACTCTTCCAATGCGGAAACCATGTCCGCCAAGGAAGATGCCTGGATGATGTCCAGGTGATCCGGGCTTACTTCTGAAACGACCTTGGCAATGTCAATCTTAAGATTTTTTAGGATATAGTCTTTGTGTAGCGTCAGGCCGCCATACCCTTTGCCGGCAACGGATGCATACCATTCATGATGCAGCAGAGCGGTGAGCATGGGCAGGCTGGGTGTTTGTCCACGCCGATGCAGCAGAATTGCACCAAACAGCGGGTGGTGTTGAATCTCTTTCCATTGTTGGGCACTGAGCCGTCCAGGCCAATCCAATGTTTCAAGTTTGACTTTGGTCTTGCCCACGTCATGACTTAATGCGGCGAGAGCGCCTTTGACGATTTTATTGTCATCCCAACCCAGTTCACGGCCAATGGCCATGAGAATAAAACCAGAGATCAGGCTATGACGGGCGGTGCTGTCATGGTGTTGCGTCAGGCCCACCAGTTTTTCGGTGGCATTGGCAGAGAACAGGCTCTCGATATCGTCGAGATTATCCCGAATCATCCGCTCCAGGTCTTGCATGTCCTGCTGACGTTGAAACTGTTCGCCCACGTCTTCAATATTGCCAAGGGCATTCTGAACGATTGCATCAATCGTCTCGAACATTTTGTCCATATGATCCGCCGTTTTGGCGATGGACTTTTCCTGAACTGATTCTGCAAAAACTGTGGTAATACCGCGTGCTGCAAGCTGTTTGATGAGTTGGGCGGTGAGCAGCGTATAACGCGGAACCAGAATCGCATCGGAACCAGAAGGCATTTTAATATGGGCGGAAAGCCGCATATTCTGCAAAAGCGCAGGATCGGAGAGTTTATATTCTCCCTCTGCCAATGCTTCATTGGTTGCGACATCATCAGGCATGTTGGACCCTTTGGGCTGAATTCTGTTAGAATCTGCTTACCGATATGTTTTTACTTATTAAAAGCGCCTTAAACACACCCTTGGTCAGATTCAGCTTCTCAATGCAGAGCACCAAGATAATCTATTCCAAGCCAGGATGCCATATAATGTTAGGTTGGAAGAATGGACAAACAAAAAAATAATCCAATCGCCCATAAATACATGCGTTGAAATATTGGTATGAAAAATTCAAATATGACAAATGTCTAACGGTGAGTAGACGGACTCCGGTTTGACCGCTGCCTTTAGGCAATAAGCCAGTGCCATAAGCCAAACGAGGAGATACCTAATCCTAGCAGACTCCATGCCATGCCGGACTGACTATCCTCTTGCCGGGAAACGATACCATGGGCCAGGCAGGAGAGCGCGAGCAGAAGGAATCCCCAGCCAAGACTTGGTAAACGCATGGCCAACCATGATACACCCAGCAGTGCCAATATATTGCGCAGAGTGCTCCAGGCGGGTAGGGCAGGCAGTAGCATGCCAGCGGACATCGGCATGGTTTTTGGGTCAATTTCATCCAATTTTTCAAAGTGTATGCCCGACACGTCCGGCCAGTCATCAGAGTTACGAAACAGACGCTGGCGCCGTTTTAAATGGGCGCGTTGTAGTGTGGTGACAAACGCCTCAATATCTTGGCCTTCTTTGGCGGTTTGAGGTTGGAATCGAGCGTGATAGAGGTCTGAATCGCCCGCTTTGGAGATACGTACGATCTTGGCCTGACTCCAAAGCTCACAACTGTAATGTGTGGTTACCAGACGAAAATCCACAACACCATTCAACGCCAGTGAGGCGGCTTCCTGTTCAAAAATAAAAGAGAGCCCTCCGCAACTGATATCCTGAACATGAATATCTTCCATAATCCCTGACGGACGTACCATCTCCACCTGTAGTGCCAGGTAGGGACCATTTGGAATTCGAATCCAGTTGCGTTTCTGCGGACTCAGTGACACCCGTTTTGGAAATTTCAGGCACAGAATTTCATTGTTGAGGATTTTAATAAAGCGCGAATGCAGGGTCGCTACAGAGTCATTGGAGATAAAGTGCAGTACCACATGTGATGCAGAGCGAATGTGAATATTGCCAATGGGCGGATCAAGACTACTAATGCAGACATATAGATGGTGCTCCTTGTTGGCACTCATCTTAAAATGGGAAAAATAGTCCAGAAGATGGTTTGCCAGCTCCACACGAATTTCTGAATCAGCTTTCTGACCGGATATGATCAGATCCAGGATTTTTTTTGGATTATGCAGGACAGTGGTAGAAGTCCGATTTGACGGGTTGTCTGAGTTGGTCATAAGGGTGATTTCTTATCCTGATATGTCCTGTTTTTCATGATAGGGAAGCGAATTGTTTATTCAACGATTTTGCGTTTATTGTTGTGACTTTCGTGTTAAAATCAAGGCACTCATACAATTATATCACAGCATTATGAAAAAGATAACAATCATCACCGCTTGAATCTTTTGGGACGGTCAGTTATTGATCAAAGGTTTTGTTGTGTGTGGCCGATGAGCATGCGCTCGAATGTTTGGAGTGAGACGTTATGTCTGAAAAAGTCATTAAAATTCGTGTAGCGTCTGGTCTTTATTGGGTAGAAGTGCCTGATGCTGATCTTCGGATTCAATGTGGCTGTCCGATGGATAGTGTCAAGCACTTGATGAAGCGGGGTTTGATCGTTGAAACCGAAAAGGACGGCGTGCCCTGTGAGACCGGGCCGAATGCGATTTTACTCTCAGATATGATGTTGCAAAACGGTGAATTTGCCAATTTGGGCGAATTTCCGGTATTGCAGATGCTTTATAAACAGGGCCTTATCCTACCAAACCATCCCAACAATACTGGCCAAAAACCGTTGCTCATTGGCTTGGCGGAACAGGTCAATGCTCAGATGCAGTACATCTATCGAGGCAACTATGGTCTGGTCTCCAAAGAGGAGATCATGGAGACCGGTGTTGATGCCGAAACAGCCGAAGAGATGATGCGCTTGAAACTGCGCTTTGCCTTTGGTGCCATACGGCCTTCACAGGATCTGTTGGACTCTTGTGTGGTGGGTGAAGAGGATGTAGAGATTCGCAACGGTGTGGTCATTCGCCGTGTTTTGCCCAACATGTTTGAAATTGAGTACAACGGCGATAAAGTGCGCGTTGATCTCACATTGGCTGCTGATGAAAAATTTGAGTCCGCTTATCCTTTGGGATTTCAGCATATGCCCCGTGAATATTTCGGCGTTATTCACTCCGGGGATGGTGATGGTTGGGATGTGAATCGGCCCAGTATGTCCAGTATCCTGATGTTTCAGGGTAAAATGTATCTCATTGATGCTGGACCGAATCTGATAGCCAATCTTTCTGCATTGGGTATTGGTGTCGAGGAAATTGCGGGTGTATTCCACACCCATGCACATGATGATCATTTTGCCGGTATTACCACATTGATGCGATCCGGCCATAAGGTAACATATTACGCAACGCCACTGGTCCGCGCGACGGTAGAGAAAAAAGTGGCTGCACTGCTCTCCACTGAAGAGGAACAGTTCAAAGCGTTTTTTGACGTTGTGGATCTTGAGGCAGAGATCTGGAATGATATTGATGGGTTGGAGGTGAAGCCCATCAATTCACCGCACCCTTTGGAGACCACGGTATTTGTGTTTCGTACGCTTTGGGACGATGGCTATAAAAGCTACGCCCACTTTGCCGATATCGTAGCCTTGGACGTACTCAAGGGCATGGTGGTGGATGATCCTACCGTACCGGGTGTCAGTCAAGCCTATTATGATCGTATTCAAGCGGCCTATTTGATGCCGGTAGATCTGAAAAAACTGGATGTAGGCGGTGGCATGATCCACGGTATGGCCAAGGATTTTGAAAGCGATACTTCTGAACGTATTGTGCTATCCCATATGGCCCGGCCTTTGACACCTGAGGAGAAGGAGATCGGCTCCAGTGCGTCTCATGGCATGACTGATATCATTATCTCTGGTCAGTCGGATTTTGCCCGGCGTACTGCTTTTTCATTTATTCGCAGTGCTCTGCCCAACGTACCGCTTCACCATTTGAGGATTCTGCTTAACAGTCCAGTGGTTGATTTCAATCCCGGTGTAATCCTGATGAAACGGGGCGAGATACCGGAATATATCCATCTCATTTTGACCGGTGCAGTGGAGAAGATTCGTACTCGAGAGAATTTGTACTCTCGTGTTTCCTGTGGTGCGATGATTGGTGAGTTGTCGGGTTTGTTTAACACGCCATCCAAATCAACCTTTACCACGGCGTGTTTTGTACGGGCCTTGAAAATTCCTTTGCCGCTTTATAAGTCGTTGGTTGAGCGGAATAATGTTAAGGATCACATTGAAAAAACCATTGAGTATCGGAGTTTCTTGGAGTCCACCTGCCTGTTTAGCGAAGGTGTGCCTTATCCGGTTTTGGCGCGGATTGTTGATGCCATCAAGGTGCGTCGATTTGAGAAGGGTGCGCCCATCTCTTGTAAGGATCTGACCTTGTTAAATCTGATTAAATCCGGTCGGATTGAGCGTTCAGCCAGTGGTGAGCCTGTTGATGTTTTGGAGTCCAAAGGATTCTTTGGTGAAGAGGGCGCGGTATTCAATACGCCCTGTCTGTTCCGTCTGGAAGCGATGGAGACGGTGGAAACCTATCAAATCCCCGGTGAGCTGCTAAAAGAAATTCCCATCGTGCGCTGGAAATTGATGGAAGCCTATCTCAAACGGGCCATGCAGGTTGTTCATTCAAGCAGTGGAGAAGGGTTTCGTTGGAATACGGCTTTCAATATCCAGATTTTAGAGATGGATACCCACCATAAAAAGCTTCTGGAGATCGCTAACGCCATCATGGAGATTATGCGGTTGGAAGAGGAGAACCGCAGTGATCTGGATAAAGCCTTTGATGCGCTATTGGACTACACCCGCTATCACTTCAGCGCGGAAGAGAAGTTAATGCAGCGCTATGAATATCCAGAATTAAAACATCACCAGAAAAAGCACCGTAAGTTGGTAGAGAATGTTCTGAACTATCGGGATGAGATCAATGTCAGTGAAGATCTCAGTAAAATTGATTTCCAGGGTTTCTTCACCGACTGGTTGATCAAACACATCCTCAGCGAAGATCGCAAATATGCAGCATTTTTGCACTCTAAGGGGATTTATTAGTGCTCTGATGATCTGCTTCGCATATCAAAAGCGGCGCAAAAACATCACCAGGGCTTCCACTCAGGTTGTGATTTATTGTCAAATTTTGGATCGAAATGACTATACTATTGTCGTTTCTTGAAATTGCAAATAGTGCAAGATGTTCTACAGACTTCCTTGTCTGCATTAAGGGACACGGAAAAAATTAATCATCCCATTCACTGGTCTCTTGATCCGTCCACTGCGTTCCAGAAAGGGTTACGTGCAATAAGCACGCGCCCCTTTCTGCGCCTTGCTGACGAATCAATATCCTGCGCGACTGGGATGATTAATTTTTTCCGTGGCCCTAACATGTGTCAATCCATCACATCAAATTCAAACACAAAACCCGCTTTCACATCCATCCCAGGTGGTGCAACGCGGATCAGCCAGCTGTATTCAGTTTCAACGATTTGTTCTGTTGAGATGGGTTTGGATTTGGCACCGGTAGAAGCGGGTTGATTTTCTGGTAATATGGCTTGAAAAACCGCGACAGCACTCTCCAAACCGACTTGAGCTTGGGTGGTGAGTGGTTGTGACCAGAGGGGTTTTATCTCCTGTTCCCAGCGTTTTTTATCGGTGTCTCTGGTATCCCAGACCCAAAGTCGTTTTTCACATATAAGCTCAGCTTTGATGGTATCACCCAGTTCTACGCCATCAGGAAAAGAGACCTGAAAGTTCGCAGTTTGGCCCACGATGGCTGGTGTGTTTTCCATTTGGACATCGCCATATTGCAGGCGTTGAATCCATTCGCAGGAAACCATGGTGATCAGGATAATCGTAAAAATACCCAGCAAAGAGACGCGCTTTGACATGTGGCTTTACCTGTGACTGAATAGAGGAAGAACGCTTTAATAGTGACCAATTGAACGCAAAAAAACAAATAATAGCTGACCATGTTGACAATAAAATGTGCAGGTTGCAGGCGTAAGTTATGGAAATATTTCAAAATTGGCAAAGGGGAGGTGCTGCGTTGCCATAAGGAGCGGATCAAACGGATGTACGATGTGGATGAACGAGATGGGAAGCTGTTTTGTTTGTGTGGTAAGCCGATTGGTATTGATAAAGGCCGCCACTTTAGCATGATATCCAAGGCGTTTACCTACTCCGGCACCAAGGATACAAAGAGATAGTTCTTTAGAGCAGCGGGTCGCCCTGTATGACTCTCTGGAAAGGGCGCATGTCCCTTTCCAGATCTGTCACACGGTTGTTTGCTAGAACATATATCTCAGCGCCGCATAGGCTTCATGCATGCCATATTCACCGACAATGTTACCACCACTGGGAGAAACACCCGCATCCCAATCGCCTAAGTAAACAAACCGATACCCAGCATCAAGCACAAACGGCTCAAAGAGTTCGAATGTCGCACCAGCACCCGCAGTCCATGAAAATTCAGTAAGCGTCTTACCAGAGAAATTCTCAACCGCATCAGAAGCCGCCTGATACTGTTTGGCCGCCGTTTCATTGCGGGAAACACCAATACCAGCACTGATATAAGGATCAATCAGCGGAATTGGCATGGGAATATCAATATAGCCGATCAACATATAGGTGGCTGAGTCGATGGAAGGTAGTTGATCGGTCGTGGTGCCGCCGAAGTCATATGTCTGTTCAAAATCAACATTATCACGGAAGGTGGCTTCCAACTCGACACGAATCGGCAAAATAGGCATTTCAACGCCCACTGCAATACCGATAAAAGGTGCATAATCAAGATCATCTGAATCAAGAAAACTGTCACTGCTGGGATGAAACAGATCAACCGTAAACTGATGCGCCAAAGAGTAGCCGCCTTTGATGCCAATATATGGCCCCCAATCTTCAGCCATCACGTCAGTAGCCGCCAAAGAGAACAGCGCGGTGATGCCCAGCGCAACAGAGTGTTTAAAAGACAGAGCCATCAGTTTTTCCCCTTCAGATTGATCATATTAAAAATTGCCCATCTAATGTACTGATGTCAGCCCAAATAATCAATATGCAATACTCAGAGTAGTGCCATGTCCAGCATGATCTGTTGAATATCTCGGGCCAGATCGTATTTTTTGTCGTATGACAAATCAGGATCTTTGAGCGTTTTTAGGTCATTTTGGACCTTTGTATAGTGATCCAAAAAGGCCTGTTCATCCGGGTTTCTCTGATCAAGTGGAATCTGTTTGATCTCTTCAAAGCGCTCCTCCAACTCACCCAGCGCATCAAGCAGACCATCCATAATTCTGTCGTGAAACGCTTCTACTTCCTGTCCAGCCGGACACGCATCAAAAGTTTCATCCTGTGAAGACATGGTAAGACTCCTAAACTGTGAATATGAATCTCACCAGTCATGATAATCTTCATTATCGTCAGTTGATATGGACCACACGCCCTGGGCCCTGTTGACATTCACCATCTTTCGGCCCCTGGCGGCGTTAAATCCGCCTCAAAATGCTCACGTACTACAAGTACGCTCCGCTTTTTCGTTGGATTTGCCTTGCCAGGAACCGAAATCTGGCGAATGTCAACACGCCCTAGCTCATGCCCAGCTCCAGAGAGGAACGCACGCCACCGCGTTGAAGCAGGGCGATCACTTCATTTTGATCAACAGGTGTACCCTGTTGTAGTGCGGTGATCAGTTTGGAAACCCGTTGTTCCTGGCGCAGATAGTTGATGGCCAGATCCGCCAGATCAGAACCATCCAGATCTTGAAGGAAGGTCAGTCCTTCATGGTAGATGATCCGAGTAGCCAGATTGGAAGCGATGATCCACCGCATGTAGGCGGCAGGCATTTTATCCAGACCATGATCACCGATTTCGGCATAGAGCGTTGATGGTAAATGCTCTTTGACTAAATTACGCAGCAAAGCGTCTTCTTTCAGAGAAGAGAGAACAGACTCAATCACACCGGCTGTTTTGTTGATCACCTCACTGATATGTACACTCAACGCAGGTAACAGACTGGATGGACGGCGGCGATATTCACGGAACAGCAGTTCAGATTCGCGCCGGGCAAGATGGCGTAGACGGTCCAATACCTCAGCGACAAACGGCTCTTTGATCTCAATAAATCGTTTCTGATCCAGCAACATGGCTGCCGTGATTTCATAACTGCTACAGATAACGCCTGCCTTGTTGGCCGAGCTGTCTTTGACAATTAGCACGGAAGTCTCTATGGATAGCCGTTGTCGGGCCTGTTCGGTGATGAACAGGTTGGCACCTTCAACAATGACTTTGGCAGAGGCGGATTTGTCGTCCGTCAAAAAATGGTGCCAGTTATCCGCGTGGATGGTGGATGGCCGACCACCACAAGGTACGAAAGCATCGGCAATCAGGCGATTATGCAACGTATTACGCAAGGCAATGGATGCGTCACTCTCCAAGCCGTTGACCTGGCCGTCAGGGCCTAACGCAGCGGGATTGAAATCGGCAATGCCTCTGCTCTCGTCTACGAGGCGCAGGAGTTCGGTATGGTCCAAGCCATCGGGATCTTCTGCGCTGCCTGTGCCATCGGCAATGCCGATGATTACAGCGTTTTCGCCATATTCCCGATGCAGAATACGGATCTCATTGCCTGCTACATCGCCATCAGGACCACCGGTTATTTTGAGAGTGAAGCGTTGTTGACGCGGGTTGATACCCACTTCCAACAGTGCCATCTCAAGAAAGACATTTACACCTTCACTGGTAACACCATATTCCTTGTGATTGATGCCTGTCTCCGGCTTCGAACTCATGAACGTATCCGCCATGGGATAGCCGCGTTTTCTAGCACGCTCTACCAACCAGACAATCAAATCATCGGTCATGTTCTCATCAGGGCCAAAGAACAGCAGTTCTTTATGAGACAGACGGTCAATAGCGGGATTGAGTGCCGGCGAGTCTGGCAAAAGTAGATCCATCATGCCATCACCAAACGCTTTGACAGACCGTGCGACCAAAGCTTCCGGTTCCAGAAGTATGACCGCTTTGGAGCCGCCTTCCGGGATATCTTTGTTTTTCAATTGCTGGGCAGAGGCGAGACCAAATACTTCATCATAGTGGCGATTGCTCTCAATGGTGTGGTGTTCATCATTGTTGGTGATTACCACACGCACACCACCTCGGGCGATATCACGAAAACGGACATGGAAACCGTTAAATCCACGACCATGAACAAAATAGATACCGAATGGTGTTGTCTCCGCACCATCAGCGCTATCCCGGCTCATAAATGCTGGATCAAGCCGGATAGCCAATGAATAACGAGACATCATGCCCACATTGGAACGCACTGTTGATCCGACTGCATCAAGATGCGTCATCAAAATACGTTGGATATCTTCGCTCATCTCCTCGGTTTGTATCGCAGTACTCAGGCTGTGCAATGTGTCAATAAACGTCTCTTCTGCCATAGGCGTGTCGATGGCAAACCGAGCCATGAACAGTGTTGTCAGCCGGTCAATCAGGCGTGGGTGTTTCAGTGTTTCGGTTAGGATACGGTTTCTGGCATAGGTGAATGGATTGATGCGCGAAAGGCGCTGATGGGTCAGATCGCACAGTGCCAACAAGAGCTCCGATTGCGCCAATGTTGAGATGGTGCCGGTGATAAACAGGTTAAGGGCGCGTTTGTCGATCCATTTGATCTGTCGAAGATCTCTGATTAAATGAGCGCTATTGTCCGTTTTAGATGCCGATTCAGGGCGCACATCAAAGGTGAAAAAGGTGACCGTGTCCGCATCAGGTCCATGCATTTGATCAAGAACCGCTTGCCGAATATCCATGTTCAATGCGCCCAGATAGGCGGCGATTCTTTCGAAGAGCAGGCGGGAATCCACATTGCCAGCCGCAATGGTCAAACGCCGTAAACCGGCCTCAACAGGCGTATCATCCACCATGACATCATCACTGCCATACACCTGTTGATAGAGTGTCCAGTGGGTTAATAAACGGCTGGATGAGATGGTGTTCAGATAGTCCACTGTCGCGTGTTGCAACAGGTTTTTGATCCCTTCGCGCGTGGACTCTGCTCCATCAACCTTTGAGAGCAGTTGATCACGCCGCGCTGTATGGGCGCTGTTGGATGGGTCAAAATAGTCGGCTTTGGAGAAGTGGAACACGTCCACAACCAACGAGCCATCCAGTGCGGAATAGACTTGAGCTGACCGAAGTGGCCGATCAGTTGGTAATTTTTTGAGCAGATCAACCAACAGTCCGGGCCGATCTTCTTCGCCGAGATAGGTCCAGGTAGAGCCACGGGCATTGTAGAGGGTCAGCGATAATGGTGTTTCATTGCTTTGTGAGGCCAGTAGTGCTGTGAGATGCTCCATGCGGGTCTGGATATCATTTTCACGAAAATACGCCTCCGGCATTACGCGATGAAACCAGGGCATAACCTCACGGACCGAGGCGGTCAATGACTCAATAAGGCGATCTCCAAGGGCGCTCTCTTCAGACTTTGCCGCTTCAGTTTGTTGATTCATGGTTATGCTATTTCCTTTATCACGATTGCTTGGCATGATCGAAATGATGAAAATTATATCACACAGTCAGACATGATTATTTTTTAGGCATGTGTAGCCAATTAATTAATCAGATCAGTAAAAAATTGATGTGATAAAGCACAGTGAGCAAAGAGTGAACCACACAGGATTATCTTCTTTTGTAATTCTTTGTTCGTGCCGTTGCAGTGGCGGTCCATGGATCGTCTGGCCAGTGGTGTTTAGGATAGCGTCCGCGCAGTTCTTTACAGATCTCCGGCCAGGTGCGCTGCCAGAAACTCCGCAAATCAGTGGTGACCTGAACAGGTCGGCGGGCAGGATTGAGTAGGTGAAGTGTGAGCGGAATGCGTCCGCCGCAGATGCGCGGGGTTTCGGCCAGTCCAAAAAGCTCTTGCATCCGAACAGCCAGAAACGGCGGTTGATCTGTGGTGTAGGTCAACTTTGGGCGAGAGCCGCTCGGTATTTTTAAATGGGTTGGCGCTTCTTTATCCAGTTGTTGTTGCTCAGACCATGAAAGCTGATCTTTCAGTAGAGGAAACAGATCAATTTTTTCAATCTGTTCACGCCGGGTTACGCTGTCAAGATAAGGGCCTAACCAGTGAGATAGTGTATTTAACAAGGTGTCATCAGAGAGATCTGGCCAGTGTTGCTCAGGCAGTGCGTTTCGCATCAAAATGACACGGGCTTGAAAGGTGCGTGCCTTGTCGCTCCAGTTGAGACCATTGATACCCATGGATTGGATACCCTCAATCAGTGCGGCACGGACCAACTCAGGATCAGGCCTGTGTAGTGGCTTTTCGGACAGTTCCAGTGCGGCGAATTTTTCCACCAATCTGGTGATCACACGACTATGACGACTGTCCCAGCGGACATCCTCGATCTTATGAATCTGATCTGAAAAAGCGCTTCTCAGATCCGATTCATGTAGTGATGCGGCCAGATAGATCTGCCCTTCCGCCTGACCGGCATCCAGTTCTGCAACGGTAAGGAGTGGATTGGCGAGTAGTGGATCACTTTCATGCAGTCGGGCACCACGACCGTTAGCGAGCAGATAGCGATTGTGCTGGCCAGGACGTTGAAGGGCTATGCGGTCAGGAAACGCAGCCGCCAGCAGTTGGCCAGGAATACCCTGTGGCATGACATTTTTATTGATGCGTGCCAGGCGTTGAAACTGATTGGCACTGCGATTGATTCGGGCACAGAGGGTTGGATCACCACCACTGGCGCGGACTGACCGCGCACCTTTGGTGCGAAAAAGCGTCAATAGTCCAAGGCGATCCCCAATATCAGCGGAGTGACCGCGTGCCGTGATGGGACTGCGTTCAGTCAGTAGTGCTGCCAGATCACAGGCCAGTTTTTTCTCACCACTGCTTTTCGCCCAAAGAATCATATGCGCCAAACGTGGATGAACCGGCAATTCAGCCATCTTTTTACCTTGATCCGTAACGCGCCCATGACCATCCAGAGCGTGAAGGTGTTGCAACATCTCGCGCGCTGTTTGAACCGCCGCTGTTGGCGGCTGGTCCAACCAGGAAAGCATGCTGACATCCTGCACACCCCACACCGCCAGTTCCAAAATCAAAGAGGTGAGATCAGCCTCGCTGATCTCCGGTGGCGTGGTGGCTTGAAGTCCGCTTTGCATCTGTTTGGTCCACAGACGGTAACAGCTACCAGGTGCAGTACGGCCAACCCGTCCGGCCCGCTGTTCGGCAGAAGCTTTGGATATACGCATGGTCTCCAGCCGAGTCAGGCCCGTGGCTGGATGAAATTTGGGGCGACGACAGAAACCAGCATCAACAATGATGGAAATATCTGGAATGGTCAGACTGGTTTCAGCAATATCTGTAGCCAAAATGATACGGCGAATCGATGTGGTTTTTGGACGAATCGCACGGTCTTGATCCGCTTTGGAGAGGTTGCCATAAAGCGGAAACAGGTCGATATCCGAGCCATAGGTTTGTCGAAGTAGTGCCTCAGTCGCGCGAATCTCACCAGCACCTGGCAAAAAGGTGAGAATATCGCCCTGTTCGGTCTGTAGAATGCCATTTAAGGCGGATACCGTGGTTTCAGCAATGCGTTGACGCGGTTGATGATCCAAATAATGGACTGCAACCGGATAACATTTGCCCTCAGCAGTTAAAACCGGTGCCTGATGCATCAATTGGGCAAGCGTGTCGGTTTGTAGTGTTGCCGACATCACCAAAATACGCAGATCCTCACGCAGTGCCAGCAGATCCAGACAGAGCGCCAGACCTAAATCCGCATGCAAAGAGCGTTCATGAAACTCATCAAAGATGACCAATCCGATACCAGAGAGTTCAGGATCTTTCTGCAACCGCCGGGTAAGAATCCCTTCAGTAACCACTTCGATTCTGGTGTTGGCAGAGATCTTCCGGTCAAAACGGACCTGATAGCCCACCTGTCCACCGACTTCATCATCAATCAGTTCAGACATTCGAACCGCCGCCGCACGGGTTGCCAATCGGCGCGGTTCAAGCATCAGAATCTTTTGATTTTCAAGCCAGGACTGTTGAATCAATGCCAACGGCACCAGCGTGGTTTTTCCCGAGCCAGGCGGTGCCGTTAGAATTGCGGTGGAATGGTCTGTCAGTGTGGCACCGATTTGGTCTAAAATCGGCACAATCGGAAAATCTGGAAAAGGTTTGTCCGATTTATCCAAGCCCATCATGGTGTATGTATGCTGATATTTTTCTGTCATTGTGTGATTTGACCTGAAAAGTGCGTCATATCACACACTTTATGATAAAACTGTCTTGTAACATTGTGATTTATTTGCTTATCTTGCTTGGAATGAATAATGTAGAAAAATATGGAGCACTGTTCATTCAGAAGTGTAACATGTAACACGCATTCATAATGGTTACGAGTTACGAGCTTATCGGTTGAAACAGGCTTCAAAGCGTAAACCGTCATTCAACTGCGTAACGCTTAACGATAACTCATTCACCACCAAATCTCAGCATAGGAGTGATATGTATGGCCCAGCTACGGTCAATTAACAAACTGTTTTTTGTTCTGATTATTGGCTTGATTCCATTGTTTGGCTGTCAAACAACACAGACGGACTCCGCGCACCAAAGCGACATGGTAGGCACGGATAAAGTGAGCGTGCATATGCCTTGGGCGCGGGCAACACCCGGTCATGCGCGTGCCGGTGCGGCATTTATGGTGCTGGATAATCCGACTGCTACGGCGGATCGTCTGGTTGCGGCTTATGCTGGTGTCTCTAAAACCGTTGAGCTGCATACCCATATTCAAGAAGGGGCAGTGATGCGGATGCGCCAAGTGCCGCATATTGATCTCCCTGCTGGAGAAAAGGTGGAACTGCGTCCTGGTGGATTGCACATCATGTTCATCGGTCTGAATGCACCGCTGTCTGAAGGGGAAAGATTTCCTTTGACGCTGGAATTTTCCCAGGCTGGCAAAATCGACGTTGAGGTGCATGTCAAAGGGGCAGGCTCAGATCATTCCGGCATGATGCGCGGCAAACCTGCATGTCATGGCCAAATGGATGGTAAGGGCATGCATCAAGGGATGCATCATGGACATATGATGCAGAGTGCAAAGCCATGTGATTGTCCTAAGATGGATGGCAAGCCCTGTAATTGTCCTAAGATGGATGGCAAGCCCTGTGATTGTCCGAAGATGGATGGCAAGCCCTGTGATTGTCCGAAGATGGATGGCAAGCCCTGTGATTGTCCGAAGATGGATGGCAAGCCCTGTAATTGTCCTAAGATGGATGGCAAGCCCTGTAATTGCCCTAAGATGGATGGCAAGCCCTGTAATTGCCCTAAGATAGATGGCAAGCCATGTGATTGTGTCAAGATGAATAATGGTAAGCCGTGTGATTGCCCTAAGATGGACGGCAAGTCCTGTAATTGTCCTAAGATAGATGGCAAGCCATGCGATTGTGCCAAGATGAATAATGGTAAGCCGTGTGATTGTATGAAAAACAGCATGAAAGGTATGCATGGCAAAAAGGGCATGCATGGTGGACATGGTCATCATGGGCATTCAATGCACTGATCGTTTGATAGAACGCTTTATACTGTTTGCATCACCAAGGGCACCTCTGTAAGTGCGTTAGGGCGTGTTGACATTCGCCAGATTTCGGTTCCTGGCAAGGCAAATCCAACGAAAAAGCGGAGCGTACTTGTAGTACGTGAGCATTTTGAGGCGGATTTAACGCCGCCAGGGGCCGAAAGATGGTGAATGTCAACAGGGTTTAGGGCCACGGAAAAAATTAATCATCCCAGTCGCGCAGGATATTGATTCGTCCGCAAGGCGCAGAAAGGGGCGCGTGCTTGTTGCACGTAACCCTTTCTGGAACGCAGTAAACGGATCAAGAGACCAGTAAATGGGATGATTAATTTTTTTCGTGGCCCTTGGAGGTGCCCAAGTATTAGGAATTGGGTTATGACACGAAAACAGAGTAGGGTAACGGGTCGGCATTGGTTGGTTGTTGCTTTGATGCTTAGTTGGTTTTTGCCGTATGCCGTGCCAATGCATGCTGCGTCACTGGAACCCATGCCGCTCAAAGGTGATTTTTCCTTAGTAGATGAAACTGGTCGCAAGGTAAGTTTGGCAGACTATCGTGGTTCAATGCTGCTGGTCTATTTTGGCTACACGTATTGTCCTGATGTGTGTCCAACGAATTTGGGTATCATTGCCCAGGCGTTGGATATGCTGCCAAAGGCCGTTACAGATAACATTCAGCCTCTATTGATCACCGTTGATCCAGGTCGGGATCTGTTGGTGCATCTCAAGGAGTACACCAAGGCGTTTCATTCAAGCATGATGGGTCTGTCTGGATCAGAGCAGGCTATTGCTCAGGCGGCCAAGCTGTTTGGTGTTTACTATGCCAAAGTTGAGACTGATCCCGAAGAGCCGGATAGTTACTTGATGGATCATTCAGCCAGTACTTATTTTCTCAATGAACAAGGTGAAATCGTGGATATATTCGACCATGCACTACCGGCTGAACAGATGGTTGAAAGGATCTTGAAATGGGTCAATCGGTGATGGCGATTCATGACATTTCAGGTCAATGGAACCGCCTTCATTTAGCCAAATGGTGGCGTTTTTTTGTGCTGGTTATTGCGTTGAGCGTGTTGCCTCTGCCGCTTTCTGCTCAAGAGGTTGATATTGTTGAGCAGACGGCACAGAAAGTTTATGAGCAGTATGCCCATGCGTTGATTCGGGGTCAGTTTGATCGGGCGCGTACACTGTCAACTGGTGAAGCGTATGCCTTGGTTGATAAAAAACAGCGCTTGGTAGAAAAGGGCGAGGACACCATTTCAAATGTCGTTGAAGCACAATTGCTGGTCAACGGTGCCAAGGTATCCAAAAGTCAAACACGTGTCGCATTTCGGGCACTGTTTATCGTTGATACAAAAAGCCCGGTAGGTGATGACTATATTGCCCCGGATTTACACCGACAGTCAGCCATTGTGGCCCTGGATAAATCGGACTGGAAGGTGATAAAATTTGAGGACAGTTTAGAAAAGTGCTGTCTATAATATCCTGTTTTGGTTAACTGTTTTTTTGTCTGACCAACAGTGAAAACAGTGTCGGTGCCAAAACCAGTGTCAATATCGTACTCAACAGTAACCCGCCAATGATGACGCTGCCCATGCCCCGGTAAAGCTCAGATCCTGCGCCGGGAAACAGCACCAGCGGTAATAGTCCGCACACCGATGTGAATGTAGACATGAAGATCGGTCGAATCCGAATTCGCACCGAGGCAACAACAGCGTCATTTACCGTCATTTTTTCATCCCGCATAAAGTGCAGTGCCTGATGCACAATCAGGATTGCGTTATTCACTACCACACCGATCAAAACGACAAACCCCAACATGGTCAATACATCCATCGGTTGAAAATGGAATATATTCAATACGGTGAGGCCAATGACACCGCCTGCGGCTGCCAAAGGCACTGTTGCAATAATGACCAAGGGGTAGAGAAACGATTCAAACAGCGCCGCCATCAGCAAGAAGGTGATAGACAACGCCAGTAGAAATTGATTGCCCATCGCCTGTTTAGCCAACAGGAGTTGATCCGCCCCTTCGGAGAGTGCCAACGTGGTCATAGGCGGTAAGCCTTGGGCAATGGTGGGTGAGATCAATTCATTCTGAATTTTATCAACCGCACTTTCCATTGCCATATCTTTAGGCGGATTAATGCGCAGAATGACTGCTCGACGCCGATCCACATGTTGAATCTCAACCGGTCCGGCAGTGGGTGTAAGTTGTGCCACAGTGGATACGGGAATGATGGCGTTGTTTCGCGTGGACAGGGGTAGGGTGCCGATATCCTGGATATGCTGTAATGGTCCGGTTTCACCTTGAATTACCAAGTCCATTTGACGACCGTTGATGATCAGTTCATCCACTTTCAAACCATCGGTTAACGCTTGAACGGCTTGTCCGATCTCCAAAGCTGAAAGGCCATTCTCACGTGCTCGTTGGCGATTTGGGATTAAATGGACCTCAGGGTTGCCCAGTTCCAGTCCGGGAATGGGGCGCACCTGTGCGCCGGGTAGAATGCCCTTTACCGTGCCAAACAGTTGTCGTGCCAAATCGGTGGTGGTCTCAAGATCTGCACCGGTAATCGTCAGGTCCAAAGAGCGGCCAGCACCCAATCCACGAGAAAACAGACTCCGTTGATTGACAATACCGATTGTGCCCGGAAGATTGGCGATTGGATGGCGAATAATGGGCAGCAGTTCTCCAACCCGCTCCGGCTCGGAAGCCGCGCCACCCATGAAGGCAATGGCACCTCGTGCGGCAAAGAAAAAGTGTCGGATTAATGGGGGTTGGTCGGGATGCTCGGGATCTTTCTGCCAATGGGGCATCAACTCTTTTTCAACCCCGCCTGCCATACGCGCCATCTCTTCCAGGTTGTAGCCCGGTGGCGGAATCAGCATGGCAAAGATGAGATTGCGGTTGCCGCTGGGAAGATATTCGGCCGGTGGAATTAGGTTTAATGTCAACCAGATGCCGCCGACGACCAACGATATGACCACCATCAAACGCCGCAACAGGGACCGGTTGATTCCTTTTGTCAGGCCAACCAGCAGACGCACAAACAGACCATCTTTTAAATTATCTTGAACAACCGATGCGGTACTTTTGGAGCCACGCCCCATCAGTCGAACGCTCATGGTTGGGATGACCGTGGTGGAGACGATCAATGAAAGCATCACTGCCGCACTCAACGCCACCGCAATATCACCAAACAGCTGCGCTGCTTCAATCTGTAATGTCAAAATGGGCAAAAATACGGCAACCGTAGTGATGGTTGAGATTAAAATCGCGCCCCAAACCTGTTGTGTGCCATGTAAAGCAGCCTGTTTGACCGTTTGGCCGTTTTGACGTAATCGAACAATATTTTCCAACACCACAATGGCCGGATCTACCACCATGCCCACGGAAAATGCCAAGCCTGCCAAGGAGATTACATTCACCGTACGTCCCAAACCATACATGGCCAAGAAGGCACCGATTACTGAGATGGGAATGGCCAATGCAATGATAACGGTTGGTGAAAAAGAGCGTAAAAACAGCAATAACACACCCATGGCCAACAAAGCACCGATGAGCAGATTATTACGAACCAGATCCAAAGCCGCGTGAATATAGTCGGTTTGATCATACAGAACCGTTAAATACAGGCCGCGCGGCTTCAAAACGGTTTCATTCAATGTGTTAACAGTTTCATGAACCTGGTTCATAATCTCCAGAACATTGGCACCCTGTTCACGTACGGCATTGAGCACCAATGCAGGCCGACCATTGCCGCGCACTGTGACGGTGGCATCCTGAAAGCCAAAATCCACGCTGGCAATATCCGCAACAGTGATCGGACCAGATGGATCAGACCGAACCACCACTGTTTTTACATCGTCAGGATTACGAAAACGTCCGGTAGAGCGGATCAGGTAGCGCCGTTTGCCCTCATCCAATTGACCGGCGGAGATGTCGGCATTTTCACGCCGTAATGCCTGCGCCAGATCGGAAATTGTGATCCCACGTGCGGCCAGTCGTGCTGAATCCACCGTAACGCGCAACTCACGCTTACGCCCGCCGTAAATATTGGTGCCAGCCACGCCGGGGATGGATTCCATGGCGGGTTGAACGCTGTCTTCAACAAAATCCAACTGATTGTAAACCGGTCGGCTATCCTCAGGGTCGAGGTGTTGAATACGCATCCAGGTGATGGGAGAGCTATCGCTATCTGCTGATTTAAGGGTGGGGCGAAACGAATCATCAGGATAGTCACGGATTTTCTGTAATCGGTTGGAAACCAGCACCATGGCTGAATCCATATCCGTACCCAACTGAAATTCAAGTTTGATGCGCACACGACCCAGACTGGAACTGGAATTGATTTTCTCCAGCCCCGGCAGAGATTTCAACACCTCTTCCTGTGGAATGGTCAGTTCATTCTCAACCTCCATAGGGGCGGCACCGGGCCAGCGTGTCTCAACCGTAATTACTGGTTTACGTACATCCGGTGTCAGCTGTACAGGAATGCGGGCAAAGGCCAAGAGACCAAACATCAGCAACAGCAATACACCAACCGCAACCGCAACAGGTCGTTCGATGGAAAATCGGACCGGACTCACGGGGTGCTCTCCTGGTTGGCATCAATCCGAACTTTTTGATTGGGCAATAACCGTTCATTGCCCTTGATGACCACCTGCATGCCCGGTTCCAGTCCCGATTGGATACGGAACCATGTTTTGTATGCTTTGCCAAGTGTCACAGGTTTCATGGTGACGCTATCGCCTTCAAGTACGAAGACCCGTGGATTGTTACCGCTCATCAACACGGCATCCTTATCCACCAATAGCGCAGGTTCTGGATCGGAAATCGGTACATTCACCCGAATCTCATTGCCTGCAATCAGTCTCTGATCTGGTGTGTTGATGGTCCAAAATACCTGCCGATTCCGGCTGTTTAAATCCACATCGGGCAGTACGGCCCGAGAGGTCAATAAAAGCGTTGATTGATCGCCTTGCAGTGTTGCTTCAGCCGTCACGCCCTCTTTTAACCACTGGGCATAATGGGCGGGAATCGGAGTGGTCACTTCCAGCGCGGTAGGATTCATCAGAATTACCACTGGATCGCCCCGATCCAGCCATGCACCCGGTGCGGTTAAACGCTCAATCACCACACCGTCAAACGGTGCTATGACGGTGTGATTGTCCCGGTTGAAGTGACTCTGGTTGATACGTGCCTTAACCTGAGCTACTTCAGCATGTTGGATTGCTAATGCCGCTTCACTCTCGGTTAATTGGCGCTTGGAAACCGAATGAGAAACGGCTAACTTTCGATCCCGTGCCAGATCTTTCTGTGCTTTATCCAATCGTGCCCGTGATTCAGCCAATTCCGCTTTTAAAATAGCCAACGTATGATCAATACTGTCCTGATCAATCTCAATCAGCGTACTGCCTGCGTTAACCCGATCACCTGGCTCTACCGAGACCCGAGCCACTAACCCGGCAACCTGCGTTGCCACAGTGGCACGTAGACGGCTATGCACCTGACCCACCACGTTGAGTGTTGGTATGACTGCTTGTTGAAGCACGGGTGTTACAGTCACCAATGGTGGCGGGCGTTTGTCGCCCTTTTCCTTGGCTTCGAGTACATCGGAATGCACCATGCTGAGACAGAGCAGAAAAAAAACACAAAGTCGCAAGCCTCTGTGAAGTAATGGCGGATTATGGAGCACTGTGTCGATCCATTTGGAGGGAAGATAAAAAGGGTGTATATCTGTTCTCATGGTCATGAAAGGAAGAAGCCTTGCTCTGTTTTCCGAGTAGTGAAAATCGCCAGGCGACTTTCTCTGGAATATGGGGTAACCTGCTTGTAAGGCAGGATAGAAAAAATTTATTGATTCATTACATGGTACAGAGTCCCATCATACAACCATATGACGGGCAAACAAATGGTTATGATTTATGCGGGATCAGAAAAAACAGTCTGTATTGGTTGTAGATGATACGCCGGAAAATATTGATATCCTGGGTTATCTGCTCCGTGGAGAGTATACCGTCAGGCCAGCGATCAACGGCCAACGGGCGCTGGCTAT